>NZ_JALAGU010000025.1 GCF_022712275.1 Corynebacterium sp. | reverse complement strand
GCCCGGAGGTGGGCCCATGTAGACAGGGGGAGGCCCGTAACCGGGCGGAGGGCCGCCGTATCCCGGGGGTGGTCCGTACCCCGGAGGTGCGGTGCCGACGGGTGGTGCGGGCCGGGCAGCTTCACCCCATTCCGGACGCGGGGGAGGGTTCTGGTTGACTGGAGGAGTGGTGCCAGGGGTTGGTCGGCTTCCCGACGTCCCCCCGGACTCATGATGAGTGCTCATGACATGAAGTTACATGAGGGCAACCACCCCCGGGTAGGCCTGTATTCCGGGGGAGTGGACGCTGCCGTTGCGCGCGGTTTGGACTTCGGCACTGCAGGTGTTAGCATCGGATCCACTACCGCCCGTCGACCTGACGGGCTGCAAGTGGAGTATCTCCCACCTGGAACCGCTCACGAGTTGGGTCCGGGTCACGAAAGTCCGTTCTCCGACGGTGTCTGTGGTGGACATGTGCGGAGGACGGTTTTCATGCGGTGCAGGCGCGCCGTGGGGGATCCATGGGGACGGACACCGTCCGCACACACTCGCAGTACGCGGTACACGTTTCTACCACTGCTACTGAGGAGTTCTCATCAGCGCTCAAGCTCGCATCAACGACCGGATTCGCGTTCCCGAGGTCCGGCTCGTCGGCCCGGGTGGCGAACAGGTCGGCATCGTCCGCATCGACGATGCACGCAAGCTGGCCTATGACGCCGACCTCGACCTCGTTGAGGTCGCCCCGAACGCCAAGCCGCCCGTGTGCAAGATCATGGACTACGGCAAGTTCAAGTACGAACAGGACCAGAAGGCCCGTGAGGCCCGCAAGAACCAGCAGCAGACCGTGGTCAAGGAGCAGAAGTTCCGCCCGAAGATCAGTGACAACGACTACGAGACCAAAAAGGGTAACGTCGTCCGGTTCCTGGAGAAGGGTTCCAAGGTCAAGGTGACCATCATGTTCCGTGGTCGGGAGCAGTCCCGCCCGGAGCTGGGTTTCCGGCTGCTGGAGCGCCTGGCGGATGACGTCCAGGAGTACGGCGTCGTCGAGACCCGAGCGAAGCAGGACGGACGCAACATGACGATGGTGCTGGGCCCGGTCCGCAAGGGCAAGAAGTAGCCTTCCGCCACGCCACCCGTGCCCACCGGCACGGGAGCAACGAGAATTTAAGGATCCACGATGAAGCAGAAGACCCACAAGGGCACCGCCAAGCGCATCAAGGTCACCGGTTCCGGCAAGCTCCGCCGCGAGCAGGCCAACCGCCGCCACCTCCTCGAGGGAAAGCCCTCCACCCGCACCCGTCGCCTGAAGGGCACCACCGAGGTGTCCGCGGACGACACCAAGCGCATCAAGCGCCTCCTCGGCAAGGCCTAAAGAGCGCCTGCACCCCCTGAAACCGACAACCGTCAACTAAGTAACAAAGGACGTCAATCATGGCACGTGTCAAGCGCTCTGTGAACGCGAAGAAGAAGCGCCGCGAAATCCTCAACGAGGCTTCCGGCTACCGGGGTCAGCGCTCCCGCCTGTACCGCAAGGCCAAGGAGCAGGTCCTCCACTCGAAGACCTACGCCTTCCGCGACCGCCGCGCCCGCAAGGGTGAGTTCCGCAAGCTCTGGATCCAGCGCATCAACGCCGCTGCCCGGGCCAACGACATCACCTACAACCGTCTGATCCAGGGCCTGCGTCTCGCCGGCATCGAGGTCGACCGCAAGAACCTCGCCGAGATCGCCGTCTCCGATCCGGCCGCGTTCACCGCTCTCGTCGAGGCTGCCAAGGCCGCCCTCCCCGAGGATGTCAACGCCCCGGTCGCCAAGTAGGCGACCGACGCACTGCGCCGGCCCAGGCCACCGCGCACCCCTGCTGACCGCACCACCCGGTACACACCGGGAGGTGCGGTTTTCGTATGTGAAGGCCGCGCCGCGCCCTCACCAGTGGTCCCGATACACTGGCTCCATGACTGACGCCCCCGTTCCTCCCGTCTCCTCGCCGCTGTCCGCCAACTGGCGCAGCCGGATGGGCGACGAACCCTTCACCGAACGCACCCCCCGGATCGTCAACGCCGCCAAGCTCCACCGCGCCGCCGTGCGACGCAAGGCCGGCCGTTTCCTCGCCGAAGGATCCAACGCGGTGATGTCCGCCCTGCGTCACGGAAACGTCGTCGACGTCTTCCTCACCGAGGACGCCCTCGACTCCTTCGGCCGTGAGCTCGACGCTCTCACCGGGGACGACACCCGTGGTGTCCATGTCAGCCTGATCACCGACCGCGCCGCGCACGCCCTCAGTGAGTCCGTCACCTCGACCGGCCTCTTCGCACTGTGCACCTCCCAGCTCACTGACCTGGACGGCGTCCTCGCGTCCGCGGGGCCGGATACCCCGCGCGTCCTCGCGGTACCGGTGGAGACCGCCGAGCCCGGCAATGCCGGAGCCCTCATCCGTGTCGCGGACGCCACGGGTGCCGCCGGCGTCATCTTCGCGGGGGAGACCGTCGACCCGCAGGGCGGGAAGGCCGTGCGCTCGTCAGCGGGATCGGTGTTCCACCTGCCTGTCACCCGGCACACCAGCATCCCCGAGGTTGTCGAGCGACTCCACGAGCAGGGATACCTCGTGCTGGCGACCTCCGGGGACGGCGACGTCTCCCTCGACGAGGCGTCCGTGGCGCCGGCGGGGGAGACACCCTTGCTCGGGCAGCGCGTCGCCTGGCTGTTCGGCAACGAGGCCCACGGTCTCGGTGACTGGCAGGACCTCGCCGATGTACGGGTCTCGATCCCGATGCAGGGGCTGGCGGAGTCCTTCAACCTGGTGACTGCGGCGGCGGTGTGCCTCTACGAGACCGCACGGGTCGCCCGGGTGTGATAACTGCAGCGCAGTATTGCTAAGATGATCAACCGGCTATTGACGATTTTCCGATGATTTCCACGAGTGTGAGGTGCAGCAGGTGGCTGACGGGGTAGACATGAGCGAAGCGGGCCTGACCGCTGCGGCAGAAGCTGCGGAACAGGCTTTCGCCGCGGCGACGGACCTGGACCAGCTCCCGGAGCTGCGCCGCGCCCACCTGGGGGATGACGCCCCGATCCCGGCCGCCCGACGAGGCCTCGGCAGCCTGCCGAAGGACCAGCGCAAGGACGCCGGCCGGATCGTGAACCAGGCCAGGGGCCGGGTCGAGAAGGCCTTCAACCTCACGAAGACCCGCCTGGAGGAGAAGCGCAACGCCGAGGTGCTCGCCGCCGAGCGTATCGACGTGACGATGCCCGCCACCCGGGGTCAGCGTGGTGGCCAGCACCCGATCACCATCCTCACCGAGCAGATCGCCGACATCTTCGTCGGCATGGGCTGGGAGATCGCCGAGGGGCCCGAGATCGAGGCGGAGTACTTCAACTTCGACGCCCTCAACTTCCTCCCGGACCACCCGGCCCGCACCCTGCAGGACACCTTCCACATCGGACCCGAGGGATCGACGCAGGTCATGCGCACCCACACCTCTCCGGTGCAGGTCCGCACCATGCTCTCACGCGATGTGCCGATCTACATCGCCTGCCCGGGCCGTGTCTTCCGCACCGACGAGCTCGACGCCACCCACACCCCGGTCTTCCACCAGGTCGAGGGTCTCGCCGTCGACAAGGGGCTGACCATGGCACACCTCAAGGGCACGCTGGACCACCTCGCCCGTGTCCTGTTCGGTGAGGACGCCAGGACCCGCATCCGCCCGAACTACTTCCCCTTCACCGAACCGTCGGCTGAGGTCGACGTCTGGTTCCCGGACAAGAAGGGCGGAGCCGGCTGGATCGAGTGGGGCGGCTGCGGCATGGTCAACCCCAACGTCCTGACCGCTGCCGGCATCGATCCGGAGGTCTACTCGGGCTTCGCCTTCGGTATGGGCATTGAGCGCACCCTGCAGTTCCGCAACGGTCTGCCGGACATGCGCGACATGGTGGAGGGCGACGTCCGCTTCACCGAGCCCTTCGGCATCCGCGGCTGACCCACCGTCGCGTCACTGCGTAGACATCAACCTCCTGACCTCTTCACCCCAAGGAACCGAGTACCACCCATGCTGATCTCCCAGGACTGGCTCACCCGCCTTCTCCGGACCTCCAACGCCTCCTTCTCCGTCACCAGCGAGGAGATGGACGCCGGATTCGTCCGCGTCGGCTTCGAGACCGAAGGCTACGAGCACATCGCCGAATCCACCGGTGCCATCGTCTTCGGACGCGTCGAGAGCTTCGAAGAACTCGAAGGTTTCAAGAAGCCGATCCGCTACTGCGAGGTCAACGTCGGCGACGCCAACGGGTCCGGCGAGCCGCAGCACATCATCTGCGGTGCCCGGAACTTCCGTCAGGGGGACATCGTCATCGTCTCCCTGCCCGGGGCTGTGCTGCCCGGTGGTTTCGAGATCGCCGCCCGAAAGACCTACGGGAAGGTCTCCGAAGGCATGATGTGCTCCGCTGCAGAGCTCGGCCTGGCGTCCGTCCAGACCGCCGGCATCATCGCCCTGCGCGGTAAGGAGGCAGAGGACCCCCGCATCGTCATCGGTGAGGACGCCCGTGAGTTCCTCGGCCTCGACGACACCGTCTTCGAGGTCAACGTCACCCCGGACCGCGGCTACGCCCTGTCCGCCCGTGGCCTGGCCCGGGAGCTCGCGGCGTCCTTCGGCCTGTCCTTCCGTGACCCGGCGACCGACCCGGCCGCCGCGGCCCTGGCGACCGACCTGCTGGCCGGCCTGCCGTCCGCCGGTGACGCCTCGGACCTGCCCGCCATCACCGTCGATCCGGAGACCAAGGCGTCCCGCTTCGGTATCCGTCGTGTCTCGGGCATCGACCCGACCGTCGAGTCCCCGTACTGGATGCAGCGTGAGCTGCTGCTGGCCGGTCAGCGTCCGGTCAACGCCGCCACCGACGTCACCAACTACGTCATGTTCCTGCTCGGCCAGCCGATGCACGCCTTCGACGCCGGGAAGATCGCCGGTGACCTGCATGTGCACCTCGCCACCGAGGGGGAGAAGCTCACCACCCTCGACGGCGTCGAGCGCACCCTGTCCGGTGAAGACGTCGTCATCTCCGATGCCACGGGCATCCAGTCCATGGCGGGTGTCATGGGCGGCTCCACTTCGGAGATCTCCGCAGAGACCACCGACGTCTACTTCGAAGCCGCGCACTTCGACCAGATCACCGTGGCCCGCACCTCCCGCCGTCACAAGCTCTCCTCCGAGGCGTCCCGGCGCTTTGAGCGTGGCGCCGATCCGGCCGCCATCGAGGCCGCCCTCGACTTCGCTGTCGCCCTGCTGACCCGGATCGCCGGCGGCACCGTGGTGCCGGGTGTGTCGATCGTCGGCGAGGTCCCTGCCATGCCGACCATCGCCATGCACACCTCCGCCCCGGGCCGGATGGCCGGCACGATCTACCCCTCGGGTACCACGGTCGGACGCCTCACCGAGGTCGGCTGCAAGGTCACTCCGACCGGTGAGCGTGACGCCAACGGTGCAATGGCCATCGAGGTCGTCCCGCCGACCTGGCGTCCGGACCTCACCATCCCCGCTGAGCTCGTCGAGGAGGTTCTGCGTCTCGAAGGACTCGACAAGATTCCCTCGGTCATCCCGAATGCCCCGGCCGGCCGCGGTCTGACTCCGCGCCAGCGGATGCGCCGCTCCGTCGGCCACGCCCTGGCGTGGAACGGCTGGCTCGAGATTCTGCCGAGCCCGTTCATCCCCAACGACACCTTCGACGTGTGGGGGCTGGACGCCTCTGACCCGCGTCGGTCCGCCATCCGGGTGCTGAACCCGCTGGAGAGCGACGTCGCGACCATCGGGACGACGCTGCTGCCGTCGATGATCGACTCTCTGCGTCGCAACATCACCCGTGGCCAGAAGGACCTCGGACTCTTCGGTGTCGAGCAGGTCACCCTGCCGACCGGGGTGTCCGGGACCTCCCCGATGCCCTCGACTGCCGGTCGACCCTCCGATGAGGAGGTCACAGAGCTGCTGGCGTCCCTGCCTGACCAGCCGTTGCACGTCGCCGTCATCGCCGCCGGTGACCGGGAGCTCCAGGGCACCCGGGGTCCGGCCCGGCCGTACACCGCCGCCGACGCCTTCGAGGCCGTCCGTGTCATCGCCCGGGCCGCTGGTGTCGAGGTCACGCTGCGCAATGCGGAGTACCTGCCGTGGCACCCGGGCCGGTGTGCCGAGGTTCTCGCCGTGGTCGACGGTGGCGAGGTCGTCGTCGGCCACGCCGGTGAGCTGCACCCGCAGGTCTGTGAGCGCGCCGACCTGCCGAAGCGGACCATCGCCGTGGAGGTCAACCTCGACGGTCTGCCGTTGGCGGAGTCCTTCCCCCGCCCGGTGCTGTCCCCGTTCCCGGCTCTGTACCAGGATGTCGCCGTGGTCGTCGACGAGACCACCCCGGCCGCCGATGTCGAGGCCGCGCTGGTCTCAGGTGCCGGTGAGCTGCTCGAGGCGATCCGTCTGTTCGACGAGTACCACGCCGAGGCGCTGGGCGAGGGCAAGCGGTCGCTGACCTACTCCCTCCGGTTCCGTGCCACCGACCGGACCCTCACCGAGGACGAGGCGTCCGAAGCCCGAGAGGCCGCTGTCGCCGCCGCCGCCTCGACGGTCGGGGCCACGCTGCGCGCGTAGGCTCTGCGCTTTCTGCGAGGACGCCGCCCGGACTGTTCTGGTCCGGGCGGCGTCTGATTTCCGTCGGGCGTTAGCAGCATTGCATAAAAACCACTTTCATGCATAACTTGCGGAGCGCGGTGGGGCAGGGCATACTGGTCCAATGATCTCGATCGCAGTGGCAGGTGCCAGTGGATACGCCGGGGGAGAAGCCCTCCGCCTCCTCCTGAACCATCCCGGACACAACCGGGACTTCACCATCGGTGCCCTCACCGGCGCCTCCAACGCCGGGCAGCGCTTCGGGGACCTCGTCCCGGGCCTGCCGCAGCTCGCTGACCGCACCGTCGAAGACACCACCGAAGAGGTGCTCGCACGCCACGATGTCGCGATCCTCGGCCTGCCCCACGGCGTCTCCTCCTCCCTTGACCTGGGGGACACCATCGTCCTCGACTGCGGGGCCGACCGGCGTCTGACCAGTCGGGACGACTGGGACGCCTACTACGGCGGCGGGTGGCCCGGCAGCTGGCCCTACGGTATCCCGGAGCTTCCCGGGAACCGCGACATCCTGAAGAAGACCACCGGCGTCGCCGTCCCGGGGTGTTTCCCCACCGGCGCCACTCTCGCCCTGCTCCCGGCCATGCACGCCGGACTCATGGACCCGAAGGTCTCCGTGGTCTCCGTTACCGGCGTCACCGGAGCGGGCAAGAAGGCCGCCGTGCCGATGCTCGGTGGTGAGACCATGGATAACCTGCGGGCCTACAAGGTCGCCACCCACCGGCACACTCCGGAGATGGCGCAGAACATCCGCCGCGTCCTGCCCGACGGACACCCCGGTGACGTCCACGTGACCTTCACCCCGGTCCTCGCCCCGCTGCGGCGGGGGATCCTCACCACCGTCACCGCTGACGCCCGAGGTACTGCGGCGGAGATCCGCGGGGCCTACGAGGACTACTGCGCCGACGAACCCTTCCTCCATCTGCTGCCCGAGGGTGAGCAACCGGAGGTCAAGAGCGTGGCCGGGACCAACATGTGCCACCTCCAGGTCACTGTCGCCGACGGCGTCGTCGTCGCCACCAGTGCCATCGACAACCTCACCAAGGGCACCGCGGGAGCAGCCGTGCAGTGCCTCAACATCATCCAGGGCTGGGACGAGACCGCCGGCCTACCCATGGCCGGTCTGTAGACCGCCGACCCCCACACACGCGCTCTGAACACACACGAGAAGAGAACACCCATGACCGAGAACACGACCGGTGTGACCGCAGCCGCCGGTTTCCGGGCCGCCGCCACCACCGCAGGCATCAAGCCCTCCGGCAACCCCGACCTCGCCCTCGTCGTCAACGACGGCCCCGAGTTCACCGCCGCCGCCCTTTTCACCCGTAACCAGGTCTTCGCCGCCCCGGTCAAGTACACCCGGGAGAACAACGACGGCACTTTCCACGCCGTCATCCTCAACTCCGGCAACGCCAACGCCTGCAACGGCGTCCGGGGGGAGAAGGACGCCGAAGCCACCGCCGCCGCCGTCGGTGACGCCCTCGGGATCCCCGCCGGCGAGGTTGCCGTGTGCTCCACCGGTCTCATCGGCGACACCCTCCCGATGGACAAGGTGCTCGCCGGTGTCGCCACCGTGACTGATGAGGTGCAGCAGGAGGCGGCGTCCTCTCCGGAGGCGGGCCTCGCCGCCGCCACCGCGATCATGACCACCGACACCGTCGCCAAGCAGGCCGTCTACCACGGCGAGGGCTGGTCTCTCGGCGGCATGGCCAAGGGCGTGGGCATGATGGCCCCGTCGCTGGCCACCATGCTTGTGGTGCTCACCACCGACGCCCACGTCGATGATCCGGCGCCGTACCTCAGGTCGTCGGCCGAGGTCTCCTTCGACTGCATCGACATCGACGGCTCGACCTCCACCAATGACACCGTGATTCTCATGGCCAACGGCGCGTCCGGCGTCACCCCGTCCGAGGAGGAGCTCTCCACCGCCGTCCACGCCGTGTGCATGGACCTCGCCAAGCAGCTCCAGGCGGACGCCGAGGGCGTCACCAAGCGTGTCGCCATCACCGTCACCGGCACGGAGACCGACGCGGACGCCAAGGTCGCGGCCCGGATCCTCGGCCGCGACAGCCTGTTCAAGTGCGCCATGTTCGGCTCCGACCCGAACTGGGGACGCACCCTCGCCGCCGTCGGCATGGCGCCGGTGACCATGGTCGCCGACAGGATCTCGGTGAGCTTCAACGGCCAGCCGGTGTGCGTCAACGCCACCGGTGCCCCCGGCGCCCGCGACGTCGACCTGTCGGGGGAGGACATCGACGTCCTCGTCGACCTCGGCACAGGTGGACCGGGCACTGCGACCGTCTGGACCACGGACCTGTCCCACGACTACGTCCACATCAACTCCGCGTACAGCTCCTAGGAAAGGCAGCCACCCCGTGACTGAACCCACGAGCGAGAAGGTCGTCTACCGAGGCGACTCCGGACTCTCCCCGCAGACCCGGGCGAACGTGCTCGCCGAGGCACTGCCCTGGCTGCTGCACTACCGCGGCAAGATCGTCGTCGTGAAGTACGGCGGAAACGCCATGATCGACGAGGATCTCAAGGCCGCCTTCGCCGCGGACATGGCCTTCCTGCGCACCGTCGGCGCCCACCCCATCGTGGTCCACGGCGGCGGCCCGCAGATCACCGAGATGCTCGACAAGGTCGGCCTCGAGGGAGAGTTCATCGGCGGACTGCGCTACACCACCCCGGAGACCATGGAGTATGTCCGCATGGTCCTCTTCGGCAAGGTCGGACGCGAACTCGTCGGCCTGATCAACCAGCACGGCCCCTTCGCCGTCGGTACCTCCGGTGAGGACGCCGGCCTGTTCACCGCCGTGAAGAAGAACACCTGGATCGACGGTGAGGAGGTCGACCTGGGCCGCGTCGGAGACATCGCCCAGGTCGACGCCACCGTGCTCATGGACCTCATCGACGCCGGCCGCATCCCGGTCGTCGCCCCCTTCGCGCCCGACGAGGACGGCAGGGTATACAACATCAACGCCGACACCGCCGCCGGTGCACTGGCCTCGGCCCTCGGTGCCGAGCGCCTGGTCGTGCTCACCAACGTGGAGGGTCTGTACACCGACTGGCCGAACAAGGACTCGCTGGTCTCCCGGATCGCCCCCGACGAACTGGAGAAGATCCTGCCTGACCTGGACGCCGGCATGATCCCCAAGATGGAGGCCTGCCTCTCCGCCGTGCGGACCGGGGTCTCCGCCGCCCACGTCATCGACGGACGCGAGCGACACTCCGTGATCCTCGAGCTCATGACCTCCGGCGGTATCGGAACGATGATCGCCCCTGAAGACTGGGAGTCGCCCAATGCCTGACAGCACCACACAGAACTGGAAGTCCGAATGGGAGAACGCCGTCATGCCGACCTACGGCACCCCGGCGATCAACCTCGTCTCCGGTAAGGGAAGCCGGGTCACCGATTCCGACGGCCGCGAGTACATCGACCTGCTCGCCGGCATCGCCGTCAACGCCCTCGGCCACGCCCACCCGGCGATCGTGGAGGCTGTCTCCACACAGGTCGCCACTCTGGGACACACCTCGAACATTTTCGCCCACCCGCAGGTCATCACCCTGGCGAACACGCTGCGGAACCTCATTTCCCCGGATGCGCACGTGTTCTTCTCGAACTCCGGTGGCGAGGCCAACGAGGCGGCCTTCAAGACCGCGCGGCTGACCGGGAAGTCCCGGATCCTCGCCGCCGAGCACGGCTTCCACGGCCGCACCATGGGCTCGCTGGCGATGACCGGTCAGCCCGGCAAGCGCGCCCCGTTCGAGCCGATGCCCGCCGGCGTGGAGTTCTACCCCTACGGGGACCTGGCCGCCCTGCGCGCCCTCATCGAACAGGCGCCCGACGACACCGCCGCCGTCATCATGGAGTCCGTCCAGGGAGAGACCGGCGTCGTCCCCGCACCAGAGGGTTTCCTCACCGGTGTACGCGCCCTCTGCGACGAGTTCGGCGTCCTCATGATCGTCGACGAGGTCCAGGCCGGCATGGGCCGGACCGGACAGTGGTTCGGCTACCAGGCGGATCTTCCCGACGGTGTCGTGCCGGACGTCATCACCCTGGCCAAGGGACTCGGCGGTGGCATGCCGATCGGTGCCTGTGTCGCCGCGACCCCGGCCGGACAGCTGCTCGCCGCCGGGCAGCACGGGACCACCTTCGGCGGAAACCCGGTGTCCTGTGCGGCCGGCAACGCCGTCATCGACACCATCATCGCCGACAACGTCCTCGACAACGTCAACGCGCAGGGGGAGTACCTGCGCACCGAACTCGAGGCACTGGACACCGTGGACCACGTCCGCGGTCGCGGCCTCATGCTCGGCATCGTGCTGAAGGACGACCACCCCGGCTTCGTCGCCGAGGCCCTCGACGCCGGTCTGCTGCTCAACCAGCCGGCCGACGACGTCATCCGCCTCGTCCCGCCACTGACCATCACCGACACCGACGTCCGCGAGGCCGTCGCGATCCTCAAGGAGCTGCTGAAATGACCCGTCACATTCTCGCCGATGACTCGCTCACCGTCGCCGAGCAGGCCGAGGTCCTCGAGCTCGGCCTCGAGATGAAGAAGAACCCGGTCCGGAAGAGCCTCGAGAACCAGTCGGTGGCGATCCTGTTCGACAAGACTTCCACCCGCACCCGGTTCTCCTTCGACGTCGGTGTCTACCAGCTCGGTGGCCACCCTATCGTGGTGGACTCCGGCAAGTCCCAGATGGGCAAGAAGGAGTCCTACCAGGACACCGGTGCGGTCCTGTCCCGCTTCGTCGACGCCGTCGTCTGGCGTACCGGTGCGCACCAGAACCTCCACGACATGGCGGAGACCGCCACCGTGCCGATCATCAACGCCCTGTGCGATGACTTCCATCCCTGCCAGATCCTCGCAGATCTCCTCACCCTCAAGGAGAAGAAGGGCGAGCTCAAGGGTCTCAAGGCGGTCTACCTCGGTGACGGGGCCAACAACATGGCGAATTCCTACATGCTCGGCTTCGCCACTGCGGGTGTGGACATCACCATCGCCGCCCCCGAGGGCTTCCAGCCGGAACAGCGTTTCGTCGATCGGGCGCAGACCCGCGCCGATGAGACCGGTGCGACGCTGACGGTCACCGGCACCCCGGACGTCACCGGTGCCGACGTCGTCATCACCGACACCTGGGTGTCGATGGGCATGGACGCCGACCGCGACACCTCTGCGCTGAAGCCCTTCCAGGTTGACGAGGCTCTGATGGCCACCGCCGCCAGGGACGCCATATTCATGCACTGCCTGCCCGCCTACCGCGGCTTCGAGGTCTCCGCCGGCGTCATCGACGGACCGCAGTCCGTCGTCTTCGACGAGGCCGAGAACCGGCTGCACGCACAGAAGGCCCTGCTGGAATGGCTCTCCCTCAACAACCGCTGACCCGGTCGGCCAGGCAGGACCTGATCGCCCGGCTCATCGAGACCCACCGGATCCCCAGCCAGCGCCACCTGCTGGAGCGGCTCGAGGCCGAGGGCGTGGAGACAACCCAGGCGACCCTGTCACGGGACCTGGTCGACCTCGGGGCGAGGAAGGTGCGTTCGGAGGGACGCGCTTTCTACAGCCTCGGCGCCGCCGGTGACGATCTCGCCACCGACGGTCCGGCGAAGCTCCGCCGCGTCCTCGCTGAACTCCTGGTCGGCACGGACTGGTCGGGCAGCACCGCCGTACTGCGGACCCCTCCGGGAGCCGCCCAGTACCTCGCCAGTGTCGTCGACCGTTCCGACCTTCCCGACGTCGTCGGTACCATCGCCGGGGACGACACCGTGTTCGTTCTCGCCCGCGAGCCGGCCGACGGGCGTGGCCTGGCGGAACGACTCACCCGACTCTCACGGCCCGCCGGTGACCAGGCCGACCGTGAACTGTAGAATTCACCCGACACAACATCCCCGAAAGGATCACCAAGATCATGACTGACCGCGTCGTACTCGCGTACTCCGGTGGCCTCGACACCACTGTCGCCATCCCTTACCTCAAGCAGATGACCGGCGGCGAGGTCGTCGCCGTCTCCATCGACCTCGGCCAGGGCGGCGAAGACATGGAGTCCGTGCGTCAGCGTGCCCTCGGTGCCGGTGCCGTCGAGTCGATCATCGTCGACGCCAGGGACGAGTTCGCCGACAACTACTGCCTGCCGACCATCAAGGCCAACGGCATGTACATGAAGCAGTACCCGTTGGTCTCCGCGATCTCGCGTCCGCTCATCGTCAAGCACCTCGTCGAGGCCGCCGACGAGCACGGCGGCACCCACGTCGCCCACGGCTGCACCGGTAAGGGCAACGACCAGGTCCGCTTCGAGGTGGGCTTCATGAACACCAACCCGGACCTGAAGATCATCGCCCCGGCCCGCGACTACGCCTGGACCCGCGACAAAGCCATCGCCTTCGCCGAGGAGAACAACGTCCCGATCGAGCAGTCGGCGTCCTCCCCGTTCTCCATCGACCAGAACGTCTGGGGCCGTGCCATCGAGACCGGCTACCTGGAGGACCTGTGGAACGCCCCGACCAAGGACATCTACGCCTACACCGAGGATCCCTCCCTCGGCCAGGCCCCCGACGAGGTCACCATCTCCTTCAGGGCCGGCAGGCCGGTCGCCATCGACGGCCGTGAGGTCACCGTCCTCCAGGCGATCGAGGAGCTCAACCGCCGCGCCGGTGCCCAGGGAGTCGGCCGTCTCGACATGGTCGAGGACCGTCTCATCGGCATCAAGTCCCGCGAGATCTACGAGGCCCCGGGTGCCGTCACCCTCATCAAGGCCCACGAGGCCCTCGAGGACGTCACCGTCGAGCGCGAGCTCGCCCGCTACAAGCGCGGTATCGAGGCCGAGTGGTCCAACCAGGTCTACGACGGCCTGTGGTTCTCTCCGCTGAAGCGCTCCCTCGACTCGTTCATCGAGTCCACCCAGGAGCACGTCACCGGTGACATCCGCCTCGTGCTGCACAACGGCGCGATCCAGGTCAACGGCCGCCGGTCCGAGGAGTCCCTCTACGACTTCAACCTCGCCACCTACGACACCGGCGACACCTTCGACCAGACCCTGTCCAAGGGCTTCGTCGAGCTGCACGGACTGTCCTCCAAGATCGCGAACAAGCGCGACCGGCGCTTCAGCAACTAGGGGAGCGGCGCAACAATGACGGAGATCCAGAAGCACGCGACGAACGAGGGCTCCCTGTGGGGTGGCAGGTTCGCCGGTGGACCCACTGAGGCCATGGCCGCGCTGAGCAAGTCCACCCACTTCGACTGGGTGCTTGCCCCCTATGACGTGCTCGCCTCCAAGGCCCACGCCAAGGTACTGCACAATGCCGGCCTGCTCTCGGACGAGGACCTGACCACCATGCTCGACGGTCTGAACCGGCTGGGTGAGGACGTCGCCTCGGGTGCCTTCGGTCCGGAGCCCTCGGACGAGGACGTCCACGGTGCCATGGAACGCGGTCTCATCGACCGCGTCGGCCCGGTCGTCGGCGGACGCCTGCGTGCCGGCCGCTCCCGCAACGACCAGGTCGCCACCCTGTTCCGCATGTGGGTGCGGGACGCCGTGCGTGAGGTCAGCGCCGGCGTCCTCGACGTCGTCGATGCCCTGGTCCTCCAGTCCCGGTCCCACCCGGAGACCATCATGCCCGGCAAGACCCACTTCCAGGCCGCCCAGCCGGTGCTGCTGGCCCACCAGCTGCTGGCGCACGCCCAGCCGCTGCTGCGCGACGTCCAGCGGTTCCAGGACCTGGACAGGCGCCTGGCCGTGTCCCCGTACGGCTCCGGTGCACTGGCGGGCTCCTCGCTGGCCCTGGACCCCGAGGCCATCGCCGCGGAACTCGGCTTCGACTCCGCCGCCGACAACTCCATCGACGCGACGAGCTCCCGTGACTTCGCCGCCGAGACCTCCTACGTCCTGGCCCAGGTCGCCATCGACCTCTCCCGCCTGGCAGAGGAGATCATCGCCTGGTCGACCCCGGAGTTCGGCTACGTCACCCTGGCCGACGAGTGGTCCACCGGATCCTCGATCATGCCGCAGAAGAAGAACCCGGACGTCGCCGAGCTCATGCGCGGGAAGACCGGTCGCCTCATCGGTGACCACACCGGCCTGCTCGCCACCCTCAAGGCACTGCCGTTGGCCTACGACCGGGACCTGCAGGAGGACAAGGAGCCGATCCTCGACGCGGTCACCCAGCTACACCTCCTGCTGCCGGCGATGACCGGGCTGGTCGCCACCCTGACCTTCCACCCGGACCGTCTGCTGGAACTGGCTCCGGCCGGCTTCACACTGGCGACCGACCTCGCCGAGTGGATGGTGCGCCAGGGGGTGCCCTTCCGCGACGCCCACGAAGCCTCCGGTCAGTGTGTGCGCATCGCCGAGTCGCGCGGAGTCGGTCTCATCGACCTCACCGACGAGGACCTGGCCGGCGTCCACCCGCAACTGACCCCTGAGGTCCGCACGGTGCTCACCGTCGAGGGTGCGGTGGCGTCCCGCGCGACCCGCGGCGGCACCGCCGGTGTGCGCGTCGCCGAGCAGCTGGGACGCGTGGTCGACGCGTCCGGTGCCGGCCGTGAGTGGGCGGAGAAGCCGGTCCGGGGTTGAGCCGCAGCTGATCCTTCGCCTGTTCCGCGGTGTCGACGAGGGCGCCCGGGGTCTTACCCGGGCGCCCTCCGGCGCGTGCGTGATGCGCTGCAGTTACACTGTTGACCATGATCGATCCGAGCCTTCTTGAGATTCTCGTGTGCCCGCAGGACAAGCAGCCGCTGGAGGAGCACGGGGACTATCTGGTCAACCCGCGGCTCTCCGTCGCCTATCCGGTGCAGGACGGCATCCCCGTCCTGCTCGCCGACGAAGCGGTCACCTGGCCGCTGCCCTGAGAACTGACCAGACTTTCCCGAAGGACCACAACACCCATGTCGAACATCCTCGACGACCTGTCCTGGCGCGGCCTTATCGCGCAGAGCACCGACATCGATGCCCTGCGCACCGAGCTGGATACACCCACCACCGCCTACGTCGGCTTCGACCCGACCGGGCCCTCCCTGCACGCCGGACACCTTGTCCCGCTGCTGATGCTCGCACGTCTGCAGCGTGCCGGCCACACCCCGATCCTGCTCGCCGGCGGTGCCACCGGCATGATCGGTGACCCCCGCGACGTCGGCGAGCGCTCCATGATCTCCGAGGAGACCGCCGCCAGGAACGTGGAGCGGATCCGCAAGCAGCTGGCGTCCTTCGTCTCCTTCGAGGGCGAGAACGCCGCGATCATGGCCGACAACATGGACTGGACCGGTTCCATGTCCGTGGTGGACTTCCTCCGTGACGTCGGCAAGAACTTCAGCCTCAACACCATGCTCTCCCGTGACACGGTGAAGCGGCGCCTGGAGTCCGACGGCATCTCCTACACCGAGTTCTCCTACATGCTGCTGCAGGCCAACGACTACGTGCAGCTGCGCCGCAACCACGACTGCCGCCTGCAGATCGGCGGTTCCGATCAGTGGGGCAACATCGTCTCCGGTGTCGACCTCAACCGCCGCGTCGACGGCGAGATCGTGCACGGGCTCACCGTGCCGTTGGTCACCGACTCCGAAGGACGCAAGTTCGGCAAGTCCACCGGCGGCGGCAAGCTCTGGCTCGACCCGGAGATGACCAGCCCCTACAGCTGGTACCAGTACTTCCTCAACGCCGCCGATGCGGACGTCATCCGCTACCTGCGCTGGTTCACCTTCCTGGGTCAGGAGGAGCTCGACCGGTTGGCCGTCGAGGTCGAGGAGCGTCCTTTCAAGCGCGAGGCGCAGCGCACCCTCGCACGTGAGATGACCACCCTGGTGCACGGGGAGGATGCCGTGGCCAAGGTCGAGAAAGCCGCCGAGGCACTCTTCGGCAAGGCGGAGCTGTCCGAGCTCGACGAGCAGACCCTGGCGTCTGCCCTGTCTGAGACCGAGGTCGCCGAGGTCGCCGCAGATGCGACGATCCTCGACCTGCTCGTCGGTGCCGGACTGGAGAAGACGAAGGGCGCGGCCCGCCGCACTGTCAGTGAGGGCGGCGCCTACGTCAACAACGTCCGGATCTCCGAGATCGACTGGACGCCGGACGCCGGGAATCTGCTGCACGGTTCCTGGCTCGTCCTGCGCAAGGGCAAGAAGCGTTTCGCCGGAGCACGCGTGCAGCACTGAGGGTGAATGAGGGTAACCTCAGTTAGCCGGACCGGGTTCTCCTGTACCGGTCAGGCGAGGGTTACACTTGTGTGCCATGACGCAACTGAGCCAGAGTGTGACCCTCACCTCAGGGGGTTGTCGGGCGGTGATCTCGCCCCGGGGCGGGGGACCGCAGCATCTCAGCGTCGACGGGTGTGACCTGCTCCAGGGGTACGGGGGAGCGGGGGAGTCCGGCCCTGCACCGTTGTCCGCCAATGTGGTGCTCGCTCCCTGGCCCAACCGCACCCGCGACGGTGAGTTCACGGTGGCGGGCCGACGGCACACTCTCGAGATCACGGAACCGGACCGCGACAACGCGATCCACGGCTTCGTTGACGATGCCGTGTGGACCGTCACCTCCTCCGGCGACGACACCGTGACGCTGAGCATCGATCCGGGGGTACACCCCGGCTGGCCGTGGCCGCTGCACATGGAGGTCACCTACCGCGTGGCCGTGGACGGACTGAGTGCCGAGTTCCTGCTGCGGAACGACTCCCCTGAGCGCATTCCCGCCGCCTGCGGATTCCATCTCTACCCCAGCGCTCTCGGCTCCCCGGTCGACGAGTGCACGCTGGCGGCCCCGGCGCACCGCGTCCTTCCGCTGGACGACCGGAACCTGCCGGTCGGGCAGGAGATCGATGACACGCCGGACGCCGGCGAGGCTGCCGCGCTCACGGACCCGGAGACCCCGATGGCCGGACGCCTCCTCGACCACTGCCTGCATGTCCCCGGGGCGGGCCCGGTGGTCTTCACCCTCCGCGACACCGGGGGCCGTGGCGTCCTCCTGGAGACTTCCCCGGAACTCCGGTGGTTCCAGGTCTTCACCCCGGACGAGGCATGGGGGATGCCCTACCCGGGACAGCCCGGCGGACGGGCGGTCGCCGTCGAACCGATGACCGCCCCGCCGGATGCACTGAACTCCGGCACCGACCTGACGTGGCTGGAACCGGGGGAGGTACTCACCTGCCGCTGGGCGGTCCGGGTGCTCGACGGCTGACCGTCGTCCGAACCCCTGCCTGACGTATTCGCCGATTCCCCGACCAGAAAGAACAACGCACATCATGGAGACCGCATACACAGCGTCATCCTCCCTGCGGCTTGACGCCAGCTGGGTCGATTACGCGCTGGTCGCCCTCTTCTTCGCCTTCGTCCTCGGCATCGGCTGGGCTGCGAAGCGACGGGTGTCCAGCTCCATCGACTTCTTCCTTTCCGGCCGCGGACTGCCGGCCTGGGTCACCGGCCTGGCCTTCGTCTCCGCCAACCTCGGAGCCGTCGAGATCATCGGCATGTCCGCCAACGGCGTCGAGTACGGCATGCAGACGATGCACTACTTCTGGATCGGTGCCATCCCGGCGATGATCTTCCTCGGCATCGTCATGATGCCCTTCTACTACGGCTCGAAGGTCCGGTCGGTGCCCGAGTTCATGCGCCGTCGTTTCGGCACCGGCGCACACCTGGTGAACGCTCTGTCCTTCGCCATCGCCCAGCTGCTCATCGCCGGTGTGAACCTCGTGCTGCTGGCCAAGGTGGTCAACGCCCTGCTCGGCTGGCCACTGTGGGTCACGCTCCTGGTCGCTGCCGCGATCGTGCTCTGCTACATCACCCTCGGTGGGCTTTCCGCCGCGATCTACACCGAGGTGCTCCAGTTCTTCGTCATCGTCGCCGGCCTTGCACCGCTGACGATCATCGGCCTGAACAAGGTCGGTGGCTGGGGCGGACTGAAGGACAAGGTCAACGACTTCCAGAATCACGCCTGGCCCGCCCAGGAACTCTCCGGCTTCGAGAGCCCGGTGCTCTCGGTCATCGGTATCGTCTTCGGCCTCGGCTTCGTGCTCTCCTTCGGTTACTGGACCACGAACTTCGTCGAGGTGCAGCGTGCCATGGCGTCCGAGTCTCTCGGCTCTGCCAGGAAGACTCCGATCATCGGTGCCTTCCCGAAGATGTTCATCCCCTTCATCGTCATCGTCCCCGGCATGATCGCCGGTGTGCTGGTCAGTGCGCTTCAGGAGGGTGGGGATGCCGAGCCGAATGACGCCCTGCTCTATCTGATGCGCGACCTGCTGCCCAACGGTCTGCTCGGCGTCGCGATCGCCGGTCTGCTGGCCGCGTTCATGGCCGGTATGGCGGCGAACATCTCCGCGTTCAACACGGTGTTCAGCTACGACCTGTGGCAGTCCTACGTGGTCAAGGACCGGGAGGACGGCTACTACCTCAAGGTCGGTCGCTGGGCGACGGTCGCGGCGACGGTCATCGCCGTGGGTACCGCGCTGATCGCCAACAATTTCGGCAACATCATGGACTACCTGCAGACGTTGTTCGGCTTCTTCAACGCCCCGCTGTTCGCCACCTTCCTCCTCGGTATGTTCTGGAAGCGGATGACGCCCCACGCCGGTTGGTCCGGCCTGGTCGCCGGTACCGCCGCCGCGATCATCTTCTGGGCGTTCTCGCTGGGATCCGACCCGCTGGTCGACCTTCCGGGACAGGGCACAGCCTTCGTCGCCGCCGGCCTGGCCTTCGTCGTCGATATCCTGGTCTCCGTCATCGTCACCTCCTTCACCGAGCCCAAGTCGGACGAGGAACTGGTCGGCTTCGTCAAGTCCGTGACCCCGAAGGCGCAGCTGGAGGATCCGGAGGAGAAGACCATGCCGTGGTACCGGCGCACCGTGCCACTGGGCGTGATCTGCCTGGTCATGGTCATCGCCCTCAACGTGATCTTCCACTGAGCCGTCGACCGAGACAGAGAGATAACCAATGTCCGACAACACACAGAACACAGTGCACAAGGCGGGTGCCTTCGACATCCGCAACATCATCGCCGCCCTGCTCGGCATCTACGGCATCATCCTGCTGATCTGCTCGGCTGTGCTGGATCCGGGCGTGAACCCGGACACCGGTGCCGACAAGTCCTCGGCCGACAACCTCTGGACCGGTCTGGTCCTCGTGATCGTGGCCGCGGTCTTCGTCTTCTGGTCCAGGCTCAACCCGGTCGTCGTCGACGAGTCCCTCATCGATGAGGACGCACTGCCGGAGGGGCCGGAAGGTGAAGACCGGTGACCGACCATCCGCTCAAGATCACGGCGACCCACCTTGCGGACGGACGCGAGCTCATCTACTTCGATGACTCCGCCGACGTCCTGTCCGGAGAAGTCACCCGCGAACTCACCGATCCCCGGGACCTGCCGGGTTCGGTGACCGAGTCCGAGATGCGCCGGGACCCGCTGACCGGGGAGTGGGTCACCTACGCCGCCCACCGCAACAACCGGACCTTCATGCCGCCGGCGAACGAGAACCCGCTCGCTCCGGCTACTCCGGGACATCTCCCGACGGAGATCCCCTCCACCGACTACGACGTGGTGGTCTTCGAGAACCGGTTCCCGTCGTTCTCCACGCGTATCGCGATGCCGGAGAACCCGGAAGAATACGACTGGCAGGTCGACGGCGAGGAGATCTTCCCGCGGCGTCCTGCGAAGGCACGGTGCGAGGTCATCTGCTTCACCCCGGATTCGTCGAAGTCCTTCCGTGACCTGCCGCTGTCCCGCATCCGCACGGTCATCGAGGCCTGGCGTCACCGGACCGCGACACTTTCGGCGATCGATCGTGTGGTCCAGGTGGCGCCGTTCGAGAACCGTGGTGAGGAGATCGGGGTGACGCTGCAGCACCCGCACGGGCAGATCTACAGTTACCCTTTCGTTCCACCGCGCTCGCAGCGGATCCTCGAGCAGGCCGTGGCCCACCGGGCCTCGACCGGACGCGACCTCTTCGACGACCTCCTCGACGCTGAGCGTCGTTCCGGTGAACGGATCATCACCGAGACACTGCACTTCACCGTGTTCGTCCCCGCTGCCGCCAAATGGCCGGTGGAGGCAATGGTTGTGCCGAATCGGGCGGTGGGTGATTTCACCGGGTTGACCGACGAGGAGCTCAACGAACTCCCGGCACTGCTGAAGAACCTCTATTCGGCCGTGGACCGCTACTTCGAGGGAGTCGAACGTACCCCCTACATCGCCGCCTGGAATCAGGCGCCGGTCCAGTCCCGTCTCACCGGGGAGCAGGAACGGCTGCGTGGCGAAGGACGCCTCCACCTGCAGTTGTTCTCCCTCATGCGCTCACCGAACCGGATGAAGTTCCTCGCCGGTTCGGAGTCGGCACTGGGAGCGTGGATCAGTGACACGACCCCGGAGCGCATCGCCGGGCGTTTCCGTGAGGTCTGGGAGGACGCGCAGTGAGCGGACAGACAGGGGAGGGGAGCTCCCTCGACTGGTGGCAGGCCCGGGACACCGGGGTTCTCGCCACCGATGCGCAGACGCTGTTCCACACCGTCTTCGGCGAAGACCGGTCCTGCGAGGGTGTGTGGGTGGCACCGGGCCGGGTGAACCTCATCGGTGAGCATGTCGACTACGCCGGAGGGGTCTCCCTTCCGTTCGCTCTGCCGCAGTGCACCGCGGCCGCTGTCGGGCGCCGTGACGACGGCGTCCTCCGACTCGTGTCGCTTGTCCCGGGATCCGAAACCCCTCAGGAGATCAGCATCGCACTGTCCGAGGTCGGTCCGGGTTCCCCGGAGGGCTGGGCGGGATATGCCGCAGGTGCGGTGTGGGCCGGTGTGCAGGACGGAGTCATCCCCGACTGCGACGGTCTCGACATCGCCCTGGTCTCGGATGTGCCGCTGGGTGCGGGGCTGTCCAGCTCGGCGGCCCTGGAGTGCTCGGTGGCCCTGGCGGCCTGTGAACTGTCACTCGGCCGGGCACCGGAGGCTGCGGAGACCGCCCACCTCGTGACCGTCTGCATGCGGGCGGAGAATGAGGTGGTGGGAGCCTCCACCGGTGGTCTGGACCAGCGTAGTTCCTTCTACGGTGCTGACGGAGAGGTGCTCGCCGTCGACTTCCTCCACGACACGGTGGACCTCGTCCCCTGTGACCTTGAGAGTGCCGGCCTGGCGCTGCTGATCATCAACACCAATGCCCCGCACCGCCTGGCTGACGGTCAGTACGCCTCGCGGCGAGGTGTCGTGGATGCGGTGGGCCGGGTCGCGGGGCACGGCACAGTCGGTGGATTCCTCGCAGAGAACCCCGGGGCCGAAGGACGCCGTGAGCTCGAGAGAATTGTCGACACCTGGGCTGTATCCCCGGAGGCAGAAGAGCTGCTGGAGGGAGATCTGGAGGAGCGGACGGCCACTGCACACCGGCGGATCCGGCATATCATCGGCGAGATCCACCGCACGGCAGACGTCACTGTGACGTCTCTCAAGGAGAGTGGACGACTGACGACCGAGACTGCTGCGTTGCTGGGGCAGATGATGAACGGCAGTCATGAGAGCCTGCGGGACCTGTTCGAGGTCACGGTGCCGGAACTCGACAGCGCCCAGGAGTCCGCGCTGGCCGCCGGAGCTCTGGGAGCCCGGATGACCGGTGGTGGCTTCGGCGGCAGCGTCATCGCGCTGGTGCCGGCAGGGGAGACCGTGGCCGTTGCAACGGCAGTCGTCGACGCTGCTGCGTCTCGTGGACTGCCGGAGCCGACCTTCTTCACCGCCGTCCCCTCAGACGGAGCTCGCCGAATTGCCACCTGACCAGCACAGTTGCTCTGTATTACGGCGGTGTGTACATTAGGTGAAGTCGCCGCGAGCAACCAGGGCCCGGCCCTGGCAGGTAGTGGTGTGCGGATGTTGTTTGAGAACTCAATAGCGTGATGAATCAAGTTTTTTGTCGCATGGTCGGCAGATGGTGACTTGGGTTGGTGCCGGCACGTGGGTGACTGCGTGTTAAATACTGAATCTCAGGTCTGTTCTGTCGGT
>NZ_JALAGU010000024.1 GCF_022712275.1 Corynebacterium sp. | reverse complement strand
GCCCGGCGGCCGGCGGGCTGCCTCAGAAGCACAGACCCGATCGTCCGACCAGGACCTCCGACCAGGACGTCCGACCGGGACTTCCGGTCAGAAGTTCCAGTCTTCCGCTTCGGTCACCTCGGCACGGCCCATGACGTAGCTGGACCCGGAACCGCTGAAGAAGTCGTGCGTCTCCGAGGAATCCGGGGTGAGCGCGGCGATGATCTCCGGTTCCACACCGGCCGCCTCCTCCTCGTACTGCGGCCCGTAGCCCAGGTTCATCAGGGCCTTGTCCGCGTTGTAGTGCACGAAGGCGTCCACCCCGGCGTAGTCCAGGGAACCGAGGGAGTACAGGTCGCGGGAGTACTCGTTCTCCAGCGCCAGCAGTTCGGCGGTGAACCGGTAGGTGAAGTCCTCCATCTCCGCGACGCGCTCCGGGTGCGCGTCCAGTCCGCGCTGGTACTTGTAGCCGGAGTAGTAGCCGTGGACGGCCTTGTCCCGCAGGATCAGCCGGATCATGTCGGCGGTGTTCATCATCACCCCACGACTGGAGTACCACAACGGCAGGTAGAATCCCGCATACAGCAACAGCGACGACAGCAGGGTGGACGCCACCTTCCGCTTCAACGGATCATCGCCGGCGTAGTGCGCCATCACGGCAGTGGCCCGCGGCTGAAGACGCCGATTGTCGATGGCCCAGGTGTAGGCGTCCTCGATCTCCGCGGAACTGCACATCGTGGAGAACACGGAACTGTAACTGCGGGCGTGGACCGCCTGCATAAAGGCGATATTGGCGTAGACCGCCTGCTCGTGTTCGGTGCGGGCGTCCGGGATCTGGCTGATCTCGCCGACGGTGGCCTGGACCGTGTCCAGCAGGGTCAGACCGGTGAAGACACGGGTCGTGAGCGTGCGCTCATCGTCACCGAGCGCCCGCCAGTCCGGCAGGTCATTGGACAGCGGCATCTTCTCCGGAAGCCAGAAGTTGCTGGTCAGACGCTGCCAGACCTCGAGGTCCTTGGCGTCCTCGATCCGGTTCCAGTTCACCGGACGCAGCGGGGTGGTTGAGCCGGACACCCACTGCGGGGGTGTCTGTGAACGGTCGGTGTAGCTGGTCATACGTGCTCCTTCTTGGTGGCGGTCATGTTGACGGTGGTGGCCCAGAAGTTCTCCAGGCCGGTGCGGACGGCATCCACGTCGCGGTGGGTGCCGAGCAGTTCGAAGCGGTAGAGCTCGGGGACGCCGCATTTCGCGGCGATGGTGCGCCCGGCGGCGCAGTAGGCCTCGCCGAAGTTGATGTTTCCGCTGGTGATGACGCCCCGGATCCACCGCCGGTTGTCCGGGTCATTGAGGAAGCGGATCACCTGCCGAGGCACCGCCTTGTGCAGGTCGCCGCCGCCGTAGGTGGGCGTGACCAGGACAAAGGGCCTGTCCACCTGCAGTGCCGGGTCCTTCGGACGCAGCGGTATGCGCTCGGCAGGTAACCCGACGGCGTCGATGAATCGGCGGGTGTTCTCCGAGACCGAGGAGAAGTACACGAGGTGGGGACTGACGCGTCCCCCAGAGTTCAACACCATGAACTTTATTGTAGTGACTCTTGAAGTTTGTGCTAGCGTCGCTGCCGTAAGCACCCCCGACGAAGGAGAACAACCCATGCCCCGTCTCACCTCAGCCATGACGGCCATGCTCGGTACCCAGCTGCCGATCCTCGCAACCGTCACCGATCCGACCACCCCGAACATCGGACCGAAGCGCTCGCTGCGCGCCTACGACGACAGCACCCTCATCTACAACGAGAACACCGGTGGTCAGCACCTGGCCAACATCGGGTCCGGGTCCCGCGTCGCCGTCGCTGTCATCGACCGGGCCGCCCTCGACGGCTACCGCTTCCTCGGCCACGCCGAGGTCGTCACCGAAGGCCCCGCCTGGGACAGCTGCCTCGAGTTCGCCGAAGCCAACGGCATGAAGACGCCGAAGCGCGCCGTCCTCATCCACCTCGACGAGATCTTCTCGCTGGCCTCCGGCGCGAAGGCCGGCACGGTGATCGACACGGACGCGTCCACCGGAGAGCAGGCGTGACAGCGACCGCCGAAGGCTTCCGGAACCTGTTCCGGCAGGTACCCCAGCCCGTATGGATACTCACCACCCGCGATACCGACCATGACCCGGTCGGCGTCACCGTCTCCTCGCTGATCCCGGTCTCGGCCGATCCGCCGACAGTGCTCTTCACACTGCAGAACGACGCCTCGGCGCTCCCCGCGTTCGCCGAGGCCACGCAGGTCCTCGCCCACGCGGTCTCCGTCGACGGGGAGGACGACGCCCGGACGTTCGCCTCCTCCGGCATCGACCGGTTCAGGTCGGTCGGGGACCGTCACGGTCTCGGTGGCCTGCCCACCGTCCCCGACAGCTGCGGTCGGATGCTCATCCGTATCACCCGGGTGCTTCCTGTGGCGGAAAGCGCCCTGTTCATCGGCACCGTCCAGGCCACCTGGTTGCCGTCCGAACCTCCGGCACCCGCGGTCTGGCGGGACCGTGGCTTCACCACGACAGTGGACCGCCCGACCATCCGGATCCCCAGAAGTGGACATGACGATGACTGACACGCGACTGGACTACCACTCGCTCAACGCGATGTTGAACCTCTACGACAGCAACGGCAACATCCAGTTCGACAAGGACCGGGAAGCCGCCAACCAGTACTTCCTCCAGCACGTCAACCAGAACACGGTCTACTTCCATGACCTGGAG
>NZ_JALAGU010000023.1 GCF_022712275.1 Corynebacterium sp. | reverse complement strand
CCAGTCGTTCTCGGCTCAACCCCCACGCAGTGGGGAGGACTCTCCCCCGCCGGTGATCGCCCACCCGCCCTCGGCTCAACCCCCACGCAGTGGGGAGGACCGTCCACGGCGCAACCCCCCAATCTGTCGGGTGGCTCAACCCCCACGCAGTGGGGAGGACCCAGGGACGCCGCCGTGTGCCGCAGCTCGTACGGCTCAACCCCCACGCAGTGGGGAGGACTCGTCCCATCCCACTCCGCCGGATTCCAGATCGGCTCAACCCCCACGCAGTGGGGAGGACGGATGATGTGCGGCATCTGCATGCGGTGATGCGGCTCAACCCCCACGCAGTGGGGAGGACTCGAGGACCGGGTAGGTGATCCAGTCCCACATGGCTCAACCCCCACGCAGTGGGGAGGACTCGTATAGTTCGTGAACAGGGTCAGTCACTCAGGCTCAACCCCCACGCAGTGGGGAGGACCCTCGGCGCACCTCGCTCGCAATCGCGGACCTGGCTCAACCCCCACGCAGTGGGGAGGACCCAGATCCAGGAGTGGACGGAGCAGCGGTTGGCGCTCAACCCCCACGCAGTGGGGAGGACCTGTAGAGTCCAGCACTCGCGTGAGCTGAGAAGGCTCAACCCCCACGCAGTGGGGAGGACTCAATCGGCTGCGTGCGCGGCGGGATCGCAAAGGCTCAACCCCCACGCAGTGGGGAGGACTCAGCCCAGGGTGAGGGGCAGGACGCCCCCTAGGCTCAACCCCCACGCAGTGGGGAGGACAGGCCCTCCACCACCGCGGTGACAGTGCCATCGGCTCAACCCCCACGCAGTGGGGAGGACTTGCCTGCCTGTTCCTCCCCCTCACCCATAGCGGCTCAACCCCCACGCAGTGGGGAGGACCACTCACCGTCCTGCGGGGTGAGGCCCAGCTCGGCTCAACCCCCACGCAGTGGGGAGGACAGGCTGTGACCTGTGGAACCAACCGAGGTTCAGCGAATGCTTACAGTTATTCGCTGCTACCCAGGTTCTGGCGGACCCGCTCGCGGAACATCCTACCGCGGGCCGTATTGTCCGGAACTGACACCACGGAGACCCCGTCGAACTCTATGACCTGTCGACCGTCCGCCCGGATCCCCTGGGCCTCCGACTGCATCAGCCCATGTTCCTGCCACACTGCAGTGTACTGGGGGACTTCGGTCCGCAACTGTTCCAGGAGGCCTTCACGGACCCTCTGGTTGACAATGCCGGCGGATACTCCGGGTGCCACTTCCATGAGAAATCGGGATGCCGTGCGTCGAGCGAGATCGGTCCGGTCCACTGTCACCACGAGCAGCCCACTCATGCTGATTCCCCGTCCCACCATGTCTGGGTGTCCACCAGTGATACGGCTTCTCCCCTCACATTCAGGATCCTGGTCACATCGTTGATAGCACGATTGAACAACTTGTTCTCCCACACCCATGTCCGGATGCGGGCGCGCAGTTCCGATGCATCCGTGAGACCTTCTGCTGCAGCTTGGAACGCGACCGGGGCTACCTCGGACTTGTACAGGTCAGCCAGATCGAAGATGAATGCCCGGGCATTACCCTCGTGCACGATTCCGAGGCCAGCGGACAGGCCCAGCGCTCCGGTCACGACTTCGCAGACGCCGTAGATCATGTGGTTCACGTAGTCGAGGTTCCGGTTGACAAGGTCGGGTTCCTCTCCAGGGCCACGACGTTTCCAGTGCAAACCGAACTGTTCTGAGAGCTCCCGGTATCGTGCCTTCACCCGGACGCCCTCGGCCTGCATCATCGCCTGCAAGGTGTCGCCAGGAACGCCACCGGGGAATCGCTGAGAGTACATCTCCCGCGCTGCGGCCAGACGCAGTTCAGGATCAGACACCACGCGGGCTTGGGCCCGTACCGCCGAGGATCCACGGGTGAAGGATGGTGGCGTGGACGAATGGAAGACACCGAGTCCACCGCCTCGTACCCACAGCAGGGTTACACAGTTCTCCGCCAGGAGGTCCATTCCAGGATGGGTCACCGATGTCCCCGGTCCCAGCATCACCGCCCCCAGCGTCCCGGATGGGACGATGAGGGTGTCGTGGTCCCGGACCAGGGTCAACTGATCCTCATGGCGTCCCAGCACTGTGTACTCGGCGTAGATCCATGCGGTGCGGGCCTCCAGCCGTACCAGTCGGTGCCGGGATTCAGGCATGGTCTACTCTCCGCAGGTCGCCAGGCAGGGTGTACAGGAAGTTGCCCTCCGTGATGATGCGTCCGGAACGTACGGGCAGTGAACCGGTATCGCCGCCGCGCAGCAGAGATGCGACATCATCCACTCGCATCGGCACAGTCGGCAGGGTGAAGGACCGCCGGTGGCGGTCTCCTGTGACACCGAGTCCGCGTTCGGAGACCTGTGGTCCGGACAAGGCACCGATCATCGCCCAGACCGCAACACCGACACGCGACGACTGCTGACCTGCGGTCGGTTCCACATCCAGACGGCCGGTCCTCTTTGGCCCGTCGAAGGGGTCACTGCTCCACCCCGCCGACGGATCATCGAGCGCACGGATGTCGCATACCTGCGCGCTTTCTGTGGATACGGAGTTCTCCCCGAACATTGTCCCGTTGCTGTGGAATAGAGCGGACGGGATCACCGGGAGCGCAACTTTCGACGCCAGCCCCATCTTCAGGTGCGGACTGAACACGGCCGGTGCCAGGATGTTCGCCAGCGCAGACCGGTGCTCCCGGGTGGCTGCCTCTGCCACCGCCTCCGGGCCGACAGGTTCTCTGGAGTCCTCCCATTTCATCTTGTGGTGCTGTGTGGCGATCCTTCGACCGTCAACGGTCAGCATCTCGTCCACGGCGTCCGCCCACAGTGTCTCGGTGCGCTTCAGGACACCCTGGTCCGCACGGGTGGTCACCACGGGTGTGCTGCCCTTCCAGACCAGTGCCGTCTCCGGATCCTGCAGGCTGAGGACCCGGGCCACCCCGAGCGCGGCGAGAATGCTCAGGAAGGTCGCCGAGGACAGTCCCGGCAGCGGGTAGTCCACGCCGACCACCGGGGTCTGCGGTGTCCCGAGTTCAGTGATGTCTCGGGTCTGGACACGCGCCATCGCTTCCTGCACATGGGCGGGTAGGGGACTGAGTTGCTGCGCAGGTGCCACTGAAGCGACGATATCGGCACTGCGCAGCACCCCCTCCAGGTACGCCAGACCCCACGGTCCGTAAATGTGCTCCAGTTCCCGGCGCATCCAACCCAGGGCGGTGGTTCTGGCCTCGCCGAACCACGGGCCTCGCCCTCGGCCATGGTGGGAGACCACTAGCCACCGAGTGAGCAGCGAGGCGTCCCGGTCCATCGCGTTCAGCGACGCGATCTCATGGCGCCAGCGCGCCGGAATACCTGGAATCCGGACAGGAGTGCCGTGCGGCTTGGCGATCGGCGGTTCACCCGGGACAGCGTTGAAATGGAGTTGGTAGAGCGGGGCAGCTTTGCCGACATCGTGGAGCAGCCCGGCGTCCCGCAGTTCCTCGGTGAGGGTGAGGCCTACGGCAGCGGCCGAGTTCGCGGCAGTATCACCCACCTGGCGCAGGTGGTCGGCCAGCGTCACCGTACCGGTGACGCCACCGCTACGTGGGACGAAGACGGCCGGGACGCCGGACACGAACTGAATATCGATGTCCGAGGAATCCGGGAACTCCTCCAGGGATTTCAGGGCGTCAACGAGGATTCTTTTGGCGGTCCTGGCCCGTTTACGTGTGGATACCGTGACATCGAGGAACCCGTCGGCATCCAGCGGGTAGAGCGCATCCATGATGCCCGTGGCAGCACCGTCAGGTACCCCAGCCCCGGCCAGGGACGCTTCGGTGACCGGGGCCCACCGGCCCATCGACAGGGCGGAACGGAGACTGACGTCCCGGACCCCCGGTCCCTTTGCCTTCGCGACCTCGGCGTGGTCTTCCCGGTCGTGGAGTTTTCCCTTCCCGTATGTGGTGACGACACCGTGCTCACTGTCGTAGCCACCGTCAGCGGCGTCGATGACCAGTGTGCAACCGGGGGCGATCTGCTGGAACGAGGTCACGCGTTGCCATTCACCATGACTGAAGACCACGGCGTTCCGGAGGACCTTTTGGTAACGGCGCTGGTTCCGCTGCGCCGGTGTCTCGTCAGGGGCCTCGGCGGAGCCGTCGGTGCGGTCAGTGTAACCCGTCACCAGGACCAGGTCCCGTGCCATGACCAGGGGGATCTGCACGGTCTCCCTTGACAGGGGCATGTGCCCCAGCATCACGGTGGCGAAGTCGTCCGGTGCGACGGCAGTGGGCCGGCCACGCCAGGCCACGGTCACCGGGTCGAGAACGTCCAGGGCAGGGTCGATACCTTCGCGCCAGGTGTCGGCGTTCAGCACCGGTGCAGCGGTCTCCAGATAGGCGGAACCGATCTCGGTGGTCACTGTCGCCGGGGTCGCCGAGCGGGGCCAGAACACGGACTCGTCGGCATCCTGGTCCGTCTGTTCCCGGACAGTCGCCACCATGGCCTCTACAAGGGCGGCATGCCTGTCGGGGGAGACCGACAGCTTCTTGGTGTAGACCGTGGCACCTTCCTGCGCAGAAGCGTACGCGGACACTAGGCCGGCGCCCACGGCGTCCATCGGGGCCTCACCGTAGATCTTGCGGGATCCGTCGGAACCGTACTCCGTGCCGGAAGCGGTGGTCTTCGACGGGACAATCACCACCGCTAGTGCGTTTTCCCGTGAGGATCCGTCCCGGTTGAGGCGTCCCAGCCGTTGGGTCAGCATCGGCCACGGGGCCAACTCGCTGACCAGTAGATCGCAGGTGAAGTCCACACCGGCCTCCACCACTTGGGTGGACACGGTGATGCGGTTGCTCTCCCCCAGATCCTTCGCCGTGGGAGCGTCATCGGCACGGAATCGACCGGTGACCAGCTTGACCGTGAAGCTCTCTCTCACCATGGACTTCGCCAGACGGGCATGGACCTTCTCCGCCTGGGCGACGGTGTTGGCGATGACCAGTACCCGGGAGCGGCGGCGGTGGTTCTCCGGGACGACGGCATGTGTTTCCACGGCATCGACCAGTGCGTCCACGATCTCCTTGTCACTGCTGACGGAGTGTTCCTCGGTACCGGAGACGACCTCCAGAGGGCGGTACACTCCGGACCAGCGCTTCATCGCCTCCGTTGTCTCGGCGGACGGCTCAAAGGAGATCATGCCGTCATCGACGGTGAGGTCAGGTGGGATGGTTGCACCGAGCACGCTGATCTGCGGTGCGGGGACTCCCGGGACCCGGAACTTCCGCTGGACACGCATGGCAGTGGTGATGGTGTGGACCTGGGCGGCACTCAGATGTGGCTCATCGAGCAGGACAACCGCATCCATCATCGCCATCCCTGCTTCGGTGGCGCGGGGTGCTCGGCCTTTGCCCGGTGCCCGTCCGGCGATGCGCAGGGTGTACTGACTAACGGTGGTGGAGACGATCTGGACTCCGTCAGGAGTCAACGCTTCGAGCTGACGCAGGGAGCCGTGGAAGGCTGCGGCGGACGGACCGGTGCCGGTGGCCGATAAAGCCTGCAGGGCGGTACGTACGGGGTACAGCACGCTACCCGGGGCAGCTTCGTTAACAGCGTCCACCAGGACACTGATGTGGTCGCCGGACCCCTCCACGATGATGCGGCGTTCCACGACCATGAAGATGCGCAGGCCCAGGGTGCGTTCGATGCCACGGTGGACCTGGTCAGCGAGGGCCCAGAGGACGGCGTCGACCGTGGAGGTCTTACCGAGACCGGTGGGGACGGACACCCGGCCAGGAACGCGTCCGTGCGCTGCAAGGTGGTCGGCCAGGGCGACCTGCCAGGCATAGGGGTGGTAACCGTGGACCGCAGTGTAGAACGCGTCGAACGTCGGGAAACCGTCGGTGGGATTGCTGCCGACGGCGAACAGGGGAATGGTCATAGGGAGGCTCTCAGGGTGGGGGTGCCGGTGGTGAAGTCGGCGCGGACGAGGATGCCGCCGGTGGTGTCGCCGATACGCAGGGGACCTTTCAGCGGAACCTGGCTGGAGACGGTGACGTCCCACAACCTTCCGCCCACCGAGGGGCGGTGGACGCGGGTGGCCTGGTCAGAGGCGGGGACAGCGGTGACAGTGAGCAGTTCAGCATCTATACCGGTCTGTTCCTCGATGTCTGCGGCGAAGACTGCCGCTGCATACGCGGCGGGGCCGAAACCGGAGGCGGGTACCACGGTGCTCCAGCTGACGGCCTCGGACAGGTAGTGTCTGGCCAGGACGGGAACGTCCGGATCCCATTCGAAGTCGTAGGCCTCGGAGCGTAGTGCCGTATCCAGCGCCTCCATCCTTTCCGGCAGGGTATCCGCATCACCGGTGACGGCGACATGGGCCACCCGAGACCTGGTGCTGTCTGAGCCTCCGGGGGCGAACATCGCGCAGGCCCCGGTCGGGATGATGTCCAGGAGGTGCCCGGCCTTCAGACCGGTGAGCGGATCCTCCAGGTGTGCCACCGCGATACTGGTGTCTGCGGGGGCGACACCGCCGACAACCGGGCGGTAGTAGATCTGTGGTGTGAGGTAAGCGGGGTGCGGGTACACGGTACCTTCCAGTTCGCCGGCGTGCCGGACGTCAAGGGCGGACAGCAGGCCCGGCGTCCACCCGGATAACACTGAACGTGGGCGGGCGGAAGGCGCCCATACGGTCCGTCCTGTCTCACCGACGAGGGAGGCGGCGAAGCCGTGCAACAGGTGGGGTTCTTCGCCACCGACGGTGTCGGTGACGTCGGTGACGGTGAGGCTGGCCTGGTCGGTACTGCGACCCAAGTAGGTCACCCGGGCGGCGATCTCATCCAACGCGGAGGACAACGCGTCGGCTTCCATCACAGTGTGCTCGTCGGTGACGCGGATGAGGTAGTCCACACCGTCGGTGACCACGACATGGTCACCAAACGGGGTAGCCTCACCACCGGTGCCGGCCGGCATCTGGGATACCTCGGACAGCCGGGCTCCGAGCAGACGTCTCTGCAGGACCTGGTCCACCCTGCCGGTTGTTGGAACAGCCACGTCTGCGCGGTTGATGTAGTGGGGGATACGGGGTCCGGGTTTCAGGCCGTCAGCTGCGATGATCACCGGGGCAGCGGCGGACTCCAGCGTGCGTAGGGCGGCGTCCTGGGTCGGGGTGCGGGAGTCTCCGGCACCGGCGACCAGGGCGGAGAACACGCGCGCCGGGGACGGAGGCCACTCAGGTGCCCCGGACGGGGCGTGCCCGGAGAACGTGGCGGTACCGAGGAATTCGACGTGGATCCGTAGGATACAGGGGGTCACAGTCCTAGGCCTCCCCGGCTTCGGCCTTCTTGACCAGCTGCTCCAGGTAGGACGCGGCGACGGCGTTCAGCATGGTCGGGCCCATGTCCACGGCGATACGGTCGGTGGCGGAACCGAAGGCGTCGACGGAACGGGCGGCATCGAGAGCCTCCTTGACGACCGGGATCATCTCTGCGGAAGTGGCGGGCAGGTCTATCACCTCGGATGCGCCGCCGCGGTTCAGGGAATGCCAAACCGTGGAGCGGTCGATCAGGTCGCAGCCGGACCGGTAGAAGCCGTTCTCGAGGATCAGGATGTGTGCGAGCAGGCCCAGGGCGGTTAGCGCGACGGTGGCGGCATCCGCCTGCTCGTCAGTCAGATCGGTCGAGCCACGGAGGACTCGCCGCAGTTGCGCGGTGGCGACGGCGGCGTCGCCGATGATGGTGTCGCAGACGATTTGATTGGTGGCTCCGGAGGTCGGCACGGCGCCAAGCCCCCAGTTCGACGGGCGGAGTTTTTCGGAGATTGTCTTGCCGTCGAGGTAGCGGACATCACCTGTGTCCCTGACCTCCAGGCGCGACGAAATGTCGAAGGGGGTGGCCTTGGTGGAACCACCGAGCAGACGGCGCGCACCGTACCCGGTGACGGTGGAGGTGAAGTTGCGGGCGAGACGGTGGCGGATCGGGAGAGTGGATGCCCAGTAACCGAACAGGATGCTGTTCGGGGAGAAGAAGAGCAGTCCACGCAGGTTACGGGGGCCGGCAGCGGCAAGCTTGTTATAGACTTCGCCGCCGTCATGCCAGATGACGTTGCCGTCGGCGTCCGTGGCGGATCGGATCACACCGTCAACGTGCCGGTGGGACAGGGTCCAGGAGGACATGGTCGGGACGATGGCCTCGATTTCGTCGGTGACGATCCTGGTGGCGGCCTCCAGCGTCTGGACTGGGGTGGCGGTCTTCTTGCCTATGACGGAGGTGTAGTTCTTCTTGACCGCGTCGTCGATGGTCTCCTTGGCCGGGGTATTGAAGGTGATGCCGGGTAGGTCGAGAACATCGGCGAGATCCCACAGGCTGTTCTCGCCACGGGTGGACTGTGCGAAGACGGTGTCGACCGGTGCAGAGGTACCGGTGATCGGTGCATTGGTCGCGGGGTCGCGGAGTACGGTGGCGAGACCGGTCGCCGGATCGACGATGCGCTGGGGAATGTTGTCGGTGATGGCAGGACCTCCCTTGAAGGAACCGTCCTTGGCTGCGGCGAACGTCGCCGGGGAAACCGGGGAGCCTTCACCGGTGGTGGGGATGAGGTCCGAGGTTCCGGACAGGGAGGTTGCAGTGAGGGCGAGTCGGCTCAGGGAGTCGAAGGTCAGAGCGGTCATGGTGTTGTCTCCTGGTGTGAGTGGGTTACTTGCCGGGGGTGAGGATGATGTGGCCGAGGCCGAAGTTCCGGCCGCGTCCGATACCGCCGTCGGCGATGACGGCGGCGAGCTGGGCACCGAGTGCGGTACCGGTGATACGAGCGACGGGGATGCTCTCGCGTCTGTTTCGGTTGTTTCCGTCTAGCTGGAGGTTCGCGACTTTCCTGACCTGGATATCGGTTCCGGTCACTCCCTTGCGGCCGAGAAGTTCGGCGGCCCAGGTGTCCAGGCGCTCGTCAGGGACCGGCATGAGTTTGCCGACCGGGCGCACGCCGTTGGGGCGGGTGACGTAGCCGTCGACATCGCTGGGAGGTGCCGGGCGGTACTGACAGGCCACGTCAACGGTGAACCGGACACTGTAGGTGGGGACGGTGAGTGGTTCGGCGGACTCGACCGTGCCGAACTGCCAGGGTGCGGCGAGACTGAGCCCGTCCCGGGTGTAGATGTCGAGCAGGTTGCCGTCGCGGACGAAGGTGAGTGCGGCATCGGCGCGGGGAGCGTCCGGGTTGAGGCGGACATGTGCCAGCGAGCGCATGAGCGCTTTGTGCGTCAGCCGAGGTGAGGCGGCGGCACCTTCCGGGGTGAGCCGGAGGTGGTGGTGGATGGTCATTGTGGGCCCTTTGGGTAAGTGGTTTTGCGAACGAAGTTCACTTTACTCTTACTTGTAGATCATATCAAGCATATAGTAGATTATACATTTTTTTAGTACATGTATACGGCGCCACCAGCGCATATATGTTCCTAATATGTGCTCACGATCATGTCGAATCTCTATTTTTTGAGCGCCGCGGTGGCGACTGAAGGCTGCGGGGTCTCTCCTTGGCCTCCCGCCGCTTGAGCAGCACAAAGGATTCTAGAAAGGACGCAGGACCGTAGACGTCTGATGCCGAACAAGGTGTTCGACACTGTCGAGTGCATGGCACCGTCAACATCGTTGACTGCACCTCAGTCCGATCTCCATTTCCGGTCTCGTCATATGCGAGGCGGTTCCGCGGAGATCTCTTGGCGGAGACCTATCATGGGCGCCCAAACATCGCTGACCGGCTAGTATGCTCGGTGACGAGCTGACCCCACAGTAGACAGCGAGAAGACCGTGGACGACAACACGCACAAGAAGTCTGGTTGCCTCCTCGTCCTGGGAAGACCATCGCGATTCTCGACGCCTTCACCCTGACCGATCCGACGCTCACTCTGGCCGATCTGAGGGGCCGGACCGGCCTGCCGGCGTCCACGGCGCAACGCCTCGTCGCGTGTCGCTCCTTCAGAGCTGCGGGGAAGGTCGGGGTGTGTGCTGTGACCCGCCCGACACCCTCCTCGAGAAGCTCGGCGCGCGGGGAAACGACTCCGCCGAAGATTCTTGTCGAGCTGCTGTGTGATCGTGCCCTACGGTCATGGTTGCTAACCCGCCCAATCACATCAGGTCGCTGGATCCGTCATTCACCTCATTGGGGCAATAGGCGGCCTCGGAGGCGACAACGAGTTCTGCGGCATCGTCAGCGAGTGACTGCGGCATGGAGACTGATGATCCTTCAGTGGTCGGAATGTCGAGGCCCTTCCACTTTGCGATCTGCTGAGCAGTGGTTATGATTGCCAACTTCCCTGTCTCACTGGTTCCAAATGTCGGGATCATGCAGACGGCGGCTGCGGCAATGAAGAGGTCATCGTCACTGGCGTACAGACGGAGTACCGGATTCACGGTCCCGAGGAACATCGCATCCGTCTCTGCGGTGTAGTCGGAGTCCACCTGGGACGGGGCTATGGTTGTGGTGACCGCTGGTGCCGTCGTCGGCGTGGCTGTCTCAGTTGACCCGTCATTCATAGTCACGACCAGCGCAATCACTAGGCCGACGATGACGACCACCGCCACCGTCGCACTTCCGATAAGTGTCCCAGGACGCCGGAACCACGGGACGGTCCGGGCACCCTCCGTGAACGGATTCCCCGGGGCAGTTGTGCCCCATCCCTCATTCACCAGCTGGTTCTGCGGGCCCTGTCGGTTGTCCGGATCCGGCTGCTCCGGCGTCCGGTCAGGCGTGGTCATGGTGGGAGTTCTCCTCGTGTCAGTGCTCGTGTGGAGCAGTCAGTGTCAGTCCACGTGAGGGAGTGGCAGAAGAGGAGACTACGGACGGTTCGGACAGTGGACGTCGGCGTTCGAACGCCTCGTTCGAGGTCCATCGGTTCCCTGACCAGCTTCCCTGCCAGCCCGGTGCCGGCCCACACCGCGTCCCCTGGAGGGTAACCTCCGGTTACCGTCCCGTGGTCACCAGGCAACGCTGCGGCAACCCGGAGCGGGGTTCCATCGCCGTCCCAGAACCGGTTCGTAGATTGATCGTCATCGGGCACAGCAGTGGTGCCCGATGAGTTCGACTCAGATCCCCTACCGCTTGACGGTCGCAGGACAGCGACCACCACCGAAAGGACATCACCATGGACATCAACAACTTCCTCGAGCCGTTCCACCAGTTCGGTCAGCACGCCCAGGAGCTCCCGGAGCAGGCCCGCCAGTTCGTCGAGCAGCACGCACCCTCCGCCCCGGCCCCGAAGGCCCCGGTCAGCGGCAGCAGCATCCTCGGCTCCTAGGCAGAGAGCCAGGCACGGGTCCCGGGACAGGCGCCCCCGGGAACACCAGCAGAACGCACAACGACCCCCGCACCAGGCATGGTGCGGGGGTCGCTTGCGTGCGGGAGGCGCTTGGAACGGACTCAGGCCTCCGTCGAGGTCACGGCATCCGGGTTGTTCTCCTTGTACTCGGCGTCCCCCGCGCTGATCAGGACGCCGCCCAGCACGGTGATGATCGCCACCGCAGTACCGACCTTCTTCCAGTTCCGGGGCATCGGTTCAGGCCGGGGTCGGGGAGCCAGCGCCTGCGCGATCGCGGCGTCCTCGCTGGTGAGCAGGGCGGACAGCTCCCTGGTCTCCGACCGGTCCTTCTCCCACGCCGCGAGGGCTTTCCTGTCCCGGCTGCGGCAGTACAGCGGCCAGCCGAACCCGAGGGTGATGGCCAGACCGAGCAGCACCCCGCCCAGAGCGTAGACCACCGAATAGCGGGCATCGAAGGCACTGAAGACCGTCATGTACGCGCCGAAGGCGGCACAGAGCCACAGCACGACCGTGCCTCCCTTCCCCTGCTTCTTCACTTGGGCAGGTGCCGTCGGCATCGCGGGGGACGCCGCTCTCGGCGCCGTGTTCGGCGCCATGTTCGGCATCGACGCCGGAGCTGCGGCCGGTGGTGTCGGCTGCGTCACCCGGAACGGGTTCTCGGGTCGTTGCTGGTCGTCCATGGTCTCTCCGTCTCTCCGGGACACCTGCTACGCGCGGTGTCGCGCCGGTCCTCATGTCCGTCGCTGACACTATCGCTGCGACGGACGCGGACGTCTCGAACGGGGGTGGTGGGGGTCCGATTCCTTCCTGAGGGGCGGGTCGATAAGCATGTTCGGGCTGACGACTGTCAGAGGGGGTGCCTGGCGTTCACTCCGGTGGAGGAGAATCAGAGGACCGGCGTTCCTCCCCGGAGCGCCACGGGTCCGACGAGAGGCGTCCCGATGTCCGAGAGATCTGCGTCCCGCTTCCCCCGGTGGCCGCTCATCGCGGGTGCTGCCGTGGTCACTGCTCTTGTCGCTGCAGTGGCCTTCGTCGGCTGGCAGTTGTGGGACGCGCAGCGCACCGAGGAGCGCCATCAGCGCGGGGAGAACAGGTACCGGCTCAGTGAACAGGAGGTGCTGACCGCCTGCGGGGACGCCGTCCGGGACCTCCTCGACACTCCCGATTCGGCCATGCTGACCGTCGGAGAGACCAGGGAGAGCACGGACTCCCGTGCCTGGGACATCACCGGACAGGTCACGGCGTCCGGCCATTTCGCTGAGGACGCCGTCCATTCCGGCATCGTCGACCCGACGACGACCGAGGTCGCGCACCGGTACCGCTGCCATGTGACCTCCGAGGGCGTGATGGTGGGCTTCGGTGGGGACGCGGCGCGATGGGCCGAGGACGCCTTCGGCACCTTCGCCCCGGTGGAGTTCACCGGTACGGGGCCGCAGTTCACCGACCTTCCTGAGGAGATTCAGGACGCCCCCGCCGGGATCATCAGCATCGACTACCGCGGCAGTGAGCGGGTTCTGGACGGTGAGCATGTGACGCTGACGGCGGTGCGGGGAGGCTCTTCCTGCAGGCCGGATGCGGTGCTGCTGGACGGCAGGGCGGAGGCGCACACCCGGAGCAGTCACGATAAGGCTTCACCTGACACCTCACGTGACCTGTCCTGGAGTGCCTCCGACGGTCCACTGGCCGGCCTGGAGATCACCGGTGCGGGGGAGTGGACGATCCGCGTCCTTCCGGTGCACGACCTGCCGGAACTGCCCGACAGTGGCACCGGGACCAGGCATTTCCTCTATGGGGACGCGGCGGGTGGCTGTCCGGGACGATCGGTCACACCCGTGGTGTCGGCGGTGGGCCGGGTGCTGAAGGGCCCCCGGGGCGACACTGCAGATCCTCGAGTACCCGGCGGGGGACGGATCTGCGGGCTCTGTCGACCACCGTGAGCTCGGTGACGCGGCACCGTACTCCCTGCGTGGGGACGGTGATGACGGTGTCGTGCTGTCGGAAGGGCCGTCGTGGATCTTCGCCGAAGGCTGCGACGCGTTCTGGCGGCTGATGCTGCCGTAGGGGTGAGGGCTCCGGACCGGGTGCGTTAACTCAGCTGGGTTGCGGTGAATTCAGCCTGAAACAAAGAGAGATCCAACATTTAACAGTCATTCGGGATGCGGGGAAATAATCCAGAAACGAACTGGGCTTAATCTTTCCCTGCATGGCGGTCCTGACTACCGCCTCGATAGAGCAGAGGAGGACACGATAATGGTGAGTGCCGTTATCTCGTCACTACTGGGGTTCACCCTGTTGGTGGCTGGAGTAAGCAAATTCCGTGACCTTGAGGCGCATGCCAGGGTCGTTGTCGGATACAAGGTCATGCCGGATACGGCGGCCAGGTTCGTCGGCACGTTGCTTCCCTTCGTTGAGGCGGCACTAGGGGCCGTCCTGCTTCTGCGCATCGGCCTCCCCTGGGTGGGATACGCCGCCGCCGTGCTTTTCCTCGGCTATGCGGCCGGACTGGTTGTGAATCTGGCGCGGGGGCGGACAGAACTCGCATGCGGTTGCTTCGCATTCGGCGAGGAAGATGCCCCGCACATTAGCTCGTTCCACCCGTTCAGGGCAGGGTTCTTCGCAGTCCTCAGCATCGCCTCAGCTGTGCTGTCGGCACCTGAATCGACCGGTGATGTTGTCGCCGGCACGGTAGTCAGTGCCCTTGTCGTCGGGCTTGCTTTTGCTGTCACAGCGTTTCTTGCAATTCGTCGTCCTGGACGGATCGGTGTGGACACTTATCTCACCCCCGCTCGCGATGAGTTAGTTCGTCGACGTGCTGTCCTGGGCTAACTTCGCCACTTTCCTACTTCACTTTTCAGATGCCACGGTGCCCGGTAAAAGCCGGGAACAAGTGGTGACTTCGCTAACCCCGAAAGCTACCCAACTAGAGGAAACTCATGACCACAATTCTTGCAGTTATTGTCGCAGTGCTCGTCATCGTCGACATCGCTCTCATTCTTCTGGTCCTCGGCCTGGCACGTGAAATTGGCCGTATCCAGGTTCGTCTCGGACCCCTCGGAGCCCGCGTGATGGACTCAGGACCGGAGATCGGGGAGAAGGCTCCTGCCTTTGACGGGCTCATCGACCAGTACGACCGCGGGGTCACCGTCGCTGGCATCCGTCCGCGTCCTCAGCTGCTCATGTTCACCGGTCCGAAGTGCTCCACCTGTAAGGCACTCCTGCCGGGGATCAAGGCACTCGCTAAGTCCGAGAAGAACCTCGATGTCGTCCTCGTCTCGGACGGGACTCCGGAGGAGCACGCGGAGTTCCTCGCTTCCGCAGGTGTCGGTGCGGAGATCAGCTACCTCGACGCCCGTGAGGTCGGCATCGCCTACCAGGTAGGTACCACCCCCTACGGCGTGCTGGTGGATGACGACGGAACCCTCGCGGCGAAAGGACTGTGCAACAACATGTCTCACGTCGAAAGCCTGCTCAACGCACTCGAAACATCCACCCCGACGGTCCAACACCTCTACTCCGACCTGGCCTCGGCCCGTTCCGCGGATCGGGCAGCCGGATAACAGGAACCACACATAAGAAAGGCTTCGACCATGTCTGAAATGCAATACTCCGACCAAGACCGTCTCAACGACCATGCCGCATGGCTGGCAGGGGAGGGTGGTGGCAAGATGAGCCGTTTCACCCGTCGACTCTCAGAGCGTACGTCTCGACGTTCAGCAATCTCGCGTTTTGCTCGATGGACGATGGGTATCACCGGTGTGGCCATGGTGGCATCGCTTCCAGTGACCCGGGATCCAAAAGCCAACGCGCAGTCTTCAACTTCCCCATCCCCCACTGCACCTTCCGGGGGCGCCGAAACTTTTGGCGAGGGAGACTATCTTCTTCCGACCTACGACGGCAAGGATCCCACAAAGTGTGACTACTGGCGTTGGTGCAACATGGACGGCACGCCGTGTACCTCCTGTGCGGGCGGCGGCATCGCCACTTGCGCGCCCGGCTCTAAGCCAGGCGCAGAGTACTGGGTTGGTTGCTGTACGAACCCTGCCGACGGCAAGACCTACCTCATCGCCTACTACGACTGCTGCGGCGCTCCTGGCTGTTCCACCACATACTGCGGGGAACCTGATGCTCAGGCAGTCATGTACAACCCTGTCTCCGGTTCCTTCGACCAGGAGATCATCTGGTGCATCTCCGATGAATCCCAGTCCTACACATGCACCCTTTCGCCGATCGTCGGCGAGGACTGCCAGACCCAGAAGGCGACCCGGCCTCGCGTCGGCGCTGGGTCCCGTTAGCCGGAATCATCCGGTACTCCACCGGCAACTGACGCGAAAGAGAAATGCAGCATGAAATCCCTGACACAGCGACGGTCGCTTGCCATCGCAGCGACATCCCTGACCGCGGTGACGGTCCTCGCCCTGGCTGGCTGCTCGTCATCTTCCGATGACGACGCTGAAGAATTTGATGTCGCAAACGGCATTGATACCACGTATGAATTTCCCAATGTCCCCACGGTGAAGGATGTACCCGAGGGAGGCGGCCTCGGCACCGAGGAACAGGAGATCGGAGAGGTCGGCGACGAACTCAACACTCCCTCGGTCGGAAAGGTCACTCCGATCAACCCGGACTGGATGATCACCGTGGAAAGCAAGGACAACGAGGCCATTTACAGTGCCATCGATCCGGAGACCGGAAAGATCATGACCCGGATCACCACCGGTCACGCCATCTGGGATGACGTCGTCCACGTCTTCACCACGGACAACGCCGACGATCCCCAGGCCACCGCCTTCGAGGTCTGGGCACCTCGCGGATCACGCGGCCAGTCCGACTACACCGTCTCCACCTATTCCGGAAACCTCCTCGACCCGCAGGAGATCAACCTCCCCAAGCACGTCCGTTTCCACTCCCGTGAGGGCTCGCACACCATCGCTGGCAGCGGAAAATACCTTGTCTCCTGGGACGACCAGCTCGTCGGCGTCCGCGTCGTCGACCTGGAATCCGGGGAACTCACCGGCGAGCTCCAGAGCGTCGGCTGCGGTCCCTACACCTGGCCGGTCGGCAACAAGATCTACTCCGTCTGCGAGAACACGAAGGAACTCCTCGAGCTCACCATCGACGACGACGGAAAGATCGAGGAGACCGGCCGCGAGAAGGTCCTCCCGGAGGATTTCACCGCAGCCCGCACCGCGAAGTTCACCACCGATGCCAAGCAGGGATTCCTCGTCAACGAGGCGGGTGATGTCTATTCCTTCGATTTCTCCGACGGGCTTCCCAATTCTGAGGTGAAGCCGATCGGAAACGTTGGTAAGGACGGTGGGCGCTTCGCCACCGAGAGCGCGCAGGTAACCCCGGATGGCAAGCGATTCCTTGTCGCATACACCGATTCAGATATTCACCCCCATTCCGTCAACGGTGGCGATGTGACTAGTTTCCGTACTTTCGATGCCGCTACCGGTAAGGAGACCAAGCTGGTCACGAAGGAGGACCTGGAACTCGAGTCACTTGATTCTGTCGCCTATAACAACGATGCCTCCCTGATATACGTTCTCGGCGAAGCCAAGCCTGCCGGGAATGATGCTGAAGAAGATGCCGAACCGGTCACGACCCTTGTCAGTGTTGATTCGGTCACCGGTGAGGTCAAGGATTCTGTCGAGGTGACAGGTAACGGGCGTGACGATGTTTCCGGCCTCATGGCACCCGAAGTTCGGGAGGACAACTGATGCGTACCGCTGTGGATCTCTCGCGGGTGGCTTCCGGGCCACTCAACCGGTCGCTGAGCCGGCGGGGTTTCCTCGGCGCGCTCGGCCTCGCCGGCGCGGGAGTCGCTATTGTCGCCTGCAGCGACGGAGACAGCGGGTCGGGAAGTTCGGGTTCAGGTTCCACGGACACCTCCAACCGGATCCTTTTCGGTGACGATGAGATCACCGCGACCGAGAATGCGCGCTACCACTCGGGAAAGACTGTCGAGGCGACCATCGCCGCAGTGATGGCGAACTTCACTGTCGACGGGAAAACGGTGATGGCCACCGGTTACACCGACGGCACCAATCCGGCGGCCCTTCCCACTGGCCCGCAAGTGCGGGCATCCTACGGCGACGAAGTGAAGGTCCGGCACGTCAACACCCTCGACTCGGAGACGGTGATCCACTGGCACGGAATCCATATCCGTAATGACATGGACGGGGCTCCGCCGTTGACCGGTGAGGCGGCAGCGGCAGGCGCGACCTTGGACTACAACTTCATCGTCGATCACCCGGGAACGTACTGGTACCACTCTCACTCCGGGCTCCAGGCCGATGAGGCGATGCTGGGCGCTCTGATTGTCGAGGATCCGGACGACCCGTACGCGGCAGATGCCGACCACGTCATTATTCTCGATGACTGGGTCTGCGGCCGTGACAAGATGCCGTCCGATATTCTCGGCGCGCTGAATCCGGCCCTGGCCGGACATGCCGCGTCCGGGTCCGCGCATGCCCACCATTCCGGTGGCGCCACCGCGTCCGGTGCAGCATCGTCGTCTGCCGCGGCAGTTCCGCAGGTTCCCGAAGCTGCGAAAAAGCTCGTCGCCGGTCCGTTCGCCGAGTCCACGGAACTCGGCGGGATGGTCCAGCACATCGCCTACCCCACCCATCTCATCAACGGGCGTTCCACTGCTGACGCGGAGGCACTGTCCGGAAAGTCCGGGAAAGTAAGGTTGCGGATCATCAACGCAGCCGGGGAAACGCCCTACCGGTTCGCCGTGGTGGGCAAGACAATGACCGTCATCGAGACCGACGGCTATGCCGCGTCCCAGGTCGAGGCATCCTCGATCATTATCGGCATGGCGCAGCGGATCGATGTCCTCATCGACCTGGACGATGAGGCCGTTCCTTTCGTCGCTGTCCCTGAAGGAACCGGTCGCCCTTCGCAGGCCGGTACCTTCGTCGCCGCCACTGTGAAATCGGACGGTGCCGCCGATCTTCCGGCCTCAGCATTGGCCGGTGCGGCTGACGCCCCAGAACTGAAGAAAACTCCGCTGCAGGACAAGGATTTCTCCGCCGCAGACTCCGCGAAGCTCGAGAAGAAGAGCCCTGACCGGTCCTACAAGCTCGAACTCATCCAGTCCGACGACGCCTACGTGTGGGGCATCGCCGGTGAGGACGTCGGGAAGATCACGATGAAGACCGGCGAACGGATCAGCATCGAGATGACCAACTCCACCGACATGTGGCATCCCATGCACCTGCACGGGCACACGTTCTCGGTCCCCGATTTCGGGGGACTGCGACGGGACACCCTCATCATTCACCCGAAGGAGACACTCACCTTCGAGTTCGACGCCGACAATCCGGGTGGCTGGATGTTCCACTGCCACAACGCTTATCACCTGGACGCCGGAATGACCACCAACTTCTACTACGAAAGGTAGGACCATCATGTCCTCTCTGCTTTCCCACCGATTCCGTACCGCCCGAGTCGTCACGTTCAGTGTCCTCGCGGCGTCCTCCCTGGTGGTCACCTCCGCGTGTTCCTCCGACAGTGAAGGAGGGTCCGGCGAGACCGTCACCGTCACCGTCAAGGACATGGAGTTCGATCCGGCGTCGGTGACCATCAAGCCGGGAGACACCGTGAAGTGGGTGTGGGACGCGTCCCTTCCGCACGACGTGGTCTCCGACGACGGGGCACCGGTGGCATACAACTCCGAGCTCATGACCGAGGGCGAGTACACGTTCACCTACGACGACGCCGGCACCTACGGCTACCACTGCACCCCGCACCCGACCATGACCGGGGAGGTGATTGTCGAAGAGTGACCCGCAGCATGACCGGAGGGGTACACCGCGCCCTCACACTGGTCGGAACAGTGACACTGACACTTGCCGGAACCACCCTCGCCGGGTGCTCCTCCGATCAGGACCCGATTCCGATCACCGTCCAGAACGTCGCCTTCTCGCCGAAGGAGATCACCGTCAGCGCAGGTACCGAAGTCGGTTGGTACTACGAGGACGGCGGCACCTTCCACGACATCCTCATCGAGGAACTCAACGTCGATGCCGGCTTCCGGCAGGAGGGCGAATGGGAATACACCTTCGAGACACCCGGCACATACCGGGTGACCTGTTCCATCCATCCGTCGATGATCGGCACGATCGTCGTCACCTGATATCAGGAGAAGACCATGTCCATCACCACACCGTCATCCACGTCGATGACTGAAGCCCCGCACCTACGGTTGGCAGATGCCGCCACTGAAGCCGAACTGCGCTCCCGCTCCGTACCGGATATCCCGGACCAGCAGCTCGGCGACCACCCGGAGATCCGTCCCCGGATGGGCGCCCGGGTCGGCGTCCTTACCCGGGTCGGCACCACCGTTGCCGCGCTGGCGGCGGGCGCCGGCGCCGCCGCCCTGGCCGGTTCGACTGCCGGTATCTCCGCCCACGGCGCGCTGACCGCCGGCGTGGTCGCCACTGGACTCCTCACCGCCGTCGCCGCGAACTGGTCGACCTGCGGCATGTCCGTCGCCGGCGTCGTCGCCGCGCCGAAGCAGGAGGGACGGCCCGGTGCGTCCACCCCGGTCGGACGCCTGTTCGCACACCTCGGCGGTTCACTGCTCACCTCCATCCCCACCGGTCTCGTCCTCGGCGGTATTGGCTGGCTCATCCAGTCCGCCGTCGGTGCCGGTTCGATGCCCTGGGCTGCACTGCTGGGCGTGTGGGCCGTGATCGCCCTGGCCTACGGCCTGCACGAGTCTGACCTGGTCCGTATGCCGACCCCGATGCGTCGGGTCCAGCTTCCCCGCCACCTCCGTCGTGCCGGTCGACCGGCACGGGTGTCCTTCTACTTCGGGATGCTCATCGGTCCGGGCTTCATGATCTTCATCCGTTCCGCGGCCTACTACCTGCTGTTCCTCGGCGTGATGGCGCTCGGCAGCCCGCTGCTCGGTGCCGCGCTGTTTGCTCTGGTCTCCGTGGGCAGGTGCGGCCCTGCAGCGATGGCGATCAACATGCAGCATCGCGGCCAGACCATGGCTGACTTCCTCATGAAGTCGATGACCATGGACCGGATGGTCCAGCTCTCTGCGGGCATCGGTCTCACAGCGCTCGCCGGATTTGCCGGCGTGGCCCTGATGCTCTGACCAGTTTTCCCCGGGGGTGTCCCCTGCCTGTGCGCGTCACGCACCCTGAGGTTGGTCCGGATAGAGTCCGGACAACCTCAGGGTGCGTGTTGCTGACATGACAGGTGAAGAAGAGTGCCCGTAGCCACTAGAACGGCAGCAGCACCATCAGCCACGCCGCCAGCGGGCCGACCGCGACAACCACACCGGAGTAGACCAGCATCTGCCTGAAGAAGGTGTCGCGGTGCTCGGCGTCCACGTTGGCCAGCACCATCGCACCGTTCGTGGAGAACGGCGAGACGTCCACCACTGTCGCTGCGACGGCGATCGCCGCGGCGGCACCGGCGACCGGGAGGTCTCCGTTGACCAGGAACGGGGCGGCCATGGTGATCGCGATACCGATCGTGGCGATGGAGGATGCCAGCGCCGAGACCACACCGGACAGGTAGCAGAGCAGCAGCAGACCGATCATCGGCGCGCCCATCGAGGACATCTTGTCCGAGATCCAGTCCACCGTCCCGGCCGCCTGCAGTACCTCGATGTAGGTCACCATGCCGCCGACCAGCACAATCGTCGCCCAGGACACATTGTCCAGCGCCTTGCGTGACTCGACCGGCTTCATGATCGCCAGCACACCGCCGATCGTCAGCGACACCACGCCGATGTCGAGCGCGAAGATCCCGGCCCCGATGACGAGGGCGGCCAGCCCGACGATCGTCGCCCACTGGTACGGCGTCACCGCGCGGGTCGTGGCGGTGGCGACGGTGGTGGATCCCGATCCCGTCTCGGTCGTTTCGGCGTCCGCTGCGTCCTCCATCTCAGCCCGGATCTCGGCCATCTCGGCGCGGGCCTGCGCGCCGATGAGGCGGCGTCCTCCCAGGAAGACGAAGACGATGGCACCCATGAGGACGTTGAACACCAGGGCCATGAGGAACAGTGTCCATGTGTGGCTGCCGAGGTCGTTGTTCTTGAGGAAGTCGTTGACGTAGATGCCGTAGACACTCAGCGGGCTGAGCAGGCCGGCCATACCGCCGTGGACGACCATCATGCCCATCATCAGCTGGTTGATGCGGTAGCGGCGGGCGAACGGGACAGCCAGCGGGGAGATGACGCCGATCGCGAAGATCGCGCCGATGGACATGAAGAAGCCGGTCAGCGCGAAGAAGATCCACGGCATCACCGCCCGGTTGCCGCGCACCGCGCGCATCGCCCAGCGCAGGATGATGTCGATGGTGCCGTTCTGTTGGGCGAAGCCGAAGAGGTAGGTCAGACCCATCAGCGCGATCATGAGGTCGACGGGGAAACCGCCGAAGACCTGGTCGAAGACATCGCCGGAGTCTTCGGCGGCGTCGGTGAATTCGGGGACGGCCAGGGCGACGAGGAAGGCGCCGATGAGGCCGAGGATGCCGAGGTTGATGTTGCGCAGGGTTCCGAGCAGGAAGATCAGGACGAGGACGCTGATCGTCAGGGCATGCATGGTGCAGTTACTCCCGGGTGAGCGTGGGGGAGGCCGAGCTGCGGGATTGCCGCGTTGAAGAGCCGGGTGCCGCCGGCGGCGCCGGGTCCTGGTGGGGACCGGAGTCTTCAGGGCGGGGTGGTGCGCTTCATGAGGACGCCGTCGGGGGACTGCCCGAAATCGTAGTGCTGGCCTGCAGGACGCCCGGACGCGGGGTCTGTACCGGTTAAGAAACCATGGTCGGGCGATGGTGGTCGTGGGACCTGGCGGCTGTGTCGACCGTGCTGTGGGCTCAGCCCGCCGAGACAAGCAGTGTGGTGCCTGTGGCGTGGGAGCACTGCTCCGGGAAACCGTCGATGTCGGTCACGGAAACTTCGGCGGCGTCCACGGTGATGTCGGTGCCGATGTAGGTGGTGTCCTGACCAGGCAGGGTCACTGACGGTCGACCATCACCTGTCACGGCCTCGCTGCCGGCGGGGAGGATGAGCGGTCGGGGAGCGTCCTGGCCGTCGTGGCCGATCTCCTTGAGTGCGAAGCAGGAACCGGGGCCTACGATGAGCTTTCCACTGACCGTGGTGGTGTCTGCCCCACTGTCGGCGTCGGCGGTGACGGCGACCGGGCCGTGTCCGGCCGCAGTGACGGTGAGCCGGTCACCGGGGGCATCAGTGGACGCGCTTTCGGGGCCGTCGTCCGGCGCCGCATCGGAGGGGGCGTCGGTGGACGACGGGGTTTCTCCGGCACCGGCACCGTCGCTGTCGTCACCGCCGCCCCCGCCGCTGCACGCGGTGAGTACCAGGGCCGCGGTCGTCAACAGTGTCAGCGCCGTCCCCACCGACTGTTTCCGCAGCGTGTGTCGTGCCATGTGTCTCTGCCCGTTCCCTCTCCGTCGGTCGTCTCCGCCGACCGTCGTGGTCCGGTCCATCTGTACCAGAGCCACAGCGACGCCGGGCCACCCGGGGAGGACGCCGCAGCCGGGCGCATCACCGGTGATTAGAGGTTCGCGATGGCGTAGTCCGCTTCTTCCTGGGTGAACTGCCCACCGTATTCACTGGTCAGCTGATCGCGGATGCCTTCCGGGGACATGTCCATCGTGTCCTGGTAGCTTCGTGCGCTTTCCAGTGCATTGTTGTTCCAGTCGGCGTCCATGTTGTCCACCGCGTACTGGGCCTCCTCGGGCAGGAACTGCCCACCGTATTCACTGGTCAGCTGGTCGTAGATGCCGGCCTTGGACATGTGCATCGTCTCCGAGTAGCTTTCCGCACTCTTCAGCGCGTTCTCGTTCCAGTCCGCATCGACGTTGTCCACGGCGTACTGGGCGGCCTCGGGGGAGAATTCGTCGGCGTACTCGCTGGTCAACTGGTCGAACAGGCCCGCCTTCGACATGTGCATCATGTCGGAGTAGCGCTGGGCGCTGCGCAGGGCCGACTGGAAGTCGGCAGGGACAGAGTCGTCCGAACCGGCTGAATCGTCGGAGCTGGCGTCCTCGTTGTCCGCGACCGGGGCGTCGACCTGCTCCCCGGCGTCCGGAGCGGAGATGGTGTTGTCGTTGGAGGACGCCGCGTCCGAGCTGTCCTTGTCATCATCACTGCCACCGGCGGCAGAGGCGATGATGCCGATGACCACCAGGACAGCCAGGATGATGAACCAGGCGCGCTTGTAGAAGGGCTTCTTCTTCGGCTCCTGCGGGGCCGGTGCGCCGTACGGCGCCGGCTGGCCGGGCATTCCCGGCTGAGCGAACTGCGCGGTCGGCTGCATCGGCTGCATCGGCTGCCCCGGGGCACCGTACGGCGCGCCGTAGGGGTTCGACTGGTCCTGAGGTCCGGTGGGAGGTGTCGTGGTCATGGTGTTCTCTCTCGTGTGCGCGACGGCGTGCCGCGGTCAGGTGACCCGGCCCGCCGACGATGTGGGCGTCGGTGGGCCGGGGTGCACGGTCGATCGCCGGGCACAGGGAACATCATGGCGGACGTCCGGACGTGGAAAGCTCGCGTTCGAAAGCCTCGTTCGAGCAGTGGTGGTCTACTTCTTCACGGAGTACAGCCGCTTGTTCACGAACTCGTCCATGCCCAGCGGGCCCAGCTCACGGCCGTAACCGGAGCGCTTCACGCCACCGAAGGGCATGGACTCGGTCTCCGGGGCGGACTGGTTCACACCGGTCATGCCGGCCTCCAGGCCCTCGGCGAACTTCTCGGCGCGTCCTTCCTCGACAGCCCACACGGTGGAGCCGAGACCGTACTGGGTGTCGTTGGCCAGTGCCAGCGCCTCCTCGTCGGAGGAGACCTTGTACACGGTCACGACCGGGCCGAAGAACTCCTCGTAGTAGATGGGGGAGCCGACCGGGATGTCGGTGACCACGGCCGGGGCGACGTAGAAGCCGCCGGCGAAGTCACCGTCGACCCGGGTGCCGCCGACCCGGAGCCGGGCCCCGGCGTCCACGGCCCGGCCGAGCTGGTCGAGCAGGTTCTCCGCGGCACGCTCCGAGGACAGCGGCCCGAAGGCCTTCTCCGCGGTGTAGTCCTCGATCTGCGCCGGATCCTTCGGGGTCAGGGCGCTGACCAGCTCGACCGCCTCGGCGACGAAGTCGTCGTAGATGTCCTCGGAGACGATGATGCGCTTGTTGGAGTTGCAGGCCTGGCCGGTGTTCTCCAGGCGGATCGCCACCGCAGTCGCCGCCGCAGCCTTCACATCGTCGGTGGAGAGGATGACGTACGGGTCGGAGCCGCCGAGCTCCAGGACGGCCTTCTTCAGCGCGGCACCGGCCTGGGCGGCGATGGCCGCACCGGCGCGCTCGGAACCGGTGAGGGAGACACCCTGCACGCGGGGGTCCTCGATGATGGTGGAGACCTGCTCGTGGGTGGCGAAGATGTTGGTGTAGACGGCCTCCGGGTAGCCGCCCTCGCGCAGCGCCTGGCGCACGATCTCCTCGACGACCAGGCCGCAGCCGGGCACGGACTCGGCGTGCTTGAGCAGGATCACATTGCCGGTGACCAGGTTCGGGGCCGCGAAACGGGCGATCTGGTAGAAGGGGTAGTTCCACGGCATGATCCCCAGCAGGACGCCGACCGGGCGACGCTGCACGACATTCAGCGTCTCCTCGGTGTCCTCGAGCACCTGGTCGGCGGCGAAGGCGGGGCCGTTGTCGGCGTAGTAGGCGAAGATGTCGCCGGAGAAGTCGGCCTCGCCGACGGATTCACCCAGCGGCTTACCCATCTCGAGGGTGGCGAGCTCGCCGAGTTCCTTGGCACGCTCCTTGAACAGTTCGGCGACGCGGGTGACGACCTTGGCGCGCTCCTCGATCGGGGTGGCGCGCCACACGGCGGCGGCGGACGCGGCGTCCTCCAGGACGGTGGTCAGTGCCTCGTCGGTGAGGTGCCTGTAGTTCGCGGTGACCTCGCCGGTGGCGGGGACGGTGGTGCGGTAGACGGGGGAGTTGGTCGGGACAGTCATGATGACTCCTTGAGGTGTGATGTCAGTGGTCTGTTGTGGTTGAGGTGATGGTCAGTTCGTCGACAGGCCGGTCAGGCCGGTCCCCGGGTTCGGTACCCACGGTAGTGGCGTCCTGTGGTGCGGCGCTGTCGTCGCCGGAGTGGCTGTGCGCCAGGGTCTCACCCCGGAAGAACGCGGGCTGCTTCGCGCGGACCCACAGCATGCACACCACGCCGAGGGCCAGCACACCCATCCCGAGGATGAACACCATGCCCACCCCGCCGATCGAGGATCCGGAGCCGTAGGCCGGGTCTAGGGAGTCCACGGCGGTGTAGAAGAACATCACCAACAGCACCACCCCTCCGATCAGCGGGAACAGGAACATGAAGACGGCGTTACGCAGCGAGTCGAACATCTCGTGGCGGAAGTACCAGACGCAGGCGACGGCGGTGATGCCGTAGTAGAAGCAGATCATCAGGCCGAGGGCCGTGATCGTGTCCCACAGGGCGTTCTCGCTGATCAGCCGGGTGATCGTGTAGAACGCGCCGGCGGCGACCGCGGAGGCCATGGTCGCCACCGACGGCGTCCGGAACCGGGGGTCGATCTTCGCGAAGGACGCCGGCAGCGCCTTGTAGTAGCCCATCGCCAGCATCGTCCGGGACGGCGAAATCATCGTCGACTGCAGCGAGGCGAAGGAGGAGCTGAGGATCGCCAGGGACATGAGAATGCCCCACCTGCCCAGCACCGGGTCGGCCAGCGCGGCGAAGATGGACTCCTGGTTGTCCGGGTTACCGGCGCCCAGGCCCTGGTCACCGGTGCCGGCCCAGGCGATGACGCCGACGGCGCACAGCGCGTAGATCGCCATGATGATCAGCACGACGATGGTGGACGCCCGGCCAGCGGTGCGCTGGGGGTCCTTGGTCTCCTCGTTCATCGTCAGCGTGGCGTCCCAGCCCCAGAACATGAAGATGGACAAGGAGACACCGGCGGCGATGACGGAGAAGGAGTCCAGGTCGAAGGGGTTGAACCAGGACAGCTCCACGTCGGTGGGGTCGAAGCTGGTGCCGTCGCGTCCCTGGACGAGTGCGGCGACGGCGAAGCCGGTGAGCACGATCAGCTGGAAGCCGACCAGCCAGTACTGCAGGTTCTTCGTCGACTCCACCCCGCGGAAGGCGATCCATGCCGCGACGGTGATGAGCACCAGCGTGGTCGGGATGTTGATCCACAGGTTCTTCGTCAGGTCGGCGATGTCCGGGTTGTCGAAGATCTGCGAGAGCAGCAGGTAGAAGAAGTCCACGGCGACGGCGGCGAGGTTGGACAGCACGATGATCGTCGCGGCGATCAGACCCCAGCCGCCCATCCAGCCGATCCACGGGTTGAAGGCCTTCGTCGCCCAGGTGAACGACGTGCCGGAGTCCGGGACGCGGTTGTTGAGCTCGCGGTAGCCGAAGGCGATGAGCAGCATCGGCAGGAAGCCGAGCAGCAGGATGCCGGGGACGTGCGTACCGACCTCGGAGATGGTGGGGCCGAGTCCGGAGGTCAGGGTGTAGGCCGGGGCGATGCAGGAGACTCCGACGACGACGGCACCGAGGACGCCGATCTTGCCCGCGGCCAGGCCTTTACCGCCGCTGGACTGCGTGTTCTCACTCATGCGCACCTCCCTCGGCCGGGTCCTCCACCGGAGACGCCGCCGGGTGGGTGTACCCGGCCGGAACGACGATGACCGGCACCGGGGTGGTGCGCATCATCTTCGTGGCGGTCTTGCCGAGGAAGAGGTGGCCGTGCGTGGCCAGACGGGAGGACGCCACCAGCACGATCTCGTCGTCGGCCCAGTCCAGCTCGGTCAGCGCGTCGGTCACCGAGCGTCCGGTCGCGATGACGGTGGTCGCGGTACCGGCGTCCACCATGTCGGACGCCTCGGCGGCGAGCCGGCCGGTGGCTTCACCGTGCACCTCGTTGATCACGGCCATGTTGATCTCGGCGGTGTCGTCGGGGGCGGTGGTGTCCGGTTCGTCGAGCATGACCAGAGAGACGAGCCGCAGCGGGATCTGCCGTTCGCGGGCGGTCTCCAGGCCGACGGCGATGACATCGGTGGCACCGGTGCGTCGGCCGAACATCGTGGTCACCCGTCCGACAGGGCCTTCGCAGCGGTAGCCGGTCGGCGCCATGGCCACCGGGATGTGCGAGGTGTGCAGCAGGGCCGAGGCCATCTGGCCGAGCCGGTGACTGCGCAGCAGACCACCGGAGCGGGCGCCGATGACGATCAGCCCGGCGTCCAGCGTGCGGGCGGCACCGAGGAGTCCCTCGGCGGCGTCCACCGCACGGACGACATGGCCGGACGCCGTGACGTCGGCCGGGACCTCGGCAAGTGCCTCGGTGAGCCACTGTTCCAGCTGCTCGTGCAGGATGCGGTCGTAACTGCGGTCGTAGCCGTGGGAGGGGCTGAAGCCGGTGTCCTCCGGGGCGACGAGCACCAGGCGCAGGGAGACATTCTGACGGCGGGCCATCGCGACGCCGAGGGTCAGGGCGTCGCGTCCGGTGGATGTGGCGGAGTACCCGACGACGATCGGGCTGCGCTGCCGGCCCTCACCTGCACCCCGGCCGGCCGTCATGCGGTGACCTCCTCACCCTTCTCGCCCTGGCACTCCAGGATCGCCAGTGCGGCGGCCTCGCCCTGGCGGACCGCGCCGTCGACATGCTGGTAACCCTCGGCGGCGATGTCGGAGCAGGCGTAGTGGACCGGCCCGGTCGGCTGGTTCTGCAGGTGGCCCCAGCGGTGCAGCCCGCCCAGGTCGTAGCTGGTGGCGTAGGCGCCGCGGGTCCATTCCTCGGCGGCCATGTCGGAGAGGTAGAAAGCGACCGGTTCCATGGTCTTCGGTCCCAGGTAGTCGGCCATCGCGGACAGGATCCGCTCCTTGCGCTCGGCCTCGGGCAGGGCCCACATCTCCTCGGCGTAGAGGTCGGAGACGAAGCCGACGAGGGTGCCGTAGGCGTCCTCCCCTTCGGTGCCGTCCGCGCCGTAGTTGGTGTTGTCGTAGACCTCCTGGACCAGGCGTCCGCCACCGAAGGCGGTGCCGGAGAGGCCGTCCTCGCGCCAGAAGGGGGTCTTGTAGACCGCATGGACCTTGATGACCAGGCCCATGGAGATGTGCTGGTGGGCGATGTGCTGCTCGCGCGGCATCGGCGGGACGAAGCTGATCCGGTTGTAGAGGTTCGGCGGTACGGCGAGCACCGCGTTCTTCGCGTGGACGGTGGCGCCCTCGGCGTGGACGGTGACGGAACCGGCGGCACCGTTGTCGGCCACACCGTTGCGCACGTCGGCGACGGTGTTGATCTCGTCGACGGTGGAGGCGTCCGCCTCGTGCCAGTCGATCTGACGCACCGGGGAGTCCAGGATGATCTCGCCGCCGAGCTCACGGATCTTCTCCGCCAGCGTCAGGGAGACGGACTGCATGCCGCCGACCACGCGCCGGTCGAGGATGAAGTCCTCGTCGACGAGGTTGGAGAAGGACCCGGCGGACGCGGCCATGAGCACGGCCTGCAGCGTCGAGAACGCGTAGGACGGCTTGGTCAGCATGCCGGACGCCACGTAGATCGAGACGTTGTCGATGGCCTCCTGGTCGTCGGAGTGCTGGTGGAGCCAGGTGCGGAAGGCGATCGTGTCGAGTTCCTCGGCCTTCGCGGCGGCCCAGGGGGTCTCGGCGCCGATCTCCTCGGCGAGCTCGTCCATGATGCCGATGAGCTTCTCCATCTCGGCCAGGGTGTGGTCGGTGACGGGCAGACGGTCGCCGGTGTAGGTGTGCCGGGTGCCGTCGGGGGAGACGTAGACGGAGTCGCCGGTGCGGTAGCGGGGGAAGGTCTCCAGGCCGAGCTCCTCGGTGAGTGCCATGAGCCGGGTCTGGTCGGGGGAGATCCACTGACCACCGATCTCGATGAAGTGCTTCCGGCCCTTGTCGTCGAGGATGTGGCCGTTCCAGGTGCGTCCGCCGACGCGGTCGCGCGCCTCGATGACGGTGACCTTCTTACCGGCCTTGGCCAGGGTGTATGCGGCGGTGAGGCCGGCGGGGCCGGCGCCGATGATGACGACGTCAGACTCGGTGGTCGGTGCGGTGGTGGTGCTCATGAATTGGTACCCTCTCTAAAAAGAACGACGTTCGTTTAGGGTGACTGTACCGTGTGTGGTGCGGTTTTCCTACGGTTTGTCTGTAAATTCTGTGTGACAGGTCACTTCCGACCACTGACGACCACTGACGACCACTGACGGCGAGGACAGGAGTCGATGGACCATGACAGGACCACAGCCGGGTCGTCGCGCCGGGCGTCCGGCGAAACCCCTGCTCAACCGGGAACTCATCGCAGACGCCGCGCTCGACCTCGTCACCTCCGACGGCGCCGACGGGCTGACCATGAAGTCGTTGGCCGCGCGGCTGGGGGTGTCCGTCTCCTCGCTCTACAACCACATCGCCGGTAAGGCTGAGCTTCTCACCTCCGTGCAGGACGCCGTGATGTCCCGCGTCGACGCGTCCGCCTTCACCGCCGTCGCCGATGGTCCGGGCCTGGCTGAGGCCCTGCGGACCTGGTCACGCTCCTACCGTCAGGTCTTCGCCGACTACCCCTCCCTCGTCCCGCTCATCGCGACGATGCCGGTGTCCGGTGCCCCGGCCACCCGCCGTATGTACGACGCGGTCTCCGCCGGACTCCTCGCCGCCGGCGTGCCGACTGCGCAGGTCGTGCCGGTGATCGTGGCCTTCGAGTCCTTTCTCTACGGCTCGGCGATGGACGTCCACGCTCCGGCCGGGATCTTCGGCTCTCGGCCGGGGGAGCAGGACGCCCCGTCGTTCCGCTCGGTGGTGGAGTCCTTCACCGCGCAGGTGGACGCGGGGGAGGACGCTGCGTCCACCCCGGCATCGTCCACCCCGGCATCGTCCTCCTCTGCATCCCCCAACCCCTACGCCGACCAGCCCTTCGAGTGGGGGCTCGACGCCCTCGTCGCCCGCACCCTCACGCTGCTCGACTGACCTCGCGGCCGCCTGTTCCAGCCCGCCTGACTCTCCCGCACCCGCTGTGGCATCTCAACGTGCTGAGTGGCATCTCCTCCGGTCGCTTGGGCGGCGTGGGGCGACATAGAGAGATGCCGCAGTGCACGTAGGGCTGCCGCTCCGCCTGTCGCGCCCCACCAGCTACCGCCGCGCTCACCGCCGCGTCACTGCCACCAGCAGCAGCTCCGCCCGTACCACCGGGTCGGACAGGTCCACCTCGCAGGCCTCCGCGATGCGGGCGATCCGCGTGCGTACCGTGTGCCGGTGCACCCCCAGCGCATCAGCCGCCGCCGCGGTCTTCCCGCCTGAGCGCAGCCACGTCTCCAGGGTCTGCATCAGGTCACGACCCTCCTCCGGGGTGCGTCCCGCAGCAATGACCCGGTCCACCGTCTCCGCCGCGCGCATGTCCAACGCCTCGCGCACCGCCGGACGCTCCAACCAGTCCGCCCCCGCCTCATAGGGTCCGGCCACCGACCCCGGCGTCAGCGACCGGGCGGCGGTCTCCAACCGGTGCACCCGCTCCATCGACACCTCTGACCAGGCCACCGGCTCACCGACGGCGATCCGTATCCGTCGCGCGGACGCCCCGAAGGTCTCCACGATCCCCTCCAGCGTCCGCGTCCCACGGAACAGGAACAGCGAGGTGGAGGTGTCCAGCCCGGTGGACACGAGGTTGCGTCCCGCCTTCGCTGTGGAACGGTCCGCCTCGTCCAGTGCCCGTCGCAGGTCCGCGACCCGGTCCGCGGCGACGACGACCGGACGCACCCGACCCTCCCCGTCGGCCGCCTGGTCCAGGACCTGACCGCCCGGGGCGTGACCCAGTCCGAGGTGCAGCCGCAACGCCAGGGAGTTCAGCTCATTGCGCTCCTGCCGCAGGTAGACGGGTCGCTGCAGCAGGATGTCCGCCAGACCCGCGGCGTGCTTGAGCACCGACCGGTCATGCGGGCTGAACGGGTGGTCGGCGAGCACCGTGATGAAATGCAGCCGCTCGCCCTGCTGGGTCATCCGCTGCGTGATCCGCCAGCGCTCACCACCGGCGTCACTGTGGTCCGCGCTGCTCCGGTTGCTCCGTGAGGCCTCCTTCGCCGCCTCCATCGCAGACAGCAGGACGCCACCCTCGGTCGTCCGGTCACAGTGACCCTGCGTCCGCCCGTCGTTGTCGGTCACCGCGACCGCCGCCGCCAGGTGGGACGCCGCGTCCGTGAGCAGGGCCGGGAGTCCGCCACGTACCGCCGCGCCCGAGAGCTGCTCCTGGACAGAGATGAGCCGTTCCTGGTCGAGGCGGGCGCGCCGGGTGCGTTCGACCTGGACCGTGTTGAGGATCGAGATGAAGGCGGTACGCCGGGGTACCTCGAATACGGCGATGCCGCGGGCGCGGGCGGCGTCCACCAGGGCCTCCGGGACTGTCGGATAGAACAGTCCGGTGCCGAATCCCACCGCCGTGACCTGTGCTTCCGCCAGTCGGGCGATGTAGTCGGGGAAGGGGTCGGCCTCCCGCGACAGGGCGACACCGACGGTGAGGACGACGGCCTGCGGGGCGAGGAACTCCCGCGGATCGGTGAGTTCGGTCGGCTGGATGACACTGAACCCGGCGTCCGGTGCGGCGGCCACGACCGGTCGAAGGTCCAGCCCGCGCTGGGCGTGGAGCCAGGTCAGGGGGAGGGGAGCCGGTGTGTCACTCATGGCCGAAGTGTACAAGTATCCGGATATTCTTCGCCAGATGGGACATGAGCCACATCACCACACGTGTCCCACAATGACTGCCATGACCGCTTCCACCGGATCGACCGTCCTCACCGAACTCACCCACCGCCTCCCCCAGGAGCGGAAGATCATCACCGACCAGCTGCCCGGACCGGCGTCCGCCGCCCTGACCGCCCGCACCTCCGCCGCCGTCGCCCGGGGCATCGCCCCGACCCTGTCCGCCTACATCGTCGACGCCGACGGTGGCGTCCTCGTGGACGCCGACGGCAACTCCTTCATCGACTTCGCCTCCGGCATTGCCGTGACCAGCGTCGGCGCGTCCAACCCGGCCGTCGTCGCCGCCGTGCAGGACGCCGTCGCGCACTTCACCCACACCAACTTCACCACCTCCCCCTACGAGGCATACACCGCCGTCGCCGAGAAGCTCAACGAGATCACCCCGGGTGACTTCGAGAAGCGCACCGTGCTGCTGAACTCCGGTGCCGAGGCCGTCGAGAACGCCGTGAAGATCGCCCGCCACCACACCGGACGCAACGCCGTCGTCGTCATGGACCGCGCCTACCACGGCCGCACCAACCTCACCATGGCCATGACCGCCAAGAACGTCCCCTACAAGGACGGCTTCGGCCCATTCGCCGGCGAGGTCTACCGCGCCCCGATGAGCTTCCCGCTGCACGACGGACTCACCGGCGCCGAGGCTGCCGAGCAGACCATCTGGCAGATGGAGAAGGAGATCGGCGCGTCCAACCTGTCCTGCGTGGTCATCGAGCCGATCCAGGGTGAGGGCGGTTTCGTCGTCCCCGCCGAAGGCTACCTGCCGGCGATCGCCGAGTGGTGCCGCGCCAACGGCGTCGTCTTCATCGCCGACGAGATCCAGGCCGGCATGTGCCGCACCGGCGACTGGTTCGCCGTGAACCACGAGGGCGTCGTCCCGGACATCATGACCACCGCCAAGGGCATCGCCGGTGGCCTGCCGCTGTCCGCGGTCACCGGTCGCGCCGAGATCATGGACGCCTCCGGCCCCGGCTCCCTCGGCGGCACCTACGCCGGCTCCCCGGTCGCCTGCGCCGCCGCCCTGGCCTCGATGGGCCAGATGGAGGAGCTCGACCTCGCCGGACGTGCCCGTGAGATCGAGGCCGTCGTCCGCGAGATCCTCGAGCCGCTGGTCAGTGAGACAGACGGCAAGGTCGCCGAGGTCCGTGGCCGTGGCGCCATGATGGCCTTCGAGATCGTGGACGCGGAAGGACGCCCCGACGCGGCCGCCGTGAAGGCCATCGCCGGAGCCTGCCAGGCCAAGGGCCTGCTGACCCTGACCTGTGGTCTCGACGGCAACGTCATCCGCCTGCTGCCGCCGCTGGTGATCTCCGAGACACTGCTGCGTGAGGGCCTCAATGTCCTCGCTGACGCGGTGCGTGCGGCCCTGGAGGCCTGATGGAAGGCGAACAAGAGGTCACCCACGGCCGCACCAGGAAAGAGGCGAAGAAGCTCGCCAACCGGCATGTCACCCTCATCGCCCTGGGCGGCATCATCGGGTCGAGCCTGTTCATCGGTTCCGGCAACATCATCCGGTCCACCGGCCCGGCCGCGATCGTCTCCTACCTGCTCGGTGGACTGCTGGTCTACCTGGCGATGAAGATGCTCGGAGAGATGGCCGCACACCGGCCTGCCGTCGGCTCCTTCATGGACTATGCGAAGCACGGGCTCGGCGACGGGGCGTCCTACCTCGTCGGTTGGCTGTACTGGTACTTCTGGGTCGGTGTGCTGGCCTATGAGGCGGTGATCGGCGGCGAGACGATGCACGGCTGGTTCTCCGCCGTGCCGACCTGGGCGTGGTCGCTGCTGCTGCTGGCTGTCTTCGTCGGTTCGAACGCGGTCTCCACCCGCAGTTTCGGTGAGATCGAGTTCTGGCTCGCCGGGATCAAGGTCATCGCCGTGATCGTCTTCCTCGTCGCTGGCGTCCTCTTCGCTCTCGGCCTCTGGCCGGACTCCGACTTCTCCGTCCAGAATCTCTGGGACCACGGCGGGTTCGCGCCGAACGGTGTGGGTCAGGCGCTGACCGGCGTGGCGATCGTCATCTTCGCCTACTTCGGTACGGAGATCGCCGTGATGGCCGCCGCCGAGTCCGAGGACCCCGGCACGTCGGTGCGACGTGCGACGAACACCGTCGTGTGGCGCATCCTGCTGTTCTTCGTCGGCTCGGTCGCCCTCATCGTCATGATCGTGCCGTGGGACGAACTGCCGGAGCCGACGGACGTCTCCTCGGCGCCGTTCACGTACGTCTTCGAGCTCTTCGGTCTGCCCGGTGCGGCGAACGTCATGCAGCTCATCATCTTCACCGCGGTGCTGTCCGTGCTGAACTCCGGGCTGTACTCGGCGTCCCGCATGCTCGCCGCGATGGGTGACCAGGGATTCGCGCCGAAGGCCGTCACCGTGCGCAATAAGCGCGGCGTGCCGCTGGTCGCGTTGGTGGCGTCCACCGTCGGCGGTGTCGCCGCGACCATCGTGAACTTCGCCTTCCCGGACACCGGCATCTTCGACTTCATCATGAATTCGTCGGGCCTGGTCGCGCTGTTCGTGTACGTCATCATCGCGCTGACGCACTGGAACATGCGCCGGAAGATGACGCCGGCGGAGGTCAGTGCGCTGGAGATGAAGGCGCCGCTGTACCCGTGGGTGAACTTCCTGCTCATTGCCGGTGTGATCGCCGTGTTCATCGTCATGGTGGTGCAGGAGTCCAGCCGGACGCAGGTGTGGACCAGCCTTATCGCCACTGGCGTGGTCGTCGTGCTGTGGCCGCTGGTGAAGCGGAACCTGGCGAAGCGCCGGGCCGAGCAGGACGGCGCCCTGTAGGACGCCCTGTAGGACGCCCTGTGGGAGGCCCGGTGGGAGGCCCCGTGGGGGTCCACCGGCGCACGGTCACACGATGAGGTTCACCAGAAGAACCACGATCAGCGCGGAGACGGACAGCACCGTCTCCATCAGTGACCAGGTCTTCAGGGTCTGCGGCACGGTCATGCCGAAGTACTCCTTGACCAGCCAGAATCCGGCGTCATTGACGTGGGAGAAGAACACCGAACCCGCACCGATGGCCAGCACCAGCAGGGCGACTTCCGCCGAGGGCATCCCCTCGGCCAGCGGCGCCATGATGCCGGCCGCAGTCACTGTCGCCACGGTCGCTGAACCCGTGGCCAGGCGGATGAACACCGCCACCAGCCAGCCGGCGACGAGGGTGGAGACCGGCGCGTCCTGCACCCAGTCACCGATGATGTCCGCCACGCCGGTGTCCACCAGGGTCTGCTTGAAGCCGCCACCGGCACCCACGATGAGGATCACCGAGGCGATCGGTCCGAAGGACGCCCCGACCGTGTCCGAGACCTCCTTGGCTGTGCGACCCTGGAAGAAACCGAGCAGGGTCATGCCGACCAGCACCGTGGCCAGCAGGGCGACGATCGGCTCACCGAGGAACTCGAAGGTCTTGTAGACCGCTGAGCCCTCGTCGACACCCGTGGATTCGACGATGGTGCGCGAGAGCATCATCACCACAGGCAGCAGGACCACAGTCAGGCCGCGGGCGACCGAGGGCCGGGGGCCGGCGTCTGCACCGTTGGAGTCCTTGTCCGCCTCGGCGGCAGCGGCCGGTGCGGGGATCGGGACCCACTTCGCCATGATCTTCGCGGACACTGGTCCGGAGATCGCGACGACCGGCACGGCGACCAGCAGGCCGAGGGCCAGGGTCAGGCCAAGGTTCGCCTGCAGGGCGTCCACCGCGATCAGTGGGCCGGGGTGCGGCGGGACCAGGGCGTGCAGTGCGGACAGGCCGGCCAGTGCCGGGATACCCAGCAGTATCAGGGGCAGGTTCGAGCGGCGGGCGGCGAGGATGACCACCGGGATCAGCAGCACGATACCGACCTCGAAGAACAGCGGGATACCGAGCAGCATCGCCAGCCCGGCGATGACCCACGGCCGCCATTTCGCGGCGGTCTTGTCGAGGAAGGCGTCCACGATGGAGTCCGCCGCCCCGGAGGTGACGAGGAACTGGCCGATCACCGCACCGAGTGCGATGAGGACGCCGACATCGCCGACGGTGCCGCCGAAGCCGGAGGTGAAGGAGGAGAAGGTGTCGACCAACGGGATACCGGCGATGAGCGCCAGGCCGGCGGAGCCGAGCATGAGGGAGAGGAACGGGTGGACCTTCGCCCACACGATAAGGACGATGATCAGCGCGATGCCGACGACCGCGGAGACCACGAGGCGTGAGTCCGAGGCGGTGGTGACGACCTCGTCCTCGGCGAGGACGCTCAGCGCCCCGATGGTGCTCATGAGTTCACCCCGGTGTCGGAGGTGCTGAGGTGGCTGAGTCCGGCGGCCTCGAGGACCTCGGCGACGAGGATGTCCGGGTCGGCGGTGGCGTCGAGGGTGAGGCCGTTCTCGTCGTCGGTGAGCGGCTCGAGGGTGTCGAGCTGACTGTCCAGCAGGGACGCCGGCATGAAGTGCCCCTTGCGGCTGTTCAGCCGCTCCAGGAGGACGGATGCCGGGGCGTCGAGCTCAGCGAAGAGGACGCGGCCGTCGTGGACGCCGTCGGCCTCGCGGAGGACATCCCGGTAGGAGCGCTTGAGGGCGGAGCAGGTGACGATGGAGGAGTCACCGGCCTCGGCATGGCCCTTCATCCAGTCGGCGAGGCTGCGCAGCCAGGGCCAGCGGTCGTCGTCGTTGAGGGGATTCCCGGAGGCCATCTTCTCCTTGTTGGCGGCCGGGTGGAAGTCGTCGGCCTCGGCGTAAGGGAAACCGGTGATCGCGGCGAGGCGCTCGGCGACGGTGGTTTTTCCACTGGCGCTCACCCCCATGATCACGAGGTGAACGGGCTGTGAAGTTTTCTCGGACATGATCCCGGACTTTACCGATTCGGAGCCGTCCGGAACAGGGTCGGAAGTGGACTGAACTACTGTTCGGCGGCTTCGCGGGCCTGGGCCATGAGCCGGTCCGCCATGCTCGGGGACCCGGCGGCGGTCTGCTGGTCGGACCTCATGCGGGCGATGGCGTCCAGCACCCGGTCGGCGACATCCTCAGGGTGGCCGGAGGCGTCCACGGTGGTGCCGAACTCGTCCAGGGCCAGGGGATCGGTGCCGGTCGCGTCCGGAGTGGTCAGCCCGATGAACATGAGGCGGGAAGCGTCCTGCCCGGTGAGGGCGGCGACATCCTCGGCCTCGCGGAGGACATCCCGGTCTGCCCGGCTCAGCGGCGGGCAGGTGAGGATGGTGGAGGTGCCGGAGACGGCCCGGTCGGCGATCCAGTCGCGCATCCGGTGCAGCTGTCCGGTGACATCGGCGGTGCAGAGGACCTGGCCACTGGCGATCTTGCGACGGGAGGTGGCCGGGTGGAAGGCAGCGGCGTCGGCGACGGGCATTCCGGTGAGCTGGGACAGGTGCTCGGCGATACCGGACCGACCCGTGCCGTTCACGCCGGTGAGGACGACGTGGACGGGCGAGAACTTCGAAGACATGGGGAATCACCCTACGCGGTGGCACGGGGGTAGTCACAGTTGCCGACGCTGACGACGGTGACCGCCACTCACCTGCGGCGCGTCGTAGAGTGGCCCCCTGTGAACGCCGTCACCGCCTCCCCCGCCACAACGCCCGCCACAACGCCCGCCACAACGCCCGCCACCGGGCCTGCGACCGGCCGCTCACTGGTCGCCGCGGCGTACATCTTCGCCGTCGTGATGATGGGCACGACGATGCCCACGCCGCTCTACCCGACGATGTCCGCCGCCTTCGGCTTCGGCTCTGCGGCGGCGACCGTGCTCTTCGCCGTCTACGCCGTCGGTGTGGTCGCCGGGCTCGTCGTCTTCGGACGTCTCTCCGACACCCTCGGCCGCCGGCCGGTCCTGGCCCTGGCGCTCGTGCTGTCCGTGGTCTCCGCGGTTCTCTTCCTGGTCGCCGGGCTTCCCACGGACGGATCCGGGGTGGATGCCACGGGCGGGTCTGTCGCCGGGCTGGTCCTCATGTACGTCGGACGTGTGCTCTCGGGTCTCGCCGCCGGGATCTTCACCGGCACCGGCACGGTGACTGTGATGGAGAACGCACCGGCCGGACGCGCCACCCTGGCTGCGGCGGTGGCGACAGCGGCGAACATCGGTGGCCTGGGACTGGGTGTGTTGGTGGCCGGGTGTGTCGCTGAGCTGGTCGATGATCCGCTGACCTGGCCTTTCGTGGCCCATGCGGTGATGCTGGCGGTCGCGGCACTGCTGCTGCCCGTGGTGCGGGACCGGGTGGTGCGTCCTGCCCGGGCAGAGCGAGGGCGGTTCGGCGGGTGGCTGCCCCGGCCGCAGGTGCCGGGTGTGCCGGCGTCGGTCCGCGGACTGTTCGTGGCGTCCGTCCCGGGCGTGATCGCCGGTTACACGGTGTGCGGTGTGTTCTCCTCACTGGCGCCGAACTTCATGAGCCATGAGCTGGGGATCTCGTCGACGGCGACGATCGCCTCGGTCACTGCGGCGCTGTTCATCGCCTCGGCAGTTGCGCAGATCGTGCTGCGGTCGCTGCGTGACCGGGTGCTCATGGTGTTCGGCCTGGTGCTGCTGGTGGTGTGTGCCCTGGTGGTGATCATCGCGCTGGCGGTGGATTCCCTGGCGCTGCTGCTGGTGGCCTCGGTGTTCGGTGGTGTGGGCCAGGGGCTGAGCTTCATGACCGGCATGCGGGCGATGACCTCGCGGGTGGAGCCGGAGGAGCGGACGGCGGTGACGACCTCCTACTTCATCATCGGATACCTGGCGCTGGCGGTGCCGGCGATGCTGGCGGGGTTCCTCACCGTGCCGATGGGCCTGGTCGGCTCGACGACGGTGTTCTCGGTGATCACGGTGCTGCTGTCGCTGGTGGGGCTGGGGTACGCGCGGCGGTACTGAGGTCCACTGCCGGGCCCACGACCGGCGTGGACGTCTGCAGGATGTCGGCATCACGCAGCCGGAGGTCGGTTGAGGGGGTGTCAGAACAGCCCCACGCTGCGTGCTGCGGACATGGTCGGTCCGAGCCCGGTAGCGTGCGCGGCATGGGACATGAAGCACGCCGGTCGGCACACCGTATAACCACACCGTATAACCCGGTCAGTACCGGCCAGTGGGGTTCTTCCGTCCCGGCCACGGTGACCAGTGCGCGCCTTCACGTAACCGGCGGTTGGACGGGCGGCCGGACCTGCTGACCTCAGGGCGCAACTCGACCCTCGGAGGTCTCTACGATCTCGTCTTCGCCGCCCGTGCCGTCCGCTCCCTCGTGGAGGACGCCGGGGAAGGCTCCGGTGCAGTCGGGTTCTACGGGTATTCGCAGGACGGTGGGGCCTCGGCGGCTGCTGCGGAGCAGGTCGGGACCTGTGCTCCTGAGCTGCAGGTCGCCGGGTCCTACGCCTCCGCCCCGCCGACGGGCTGGCGGCCAGCTTCCAGGAGTTGGCCGCGGAGCTCGACTCGGTGCTCCCACTGCGGGGCCGGGATCGCCGCTGCAGACTGCCCCGGTGATGATCATTTCGGGGCCTCATGACGGGCTGGTGGAGTACGGGCAGGCGAAGCGGCTGGGGCGGGACCGGCAGGCTGCCGGGGCGTCGGTGGCGTGGTCGGGGACGGGTGCTCCGCCGAGTTCGTAGATCCAGCGCGGCAGGATCGTCCCGGTGCCCTTACTGCCGTTGACTTATATGGAACATGTGTTCGATCCGTGGTCGAGTTTCCGCACTACCCGTCCACTCTGCCTGTTACCTTTCTCCCACCTGTCCGACAGACATCAAGGAGAACCTCATGGACACGCACGACAAGATCGAGATCCGTATGCGCGACGCCTTCCCCGGCCTCGGCACCGTCACCTGGTCGGAGATGGTGTGGGGCCACCCGATCCCGCAGACTGAGCTGGATACGGCACCGCCGGGGATCCGGAACGCCACACGGGGACGCCCCGGGCACGCCCTCCGGATGCTCGACAACATCTGCTTCGGCGTCCCATTGGTCTGTGGTGATCAGGTGGAGGCCGAACCGGCCCGACCGGGGCGCCCGTTGCCCCGGGTCACGAGGGTCGTGGCGTTGCAGCCCGGCATCCTCGTCACCGCCACCGGCTATGCCGAGATCAGCCGGGAAGGCGCGGATCTGCCGGTCACCCCCGGGGCGAATGACATGACCTGCGGGTGCGGGCACTGTAACGGCCCCGGCCTCGACGGGCACTGGTGGAGTGAGTGCCGGAGCAGTCTCTACCACAGCGGTGCAGCGATGGTCGAGACCGACGGGGACCGTATCTCGGTCTTCTTCCTGCAGCTCCCGGGCACCGTTCTTGACCGGGCCGCCGTGATCGGTCGCTGCTGCTCGGCGGGCATGGTGCGCGACACGCTCCGCCTCTTCGACCAGGAGGACCGCGAGGTCTTCACCGGGCTACGGCTCATAGGACAGGAAGAGCCGGAAGCGCAGGACGCCGCCGCCTGAGCGCCTGCCTGACCGGCTTCTGATCGCCCGCCCGACCAGATGACGCCAACCACCGCCGAGGGGTGACAGTTTCGCGTACAAAGGGGTCATGAGTGACTCGAGCACCACATCCACCGACCTCTCCACCCTCAGCCTCGACGAGCGGGCCGGTCTCGGCTCCGGCGCCGACTTCTGGACCACCAAGGAGGCACCGGGCGTCCCGTCGATCACCATGACCGACGGGCCCCACGGCCTGCGGAAGCAGGAGGGCGCCAACGACCACCTCGGCATCTCCGGCTCGGTACCTGCCACCTGCTTCCCACCGGCGGCCTGTCTCGGCTAGAGCTGGGACCCGGACCTCGTCTCCCGTGTCGGCGCCGCCATCGCCGATGAGGCACAGGCGGCGGACGTGCAGGTCGTCCTCGGACCCGGCATCAACATCAAGCGCTCCCCGCTCGGTGGCCGGAACTTCGAGTACTACTCCGAGGACCCGCACCTGTCCGGCGTCCTCGGCGCCGCCTGGGTCAACGGACTGCAGGGTCGCGGCGTCGGTGCATCGCTCAAGCACTTCGCGCTGAACAACCAGGAGGCCGACCGGATGCGGTCGAGCTCCGACGTCGACGAGCGCCCGCTCCACGAGCTCTATCTCCGCGGCTTCCGCCGCGTGGTGGAGGACGCCGCTCCCGCCACCGTCATGTGCTCCTACAACGCGGTCAACGGGGTACCTGTCCGGCACAACCGGGAACTGCTCACCGACATCCTGCGCACCGAGTGGGGCTTCACCGGCGCCGTCGTCTCCGACTGGGGAGCAGTCGGTGGTCGCGTCGACGCAGTACGGGCCGGCCTTGACCTGCAGATGCCCTACGACGGTGGGGCCGGCGACACGGAGGTCGTCGCCGCCGTGAACGACGGCGATCTCGGGGAGAACGCAGCCACCACTGCCGCACAGCGCGTCGCCGACCTGGCGAACCGGCTGCATGACGCCCACGATTCCACTGCGTCCTTCGATGATGCCGCGGTCGAGGCCCACCATGACCTGGCCCGCGAGGCCGCGGCGTCCTCGGTCGTGCTGCTGAGCAACGAGGAAGTCGACGGTCGTCACCTGCTGCCGATCGCCGAATCCGGGGTCACCGGCTCCGTAGCCGTCATCGGTGCCTTCGCCGATGCGCCCCGCTACCAGGGCGGCGGCAGTTCCCACGTGAATCCCACCAGGCTGACCTCCCCGCTCGAAGCCATCCGCGAGACCTGGCAGACCCCCGTCACCTTCGCCGCCGGATTCACCACCGACGGTACCGGGGTGAACCCCTCGCTCCTCGCCGAGGCCGTGGAGGACGCCGCCAACGCTGACGTCGCACTGGTCTTCCTGGGACTGGCCGCCGAGCAGGAGTCCGAGGGCTTCGACCGCACCGGTCTGACCCTGCCCACCGAGCAGATCAACCTGCTGCGTGCGGTCCGGGCGGTCCAGGACCGGGTCGTGGTGGTGTTGTCCCATGGTGGCGTCCTCGATCTGCGTCAGGTGCGGAAGTACGCCGGCGCGATCGTCGACGCCAACCTCTCCGGTCAGGCCGGTGGTGCGGCGGTCGCCGAGGTGCTCTCCGGGCGGGTCAACCCCTCGGGCAAGCTCACCGAGACCATCCCGCTGCGCCTGCAGGACACCCCCGCCTACCTGGACTTCCCGGGTGAGCACGGGCATGTCCGCTACGCCGAGGGACTGCACGTCGGCTACCGCTGGTACGACGCCCGCGAACTCTCCGTCGCCTTCCCCTTCGGCCACGGGCTGAGCTACACCACCTTCGCCTACGACGGGATCTTCGCCCAGCCTGACGACGACGGCGAGGGCATCACCGTCATCGTCGGAGTGACGAACACCGGTTCCCGCCGTGGCCGCGAGGTCGTCCAGGCGTATGTGGCGGTGCCGGAGTCCACGGTGCAGCGCGTCCCGCAGGCCCTCGGCGGATTCGGGTCGGTGACCCTGGACCCCGGTGAGCGTGCCGAGCTGGAGATCCACATCGACCGCCGCGACCTGGAGTACCGCGACACCCGCACCGGACAGATGGTGCTGGAACCGGGACGCTACGTCGTCGCCGTCGGTGCGAGTAGTCGTGACCTGCGCGGTTCCACCGAGGTGGAACTGGAGGGTGAGGAGGTGCGGGTCCCGCTGACGCTGAACTCCACGCTCGGCGAGGCGATGGCGAGCCCGGTGGTCGCACAGGCGTTGGGCGACGCCACGGGTGCACTCACCGGTGGCGATGAGGGTGGCGGAGAAGCACTCGGTGTCGACCTCGCCGTAATGATGGGCAGCATCCCGCTCGACCGGCTGGTCGGCTTCTCCGCGGGACAGGTGAGCACCGGACAACTGCAGCAGCTGCTGGACGCCGCGAACCACGCGCAGTAGCCCGGCACAACAGCCCGGCACAGGTCACCGCCGACCGGATCCGGAAATTGAGGGTGGAAAGAGTGGGAAAGCCGGAACCGGCAGCAACCTAGGTTGGACAGGGATACAGTTCTTGTCATGAATCCTCATTCCACGGTGCATTCCCTGCGGCGGAGGGCGTGCGCCGCACTCCTGGTCCCGGCTCTCGGCCTGGGAACGGCGGTGGTGGCGGCCCCCGTCGCCGGTGCTGAGGAGGCGGGCACAGCGGCGACTGCAGGTGCCACGGAGATCGCGACAGTCCCCGGGGACGCCGGGTTCTTCGCCCTGCCGGACACCACGGACACCGATCTCGCGTCCCTGGCACCGGGGACGCCGCTGAAGCAGCGCAGCGTCCCCGCTAAGATCAACAATCTCGGCAGCACGCCGGTCACCATGACCCAGATCCAGTACCGCACCACGACCGTCACCGGGGAGCCCACGGTGGCGGTGACCAGTGTCCTCCAGCCGCCCGCCGGGGTGCCGCGCACCGGGGACACGGTCATGTACGCCAGCTTCTACGACTCGATGAATCCCGAGGACGGGCCTTCCCGCGTCCTGGCCCGTGGGGCACAGTCCGGGATGCTCGACTATGCCGAGGCGGCGTTCGTCACCCCGCTGCTTGCTGCCGGGCACACCGTGGTCATGCCGGATATCCAGGGCGAACGCGGCATCTTCGCGGTCGGTGAAGAGTACGGCCACATCATCCTCGACGGCCTGCGCGCCGCCCGTGACACCCCGGCTGCGGAGGTCGCCGCCGATTCGCCGACCGCACTGACCGGTTACTCCGGTGGCTCCATCGGTTCCGGCTGGTCGGCGATCATCGCCGACGACTACGCCCCCGATATCGCGCAGAACATCGTCGGCGTCGCCCAGGGTGGGGTGATGGTGCGTCCCGAGCACAATCTCGCCTACGCCGGTGAGGGTGCGAAGTGGTCCGGCGTGGTCGGTATGGCACTGACCGGCATGGCGGACGCCTACGGTGACGATCTCAGCCCGTACCTCACCGACCTGGGTAAGGAGGTCATCGAGCGGATGCGTGGGGTGAAGATCGACGATGCGCAGGACGCCTACGCCCACCTGCGGTGGGAGGAGCTCTTCAAGCCGGAGTATCCCACCCCGGACGATGTCCCGCCGGTGCGTCGTGTCCTCGACGAGTCGAACATGGGTCTGGCACCGGTGCCGTCGTTCCCGCAGTACATCGCCCAGGCAGGGGGAGGGGCAGACCAGCAGAAGACGCCGGTGCACCCCACCCTCGGCGACGGTGACGGCGTCATGCTGCTCGGCGACACCCGGGCGATGGCGCAGTACTACTGCGACGTCGGCACGACGGTGCAGTACGAGGAGTATCCGCCGATCGGCCACACCTACGCCGGGCCGTACTGGGCCACACAGATGGTGCCGTGGGTCAATGCCCGCTTCGCCGGGCAGCCGGCCCCGTCCACCTGTGGCTCGGTGCCGGTGGGGAACTCGCTGACGGACTGACCCTCCGTAGGCCGGAGTTCTCCATGCCACACCTTGACTGAACTAGGATTCATATCACATAATACTCACAAGTATTGCTGGTAGGAACCACGATCACCCCGGAATCACAGCCGCGCAGTCGCGCAGGAAAGGACTTCCCACCATGGCAGGCACCGCAGGCACCGCAGGCACCGCAGGCACCGCAGACACCGCACAGTTCGCCGGCCAGGTCGCCGGCCAGGTCGCGGTCATCACCGGAGCCGGCGGCGGACTCGGCCGGGCACACGCACTCGCCCTGGCGTCCCGCGGTGTGAAGATCGTCGTCAACGACCTCGGCAACGCACAGGGCGTCGTCGACGAGATCACCGCCGCCGGTGGGGAGGCCGTCGCAGACTCCACCGACATCTCCGACCGTGCTGCCGCCGCCGCGCTGATCGACGACACCGTCTCCCGTTGGGGACGCATCGACATCCTCATCAACAACGCCGGCATCCTCCGTGACAAGTCCTTCGCGAAGATGGACCTGGCCGACTTCGACAAGGTCATCGCCGTCCACCTCACCGGCTCGGTGAACTGCACCAAGGCCGCCTGGCCGTACATGGTCGAGCAGGGCTACGGCCGCATCCTCATGACCACCTCCGCCTCCGGCATCTACGGCAACTTCGGCCAGGCCAACTACGGTGCGGCGAAGTCCGCACTGGTCGGCCTGATGAATGTGCTGGCCATCGAAGGCGCGAAGAAGGGCATCCGCGTCAACTCGCTCGCCCCGACCGCCGCCACCCAGATGACCGACGGCCTCATCGCCGAGGACGCCGCCGAGCTCCTCGGCCCGGAGACCGTGGCTCCCGCCGCCGAGTTCCTCGTCTCCCCGGACGCGCCCACGGGCGTCATCCTCGGCGCCGGTGCCGGCGTCTTCGCCGTCTCCCAGATGGTCGAGGCCAACCCCGTCGCACTCGGCGCGGACGCCACCGCCGAGGACATCGCCGCGAACTGGGAGCGGATCTCCGATCTCAGCGAGCACCGCCACCTCGGATCGGCCTTCGACCAGACCGACCGCTACGTGCGTGCCGCCATCGCCGCAGGGGAGGACGCATGACCGGTACACCCTCCGCATTCGACATCTCCGGGCGCACCGTCCTCATCACCGGCGGTGCCCGCGGCATCGGACGCTGGCTCGCCGAGGGCCTGCTCCGGGCCGGCGCGAATGTCCTCATCTCGACCCGGCGACCCGATGCCGCCGCCGAGGTGGGGAAGGAACTCGCCGCCCTCGATACCGCCGGCGAGGTCCACGCCATCGCAGCGGACATCTCGACCGAGGAGGGGTGTCAGACTCTCGCCGACGCGGTCCGCGGCTACACCGAACGGCTCGGTGGTCATCTCGACGGCCTGGTCAACAACGCCGGGGCGACCTGGGGTGCGTCCTTCGACGAGTTCCCGCCGGACGCCTGGGACAAGGTCCTCGGCGCGAACGTCAAGGCACCGTTCCGGTTGTCCCAGCTGCTGCGTCCGCTGCTGGACGCCCGGGCGGACGCCGGTCTCGACCCGGCCCGCATCATCAACATCGGGTCCATCGACGGCCTCGCCGTCCCGAACTACGACAACTTCTCCTACGCGGCGTCCAAGGCGGCGGTCCATCACCTCACAAAGGTCATGGCGTCCTCCCTGGCCCCGAAAATACTGGTCAACGCCGTGGCACCAGGTCCCTTCCCGACCCGCATGATGGCCTGGGTGCTCGACGGGCGCGGCGAGGAGGTCAACAAAGCCAACCCGCTGGGACGCATCGGCCGGCCCGAGGACGTCACCTCCCTGGTGACCTTCCTGCTGTCCCCGGGCAGTTCCTACATCACCGGCACCACGATCCCCCTCGACGGCGGTCTCACCTCGACCATGTCTGTCGCCATGTACGACGAGAACTAACAGCGAGAACCAGAAGAAGGAACAGAGAACACCCATGCGCGAAGCAGTCATCGTCTCCACCGCCCGCACCCCCATCGGCCGCGCCTACCGTGGCGCCTTCAATGACACCCAGGGCCAGGAACTCGCCGCCCACGCCATCGCCGCCGCGGTCGAGCGTGCCGGCATCTCCGGCGCGGAGGTCGAGGAGGTCATTCTCGGCTGTGCGATGCAGGAGGGCAGCACCGGCACGAACGTCGCACGTCAGGCGACGCTGCGCGCCGGGCTCCCGGTCACCGTGCCGGGCATGAGCGTCGACCGCCAGTGCGCCTCCGGACTCATGGCGATCGCCACCGCCGCCAAGGAGATCATCACCGACGGCCTGCAGATCGCCGTCGGCGGCGGTGTGGAGTCCATCTCCCTGGTGCAGAACGAGCACAAGAACACCTTCCGTGCCGCCGACCCGTGGCTCAGGGAGAACGGCCACGACATCTACATGCCGATGCTCAACACCGCGGAGATCGTCGCCGAGCGCTACGGCGTCACCCGCGAGCAGCAGGACGCCTACGCCCTGGAGTCCCAGCGTCGTACCGCCGCCGCCCAGGAGGCCGGTTACTTCGACGACGAAATCGTCCCTTTCACCGCCATCAAGCTTGTCGCCGGTGAGGACGGTCAGCCGGTCGAGCAGAAGGTCACCCTGACCCTCGACGAGGGCAACCGCCCTTCGACCACCGCGGAGGGGCTGGCCAAGCTCAAGGCTGTCCTGCCGGACTCCGACGGCCACGCCGCGACGATCTCCGCCGGTAACGCCTCGCAGCTCTCCGACGGTGCCGCCGCCGTCGTCCTCATGGAGAAGGAGGAGGCCGCCCGCCGCGGTCTCGAGCCGTTGGGCACCTACCGCGGCATCGCCGTCGCCGGCTGTGAGCCCGACGAGATGGGTATCGGCCCGGTCTTCGCCATCCCGAAGCTGCTGGAGCAGCACGGTCTCACCATCGACGACATCGACCTGTGGGAGCTCAACGAGGCCTTCGCCTCCCAGACGCTGTACTGCCGCGACACCCTCGGCATCGACCCGGAGAAGTTCAACGTCAACGGCGGTGCGATCTCCATCGGTCACCCCTACGGTATGAGCGGCGCCCGCATGGTCGGTCACGCCCTTCTGGAGGGGCGTCGCCGCGGTTCTCGCTACGTCGTCATCACCATGTGCATCGGTGGCGGAATGGGCGCGGCCGGGCTCTTCGAGCTGTAGAGTCCCGTCCATGGCTGACGGAGCAGGAACTCCCGGCGTCCGTGACACGGCACGGGCGCAGATCCTCGACGCCGCGGCCGTGGTCTTCCAGTCCCAGGGGTTCGAACGGACCACCGTGGACGATATCGCCGACCGGATCGGCGCGACCAAGGGGCGGATCTACTACTGCTTCCGCTCCAAGTTCGACATCTACCTCGCCGTCTACGAGGCGGGGATGAACGGGGCCTTCCGCTCCGTCCAGCCGCTTTCCGAGGGGCCCGGCACCGGACGGGACCGGCTCACCGCCATGTCGGTCGGGCACCTGGTGAACCTCATGACCGATCTCGGCTACCACGACGTCATCTCCCAGGGCGTCATCGCCGGCCGCTCCACCGCGCTCAAGGAGCACCAGCGTCAGGCTCTCATCGAGCTCAACGAGGTCCGCACCCGCTACGAAGGACTGTTCCGTGGCGTCGTCACCGACGGGATGGCGGACGGATCACTGTGCGACGGGGACGCCCGGCTGGCCACCCGGTTCCTGCTGAGCAGCCTCAACAGCACCGCGATGTGGTTCCGCGTCCGCGAGAACCAGGACGCCGCGGAGATCCGTGACCTGGCGGAACAGATTGCCGACCAGGCCATCGGGGGTCTGGCGTCCTGAGTGGCAGTCTACGCAGCCGGGGTGTGGCCCTGCTTTCCGGTTCAGGGCAGCAGCACGGTGCGCAGCGTGCCGTCGGATGGGCCGGTGAACACCGCGCCGAGAGAGTCCGTCCCGTCCAGACCGTCCAGCCGCCGCGGTGCTGAGAGCATCCGTTCCCAGGGCAGGGTCGGGTGCGGGGCAGCGTCCAGGTCCACCAGCAGGTCCACGGCGCGGGCGAGGTGCCGGAGTTCGTAGTTGTGCACCCCGGTGACGGTGTTCCACCCCCGGACCAGGCGCTCCGGATCCAGATTCACCGTCCCGGCCGGGCTCACGCTGCCGGCCAGCACGGCGGTGCCACCCGTCGCCAGGGCATCGACGCAGGTCCGCACCCCTGCCGGTGCGCCGGAGAGTTCCAGGGAGACATCCACGGCACCGATTGCGGCACCGGTGGAAGTACCGGCGTCCTCCCCGGGGCGCAGCGCCCGGTCAGCGCCCGCGGTGAGGGCCAGTTCCCGGGCCGTGTCCGCCGGGTCGACCGCGATGACCTCGGCCGCACCGGCATACCGGGCGGCGGCCACCGCCGTGATCCCGAGCATGCCGACACCGTTGACGAGGACGCTGCGTCCGGCCAGCGGACCGGCCTTCTCCAGCATCGCCATGACTGTCGCGACCGCACAGCCGGCGGTGGCGGCCCGGTCGTCCGGCAGGTCGTCCGGCACGGTCACCACGGCCAGACCGGCCGGGAGCAGCAGGTGGGTCGACCAGGTGCCGGAGAGCGGCCAGTCGCCGTCGAAGGACTCATGGCCGACCTTGCGGACCCGCTCACATTTGGCGGTGAGGCCCCGGCGGCAGGTCGCGCACTCCCCGCAGGAGGCGGTGACGCCGAAGACCACCCGGTCACCGGGGGTCAGCGGGGTGCCGTCGACGGTGGTCCCGCCGTCCGTCGCCACCACTGTCGCGGTGCCCTCGTGGCCGAGGACGGAGGGGCAGGCGGCGGGGCGTCGGCCGAGGACGCTGTGCCGGTCGGAGCCGCACACCGTCGCCGCCCGGACCCGCACCAGGGTCTCACCTGGTCCGGGGGTCGGCAACGGGACGCTGACCCGCTCGAACCGGGTGCCGCCCCGCCACACCGTGGCCGTCGCGGTATCAGTCACGCGTGGGCACCCGTGCCGGCCGTGGGAATCAGGCCGGGCAGGTCGGCCACGGAATCCAGGACCAGGTCCACACCCTCATCCGTGAAGTCCGCGTCGGCGAGGTGCCCGGTGAGCACACCGACGGAGGTGACCCCGGCGGCCTGCGCCGACCGGACGTCGGAGGCGGTGTCGCCGACACTGACCACGGCGTCCGGGTCGGAGACCCCGACCTTCGCCATGACCGCCCGGATGAGGTGGGGCTCGGGGCGTCCGGCGGGGACCTCGTCACCGGCGGCGGTGGCGTCGATGAGCCCGTTGTCCACCCAACCCAGGGTGCCGAGGATGAGGTCGGTGATCTCACGGGAGAACCCCGTGGTCAGTGCGGTCCGGATGCCGCGGTCGTGCAGGATGCGCAGGGCGTCCTCCACACCGGGCAGTGGCACCGGGGGGTGCTGCGTGTAGGTGTCGGCGAGCTCGGCGCGGAACCAGGTCCAGGCCTCCTCGACGGTCTCCTCCTCGGTCCCGACACCGCCGATACGCAGCAGGTTTTCGATGGCCCAGTGCTTCTCGGTGCCCATCCAGCGCTGGAACTCCTCATCGGAGTAGACGGCGCCGGCCCGTTCGGTCGCCTCCCGCAGGACGCGGTACACCTCGTCGCGGTCGTCGATCGTGGTACCGGCCATGTCGAAGACGGCGAGGGCGGGGACGCTGGTCAGGGGTGTAGTGGAGATCACGGGGAAGATCCTTTCAGGAAACAGGGACAGAGGAACAGGGGACGGGGTCAGCGGACGATCCGGCGCAGCCACAGGGACAGCACCTCGACGGCGAGGACGACCGCGACCATGAGCAGGAGGATCATCGTGACGACATCGAACTGGTTGACCCGGGCCGCATTGAGCAGCAGGAAGCCGATGCCGCCGGCGCCGACGACGCCCAGCAGGGTGGCGGAGCGGATATTGGTGTCCAACAGGTACATGGTGTGCGCGACGATGGCCGGTGCCGCCTGGCGCAGCGTCGCACCGAGGAAGACCTGGGTGCCGGTCGCGCCGGTGGCCCGCACGGCGTCCTGCACGTCGGTGTCGGTCTCCTCGAGGGAGTCCGCGACGAGCTTCGAGAGCAGGCCGAGGGCGCCGACGGCCAGCGCCAGGGTGCCGGCCACCGCGCCGAGTCCGGAGATGACGACGAAGATGATCGCCAGGATCAGCTCGGGGATGCCGCGGAAGACGACGATGAGGACGCGGGCGACCGTACGCACCGCCCGGTTGGTCGTCACATTGGACGCCGCAAGGATGCCCAGCGGCAGCGCCGGGATCGCACCGAGCACCGTGGCGGCCAGGGCGATCTTCACGGTGACGCCGAGTTCGGTGAGCATGGCGTCCATCGCCCCACCGGAGGACGGCGGGAAGAACAGGGCGAGGGTGTCCGGCAGGTTCAGCAGGCCGTTCCACAGCGAGGACGCGGAGATGTCGACCTGCCGGACAGCCGCGACGGTGATGACGAGGACCACGGCGATGCTGGTGAACCGGCGGATCCGGTCGGCGGTCCACGGCGGGGTGAGCCGCTCAGGGGCGCCCTCTGCGGCGTCCTGCTGTGCCTGCTGTGCCTGCTGTGCCTTCTGTGTCTTCGTGGCGTTCTGCGGCATGTCGGAGGCGGCACTGGAACGCCACAGCCGGTCGGCCCAGGAGGTCCGGCCGGCGCTGCCACCGGTGCGGCCGAGCAGGGCGGCACGGGCAGCGCCGGAGATGAGCTCCAGGACCACACAGGCCAGCAGCACGATCAGGGCGAGGGCCATGCCCCGCTGGTAGTCGAGGGAACGCAGGGCGTCCGCGATGGCCAGGCCGATCCCGCCGCCCCCGACGTAGCCCAGCAGCACCGAGGTGCGCAGGTTGATGTCGAAGCGGTGCAGGGCGGTGGCGATGAGCTGGGGCAGCAGAGGCTGCGGCAGAGCGGCGAGGAACTGCTGGCCACGGGTGCCGCCGGCGGCCTCGACGGACTGCCGGGGGCCGTCGTCGAGCTCCTCCAGGGCGTCGGCGTAGAGCTTGCCGACCATACCCACCGAGTGGATGCCCATGGCGAGCACACCGGCTGCCGCGCCGAGGCCGAAGACGCGGAGGAAGAAGATCGCCAGCACGATGTCCGGGACGGCACGGGCCAGGACGATGATGGTCCGGGCGGTGCTGCGTGAGACCTTCCCCCGGGTGGTGGAGGACGCCGCGGCGAGCGCCACCGGCACCGAGAGCAGTACCGACAGGGCGGTGGCGAGGAAGACGACGGCGAGGGTCTCGGCGAGCAGGCTGGCGGTCTCCCCGAACGACGGGAAGTCCAGCGGGAACATCCGCCGCACGAAGGTCACCGCGTTGTCGAGGGACTGTGCGATCGTCGCCAGGTTGATGCCCAGTGAGCTGACCGACCACAGGCCGGCGACCAGCAGCAGGACCATGGCCACACCGCCGGCCACGTTCGAGGGACGCGGCGCCGGGCGCGGCGGAAGTTCGGGGAGGGCGTCGGCGGGGCGCGGGGCGGTGAGCGTCACCGGACGACCTCCTCCGGCACCGCCGCCGGGGTGACCGCGGAGTAGATCTTCTCCGCCTCCTCGGCCTGCAGTCCGCCGGTGTGCCGGTCGAGGACGAGCCGGCCGGCACGCAGACCGATGATCCGGTCGGAGAAGTCGATGGCGAGCTGGACCTGGTGCAGGGAGCACAGGACGGTGAGGTTGTCCTCGACACAGATCTCCCGCAGCAGCGTCATCACCGATTCCGCGGAGACCGGGTCGAGGGAGGCGACCGGCTCATCGGCGAGCATGATGCGCGGCTTCTGCATGAGGGCGCGGGCGATGGCCACGCGCTGCTGCTGGCCGCCGGAGAGGGTGTCGGCGCGCTGGAAGGCGCGGTCGGCGAGGCCGACGCGCTCCAGGTTGGCCAGGGCCTCCCGGCGGATCTGCTTCGGGTACATCATCAGGCTGATGCGGGGGCCGCGCAGCGAGCCGAGGCGTCCGGTGCAGACGTTCTCCAGCACGGACATCGGGCCGATGAGGTTGAAGTGCTGGGAGATGACGCCGACGTCGCGGCGCAGGGCGCGCAGCCCCTTGCAGTCGAGGTCGGCGAGGTCGGAGCCGAGGACGCGGATGCTGCCGGCGTCCGGGGTCTCGGTGCCGTTGACGTGCCGGAGCAGGGTGGATTTGCCGGAGCCGGAGAGCCCGAGCAGGGTGGTGATCTCGCCGGTACGGACGCCGACGGTGACGTCGTCGAGACCGCGGACGGTGGGGGTGTACTGGCGGATGACGTTGTCGAGCTGGACGGCGTAGATGCCGTCGATCTCGCGCTGGAGTTCAGGCGTGGTGTTCACTGTGATGTCCTCTGGTGGCGTCCGTTATCCGATGTTCTTGCAGGCGTCGGCGTCGGTGCCGGCACAGATCTCACGGATGGAGTCGAAGTCGGCGTCGGTGACCGGGCGGTAGCCCCACTCGATCTCCTCGGGGAGGGTGCACTCCTCCTCCGAGTCGCAGATGCCCTCGGCGACCAGGGCGGGCTTGTTGGCCTTGGTCTGCAGGGCCTCGGTGATCGTGGCGATCACGTCGTCGTCGAGGCTGACGTGGTTCACGGCGATCGGGTCCTCGGTGATCGGGTCGGAGGTCCAGACCGGAGTCAGTTCGCCCTCCTTCACCTGCCCGCCGGACTCGAGGGTGGAGAGCATGGTGTCATGGGCGAAGGCGGCGTCGCACTCGCCGTTCCTCAGGGCGAGGAGGGAGGCGTCGTGGCCGCCGGTGAGCTTGCCGGTGACGTCCTCGTCGAGGGTGAGGCCGGCGTCCTTCAGGCCCTTCATCGGCACGAGGTAGCCGGAGGTGGAGGCGGCGTCGACCAGGCAGACGGTCTTGCCCTTGAGATCCTCGAGACCTTTGATGTCGGAGCCGGCGCGGGTGTAGGCGAGTGCCTGGTAGGCGGGGGCCTCGTTCTCGTCGTGGGTGGGGGACGCCACGGGTGTGAGGTCGATGCCGGAGTCCTTGGCGATGACGTAGGAGAAGGGGCCGTAGGAGGCGATGTCGATCTGGCCGGCGCGCTGGCCCTCGATGACGGCGGCGTAGTCGGAGGCGTTCTGGAACTCCACGGTCCGGCCGGTCTCCTTCTCCAGGAGGGCGACGAGGTTCGCGTAGTCACTGTTCACGGAGGAGGAGGATTCCGCGGGCACGGCGGCGAAGGTGATCGCCCCGTCGGCGTCATCGGAAGAACCCCCGCAGGCGGCGAGGGCGGGCACGGTGGCGGCGGTGAGGAGCGCAGCGGCTGCGGCGCGGGTGTGGCGGAGCATGGCAGTCGGGGACCTTTCGGGTGGGGGTCGGGGTGTCCGGATGACCGGGGTTCCGGCATCTATTGTCGGCGGCGGCGAACAGCCTGTCTATACAAGAATGAAGAGTTCACCGAAGTGTCACCGGGAGGACGGATGGCGGTCGTTCAGAAACCGGAGAGGGACTCTCCGGCGAGTGCGAGCTCGGCGACGCCGAAGGACAGTGTCATGCCGATACCGGAGGTGACCACGAGGACGGTCGTGTGCTCGTCCGGGTGCTCCAGTACGAGGTTGGTGTCGGGACTGTCGGCGTAGCGGCCCAGCCAGCGCTGTCGGACGCGCGGGGTGCCGAGGCCCAGCAGATCGGATGCCCGGTCCAGCAGGAGGCCGGCGATGTCCTCGTCGATGAAGGGCTCCGGGCTCAATGAGTAGGCGTGGCTGTCGCCGATGAACAGGTGGTCGGCAGTGCCGGTGGCCATGAGGTTGGCGACGCAGTCGACGAGGCCGGGTTCTCGGACGGCCAGTTCCTCGCGCAGGGCGGGGGCTGAGGGCATCGCGGCGAAGCCGTCGTAGCGGGCCAGGGAGGTGCCGGAGAGCATCGCCAGGTCGGCGGGGACCCCGGCCGGGCGGTCCACCAGGGACATCGCCAGCGAGCAGACCCTGACCTGCCGCTTCTCGGCGAGGTCGGGGAAGAGGGCGGCGAGCCGGTAGCCGGGACAGACGACAACTCGCCCGGCGTGGAAGTCTCCCCGGTTGGTGACCACGGTCCCGTCGGCGACCTCGGTGACCTGGGTGTTCCAGGTGAACTCCACGCCCTGCCCGGCCAGCCACCGGGCGAGGGCGGGGGCGACCTCCCGCGGGTTGACCCGGGCGTCCTGTGGAAGGACCGCACCGGCGACGGTGTCGAGGTCGGGGTTGCCGAGGGCGACCGCGACGGCATCCCCGGTCAGCAGGGTGACCTGGTCGGTGCCGCGGTGGGCGGCGAACTCGCGCAGGATGTCCGCCTCGGTCTCCGTGACGGCGGGGATGGTGGTGCCGGATTCGGCGATCCAGAAGCCGGCGTCCGCGGCGGCGGCGAGCCAACTGGCGCGGGATCTGGCGGCGACCGGCTGGACGATGTCGGCCTGGCCGGTGAAGCAGGCGTGGCCGAAGTTCTGGATGGAGGACCCGACCGGCCGGTCGGCGCTGTCGATGACGCGGACGGTGCGTCCGTCACGGTGGGCGTGCCACGCGGTGGCGAGACCGAGGATGCCGGAACCGACGACGATGAGGTCGGTGCGGGGTGCTGTGCTGTGCATGGACCCATGCCACCACGCGCCTCCGAGGTCCGCAACACTTGTATATACATTTGCCGCGAGATTCACGGGAAGTTCATGCTCCCGTCATGGTCGGGTCGGCTGGACGCCCGCGGGAAGTGGTGAACTGCGCTAGCCTGTATGGACAGCAAGGACGACCAAGGGCAACAGGAACAACTGGAACAACCGGCCAGCACGGACGGCACAGGCGACCCTGTACGACGCACCCGATGAAGGAGTGACCTGGCCATGACCACCACCCGCCAGCAGCACCAGGAGATCGCCGACTACCTGCGCGCCGCGATCTCGGGCGGGGAATTCGCCACCGGGGACGCCCTGCCCACCGAGTCGGACCTCTGTGCCCGGTTCGGATCCTCCCGGGGGCCGGTCCGGCAGGCTATCGCCACCCTGCGGGCCGAGGGGCTGCTCTCCTCGGGTCAGGGGCGTCGCACCACCGTGCTGGACACCGTCCCGGCGCAGTCCTTCGACGGCGTCATCTCCTACACCCAGTGGTGCCGGCAGTGTGGGTTCGTCCCGGGGCAGGACACCCGGAGTGTCTCCCGTCACCCGGCGGACGCCTCCCTGGCCGCCGGATTGGAGATCGCGGTGGGGGACGCGGTGGTCTCGGTGTTCCGGCTGAGGTTGAAGGACGGTGACCCCGCCATGGTCGAGCGACTAAACTATCCGCTGGATGTGGGCGTGCACCTGCTCACCTTTGACACGGACTCCGGGTCGATCTACCAGCGGCTGCTGGATTCGGGTGTGGACATCGACCACGTCACCCGTACCATCGACGCGGTCGGTGCGGACCCCGACGACGCCGAACTGCTCGGTGTGGCCGAGGGGTCGCCGCTGCTCCGGGTCCGACGGCGGGCCTTCACCCGCGCCGGGACGCCGGTGGAATGCTCCGACGACCGCTATCTGCCCGGGACCGCGAGCTTCATCCTCAACTCCACCCGCGGGAACATCTCCCCGTTGTCCATGGTGCCTTCCCCGGCGGAGTGACTCCGGCCGAGGGACGGGGTCCCGGAGTAGGCCGGGAATGCCGCCGGCCGTCGCCGGGTTGGACGGGGAATGACATCTCTCTTCGACCCGCTGAATGCGGGAGCACTGCAACTGGACAACCGCGTCACCATGGCCGCACTCACCCGGCAACGCGCCGGAGAGGACGGTGTCCCCACCGACCTTCACGCGACGTACTACAGCCAGCGGGCCTCCGCCGGCCTCGTCGTGACCGAGGGGACCTTCCCCGCGTTCAGTAACCGGGCCTTCCCGGGACAGGCCGGGATCGCGACTGACGGGCAGGCCGCCGGCTGGGCCACGGTCGCAGAGGCGGTGCACGCCGCCGGCGGGACCCTCGTCATGCAGATCATGCACGGCGGCCGTACCAGCCACCCCGACCTCCTGCGCGGCGGTGAACCCGAGGCGCCCAGTGCGCTGGGTACCGGTGCGCCGGTCCGCGGCTTCTCCGGCAAGCTCGACGGTGTGGTGCCCCGTGAACTGGGCCTTGAGGAGATCCCGCGGATCATCGCGGAGTTCGTCGCCGGTGCGCGGCGGGCGGTCGATGCCGGAGTGGACGGCGTGGAGATCCACGGTGCGAACGGTTATCTGCTGCACGAGTTCACCGCGGCATCCTCCAACCACCGGACCGACGTCTACGGCGGGTCCCCGGAGAACCGGGCCCGACTGACCGTCGAGGTGGTGCGGGCCGTCGCCGAGGAGATCGGTGCGCAGCGGACTGCGCTGCGCATCTCCCCGGAGCACGGCGTCCAGGGGGTGCCGGAGGACGACCGGGCCGATGTCCTGGCGACCTACGGCGCCCTCATCGACGGCCTGCCCGAGATCGCCTACCTCTCGGTGCTGCACGCCGACATCGACGGTGACCTGGTCGCGCACCTGCGCGAGCGCTTCGGCGGCGCCTTCCTGCTCAACAGTGGTTTCGGACGCGTCACGGAGCTGCCGGAGGCGCGGCACATCGTCGAGGACGATCTGGCGGACGCCGTCGTCGTCGGCCGTGAGCTCATCGCCAACCCGGACCTCGTCCGCCGGTGGCAGGAGGGTCTGGAGCTCAACACGCCCGACCAGCCCACCTTCTACGTCGGTGGGGAGCACGGGTACACGGACTACCCGTTCGCTGGGTCGTCGGAGGCCTCGGAGGCCGCGTCCCTGTCGCCCACCGAGGCCTAGGCGCTCCGGCGTCCCTGCCCGTTCGGCGAGGACACTGGACCGGCCCTGAAAAGTGTTACCACGCCGGTGGTCCGTAAAGTGACATTGTCCCAGGTCGCGAAAAGTGTTACCAGTCGGAACCGGTAACACTTCCGGAGCCTGGCACGGAGCCCGGCCGGAAAGTCGGAGAGAACGGATAACCCCTTATCCATTACTCTCGTCGTCGATCAGGAACGGCTCGAGCGGAAACCGCGCAGCCGCAGCGAGTTCGAGACCACGAATACCGAGGAGAACGCCATCGCCACACCGGCGAGCATCGGGTTCAGCAGTCCGAACGCCGCGACCGGGATGAGGGCCACGTTGTAGGCGAAGGCCCAGAACAGGTTCCCGTGGATGGTGCGCAGCGTACGCCGCGACAGCCGGACGGCGTCCACCGCGGAGCGCAGGTCGTTGTTCATCAGGGTGATGTCACTGGCCTCGATCGCCACATCCGTGCCCGCACCCATCGCCAGGCCCAGGTCGGCCTTGGCCAGCGCGGCGGCGTCATTGACACCGTCACCGACCATGGCCACATTCCTGCCGGCGTCCTGCAGCGAGGAGATCTTCTGGACCTTCTGCTCCGGGCGTACCCCGGCGATGACATTGTCCGGGTCGATGCCGACCTCGGCGGCGACGACCTTCGCCGCACCGGCATTGTCGCCGGTGAGCAGGTACGGGGTCAGACCCAGATCGCGGAAGGCGGCGACGGCGTCGGCCGAGTCCTCCTTCACGGTGTCCCGCACGGTGACGACACCGGCCGGCTCACCGTCGACGGTGACGAGCACCGGGGTGGCACCGTCGTCCTGCGCGCCGGTGAAGGCCTCACGCAGCCCAGCCGGCAGATCGTCGGCGGACGCCGGGCGCCCGACCTCGACGGTGCGTCCTTCCACGGTTCCGGTGACGCCGTGACCTGCGGTGGACGCGAAGTCGGTGACCTCAGGGATCTCGCCCTGCTCTGCCGCGACGGTGACGATCGCCTTCGCGATCGGGTGCTCGGAGCCGGACTCCACTGCGGCTGCAAGGCGCAGGGTCTCGTCGGGACCCGTGACCCCGGTGACCGCCATGACGCCCGTGGTGACGGTGCCGGTCTTGTCCATGACGACCGTGTCGACACGCCGGGTGGATTCCAGCACCTCCGGACCCTTGATGAGCAGCCCGAGCTGGGCGCCGCGACCGGTACCGACGAGCAGTGCGGTCGGCGTGGCCAGGCCCAGTGCGCACGGGCAGGCGATGATGAGCACGGCGACGGCGGCGGTGAAGGCGTTGGTGACATCGCCCTCGACGATGAGGTGGGTAATGAGCGTGAGGACCGCGATGACCATCACGACCGGCACGAAGACCTGCGAGATCCTGTCGACCAGACGCTGCACCGGGGCCTTGGTGGCCTGCGCGTCGGAGACGAGCTTCGCCATCTGCGCCAGGGTGGAGTCTTCACCGGTGCGGGTCACATTCACGAGCAGGCGCCCCGAAGTGTTCACTGTCGCACCGGTGACCTTCGACCCGACGGTGACCTCGACCGGCACCGATTCGCCGGTGAGCATGGATTCGTCGACTGCCGAGGTGCCGTCGGTGACCTCACCGTCGGCGGCGATCTTCTCGCCGGGACGCACCACCACGATGTCGCCGACCTTCACCTGGTTCACGGGGACGCGGATCTCCGCGCCGTCGCGGAGCACCGCGGCGTCCTTCGCACCCATGTCGAGCAGGGCGCGCAGTGCCTCGGAAGAGCGTCCCTTCGCCCGGGTTTCGAACCAACGTCCGAGCAGCAGGAAGACGATGACCACGCCGACGGACTCGAGGTAGATCTCGTCCATGCCGCTGTGGACACCGGAATCGACGGCGGGGAAGAGGTGCATCTCCATCGTCATGCCGGTCATACCGGCGTTGCCGAGGAAGAGTGCCCACAGGCTCCACAGGTAGGCGGCGGTCGTGCCGAGGGACACCAGCGTGTCCATCGTGAAGGAGACGTGCCGCAGGTTGACCAGCGTGGCGCGGTGGAACGGGGCGCCGCCCCAGAAGTAGACCGGGGAGATCAGGGTCAGGGCGGCCCACTGCCAGTTGTCGAACTGGAGGGCGGGGACCATGCTGACCAGCACGACGGGGAAGGCGAGGATCGCCGAGAGGATCGTGCGGTGGAGCAGGTCGGCGGCCTCGGCGTCGCGGGCGGCGTCCACCTTGGCCTGGCCGGTCTGTGGGCCACTCTCCGGGGAGGACGCCGCGCCTACGTTGTCCGTGTCTGTGTCGCTCTCATCGGCTGAGCTGTCGGCCATGGTGAAGGCGTCGTAGCCGGTGTTCCGGACCGTCTGGATGACCGCATCGGGGTCGGTCTTCGACGGGTCGTAGTCCACCTTGGCGGACTCGGTTGCGAAGTTGACGGTGGCGTCCACCCCGTCCATCCGGTTGAGCTTGCGCTCGATGCGGGCGGAGCAGGAGGTGCAGGTCATCCCGGTGACGCCGAGGTCGAGCTGCACAAGGTTGACCGGGTCGACCGGGTCGACCGGAGGGGTGGTCCCTACCTGCTGTGTCATTGCTGGTCAGTCCTTTGTGGGGTGTTACTTGACGATGTCGTAGCCGGCTTCGTCGACGGCGGCGGCGACCTGCTCGTCGGTGAAGCCTTCGCCGGTGACGACGACGGCGCCGGTGGCCGGGGTGGCCTCGACAGCGGTGACGCCCTCGATGGTGCCGACCTCCTTCTCGACAGCCGCCTTGCAGTGTCCGCAGCTCATGCCGGTGACGGTGTAGTTCTTCGTGGCCATGGTGGTGATCCTTCCGTGTTGTGTGGCGTGCGCGGGGCCTGTGTGGTCCTGCCGTTCGTCCGATTCCGACGGTATACCCCTAGGGGGTATATTTCAAGGGCGTCGGGAGGGGTGGGGGTGCCGACGGGCAGAGGTGACGCGCAATGATGGGGGACGTGCGGGGCGCCGCGTTCCGCACCTGACTTCTGAATCTTTCAGACGAGAGGAACATCATGTACGGCGAACCTGCATCTGCCGTTCGCACGACACGCTCCGGATCCGCGCAGAACGCCCGCAGGCGACACGGCCTGCGTCGCAGGGTGGCCGCTGTCTCGGCTGCCACACTGCTCGCAGTCGGTGGAGCGACCGCCGTCGCGCCGTCCGCTGCCGCCCAGGGCCTTCCGGAACCCGTCCAGACCTCGTACGACGCTCTGCCTCCGAGCGCGCAGTCGATCGTCGGCAGCATCGTCTGGAGTGGCCCGCTCGCCCTGGCGGCGCTCTACTATTTCGTCTGGTGCCCGATCGTCAACAGTGACAATCCCACTCCCGGCGTCTGCTCGTTCTGACGGCTTTCCCGGGTGGGAGGGGGAGTCTCTGAGGGGTGCCTCAATACCCCGCGGGGGTATACCATCGGCGGCATGAAGATCTCACGTACCCCTGCCCTGGCATCGCTGGTTCTGGCGTCCGCCCTCACTCTCGCGGCCTGCGGAGACGATTCCGACAGTGGACATGACGGCCACGAGGGTCACGACATGGCGGACATGACCGGCATGACCACCGAGGACGCTGACGACGGTGGTATGGGTGACATGCACGACCACGCCATGGACGGCGGTGAGGCGCCGGCCGGTATCGAGGACGCAGTGAATCCGATGTATCCGGTCGGTACCGAGGTGACCGTGCTGGCCGATCACATGGAGGGGATGGAAGGCGCGACCGGCACTGTGACCGGCGCCTACTCGACCATGGCCTATTCGGTGAGCTACACGCCGACCGACGGCGGCGCACCGGTGAGTGACCACCGCTGGGTCGTCCAGGAGGAGCTGGAGAACCCCGGTGACGCCCCGCTCGCCGACGGCACCGAGGTCACACTCGCCGCCGACCATATGAGCGGAATGGAGGGAGCGACCGCCACCATCGACTCCTCGACGCAGGAGACCGTCTACATGGTGGACATCACCACCGATGACGGGATGACGATGACGAACCACAAGTGGGTCACCGAGAGCGAGCTCGCCCCGGCGGACGCGGAGTAGCGCGGAGTAGCGCGGAGTAGCGCGGAGCAGGGGCCGTCCCCTCGCCTCTTCCCCTCCTTCCGCCTGATGTCCGCAACTCACCCTCACCAGCAGGATGAGCAGCGATTTCTGCTCCGGTGAGGGTGAGTTGCGGGATGTGGAGGAGGCGCATGTCGAGAAAGCACCCCCACCGGCAGCTGAACAGAGTTACGGCACCGCCAGCTTTCCCGTGTATTCGATCGGATAAGGATGTTGGAGGAGAACGCGGCGTCCCCATTCGCGGACGCGGCGAGGTCGGGCTCGATGTGGTCGCTGGTTCGATCAGGAAGTCCAAGCAGTTTGTCCGACCGAGGACCGTCGATCTCGTGGAACGTGGGCTGGTGGAGCAGACTTCCGGAAAGCCGCTGCGGTTCCGGTTGACCGGACAAGAGCGGGAATCGCTGGGGCTCTCAGACGAAGAGTGACCCTGCATGTCGGGAAAGCACTCTCACAGGCAGCCGCCGGGGGGTCGCCGGGGGTTCGACGACTGGTGAGGGTGCTGATTCGACGGTGCTGATTCGACGAGGGGGCGGGCGGGGCGTGGTGCCCCGCCCAGACCGGGTACCGCCCTAGATCGGGAGTTTGCGCACCACGAACTGCGGCAGGTTCTTCAGGATCAGCATCACCCAGCGGAACAGCGGGTGGATCCAGATGACGGTCTTCTTGCCGTCCACGCCGGCGGCGATGGCCTTTGCGGCGTCCTCCTTGTCGACGGTGAGCGGGGCATCGTCCAGCCCCTTCGTCATATTGGTGCGCACCTGACCGGGGCGCACGGTGAGCACGCGCACGCCGGTGCCGCGCAGGGCCTCACCGAGCATGCGGTAGAAGCCGTCCACGCCGGCCTTGGTGGAGCCGTAGACGAAGTTCGAGCGGCGGACCATCTCGCCGGCGACGGAGGAGAAGACCACGATCTGACCGTGGCCCTGCTTCTTCATCCGGTCGGCGAGCAGCACGCCCACCGAGACCGCACCGGTGTAGTTGACCTGCGCGGCGAGGACGGCCTGCTTCTGGTTCTGCCACTGCACCTCGTTGTCACCGAGGACGCCGAAGGCGACGATGGCCAGGTCGATGTCACCCTCGATGGAGTCGATGATCTCCTCGTGGGTGTCGAAGGCAGTGGCGTCGAACCCGACGGTCTCGACCGCGGACGCACCGGCGGCCTCACACCGGGCGATCGGGGAGGACATGTCCTCACCGGCACGGGCGGCGAGCACGACGCGAGCCGGGCCACGCGACAGGAACTGCTCGACGACGGCGAGGCCCATGTCGGACGCACCGCCGAGCAGGAGGATGGACTGGGGCTTACCCACAGCGTTGATCATGGAAAAAGTCTCCTAGTTGAGCTCGAGGCGGCGGGACATGTCGGACGCGAAGACGCCCGTCGGGTCGATGGACCGGCGGGTCTCCAGCCAGCCCGGAAGGCCCGGGTACATCCGGTGGAAGTTCTCCGCGGTGGTGCGGGACTCCTTTGCCAGGTAGAGGCGTCCGCCGAACTCCATGACCTGTTTGTCGAGACGGTCGAGGAAGTCGCCCAGGCCCGGACGGATCGGGAAGTCGACGCAGACGTTCCAGCCCGGCATCGGGTAGCTCAGCGGGGCGCGGTTGCCCGGGCCGAAGAGCTTGAAGACGTTCAGTGCCGAGTAGTGGCCGGAGGACTGGATGTCCTTGATGATCTGCTTGAACGGCTCGACGGCCTCCACCGGCACCACGAACTGGTACTGCAGGAAGCCCTTGGAGCCGTAGCCGCGGTTCCACTCACCGATGAGGTCGAGCGGCTGGTAGAACTGCGTGAGGTTCTCGATCTGGTTCCGTGCCGGCTTGCCCATGGCGTAGTAGGCCATACCCACCGCCGACAGCGTCAGCTTGTTGAGCGTGAAGGACGGGAAGATGTCCGGCACGGTCATGAGCTGGGGGGCGTTGAACTTCAGCGGGTCCTTGGCCAGCTTCGGGGCGAACTCCTTGAGCTGGTCGAGGGTGGCCAGCGAACCACGGGAGATCGTGGAGCGTCCCAGCTTCGGCTCCGGCGAGATGCAGTCGAACCACGCCGAGGAGTAGGTGTAGTTGACTTCGGAGCCGTCCGAGTGCGCGGCGATGGTCTCGTCGAGGGTGTTCGTCCGGTCGACGTCGCAGAGGAAGTACGCCGTCTCGGTCTTCGTCATCTCGATGGTGGCGCGCAGGATGACACCGGTCAGGCCCATGCCGCCGACGGTCGCCCAGAACAGGGTGCCGTCCGGGTCGTCGGAGGAGCCTTCCGGCTCCAGGTGCAGGACGCGACCGTCGGCGACCAGCAGCTCTATCGAGCGGACGTGGTTGCCGAAGGAACCGGCGGAGTGGTGGTTCTTGCCGTGGATGTCCGGGCCGATCGCGCCACCGATGGTGACCTGGCGGGTACCGGGCAGGACGGGGACCCACAGGCCGTAGGGCAGCGCGGCCTTCATGAGCTGGTCGAGGGTCACGCCGGCGTCCACGTCGACGATGGCGGTGTCCGGGTCGATCGAGTGGATCGTGTTCAGCGCCTGCATGTCGATGACGAGACCACCGCCGTTCATGGCGGGGTCGCCGTAGGAGCGGCCCATGCCGCGGGCGATGACGCCGCGCTTGAGGTGGTCGGGCTTGTCGGCGTTACTGTCGGCGACCTGTGCGACGGCGGCGGCGATGACGTCGACGTCCGGGGTGGACAGGACCTCTGCGGTGGTGGGGGCGGTGCGTCCCCAACCGGTGAGAGACTGGGTGTGCGTCTGCAATTCCATGCGGACCACACTACAGCCGGGACCGGACGCCTCAGGGACTCTTCCCGGCGGACGGGTGCGGATAGTGACGCATCTTTCACTGCCGTTGATGTACGGATGCCACCACAGGTATGCCATAGTAAGGACATGCTTGGTTATGGCGGCCTCAGTCGTGCTGAGGGCAGGGTTGCCCGGATCGCCCACGAATGGGAGACGCTGCGTGCGGCACATGCACGCGGCGAGATCCCGGTCCCGGTGCTTCTCAGGCGCTTCACCGCCATGGCCGACGAACTGGCCTCCGTCGAGGCCTCACCGCAGCATCCCTCGCTCACTGCGGCCCGAGAATCGGCGGCTGACCTGCGGCACCGCATCATTGTGCACACGGTCACCCTCGCGCCGCATCCGCTGGTGCTGCCCGGTGTCACGCCGTTGCCGCCTGCCGGGCACCCGGTCAGTGGACTGCCGGAGTTGTGGCACCGGCACCGGCATGATCCGGTGCGGCGTCCGTCCCACCAGGACGCCGTGGGTCATCCCGGGCCTGACGGTGCACCGCTCGACGGGGAAGGCGGACGGCTGACCGATGAGTTCCGCGGCCACTGGGTGGATGTCCCCCTGGCCGCCGCCGCGGATCCGGAGACGTCGCTGGCCGAGATCGACTCCCTCACCGACCGCAGCGTGGCCGTGCTGCGCCGGTACGGGGCGGAGACGGTGGAGATCGCCGGGCTGCGCTCCCGGGTCCTGCTCGCGACGGGACGCCTGGAACAGGCCCGTGAACTGCTGGAACTGGTGGGGGAGACTTCGTGCGGGGCGGAGGAACTGGCGGTGGTCAGGGGGACCGTCGCGCTGCTGCGCGGGGACCTGGACACCCTGCTGCGGGTGCTGTGCCACGGGGAGGACACCGGCCGGGCCGATTCCGTGCAGTGGACGCTGCTCACCGCTGCCTCGCTGGTCCCGCTGGCGCACATGGTCGACACCACCACCACGGTCGACCGGATCGCCGGCATCGTCGCCACCGCCACCGGTGTGCCTGAACTGGTGCCCGCCCTGCTGCATGTCGCCGGCTACCTCGCCCTCGCGGGCGCTCCCGAAACCGCCCTGTCGCTGCTGGTGCGCACCGTCGACGTCGTCGACCCGCCGGCGGTGGCCGCCCCGGTACTGCGCGCGGTGGTCGAGACCGGCTGGTCCGCGGATTCCGCCTCCGATCTGGGAGGACGCCGCCTCGTGACCGGTGGCCCGACGGTCCGCGAGCTGGCCGACGAGCTGTCGGAGCGGCTGCGTGAGCAGGCGGTACGCTGTGATACCCGCAACGGCCGGGCGATGTGGACGACGTTGGTGCCGGAGACCCTGGAGTACCCGGTCCCGCTCATCGACGCCGCCGACCTCGCCGGCATCCCCGCCCTGCGCGGTCTGGCCCTGCCGGCGGCCCTGCCCACCGCCTTCCCCTCTGATCCGGCGGATCTGGCGGAACTGCCCGGTGTCGGACCGGTGGACCTGGCGTCCTTCGATGCGACGGACGCACTGTGCGCCACCGTGATGTACACCCTGCTCGGGCTGACGGACGCCGCGGACTGCGTCGTCGACCGGATGCGCGTCCTCACCGCCGATGACGGTGACCCGGTGGTGCTCGATGTCGCCGCGGAGTTCGTCCGTCGTTCCGACTGCGCCGCAGGCCACGGAGTGGGCTGCTTCGCCTGTGCCCGACAGATCGCCCCCTCCTCCAGCGGACTGCTCGCCGAGGTCGACCGCATGGTGCGGGAGTGCGCCTGCGCCGGTACCGCCCACGACGCCCCGGGTCGGGTACGGAACATGACCCGGCTCCGGTCGGGATCCCACCCCCTGGTCAGACGCCTGATCGACCTCGACATCCTGCTCTCCGGTGCACTCCCGACCCGCCCGTCGGTGGAGTACGCGGTGCAGGGGCTGTGGGCCGTGCTGCGGCTGCTGCCCCGGGCCGTCCCGCTGACCGGTGGTGCCCTGGTCGGGGCGGTGACCGGGGAAAACGATGATGAACCCGGTGTCGGCCGGGGCATCGTGGACGCCACCGTCATCACGGCGGTGACGGCATCCGCCCGGTCCCTGCCCGCCCCGCCCTCGGCGTCCCCGCTGGGTCTGGTCGACCATGTCGCCGACCTCGCGGATCTCGCCGACGCCCTGGCCGTCGCCGGTGCCTGCCATGAGGCGTGCGCGGTCTCCGCCGCGGGACTGGCCGCGGTCGGCGGTAACTGGGTGGACACCGGCGTGGCGTCCGGCTGCGCCCCCGGGGAGGCAGGGGCGGACGACGACGGTCCGGTGCGTCTGCTGCGCGCCCGTTCAGCGGCCCTGTCGGCACTGGGGAACACCGCCGGTGCGGACCGCTGCGCCGAGGCCGCCGCGAAGGCCGCGGAGTACCGCGGGCGCTGGCGGCTGGCCGAAGCCTGTCGTGGGGAGGCGGCGACGAGGCGCAGCTAGAACGCCAGAGCGTCGGAGTTCTAGAGCACTAGAGCACTAGAGCGCTAGAGCGCCATGATCTCGCGGATCTCCTCGGGCAGTTCGCCCACACAGGTGATCTGCGGCTTACCGGCCTCCTTGTGCTCCCGCAGTGCCGCATTGACGATCGAGCGGCTGGTGGAGTCCAGGATCGGCAGTTCCTGGGCGATGAGCCGGCCCATGAACTCGTTGACCGGCGCCTCGATGTGCCGCGCCGCCTCGTAGTGGGCCTCCGGGTCGGTGCCGCCGACCACCGCGGTCTGTGCCATGGAACCGCGTTCGCCGGCGGGCTTGCCGTCGTTGGCCTTGGCGATGTTGCGCCGCATCCGGTCCTTCAGCTTGTCCTGCCCACCGCTGCCGTCGCCGTTGCTGCCTGTGTTTCTCCTGCCGAACATGCAGCTCAGCCTACTCCGGCGCGTACGGCCAGGGAACCTGCAGCGGAACCGGCATTGCGCGGTCAGGTGCGTCCTCTACGCTGGGCTCCATGAGTGCCGCACCAGACCTGAACCGAACGCCCGATCTCGCCGTTCTGGGAACGACGACCGTCGGCTACTACCTCGCCCATGACCTCGTCACGACGCCGTGGAAGCGACGACTCGTCAGCCTCGGGGTCCTGGCCGCCGGCGGTGGGACCGCTGTCGCGACGAACCAGGTGCCCCTCCCTGTTCCGCAGCAGGCCGGCACGGGTGCTCCGGCCGCCACCGGTTACGGCGAGACCCCGGCCGCGGGGGCGGGACTGCGGAAGTACCTCGTCCCGGTGACCGTCGGCATTGTGGCGGTCGTCGTAGGGTCCTGGTTCAATGCCAGGGTCGACCGTGTGGCCACCGGCGTCATCACCCGGACCCTCGGCCGGCTCCCGCTGTTCGGGGGCATCTTCCGCCGCCTGCCGTTCACTGTCTGGGGCATCGCCCAGGTCGGTGCCGTCGCCGTCGTGGCGAGACTGTCGGAGCAGAACCCCGCCGTCGCCGCCGACTCCGGTGCCACCACCGGTGCGAAGACACCGGTGACCTCGACCGCGAAGGACGCGAAGTGACCGCTGCCGAGACCGCTCCCGTTACCACGGAAACCGGTACCCGACCACAGGATCCGCCGGTGCTCGTCGCCGCGACCGTCGGTGAGGTCACCGCGGTCTGGCAGGTCGAGGTCGACGCCCGCGTCGTGCTCGGCGAATTCTCCGGCGCCTGGCTCGTCGACGCCGACGGTATCCGTGGATTCGCCGCCGACGCCGACTGGATCGACCAGCGCGGGTCCCGTGACGGGATGCTGGAACTTCTGCTCGCCCGCCCGACCGTCGTCGTCGGCGAGGGCGGGGAACCGCTCACCGGGGACGCAGCCCGCGACTCCTTCGGTTTCCCCACCGACACCGCCGGGACACTGCGGACCGTCGACGTGGCCGCCACGGTGGCTCAGGCCGCTGAGGCCGTCGAGGAGAACAAGGCCACCTTCGCCGAGGCCAACCCCGGCAAGCGGCAGCCTGGCTGGGGCGGTGCCTGGGCGGATGCCGACTTCACTCCGCAACCCGGCCGTGCCCCCGAGGGCATCACCGGGGACACCGCCGAGGCCGTCGTCCGTGCCATGGCGGCGGCCCGTGGCCTGCGCGATCTGGTGCAGAGCTGGAACGCCCTGGACAAGCTCCGGGTGCAGCGTCTCGGCGGCGAGTTGCGTGCGCTGCCGCTGGTCATGAACTGATACGGCCTCAGAAATCGGTCCGCCGTCCCCGGCGAGCTGTCGCGGACGGCGCTACGCTGGGTCGCATGAATGCCCAGCACCTGCCGCAGCGTCGGGGATCCGGACGGGGAGTCGTCCGCGACACCACCCCGTCCGGCGACCCCGGCGGCCTCGCCGCGGTGCTCGAACTGCCGGGGATCGCCCATGCCGCCCGACCCGTCCCACCGGCGGACGCCGCCGACCATGAACTGACCCTCCTGCTCCTGGCCGAGCACCACGTCCCCGGTCTCGGCTGGTTCACCCGCGCGCTCGGACTCAACGGTGCTCTCTCCGTCGCCGAGACCGTCCGTGCGGTCCTGTTGTCCCTGGACTGGCCCGGGGCGTCCACCATGCTCAACGGCGCCGACGGTTCCGAGGCTGCCGACCGGTTGCCGGCGATCACCACCTGGTCCCTGCAGGCCCGGCGCAACGACCGGCTGCGCGTCTACTCCCGCACCGCCGGTCCGATCGGCACGCCGCTGCGTGAGGCACTGGGTCGCGACGGTACCGGCATCCTCGTCGTCGACGGGTACACCGTCACCGTCACCACGGCCGGTGCGATGCCCCGTGACGACCACACCCCCGACGCGGTCTGCCTCGCCGGTGGTTTCGCGCCCGACGGGGACGCCCCGGCTGATCCTGAGTCCTTCCCCGTCCCCGGCACAGTGGACCACCCCGTCGGACTACCGCGCGACGTCGACCTCGCCGCGGTGAATGTCGCCCTGACCGGTGAGGAGACCGTCGCCGAGATCCTCGGTGAGCTCGGCCCGGAGCTGCGTGCCCTGCTGCTCAGTGGGGACCTGTACGAGTTCACCCCGCTGCTCCAGGCCCTCGATCTGGGGCGTCCGGCCCAGGTGGGGGAGGCGACGCGCCGGGTGCTGTCGGGCTTCCCCGTCGAGACGACCCCGGTAGGACGCGCCGCCGCCTGGTCGCGGGTCGTGGCTCTGTCGACTCTGTCGGACCGGGAGACCGTCGACGAGGTCACCGCGATGCTCATGGCGGCTCTCGGATTCACCCGGGCGGACGCCGGCCTCGGTGCCACCGACGACCACCGGTCCTGCGACCCGTTGAGCGCCGAGGAGATCCGTGACCTGTCACGGGAGTCCGGTCATCTGCTTGCGACCTGCGGTGCCGACGTGTGGGAGGGGACCGCGTCCGCCGTCATCCCGCTGGTGCCGAAATGCAGTCTCGTCGACCGGTTGGAGATGTACCGCTTCCTGCTCCAGGCGTGACGCGCCGGGGAACTGACAGGGACGCGCCGGTGTGACGGTTCGTTGAATCAGGGGGCCGCTGAGTAGCGTAGAGCGGTGATTCCCTTTTCCTGCAGCAAGTGAGGACTCCCGTGACCGATGCCGTCACCGAACGGCCGCCCGAGCAGCCGCCCCGGCCTGTCGGGCGCAAACGCCGCATCCTGAAGCAGTTCATCACCTTCGGGATCGTCGGCGCGTCCGGCTTCGTGGTCAACCAGGGCGTCATGGTGCTGTCGAACAAGTTCACCCAGGCAGTGTGGGATTTTGACCAGTACCATCCGTTCGTGAACCTCTTCGGTTCGGCGTTCCACGTGCGCTGGTACCACGTCTTCAGTGTGCTCGCCTTCATCGTGGCGAACATCTGGAACTTCTTCCTCAACCGGCACTACACCTTCAAGGCGAAGAAGGGGACGCCGTGGGTGCGTCCCATGTTCAGCTTCATGCTGGTGGGCATCTTCGGCCTGCTCATCACCCTGCTGGTGCAGACGGCGCTGGTCAACGATGACTCACCCATCGCCCTGTCCCACGCGATCTGGGATGATTCGACGGGGCTGAGGACGCGGGCCTACTGGGGTAACTTCATCGGCGTGATCGTCGCGATCCCGGCGAACTTCCTGTTCAACAAGTTGTGGACCTTCCGGCACAGGCCCGGGAAGGGAGAGGTGAAGGTGAAGAATGTCGGCTGAGGTGACTTCTGTCGCATCCGGTGAACAACCGGGGACGATGACGGTCAACGTCCCGCTGAAGACGCAGCTCTTCCGCTTCATCTGTACTGGTGTCATCGGTGCGGTCGTCGACTTCGGGTCGACGTATCTGCTGCACCTCGCCGGACTGGGCGACGGCCTGTCGAAGACCATCGGCTTCATCCTGGGGACGCTGACCGCGTACTTCATCAACCGGCGGTGGACCTTCCAGGCGGCTCCGTCGACCAAGCGGTTCATCGCCACGATGTGCTCCTACCTGCTGACCTATGTGGTGCAGCTGGGCCTGTACGTGGTGTGCATCCCCTGGCTGGAGGACAACGACTTCTCCGGCTTCTGGGTCCGAGCGATCAGTTTCGTCATTGCCCAGGGCACGGCGACGGTGCTGAACTTCATCATCCAGCGCTGGGTCATCTTCCGGGTGGTGTGACCGGGCCAGGAAGTCACGGACGTGGGTGCCAGTCCTTCATCGGCCGGTCGGTGTCGATCGCCTCGTCCTCCCGGCGGTTACGTCGCAGCCGCTTGAGCAGGTGGCGCACCGTGTCCGCCACCTCGGTCGCGACATACTCCGGTGCTTTGTCGACGCTGAGGTCGGAGTACCGCAACAGGTGGTAGTCCCATCGTGTCGCCTGGTTCCCTTTGCATCTGTCGTTCGTGAAGGTGGTTCGCCTCGCATTCCCTCCTCCGTGGTAGGTGTAGCTGTCGATCTCGGTGAGGAGCCTGACCTCCGGGATCACGATGTCGAAGCAGTAGCCCCTGACCATCACATTCGTCTCGATCGTGATCTCACCTCTGTCGCGCTCGGCTTTCAATGACTTCCTGATCAGTAGTAACGCCTTCTTCTCCAGCCCGCTGGCCGTGCCGATGACTGATCTGTTCCGGATGCTCTCCAGCTTCGCCCGCCCGGTGCCACTGAGGTCTTCCAGGTCCTCCGTCAGTCGAGCACTCCCCGTCAGCCCGGAGTAACCGGTTTCCAGTACCTTGATCGCAGCGTCCTCATCGTCGGTGACCAGGGACGCCGCGATGGCGGCGGGTGTGCTGACCCGGAGGTCCCCCAGGTCGAGCGAGGGTCTGGGAATGCGGCGACGGATGCGGATGCGTGGATCTCTGCGGGTGGAGCTCGGGTGGTCCGCTTCCGCCGGCCACCGCATCGGACCCACCCCCAGCAGGAAGGACGCAGTGTTCCCCGTGTAGACCAGCTTCGGATACGCCGTCGCGTAGGCGGCGAGAGTGAGCCGTGGGGAGGGATCGGTGACGTACCACCCGTTCATCAACTTGTAGAGTGCCTTCTTCGTGACGGCGGCGGCGATTCTCCGGTCATCCCACCCGGCGTCCTTCAGTTCGGCGGTTGTCCAGATCTGCTTGGTCTGTTGTGTGCCCATGTGTTCCCCTCCGCCACGACCCCCTGCCGCGTGCCTCTGCAGTGTAGCGGCGTTGAGTAGAGCGTTCCAGGGGTAGCTGTGCGGAATGTTGGTCCGATTCGGGCGTTCCGGATGTGTCGGCAGTTCCGAATCGGGGCAGTTTTCTGCACCGGCCCCGGCCGGCCCTGCACCAGCCGCGCGAGGACGCGGCCCGCCTACGGCCGGTAGAACTTCTCCTGCTGACCCTTGCGCAGCAGCCGCAGCCACTCCTTGAAACCCTTGATGTCACGCTGCTGGACCAGGAAGTACCAGCCGAAGCGTGCGTACTCCTGGGGCAGCAGCCGACGCATCCCCGGCTGGTTCATGAGGAAACCCCGGTTCCGGTAGGTGAAGTAGCGCTTGAACTCACTGTCCGGGTACTGGGTGTGCATCTTCCCACCGAGGATCGGACGGAACTCGTCGGAGCCGTCCGGGTGCAGGTAGGAGGTGGTCAGGCAGGTGCCGAAGGGCAGGCCGGACCGGACGATGCGGCGGTGGTACTCGACTTCGTCACCACGGATGAACAGGCGGTAGTCCGGCACACCGATCACCTCCATGGCCCTGGCGCTGATCAGTGCCCCGTTGAACAGGCTGGCGATGCCGGGGAGGAAGTCGCCCTGCAGCTCGGAGAGGTAGCGTCGCCAGACCACACCCTGGCGCAGCGGGAAGGCGAGCCGGGCCGGCTCATCGATGTTGCAGACCACGGGAGAAACTTCAGCAAGACCGTTCGCTTCGGCGACGCTGTAGAGCGTCTCCAGCACGTTGTCGTCGGCGGGGCGTCCGTCATCGTCGGCACACCACACAGCGTCCATCCCCAGGGACAGTGCGGTGAGGAAACCGAGGGCGAAGCCCCCGGCGCCGCCGAGGTTGGTCTTCGACGGGACGTAGACGGCACGGTCGCCGGCCACCTCCTCAACGAGAGCACGGACGGCGTCATCTGCACCGTTGTCCACCACAATCACCTTGTCCACCGGGTGCGTCTGGGAGCAGACGATGCCGAGGGACCCCTTCAGCAGCTCGACCCGGTTGTGGGTGACGATGACCGCGGCGGTGGTGCCGGTGCGGTCCAGGAGTGCTGCTGACGGTTCAGACATGGTGCTCATTGTGCCATGCAGGTGGCGGAGACCAGGTCGCCGGCCGGGTGACGCGGTTCCCACCCGGCCCTGACCCGGAGACAGGGTTACGCTCGGAGAGGTACCAGTTCAGGTTCAGACCACCCGTTTCGGAGGACAGCACCGTGAGCCAGACGCCCACCACCGACCAGCCCATTCTCTACCCGGCCGCCCCGTCCGGCGCCTACGCCGCCCTGGCCGGGAAAGTTGCGAGGAGGGTCTGTGCCCGGGCCGCGGCGATGTGCGGGATCACGGTGGGGGAGCGGGAGGACGCCGACCTGGTGCTGCACCGTCCCGGGGACTTCTACGCCCGGCTCGGCGTCCAGGGACTCGTCGGCTTCGGGGAGTCCTATGTCGCCGGGGACTGGGACGCCGCCGACCTGGCGGGCACACTGACGAAACTGTGCCGGAAGATCACCGGGCTGCTGCCGCCGTGGCTGCAGAAGCTCGGCGGGCTGTACACCTCGCGGCGTCCGCTCGGGCAGAAGAACACGGTGGCCGGGGCGAAGCGGAACATCAGCGCCCACTACGACCTGTCGAACGACTTCTTCGCGACCTTCCTCGACGAGGGACTCAGCTACTCCTCGGCCTTCTTCGACAAGCACCCGGAGTATGACCTCGCCACCGCGCAGGACGCCAAGGTCGAGCGTGCCCTGGACCGCGCCGGGGTGGGCGAGGGAAGCCGCGTCCTCGAGATCGGCACCGGCTGGGGCGAACTCTCGCTGCACGCTGCACGGCGCGGGGCACAGGTCACCTCGGTGACGCTGTCGACCGAGCAGGCGGACCTGGCGCGGGAGCGCATTGCGTCAGAAGGGTTCGCCGACCGGGTCGACGTGCAGCTGTGCGACTACCGCGAGGCCACCGGCACCTATGACGCGGTCGTCTCCATCGAGATGATCGAGGCGGTCGGCGCGGAGTACTGGGACGAATACATGCAGGTCGTCCATGACCGGCTGGTGGACGGCGGGCGCGCGGTCATCCAGGCGATCACCATGGAGCATGCGCAGATGCTCGCCACGAAGGACGCCGCGACGTGGATCACCACCTACATCTTCCCCGGCGGAGTGATCCCGAGCGTGCGGGCGCTCAATGAGTCGGCATCGCGTGCCGGACTGTCACTGGGGATGCGGAACAGCTTCGGACACGACTACGCGCGGACGCTGGGGGAGTGGGATGCGGCGTTCCTGGACGCCGCATCCACCGGGCAGGTCGATGCCCTGGGCTTCGGCCCGGACTTCCAGCGGCTGTGGCATTTCTATCTGGCGTACTGCCAGGCCGGCTTCGCCTGCGGCTACATCGACGTGGGGCAGCTGGAGTACGTGCGGTAGGGGGCCGTTCGCCCGACCTACAGCCGGCCGAGGTCCCGCAGGACGTTGCGGACGTGTTCCTGCGCACCGGGCCCCTCGTAGGCGCCGACGATCTCGTCGACGGGACCGCAGGCCTTGATCTCGCCGTGGTTGACCCACAGGGCCGAATCGCACAGCTGAGCCAGGAACTCATTGGAGTGGGAGGCGAAGACCAGGATGCCGGACTTCGCGACCAGGGCGGACAGCCGTTCACGGGCCTTCGCCATGAAGGCGGCGTCCACCGCGCCGATACCCTCGTCGAGCAGCAGGATCTCCGGCTCGATCGAGGTCACCACGCCCAGGGCCAGGCGCACACGCATGCCGGAGGAGTAGGTGCGCAACGGCATGGAGAGGTAGTCGCCCAGCTCGGAGAATTCGGCGATGTCGTCCATCTTCTTCTGCATGGACCGCTTCGACTCACCGAGGAAGAGTCCGCGGATGATGATGTTCTCCCACCCGGAGATCTCCGGGTCCATACCCACACCGAGGTCGAAGACCGGGGCGACGCGGCCCTTGACCACCGCGGAGCCCCGGGTCGGCTCGTAGATGCCGGAGAGCAGCCGCAGCAGGGTCGACTTGCCGGCACCGTTGTGACCGACCAGCCCGATCCGGTCGCCCTCCTTGAGGTGCAGGTTCACGTCGCGCAGTGCCTCGACGACGACGGTGTTTTCGGAGTTGCGGCCGATCGCACCGCCGGCGGCGCCGAGGAAGGCCTTCTTCAGGGAACGGGTCTTGGCATCGAAGATCGGGAAGTCGACGCAGGCGTTGTAGGTGTCGATGGAAACCATGGGATAACTCCTGTACTCGATTAAACCCAGTAGCTGACGCGGGAGCGCCACTGGCGCATGAAGATCATGGCGAAGAGGGTGCCGAGGACAGTGAGGACGCAGACGATCAACCAGGAACGCCACTCCACCGGCTCGTTGATCATCGGTCCACGGACGATGGCCATGTAGTGGTACAGCGGGTTGATCTCCGCGAGGTAGGCCTTGTTGCCGAGGTCACCGATACGGTCCTTCAGGGTGGAGTCCATCCACACGATCGGCGTCATGTAGAACAGCAGCTGCACCAGGGACTCCAGCAGCGGGGCGACATCCCGGAAGCGGGTCGCGATGATGCCGAAGAACATCGTCACCCACACACCGTTGGCGACGAGCAGGGCCAGGCCGGGTACGGCGAGGATGACCTCCCAGCCGACCGGGATCTGGAACACGGCCAGCAGGATCAGCCAGATCGCCAGGTTGTGCAGCAGGAAGAGGAACTGCTTCCACACCAGGCGGTAGACGTGCACGCTCAACGCACTGGGCAGCTGTTTGATCAGGCCCTCGTTGGCGATGAAGACCTGCGAACCCTCGTTGATGCAGCCGGCGATGAATCCCCAGAGGATGAGGCCGACCGCGACGTGCGGCAGGAAGGTCCTGATGTCGATGTCGAAGAGCAGTGAGTACAGCAGACCGAGGGCCGTGGCCATCACACCGGTGGCGATGGTGATCCACAGCGGGCCCAGGACGGAGCGGCGGTAGCGCTGCTTGATGTCCTGCCAACCCAGGGTGAGCCACAGTTCGCGCTGGCCGAAACCGCGCTTGAGATCGTCCCAGGCGGCCCCGTAGGTCTGCGAGGTGGACGCCGGGATCTTGTCTTCGTCGACCCGGGCGACGTAGCGGTCGAACTCCGGGGTCAGCGCGACCGACGGGGCGGTGCTGCTCTCGTTCTCTGAATCTGACACCCGACAAAGGTACCCCGGTCTCCCTCCCCCGGGGCAAAGACGCGGCAGAGGCGAGGTGAAGTCGCGCACGAACGGGGGACGTTTCCAGGGGGGTTTCACTGTGGGATCGAGCACGGCTCTCCGGGGCTTGCGGTGCTGTCAGCCCGGCGCTGTAGGATCGTGCAGACGAGTGACTGTCATAGATTAGAGGTGCGTACAGGCGTGTTCGATTCCGCGAGGGTCCGAGGGCTCTATGTCTCCCAGTCCGACGGGTGGACCTACCTCAACGGCGGAGCGCGTGCCCAGGTCCCGGAGAAGGTGAGTTCCGCAGTGACGCGGGCTTTCCGCACCGCGCCGCTGCAGGCGGACCCCGGCGCCGGCAACGGCACCCGGGGGGACGCCTACATCGACGCTGCCCGTGAGGCCGTCGCCGACCTGGTCGGCGGTACTCCGGAGTGTGTGGTGCTGGGCCCCAGCCGTGCCGTCCTGCTCAACACCCTGGCGGCCTCGGTTCCGGCGAAGCTGCGGATCGGCCGCGAGGTCGTGCTTTCCCGCGTCGACGACCCGGTGAGCAACGCCCCCTGGGAACTGGCCGCAGACCTCTACGGCGCATCCCTCCGCTGGGCCGAGGCCGAGCTGACCACGGGTTCCCTGCCGACGTGGCAGTTCAGTGAGCTCATCGGCACATCGACCTCCATCGTCGCGGTCGCTGCGGCGAATGAGCACATCGGCACGGTGACGGATGTCCGTGCCATCGCCGACCTGCTGCACGCGAAGTCCAACGGGTGGCTCGTGGTGGATGCGGCATCCTACGCCCCCTACCGCTACATCGACATGGCGGAATGGGGTGCGGACGTCGTCGCCCTGGACCTCGCCCCGCTGGGTGGTCCGGAGGTCGGGGCACTGGTCTTCCGTGATCCGGCGATGCTCGCCGAGCTGCGGTTGGCGGAGGTGAAGACCGGTCGGCACTCCACCCCTGATCTGCTGGCCCTGGCGCAGCGCCGGGTCGCGGCCCTGGAGCGTGGTGGGCTGGCCCCCGGTCTGCTCGGTGCCGTCCCGGCGACAGTCGACTTCCTCGCCGGACTGGACGAGGACGCCACGGGAGACCGCCATGAGCGGCTGCGGACCTCCCTGCCGGCCGCGGAGGCGTACATGCACACCCTGGCCCGGCACCTGGTCGACGGGCTGCGGGACTTCGGCGTGGTCCACGTCATCGGTGTGACCGGCGAGGACGACGGCTACGGTCATTCCGGCAGCCACGGGGCCGCCGGTTCCTTCGACAGCGACGGCAGCGGCTACAACTCGGTCGACCGCGTGCCGCGGGTGAGCTTCCTGGTGCCCGGTGTGACGGCGTCCGGCGTGGTCGGGCGGCTGCTCGACAACGGCGTGGTCGCCGAGGTCGTGGGCCTGGAGGACAGCGCCCTCTTCGACCAGATGGGGGTCGCGGAGATGGGTGGCGCCGTGTGTGTCGGCTTCGCACCGCACAACACCCGCTACGACGTCGACCAGCTGGTCCGCGTCGTCGGCGGGATGGTGTAGCGGAGCCTAGCTGGCGTCCTCGTCAGCGACGGTCACCCCGCCGGGGGTCTCCGCGTCGAAGGTGCAGGTGACCCAGTCGCCGTCAGCCATCTCCAGCACGTACTTCCCGGCGTCGACGGTGGTCGGCATGGTCTTGCCGAAGAAGAGGTGGAGCAGGGCGTATCCGCCGATGATGACCGCCAGGGGAATGGCGAGGGTGAGTGTCCAGGCGGCGGCCCCGCTCATCTCCCGGCGCTTCGGTGGGGTCTGCGTGGGCTGCTGGGCTGCACCGTTCGGCTGCTGTCCGTTCTGTGGCGCCCAGTCGGGCTGGCCGGTGAGGGCAGCCCCACCCTGCTGGGGTGGGAACGGGAGTTCGCATACGGTCCCTGGGTGGTCATGCGGGGCTTCTCCTTGACGTTCATCGGTGGCTGCGCTGCCGTCGGCGGTGCCGGACGCAACGCTGACAGTCTACCCGGAAGATGAGGTTTGCCTGAGTGCGCGCCACACCCCTTTTTCGAGGGGAAGGATCGCCCGCAGGCGGGACGACACGCGGGAGAGTCCGGCCCACGGTCGGCGTCCTGCCGACGGGTACGGTGTGCGAGGTAGGTTCCGCAGATGTCGGGGACAGGCCTGAAGACAGGCACGGAACCCGCACAGAACCAGGCACGGAGGCAGGAGAGGTCATGACTGCGTCACAGCCACCGGTACCGGCGGGGACCGGGGACACAGTGGAAACAGGGGAACCGACAGCCTCAGCGCGTGACCTGTGGAGCGTCCGCATCGGCGAGGTCGTCGAGCTGGCCGACGCCGACCGGCGGTCTGTCGTCGTGGCGGGCCGGGTCATTCCGCTGGTCTACCGCTCCGGCACGCCGGACGCCCGCGGCAGGCACGGTAGTCAAGGCAGCCCCGGCGAAGTCCCGGGACGCCAGATCAGTGACCATGACCGGAAGCGACTCGAGGGTCTCGTGGAGTACCTGCGGGTCCGTCCCGACATGGTCCGGGTCGCGGTGCTGCGGCAGTCGGACTGGCCGGTGGCACTGGTCCGTGACCGGGGACTGGTCTGTGGCGTCCTCGTCGTCGATCTCGCGGCGTCGCACACGGCTGCCCAGGTCGCGGCCCGGGCGGTGGGGCCGACCATGTCCCTGGCGGAGATGGCAGACACCCCGGTCGAGTCCGAGGTGTCACTCCGGCAGCGCTACCGCGCGCTGGCGCAGCTCTGCGTCCTGCTCGACACCTTCCGCAAGAACGGTCGCGATCTTGTCGGACTCACCGGGGACGCCGTCCGGGTCGGTGAGCGGGGACGCGACGTCGTCCTCACCGGTGCCGCTGACCTGCAGGTGGGCGTGCTGCTCGCCACCGGGACGGCGGAGCCGACATTCCTCAACGACGCCTCCGTCTTCGCCGGTCTGGTCGTCCGGGTCCTGGTGGGACGCCGCGACGTCTCCGTCGGTGACCTGGACAACCTGCCGCCGGACGTCAGGGCACTGGTGCGTCAGTCCCTGGATGCCGGGGACGGCCCGGCGACTGATGTGGATGACGGGGTACCGGATTTCCTCAGCTGGTGGTCGGTGCTGAAGACCGTGGCGACGGGCGTGATCCGGGGTCCCCGACCGGCTCCCCTTCCGGAGCCGGCCCCGGTCGTCCCGGTACCGGTGGAGTCTGCCCCGCCTGCCCCGCGCCGAGTGCGGGTCAGGGACATGCTGCCGGGCATGGTCACGGTCCTGGGGACATTGCTGCTTCTGGTCGGTGCGCTGGGCCTGCTGGCCGGTGCCCCGGTCTGGGCGTGGGCGCTGGAGGGCGGAGGTGTCATGCTCGCCGTCGGTGGACTGGTCACCGGCGTCCGGGCGATGCACCGCCGTGAGGGGCTCCGCCTCACGCCCCCGTCTACTCCACCGACAGCACGATTGTCCCGGTGATGTCCCCGGCGAGCAGTGCCTGGTGCGCGGCCGCGGCGTCCTGGACCGGGATGACGCGGTCGATGTGGTGGCGGATCGTCCCGTTCTCCAGCAGCGGCCAGACGTGTTCGACGGTCGCGGCGACGACGCGGGCCTTGTCCTCCCGGTCGCGGTAGCGCAGGCCGGTCGCCGAGATACTGCCCCGCTTGTTGAGCAGCCTGCCGATATTGAGTTCGCCCTTCACACCGCCCTGCATGCCGATGATGACGAGGTGGCCGTCCTTCGCCAGGGCCGAGACATTCCGGTCCAGGTACTTCGCACCGATGATGTCGAGGATGACGTCTGCCCCGCCCTCCTCCTTGACGGCCTCGACGAAGTCGTCCTCGCGGTAGTTGATGAGCATGTCAGCGCCGTAGCCGCGGCACACCTCCAGCTTCTTCTCACTGCCGGCAGTCACCGCCACCTGCGCCCCGAGGGCCTTCGCAACCTGGATGGCGAACAGGCCCACACCGCCGCCACCGCCGTGGATGAGCACCAGGTCGCCCTTCCCGACCTCAGCGGTCATCATGAGGTTCGACCAGACGGTGCAGGCGACCTCGACGACGCTGGCGGTGTCCGTCAAACTGTACCCGGACGGCACAGGAAGCAGCTGACCTGCGGGGACGGCGACGTACTCGGCGTACCCGCCGCCGGAGAGCAGTGCTCCGACCTCGTCGCCGGCGTACCAGGGGGTGCCGTCCGGGCGGACGCAGCCGTTGGCGTCCTCGATGACGCCGGACGCCTCGAGGCCGATGATGTCGGTGTCCCCCTTCGGTGGTGGGTAATGGCCCTGGGCCTGGAGAGTGTCGGCCCGGTTGACACCGGCTGCGGTGATCCGCAGCAGGACCTCGCCGTCGGTGGGGGTCGGGGTAGGGGTCTCCTGCCAGGTCAGGGAGGTGGGGTCACTGGTGTCTGTCTGGATGATCGCCTTCATGCCTCTCCAGCGTAACTGCGTCTGCCCCGGCCGGGGTGGGGGGAGCGGTCACGCACCAGCGGGGGAGTCTTTCGGCGGGGACTCGGTGCGCTACACTTGTCCCGCTGTGTCGGCGGCCCCTGCAGGACCGTCCGGCGCACGAGGAGATGTGGCAGAGCGGCCGAATGCACTGGTCTTGAAAACCAGCGACGAGAAATCGTCCGGGGGTTCAAATCCCCCCGTCTCCGCCGTTCACGAAGAGAGATCTGCCACCCCTCAGGTCGCCGGACAGTCCGGAAAACGACCTGAGGGGTGGCAGATCTTGTGTGTGACCGACGGACCGACGCTGTGCAGCTGGATCTGCGGCCTGTGTCGCGATGGATGTCAGCATCACGCAGTCTGAGGTCGGCCCAGCCCCCTATCGAACAGCCTGACGCTGCATGATGCGTACACATGTCCCCGGAGCCCACCCCGGTCCCCTCCTACGCCACCACGTCGACGTAGTCCCCGACCTGCAGGGTGTTGAAGAAGGCCACGGCGTCGTCATGGTTCAGGTGGATGCAACCGTGGGACATCACGTCAGGGGAGCCCTCGTGGAAGGCGATGCCGATGTCGCCCGGGTAGGCGGTGCCGGCCGAGAAGTACACCGAGTACGGCATCGGCGCATCATAGGTGTTCGACCACTCATCGATGATCTTGCGCGTCACCTGGGTCAGCCCGGCCGGGGTCTCGTAGCCGGCGCGTCCGGAACTCATCGGCACCGGACCGCGGGTGATCGTGCCACCGGACTGCAGCCATGCGGTCTGGTTGGTGAGGTTGATGCAGGCCTTCGCCTGGGCGGAGCAGCCGGTCGACGGTCGCGGTGCCGGCTGCGGGGTCGGCGACGGGGAGGGCGCCGGTGCAGGTGCCGGACTGACACCGGGGATGTCCGGCAGGTGCCCGAGGGTGTCGTCGACGGCTCCGTCGACGGCATTCTGCGCGTCGGAGAGGGCGTCCTCCGCCATGCCCTGGAGATCGGTCGCCGACGGCACTGAGGGTAGTGCCGGAGCGGGGCCGGTCTGGGCGGTCGCCGCCGGAGCGAGGGCCAGGGAGCCCGCGACGAGGATGCCGAGTGCAGTGAGAATCGTGCGCATGAACTTCATGATCGAAAACCTCCTGAGTCCCTTCCCAACCTACCCGCCGGAATGCACCCCCGCCCGGCTACTCCAGGACGGTGATCCGCCGCAGTTCCGGCAGTTCCCTCACCTCACCGCCGTCGAGCGCGATCCGCAGCGGCGCTCCGACCGTGCAGTCCAGCAGTCGTGCCCAGGTCAGACGCTCGCGGTGCAGCTCGCGGCGTCCGGTGGTGAACAACCAGGCCGACCGGTCGAGCAGCAGGGAAGCGTCCTCCAGCTCCAGCAGGTAGACGCCGTCGAGCGTCCGGCGGCGCAGCCCGTCCAGTGAGGTCACCGGGGTGTCCTCCCCGGGTGCGGCGATGACCCGGATGGAGGAGACGAGCCCCATCCGGTGCGCGATCCCCTCTGTGTCGGTGATGACCAGGGGCGCTGCGACGTTGCAGCTGCGCACTCCGGAGTGCTCCCACACCACCGGCTGCGGCAGGTCATGGACGGCATCGGTGCGGGACGCCGGGATCCGTCGCACGGCCACCCTGTCGGCCCCGACGGTCACCAGCTGGGTGGCGGTACCGGCGGAGTTCTCGGTCGTGACGAGGTAGCGTCCCGTCGGATCGTCGAGCCGCGCCGGAGTCTCCTCGGCCAGTCGCCGCAGCACGGCGAGCGTCTCCTCGTCGGTGGCGTACCAGTCGGCGCCGTGGGTCTCGAGGAGCCCGAGGAGCCGGGTGAGAGTCAGGTCGGGGCGGGCCTCCCAGAGTCGGATGAGGGCGTCCGTCACCACCGGGATGCGTCGGGGATCTTTCACGCCGCCATCGTACGACCCCCACCCTTCCCACCTATCGGGAAACCCTGGTGAAACTGCGGTGAAATACGTCCGTAACAATAGTTCTGATATGTGAGACTCTAAGTTTTATACAGTGGGACACAACAGATGGAACGATATGCGGTCTCCTGGGCGCTAAGATACATACACAACTTCATGTGGAGACCGCACCCGCGTTCACCTCAGAACTGTGGCATCCGTCACAGTGCAGAGTGGGCACCTGCGGGGGTGAGGAAACCCTGATTTGGCGGCCCCTGACGACGGCCGTATCTGTGAGGGAAACCCACCGGTCCGATGACGGTCCACAGGCAGCGACGCACCACCTCCGTGTCCCGCCCGGACCTCATGCCCCACCACGACTACCCGGAGGCTGACGACCCCATGACTGACGAACAGATCCGTTCCAACTACCCCGCACCGCAGGGCCTCTACCACCCTGCCTACGAGCACGACGCCTGTGGCGTCGCCTTCGTCGCGGACATCCACGGCCGAGCCACCCACGACATCGTGAAGAAGGGCATCCAGGCCCTGGTCAACCTCGACCACCGCGGTGCCGCCGGTGCGGAGAAGAACACCGGTGACGGTGCGGGCATCCTGCTGCAGGTCCCTGACCGGTTCCTGCGCGAGGAAATGGCGGCCGAGGGTGTTGAGCTGCCCCCTGCCGGTGCCTATGCCACCGGTATCGCCTTCCTCCCGGCGTCCCGCATGGCCGCCCTGGACGCCATGCGCGCCGTCGAGGACATCATCGCGGAAGAGCAGCTCGACCTGCTCGCCTGGCGCAAGGTTCCTGTGGACGACTCCTCCCTCGGCGCCATGGCCCGCGACGCCGAGCCGATCTTCTACCAGCTCTTCCTCGCCGGTAAGGACACGGAAGGACGCCAGCTCGAAGGCATCGAACTCGACCGTCGCGCCTGGTTCGTGCGCAAGCGCGCCGAGCGTGAACTCGGCTCCAAGGGTGCCGGTGCAGGCTCGGGTGCGGACACCGTCTACTTCCCGTCACTGTCCGCCCGCACCATCGTCTACAAGGGCATGCTGACCACCCCGCAGCTGCGCGAGTTCTACCTCGACCTGCAGGATGAGCGGATGGAGTCCGCCCTGGCGGTCGTCCACTCCCGGTTCTCCACGAACACCTTCCCCTCCTGGCCGCTGGCCCACCCGTTCCGCCTGCTCGCGCACAACGGTGAGATCAACACCGTCCGCGGTAACGAGAACTGGATGCGGGCGCGTGAGTCCCAGATCCGTTCCGGGATCCTCGGCGACATCGACCGCGCCCTGCCGGTCTGTGACCCCGACGGCTCCGACACCGGGCGCTTCGACGAGGCCCTGGAACTGCTCCACCTCGCCGGACGCTCCCTCCCGCACGCCGTGATGATGATGGTCCCCCAGGCCTGGGAGCGGAACCCCCACATCGATCCGGACGTCAAGGCCTTCTACGAGTACCACTCCTCGATGATGGAGGCCTGGGACGGCCCCGCCGCCCTCGTCTTCACCGACGGCACCGTGCTCGGCTCCGTCCTCGACCGCAACGGTCTGCGTCCCGGACGCATCTGGGTCACGAAGGACGGCCTGGTCATCGGTGGCTCCGAGGCCGGTCTGCTGCCCGTCCCGCCGTCCGAGATCATCGACCGACGACGCATCGAGCCGGGCAAGATGTTCCTCGTCGACACCGCCCAGGGCCGGATCATCCCCGACGAGGAGATCAAGGCGACCATCGCCGACAAGCCCTACCGGCAGTGGGTCGACGACAACATCGTCCGCTTCTCCGACCTGCCCCCGGTGCACTACGAGCCGATGACGCACGAGCGTGTCGTGCTGCGTCAACGCGTCTTCGGGTTCACCGAGGAGGATGTCGACCTCTTCATCCGGCCGATGGCCGCCGCCGGCCACGAGCCGCTCGGCTCCATGGGTACCGACACCCCGGTCGCCGCCCTGTCCGACAGGCCGCGGATGCTCTTCGACTTCTTCGCCCAGCGCTTCGCACAGGTCACGAACCCGCCGCTGGACTCTATCCGTGAGAAGATGGTCACCAGCCTGTTCACCCAGCTCGGTGCGCAGCTCGACATCACCTCCGAGGTACCCGAGGCAGCCCACCGCATCCAGCTCGGTAAGCCGCTGCTGCTGAACTCCACCTTGGCCACCCTGCGTGAGGCCGGGGAGCACGAGGGCTTCGAGGCCTTCCGCTCCGCCGTCATCTCCGGGCTCTACCCGGTCGCCCACGGCGGCCGCGGCATGCGACAGGCCATCGACCGGGTCCGTCGGGAGGTCTCCGCCGCCATCAATGACGGTGCGACGCTGATCATCCTGTCCGACCGTGAATCCAACGGCCGGCTCGCACCGATTCCCTCCCTGTTGCTCGTCTCCGCCGTGCACCAGCACCTGGTCAAGGAGAAGACCCGCACCCGCGCGTCCCTGATCGTCGAGGCCGGTGACGCCCGCGAGGTCCATCACTTCGCGATGATGCTCACCTTCGGCGCGGATGCCGTCAACCCCTACATGGCGATGGAGACCATCGACGAGCTCGGCAAGGACGGACGCCTCGGCGGTCTCGACGTCGAGACCGCCTGCCGCAACTACATCGACGGCTCCTGCGCGTCGGTGCAGAAGATCATGTCCAAGATGGGCATCGCGACCGTGGCGTCCTACCGCGGCGCGCAGCTCGCCGACGTCACCGGGCTGTCCCAGGCCTTCCTCGACGAGTACTTCACCGGTGCGGTCAGCCCGATCTCCGGTATCGGCCTCGACGAGATCGCCGACGACGTCGCCGTGCGTCACCGTTTCGCCTTCCTGCCCCGGCCCGAGGAGGCTGCGCACCGCGAGCTCGAGATCGGCGGCGAGTACAAGTGGCGTCGCGAAGGTGAGTACCACCTGTTCAACCCGGAGACGATCTTCAAGCTCCAGCACGCGACCCGCACCGGAACCTACCGGATCTTCAAGGAGTACACCGAGAAGGTCGACAACCAGGCGAAGAACCTCGCCACCCTGCGCGGCCTGTTCGAGCTGCACTCCGACCGCCCGTCCATCCCCGTCGACGAGGTCGAGCCGGTCAGCGAGATCGTCAAGCGGTTCTCCACCGGCGCGATGAGCTACGGCTCCATCTCCGCCGAGGCACACGAGACCCTCGCCATCGCCATGAACCGGCTGCACGGCAAGTCGAACTCCGGTGAGGGAGGCGAGGACCCGAAGCGCTTCGAGCCGGAGGCCGACGGAACCTGGCGCCGCTCCGCGATCAAGCAGGTCGCTTCGGGACGCTTCGGTGTGACCAGCCATTACCTCAACAACTGCACGGACATCCAGATCAAGATGGCCCAGGGTGCCAAGCCCGGTGAGGGCGGCCAGCTGCCGCCGCACAAGGTCTACCCCTGGATCGCCGAGGTGCGCGTCACGACCCCGGGCGTGGGACTGATCTCCCCGCCGCCGCACCACGACATCTACTCCATCGAGGACCTCGCCCAGCTCATCTACGACCTGAAGAGCGCGAATCCGGACGCCCGTATCCACGTCAAGCTCGTCGCCGAGCAGGGTGTGGGCACCGTCGCCGCCGGTGTGTCCAAGGCCCACGCCGACGTCGTCCTGATCTCCGGGCACGACGGCGGTACCGGCGCGTCTCCGCTGAACTCGCTGAAGCACGCCGGCGGGCCCTGGGAGCTCGGCCTCGCCGAGACCCAGCAGACCCTGCTGATGAACGGCCTGCGCGACCGCATCACCGTCCAGTGTGACGGCCAGATGAAGACCGGCCGCGACGTCATCATCGCCACCCTGCTCGGCGCCGAGGAGTTCGGTTTCGCGACCGCGCCGCTGGTCGTCGAGGGCTGCATCATGATGCGCGTCTGCCACCTGGACACCTGCCCGGTGGGCGTGGCCACCCAGAACCCGGAGCTGCGTAAGCGCTTCACCGGCCAGGCCGACCACGTGGTGAACTTCTTCACCTTCATCGCCCAGGAGGTCCGCGAGTACCTCGCCGAGCTCGGGTTCCGCACCCTGGAAGAGGCCGTCGGCCACGCCGAGTGCCTGCGCAAGGGTGAGGTCGACCCGGCGCACAAGACCGCCGCCGCCCTGGACCTCGACCCGATCTTCGCGATCCCGGACAGCCCGTTCATGCACCAGGACCGCTACCGGACCAGGGCCCAGGAGCACGGCCTGGAGAAGGCACTGGACAACCGTATCCGTACCGACGCGGAGGAGACCATCCGCCGCGTCGCCGCCGGAGCCACGGGAGAGGACGCCACCATCGACCTGGCGTACCCGATCACCAACGTCGACCGTTCCGTCGGCACGATGACCGGGTCGATGGTCAGCCGGGTCGCCGGACGCGACGGCCTGCCGGAGAACACCGTCAACCTGACCTTCACCGGCTCGGCCGGCAACTCCTTCGGCGCTTTCGTACCGAAGGGCATGACGCTGACCCTGGTCGGCGACGCCAACGACTACGTCGGCAAGGGTCTGTCCGGCGGCATCATCGCCATCCGGCCGGATGCCCGCGACGGTGCGGTCGGCCCGCACCAGACCATCGCCGGCAACGTGCTCGGCTTCGGTGGCGTCTCCGGTGAGATGTTCATCGCCGGAAGCGTCGGCGAGCGGTTCTGCGTCCGGAACTCGGGCCTCACCGCCGTCGTCGAGGGCGTGGGTAACCACGGCTGCGAGTACATGACCGGTGGACGCGTCATCGTGCTCGGCCCGGTCGGCGAGAACTTCGGCGCCGGCATGTCCGGCGGTATCGCCTACCTGCTCGACACGGGCGAGGAGGGCTACCGCGAGGAGGTCAAGGGCAGGGTCAACCCCGAGCTGGTGGACGTCGAAGACGTCACCGACGCCGAGGAGATCGACTGGCTCATCGAGACCATCAGCAAGCACCGGCGCCTCACCGGTTCGACCGTCAACGTCAACCCGGCAGCGCTCATCAAGGTCATGCCGCGGGACTACCGCCGCGTGACCCTCACCATCGAGGCCGCGCGTGCCGCCGGACTCGACGACGACGGCGTTGCCGCCGCGATCATGGAGGAAGTGAAGTAGCAATGGCTGATCCGCAGGGTTTTCTGAAGTTCCGCCGCGAAGAGGCGACCCACCGTCCCGTGCCGCTGCGTCTGCTCGACTGGCACGAGGTCTACGACGAGTTCCCCGACGGGAAAGTGCAGACCCAGGCCGCCCGCTGCATGGACTGCGGCGTCCCGTTCTGCCATGACGGTTGCCCGCTGGGCAACATCATCCCGGAGTGGAACGACCTGGTCCGTCAGGGCCGCTGGCGTGAGGCCTATGACCGGTTGCACGCCACCAACAACTTCCCCGAGTTCACCGGACGCGTCTGCCCCGCCCCCTGTGAGGGCGCGTGCGTCCTCGGCATCGGGGATGACCCGGTGTCCATCAAATCGGTCGAGCTGCAGATCGTCGAGCACGCCTTCGACAAGGGCTGGGTGACGCCGGTGAAGGCGTCCTTCTCCACCGGCCAGTCCGTGGCAGTCGTCGGTTCCGGCCCCGCCGGTCTCGCTGCCGCCCAGCAGCTCACCCGCGCCGGCCACGACGTCACCGTCTTCGAGCGTGCCGACCGGATCGGTGGCCTGATGCGATACGGCGTGCCGAACTACAAACTCGAGAAGAAGTGGCTCGACCGTCGTCTCGCCCAGATGGAGGCCGAGGGCACGACATTCCGCACCAACACCTCACCGACCGCTGAGGACCTCGCCCGGTATGACGCTGTCGTCCTCGCCCTGGGCGCCACCATCGGACGCGATGTGCCGGTGTCCGGCCGTGACCTCGATGGCGTCCATCAGGCGATGGACTACCTGCCGCTGGCCACCAAGGTCCAGGAGGGCGACTTCGAGGTCTCCCCGATCGATGCCAGGGGCAAGAAGGTCGTCATCATCGGCGGCGGTGACACCGGCACCGACTGCTTCGGTACCGCGCTGCGTCAGGGTGCTGCGTCTGTGCACCAGTTCGACATCAACCCCGCCCCGACCAAGGACCGACCCGCCGACACCCCGTGGCCGACCTGGCCGCGGATCTGGCGGGTCGCCTCCGCACACGAGGAGGGTGAGTACACCGTCACCGGCAACGAGTCCGCCGACGAGATCGAGGCCCTGGGTCTGGCGTCCCGCGTGGCGGGTGACGCCCTGGGCGAGCGTGACTTCAAGATCAACACCGTCGAGCTCACCGGCAAGGACGGGCACGTCACCGGGCTGAAGGCGGCGCGCTGCGAGCGTACGGACCACGGCCTGGCGAACATCGAGGGCTCCGAGATCGAGATGGACGCCGACCTGGTGCTGCTCGCCGTCGGTTTCGCCTCGGTCGATTCCAAGGGCATCGTCGACGAACTCGGCCTGCGCATCGACGGTCGTGGCCGCGTGGTCCGCGACGACTCCTACCGTGCCCGCTGGATCGAGACCCCCGCCGTGCAGGACGCCGGCTTCGACGCCCCGGTCTTCGTCGCCGGTGACGCCGGTCGCGGCCAGTCCCTGATCGTGTGGGGTATCGCGGAGGGACGCGCCTGCGCCGCCGCCGTGGACCGCCAGCTCATGGGCGAGACCGCCCTGCCGACCCCGGTCGCCCCGACGGACGTGCCGCTGCGGGCGTAGTTCCGCTTCGACGCGCCGGGTCGGGCGCTGCAGGTTGGCCTGAGCCACTGAGAGACCAACCTGGAGCACCCGACCCACGTCTGTATGCCGTCGACCGGTCACTAGAATCCCTCACGTGACCACCGGCGCCCTCCTCAGCATCCTCGTGGCGTGGCTCCTCGCCATCGCCTCGCCCGGCCCCGACCTCGTGCAGCTGCTGCGTGTCGGGGCCGTCCGCCGTAACGGCGTGGCCTGTGCCTTCGGCATCATGAGCGGCAACCTGCTGTGGATCGTGGCCTCCATGCTGGGCCTCTCCGCACTGGTCGACAACGTTCCCGGGATCCTCACCGCACTGTTCCTCGTGGGTGGCTGCGTCCTGGCATGGATGGGGCAGGGCGCACTGCGCGGTGGACTCGCCGCCAGAAGGAAGGACGCCGTGCTGCCCGACGCGGCGTCCTCCCTGCTCTCCACCACGATGGGCACCGCCCAGGCGTGGCGGCTGGGCCTCGTGACGAACCTGTCGAACCCGAAGGCGCTGGTGTTCTTCGGCGCGGTCTTCGCCGGCTTCGTGCCGCCGGACACCTCTTGGGCGATGCGGACCGTGGTGCTGGTGATGATGATGGTCACCGGTGTGGCGTGGTTCGTCTTCGTGGCTGTCGCGGTGTCCGTCCCGGCACTGTCGAAACGCCTGCAGGCAGCCGGAGCGTGGATCGACATCGTCGCCGGAACGGTCTTTCTCATCCTCGCTGCGGTGCTGGTCATCGAGGGTATCGCCCGGTTGCTCTGACCTGCGCTGTAACACTCTGGTCACGATGTGCACCGTCAGTTAGTTAACGCGCGGCACCGGGCATAGGATGGTCCGCATGCACATTCAGGACGTCCCTGTCCGCGGTGACGACATCCGTCTCGGCCAGTTCATCAAGCTCGCGAACCTCGTCGAGTCCGGTGGCACCGCCAAGGAAGTTATCGCTGCAGGTCAGGTGGCGGTCAACGGTGAGGTCGACACCCGCCGTGGCCGCCATCTCCACGTCGGTGACGTGGTGAGCCTGCGTGACCCCGAGGCCGGTGACACCGGCTCTGCAGCACGTGTCGCAGCACCCGTGGACGGCGAAGACGACTACTTCGACGAAGCCACCGCTGATGACGATTTTGACCCGGAAAAGTGGAGGAACCTCTGATGCCCGCTCTCGTTGCCGAACCCGGCATGCCGATCTGGATTGATCTGGCGACGACGGACCTCGAGTCGGCGAAGGACTTCTACGCCGAAGTCCTCGGCTGGGAGTACGACGACCCGTGCGGTGGCTACACCATCGCCAAGAAGCAGGGGATGCCCGTCGCCGGCCTCGGCGAGGTCCCGGACGACAAGTCCTCCCTCTGGGGCATGCTGCTGTTCACCCCGGACATCGACGCCGCCCACGACGAGGCCGTGAAGGCCGGTGCCACCTCGGTGCTCCCCCCGCGTGACGTGGGCAAGCGTGGCCGGATGGCTGTGCTGGTCGACCCCTCGGGCGCGACCGTGGGTCTGAAGCAGCCGAAGGAGAACGAGCCCTTCTTCGCCGCCGGCGAGCCGGGGACCCCGGTCTGGCACGAGCTGCTGGTCGGCGGACACTTCGACGAGACCACCGCCTTCTACCACGAGCTTGCCGGCTGGGACATCCGCGTCCACAACGACACGGACCGCTTCCGCTACGCCACCGGCGAGTACGACGGCGCCCCGCTGGTCGGGCTGTGGGACACTTCCGAGCTCGACGAGAACCCCTCGATGTGGACCCTCTACCTGGGCTGCGTTGACGTGGATGCTGCAGCGAAGAAGGTCAAGGCCGCCGGTGGACGCCTCGTGCGTCAGCCCTGGGACTCGGAACTGGGCCGGATGGTCACCATCGTCGACCCGACCGGTGCGCTGGTGAACCTCTGCGAGATCGCCGAGCCGGAGCCGGAGACCCTGGCTGACTGGCACGAGCCGGACCTGCTGGACCCGGAGAACATGCCCCAGGAGCTCAAGGACGCCATGGACGCCGCCCGAACCGCCGGTGAGACCGCCGCGGAGCAGATGAAGCGCGGCGCCGACTGCGAGTAGTCGGGCACCAGCCGGGTACCCACCCGTCGTACACGAAAACCCTCACCAGCTGAGGTACGTCCGGAGATCCGGGGTGTACCTCAGCTGGTGAGGGCTTTCTGACTGCGTTCTGTGTATGCGTCCTCAGTGCTGCAGGCCTGTGGCTACAGGGCCGGTGCAGCCTCCGCCTCGGGTGCGGTGGCCTCTGCCGGAGCCTCTGCCGGAGCCTCCGCCGGTGCGTCCTCGACCGGGGCGACCTTGTCGGCGCCGTCGGCGATGAGCTGGGCGATGTAGTCCTGTGCGCCGAAGGCGTTGAGCAGGTCCAGGACGTTCTGGAGGGTGATCTTGCCCGAACTGTCGCCGAGGACGCCGGACACCAGCTGCGAGATCTCGGACTCCGGCAGGGTGACGTCGGAGTCACGGGCCTCGGTGCCGGCGGAGGTGATCGCCTCGGAGGTCTCGGCGTCGAAGCCGGCCTCGGTGGCGGAGCCGAACACGGCCTCCGGTCCGACCTCGCCGGCGACCAGGCCGAGCAGGTTGACCAGCATGTCGGTGGTCAGGGGGATGTCGGGGATCGGGATGCCGAGCCCGGCAGCACTGTGTTCCACGGTGTTGGTCAGGCCTGCCTCGGCGACCGCGGCGTCCCGGATCGGGCGCAGTGCGTCGGAGGCGTTGCCCACGGCGGTGCCGGCGGAGGCGGAACCGGCCAGGGCCTGGAGCTCAGCGTCCGACCCGTAGTAGGTGTTCAGGTCGACGTCGGTGATGACGCCGTCCACCTGGCCACTGCCGCTGTACTGCCAGAAGGTCGGGGCGTCCCAGCCTCCCGGGGTCTCCTCGGGCAGCTCGTCGGTGTAGTACGCCAGCCACAGGGGGTACTCGGAGAACTCGGTGGTGTTGCCCATCGAGCCGATCCAGAAGGAGTAGTAGGTGTAGATGATCGGATCGCGACCGGTGAGGGTCTTGATCTCGTCGATCCAGTCACGCACCCAGTTCTGCAGCTGCTCCGGACCCAGGCCGCCGGTCTCCTCGAGGTCAAGGGTCGGGGGGAGGGACGGGCTGACGCCGGTGGAGAGGACCGAGGCGTAGTAACGGGCCTGGGAACGGGCGTCGTACTCGGGACGGGCGTAGTGGTAGCTGCCCGGGGTGACGCCGGCGGCGGAGGCTTTGGCGGAGTCCGAGGAGAAGTAGGGGTTGGTGTAGCCGGTGCCCTCGGTCGCCTTGATGAAGGCGAACGACTGGCCCGAGTCGGCGACGGCCTGCCAGTCGATGGAGGCACCTCCCGGGTGCTGGTGGCCGGCGACGTCGATGCCGTCCAGGTCGGCCCAGGAGGGGGAGGGGAGGACGTCCGTGGCGACAAGCGCGGCGACGGTGGCTGCCGAGCCGAAGAGGACGGTGGCGGTCAGTCGGGCGGGAGTGGTGGTGCGCACGTGGCGGCGCCAGGGAAGAGAACGCATGAGCCACACCATACACACAAATCACGTTAGTCACATCAGTAACATCGGCGTGTCGCGACCATCATCACACCAGGTCATCGAATAACAGGAGTGTGATTTGTTTCCGATGGTGGAGGAAACGCCCAGCGTCCGGACAGGACCGTGGCATGAGAGAGCCCGGCCTGCCGCGGGAAGCGGCGGACCGGGCGGGGGAGAAAAGTTTTCGGTGAAGCCTGACCTGATCAGACGGCGGCAGCGAGGGTGTCCGCTGCCCAGACCACGTCGATGCCGGCAGCCTGGGCGGCGCCGAGGGCGGCACCCGGGTTGGCCAGTACCCAGTCGATGGTCTCGGCGGGGACGCCGTAGTTGAGGGCCGCGGCGTAGGTGGCTTCCGGGTTGGCGGTGAGGGTGGCGATGGTCTCCGGGCTGACACCGGCGGCGAGGGCCACAGCGGCGGCGCCGGAGAAGTCCTGGATCTTGTTGGTGGAGGCGGCCGCGGCGGGGGCTTCGGGGGAGGCGCCGGCGGTGGACGCGATGCCGATACCGGCACCGGCGACAGCGAGGCCGGTGAGTCCGACCATGGAGGCGCGGACCAGTCGGGAGGGGGAACGACGGGTGGACGGGGAACGGTGGGAACCGTGAGGCTGGAGAGACATGGCAGCCATGCTATCGGTTCTTCCTGTCAGCGCAAGCCCGGTATGCAGGTTGAACCTCCGTCCGGATCTCCGTGATGCAGCTACCGGTACCGGGAGGCGGAATTCAGGTACCTGATCTCCGCACCTCGGTACCGGTGGTTGATCTGCTGCACTGTCGGCGCTGCTACTGACGCGGATCCGGCCACTGCGGGGGATGTTCCGGTCCCTGCTGAGGGCCTTGCTGCGGGGCCTGGGGGAACTGCTGCGTCGGCACGCCCGGGTAGCCGGGGAGACGGGTAGCCGGCGGATACCCCGGCATCACCGTCGCACCCGGATAGCCGGGCAGACCAGGCAGGCCGGGCATCCCCGGCACCCCGGCCACAGCCACCGGACGTTTCCGGTAGACGGTCACCACCGGGTACATCCCGGCATCCGCGGCGGCACGGGCCTCCCGGTGACTGTGCACCCAGATGGACGCCAGGACCGCCATACCGCCGACCCACACCAGGGCCATGCGGACCAGGGCGGCCGCAGTGGAGTCCTTCTCCCAGTCCGGCATGAGGTTCCACAGGGCGTGCACCGCGAAACCGGCACCCCAGCCGCCGAGGACCCAGCCGGCCCGCTGCATGCCGGTGAGGTCGGCCCGCAGCAGGGCGACACCGATCGCGTAGCCGACCAGCCCGGTGCACAGCGCGTGCAGCAGCGGTCCGGCGACCAGGCGGATCAGCCACATCTCCAGTACACCCTGCACGTCCGAGACCGCATGGGTCGGGGCGAGGGATATCGCGTACAGCGCATTCTCGAAGGCCTCGAAGCCCACGCCGACCAGTACGCCGGCGACGAGCCCGTGCCACGGGCGGTTCCACCAGGTGCGCCCGGCGAAGAGCAGGAGCACCACACCGAGGGCCTTGGCGGTCTCCTCCGGCCATGCGCCGGCCAGGGACCAGGCGATCTGTGGCATCCCCCACCCGACGGCGAGCTCCGACAGGTGCTCCGAGGACGTGAACCCGCCGAGCACCACACCGCCGGTCACTCCCCACAGAATCGCTGCGAGGGCGAGCAGGACCGGCGTCCCGCGGTAGAGCAGTGTGCGGGAGACGATGAACCAGACCACGGCGGCGAAGACCACGCCGAGGCCGAGGGCGAGCATCGTAGGTCCCGGCCCGGGGAAGAGCATCCCGCCGAGCAGGGTGAATCCGATGACCAGTGCGCACAGGACGGTCACCACCAGCAGGGAGACGGTGAAGACGTCCCAGAAGAACTTCAGACGCGGACGCGCTGTCGGCGGGTGGGAATCGTGCCAGGCGCGTGGTACGGAGACGATCTCCCAGTCGGGTGCCCCGTTCCCGGTCGGCGGAGTGGTCATCGTACTCATCGCATCCTCCACAGCAGGTCAGGCAGCGCAGCGGACACCTGGTGGGGCGAGGCCCCGCTGACCACGAGGGTGTACATCACGTCATTCGGTCCGGTGAAGGCCGCCGCCTGCGCGTAGATACTGTAGCGGGCGACCCGGTGGTAGCCGGAGAACGCGTCGGACGCCGTATCCGGCGCATCATCCGACGCACCACCCGGCGTGTAGTTCACGTCCTGGACGTTACCGCCACCGCCGGCTCCACCGAACCCGCCGAAGCCGTCCTCCGGCGACCAGTCGTTCCAGTCGTCGTCGGAACCGTCGTCGTAGTCGTAGACGAAGGTGTCACTGACCAGGACGTTCTCCACGGAGGACGCCAGATCCGGGTGGAACAGGGAGCTGACGTCCTCACGGACGAAGTCCATCGGGTCCTGGTCTTCCGACCAGGCAGCCCGGACCGCGCGGTCGGCGGAGTGGGCCAGGTCGGAGTCCGTACCCGAGGCGTCCACCCCGGCGGTGCCGACGAGGTCGACGAGTACGGAACCGCAGTCGGCGTAGAGGCTCGCCATGCCCGGCTGCATCCGCGGGGCACTGCAGGAAGAGTCGAGGTCGGACAGGTCCGGAGCCCAGTCGCCCCAGGTCAGGACGGTGTCATTGGCGGCGTCCCCGAGGGTGTCGTAGTCCCCGTCGACGACATCACGGTCGACGGGCAGCGCGAAGGGGACACAGAGGACCAGCAGCGCCACCCCGAGGACACCGAACCACGCCGAGGTACGGCGGGTGCCGGTGGGCAGGGTGAGGTACCGGCCCTCGGGATCAGGGTCCGGGGTCAGGCCAGGGGTCAGACCAGAAGTGGGCGGCGGAGGCACCGGGCCAGGGGACCCGGGCGGGACAGGGGGTTCAGGCGGAACGGCGGCGATCGGCACGGTGAAGTCTCAGTACAGGGTTATCTCGGTACAGGGTTGTCGCAGCCGTCACCAGATGGTGACGCGCTGCTCCTCATCGAGCCACATGCCGTCACCCGCGGAGACCCCGAAGGCCTCGTAGAACTCCGCCACATTCGAGACGACCACGTTGCAGCGGTACTCGCCGGGGGAGTGCGGGTCGATGGCGACGTACTGCGCCGCCATCTGCGGGCGGATCGCGGTCTGCCAGATCTGCGCCCAGCGCAGGAAGAACCGCTGCAGCACCGTGAACTCACCCTCGAGTCCCTCGACCGGGGCCGTCGGTGCGGTCTCCACGGTGACCCCCTGCTCGGCGAGCCAGCGCTTCAGCGCGACCACGGCGATCCCGAGACCGCCGAGGTCACCGATGTTCTCACCCAGGGTGAACTTCCCGTTGACGGTGTGCTCGGTCTGGCCGCGCTCGGCCAGACCGGTGGGAACCAGACCGTCATACTGGCCGACGAGTCTGTCGGTCAGCGCGGTGAACGCCGCCCGGTCTTCATCGGTCCACCAGTCGTTGAGGTTGCCTTCGCCGTCGTACTTGGAACCCTGGTCGTCGAAGCCGTGACCGATCTCGTGACCGATGACCGCACCGATCGCGCCGAAGTTGCCGGCCATGTCCGCATCCGGATCGAAGAACGGCGGACGCAGGATCGCCGCGGGGAAGGTGATGTCATTGCGGACCGGATTGTAGAAGGCGTTGACGGTCTGCGGAGTGGCGAACCACAGCTCCGGGTCGGAGGGCTTGCCGAGCTTGCCGACCTCGAATTCGTGGTTGAACCTGGTGATCCGCCGGTAGTTGTCCATCAGGTCTGCACCGCGCGGGCTGAAACTGATCTCCGAGAAGTCACGCCAGACCTCCGGGTAGCCGATCCGGGCGCGGAAGGTCGACAGCTTCTCCAGCGCCTTCTCACGGGTGGTGGGCGTCATCCACGCCAGATCGCTGATGCGCTCACGGTAGGCGGCGAGCAGGTGGTCGACGAGGTCTACCATCTTCGCCTTGTACTCCGGCGGGAAGTGCTTCTCGACGAAGACGCGTCCCACATCCTCACCGATCGCGCCGTTGACCAGGGTCAGGGCGCGCTTCCAGCGGTCACGCTGCTCGGTGGCACCGGAAAGCGTCCGGCCGTAGAAGTCGAAGGACGCCTCGGAGAACACCCGCGGCAGTTTGCCAGCACGGGCGGTGACGACGTGCCAGTAGGCCCACAGCTTCCACTCGTCCAGGTCGTGGGCGGAGTATCCCTCGCCGCCGGCCGCGCCGGGCACGAGGGTGGCGACGTGGTCCAGGTAGCTCGGTTGGGAGACGATCACCGAGGGTGAGTTCTCCTCGGTGATGCCCACGCCGTCGAGCCAGGCGGCGAAGGGGAAGCCGGTCGGCAGGTCCGCGTGGGTGGTGGGGTTGTAGGTCTTCTCCGCGTCCCGACTGGCGACCGTGTCCCAGTGGCCCTTGGCCAGGTCGGTCTCGAAGGCGATGAGGGCGTCGGCGGCCTCCTGGGCGGCGGCTGCGCCCGTACCGGCGAACCGGCCCGGACGCTCCTGGGCCTCGGTGAGTTCCAGGTAGCGGGCGACGAAGCCGCGGTAGGCCTCGCGGGTCCCGGCGTGCTGGTCCTCGCGGTAGTAGGCCTCGTCCGGCAGTCCCAGGCCGGTCTGCACCAGGTAGGGGACCTCGATGCCGTCACCGGAGCGACCGGCGTCCTTCTCGGTCCAGAATCCGAGGACACCGCCCACGCCGCTGCGGTCCAGCTGCGCCAGCACATCGACAAGCTCTCCGATAGAGGATGCCGCGCGCACCGGGTCGAGGTCCGCGTCGAGTACCCCGAGGCCCGCGGACTCGATGCCGTTGTCACCGTCCTCGTCCATGAAGGAGGAGTACAGCGCGCCGATGCGGGTGTCCGGGTCGGCCCCCTCGACGATGGCCTTCACATCCAGTTCTGCACGGTCGCGCAGCGCGTGGAAGGTGCCGTCGACGGCGCGGTCGGCGGGGATCTCGTGGGTCGCCAGCCAGGTGCCGTTGACGTGCCGGTAGAGGTCGTCGGCGGCCGTGGGGGTCGGCCGAACGGCCTCGGTGATGTTCTCGGGGAGCTGGTGGGCGGCCTGGGCAGATTCAGTCATGCCCACCACTCTAAGGACGCCGCGACGCCCGCGCTCCCGGAGGGGCCACCGAGCCGGTCAGCTCATGGTGAACTTCATCGGCCCCTCGGACCACAGACCCGAGCGGGTGTGCTCCTCGGTGGTGAGCTCGGCCTCCTTCGGCAGCTCGCCGGTGGAGGACTCGAACGGGGTGAGACGCATGAGGATGCCCCAGTCACGCTGCCAGTCATCCTGGAGGTAGGTCGGCATCTCCTCGCTCGTGGTGGTCATCTGGACCAGGCCACCGGCACCGCCGCCGTAGTAGTCCTGCACCGGGGAGTGACCCTTCTCGGCGGAGTGGTCCGGGGCGATGCGGAAGGTCGGGACCTCGGCGACGCCGGCCCAGTGATCGTAGGGTCGCTGGCAGGGGAACTGCAGCGGGGTGGCCCAGTCGATGAGGGTGGGCTCGTCCGGTCCGACGACGTCATTCATGCTGACCAGGGTCGGGACACGCGGCGGGGTGACCGCCAGCCACTGGTCGGCGGTGACGTTCTTGTCCTTGGCGACGATGCGGACGACGTCGGCGTCCTCCGGCAGCCACTCCATCGGGACGCGCAGGTTGCGCCACTGCGGAGAGGTCTCGATGTCGAGCGGGACGATCGAGCCCATCGGCTCGAAGGAGTCGTCACCGGTACCGCCGGTGGACTTCCCGTACTCGATGGTCAGCTCCTGGCCGTACTGGAAGACACCGTTGAGGTCGTCGTGGGCGATCTCGCCTGCGGCGGAAACGACGAGCAGCGGGGCGTCCTCCCGGCGTTCCGGCAGGGAGTACCAGGAGCTCGTGGTGTTCGCGACCTCCTGCAGGCCGTCGGTGTAGGAACCGACGACCGGGACGCGGGTCGGGTCGATGCCGAAGGGCAGGGTGGCGAAGGAGCCGTTGATACCGGCCTCGGTCTGCAGACCACCGGCGGTGCCGTCGGTGGTGGCGTCATCGTCGGAACTGCCGAAGGTGTTTCCGGCGGTGGCGGAGGTCGCCGGGGTGCCGGTGCCGTCGTCGTCGCCGGAGTCCTGGATGCGGTCCGGGATGTTGTTCGAGGCGAAGCCACGGGTGGAGTCGCTGACGAGGGAATCCTTGAAATCGGTGCCGTCGGCGGGGGTGAGGAAGGAGTCGTTCGTGTCGGACTCGACGCGGACGTCGGAGGCGGCATTGCACTTGTCGCCGGTCAGCGACATGAGATTGCCCTTGCCCACCGAGTACGCCGGCCACTGGGAGATGAAGCCCTTGCCCAGCGAGCCGAGGTTGAACACCACGACCAGGGCGGTGAGCACGGCGATAGGGGCGGCGGCGACACCGCCGAGCTGGCGGGCACGGTCCCGTTCCTTGTCGGTTGCCTCGGCGACCTCGGCGGCGGTGGTGGCCTTCGCCTCACGGATGTCGGCGAGGAAGCCGATGACCACACCGACGAGCATGACGACGACCGAGCCGATCATCATCACCGTGGAGATCTCGATTCCGGCGATCTGCACCGGCTTGTCGAACCACGGCACGCCGAAGCTGGACATGTACCACCAGCCGTTCGTGCCGGACAGGGAGAAGGCGAACAGCAGCAGGCAGGCACCGATGAACAGGATCCGGTTGCGGGCCGAGCGCATCGCCATGGTGGACGCCGCGACCGCCGCCAGGGCGGCCAGTCCGGCGGCGATGCCGGCGTACACGCCGAAGTGGTGGGTCCACTTGGTGGGCGTGAAGGTCATGAAGAACATCGTTCCGATGACCACGAGGGTCAGCCGGACGGCCGGGCCGTTGGCGGTGCCCGGGACGCGACGGTTGCGCAGCATCGAGGCGACGACGACGCCGAGGCAGAGCAGCATCATGAGGACGCTGAACCGGCGGGGGAAGGAACCGTCGACAGTCTGCTTGAGGAGTTCGGTGTAGCGGGAAGGCTCGTCGTACCAGGACAGGGACGGGCCGACCGCGCCGCGGACGCGGATCGACTCGATGACGGTCGACAGGGTCTGGTCGCCGAAGACACAGATGAGCACGGCAGTGCCGGCTGCGAGGAAGGGGGCGATCTGTGCCATGACGGCGCCGAAAATCTTCTTCTTCGGGGATCCCTTCGGCGCACCCAGGGCAGGCAGCCGGCGGATGACGATGCGGATGAGCCCGGACAGGGCGGCGAGCAGGGCGGCGACGGCCATGAGGCCGGTCGGGCCGGCGGCCAGGGACAGCGAGGCGACGATGACGCCGAACGCGGCGGGCAGCAGTCGGCTCGTCGCGATGGCGCGCTCCATACAGACCCAGGTCAGCAGTGCGCCGAGGGCGATGACCGGCTCCGGACGAAGTCCGTTGTTGAAAGTCATCCAGAAGACGAGGAAGACCGCGGCAGCGGTCCAGTGCGCGACCCTGCGGTTGTTCAACGGCGCGCCGAGGCGAGGCAGGACCTCACGGGACAGCAGCATCCAGACGAGGAATCCGGCGAGCAGACCGGGCAGACGCATGAACGTCGAGGCGTCGGAGATGCGGGTCATCACAGCGAGCAGGTCGTAGTACGGGGCGCCGAAGGGGGACTCCGGCACACCGAACCAGCGGTAGTAGTTCGCCATGTAGCCGGATTCGTGGCTGGCCCGGGCCATGGTGAGCAGGTAGCCGTCGTCAGAGGTGTTCGCGCCGATGAAGTACCAGATCAGCAGGATGCCGCCGACGATGCCGTCGAGCCAGCGCGGTCGCCACCAGTTCGCCGGCAGGAAGCGGCGGTGGGTGCGGGTCCGGCCGTCGAGGCAGTCGATGCGGTGGAGTGACCACAGGGCGATGACAGTGAATAGGAGGCCGAGGACCGCGGCGGCGATCTTCATGGCAGAGGGGGATGAGGTGAATCGGGAGTCGATCGTGACATCCACGTTCAGCCCGGCGTCCACGGCAGCCTGCGTGTTCTCCGGGGTGTCCGTCAGCTCGGTGTAGATACCGGTGAGCATCGGACGCATGTCGTCGGGTGCGAGGCCGTCGAGCACCGCGCCGTCGGAGGATTCCCGGGCGGCACCGGAGACATCGGCGATCTCCGCGGCGCCGGTGGCGTCCGGGACCCAGGCACGGGTGCCGTCGGCGGAGGAGGAGATGCGCAGCACCGCGTCCGAGGGGAGGTCGGTGAGGGTGGCGTTGTCGATCGACAGCAGGACCGAGTTGCGGTTGATGACGTCGAGGCCGTTGTCCGTGGAGCGGACGAACAGGCCGCGCAGCGTCTGGTCCTCGGAGTCCTCCGGGACGGTGGACAGCACCGTCGTCTGGCCGTCGTTGAGGTCACGGACCTCGGAGACCGGGATGGTGATGTCCAGGTCCTGTGCCTGGTAGGAGACCAGCGGGGAGGTGACGCTGCGCAGGTCACCGCCCTGCGGCCAGGAGTAGCTCGACTGGACCTGCTGCACCGGGAGCAGCGGGATCAGGCAGAACATCAGCAGGCCGAGCAGGCCTGACACGATCGCTGTGAGCTTCAACCTGGAAGGGTTCACCGGGGTGGCCGGCGTGCCGGTCGGGTCCTGTGGCGAATGGGACGCGTCGGGGGCTGCTTCATCGACTCGTGACATAGGTGCACATGTTACGTCAGTACCGCAGTGCGTCCTAAGTGGTTGGTGCTATTGCGTCACTCTCGTACCGCCAGCACGAACGGTCCGATCTGACGCAGCGTCCACCCCTCGCTGAATGCGCTGGCATGGAAGCTGACCGGGCGGAACCGGACATTGGGGTCGTTGGGGTAGATGTCCTCGGAGATCCGGTAGGAGAAGGAGTCGATCTCACCGCTGCCGTCGTCCTCGAGCTGACCGCGCAGCAGCAGGGCGTCCGGTGAGCGCCAGCCCCGGTCACGGTCCGCGGCGTCCATCGCCTCACGGAGTTCGGTCGGGTCGTCGATCTGCGTCCACCGCTCGATCTCCGCGTTGCGCTCCTCGTACTCACCCAGCGGGTTGGCGTAGTGCGAGGAAATCGCCTGGAAGACCGGGTAGGAGTTGTAGGCCACGAAGCTCTGCTCGTCGGTGAGGACGACGGTGTCCGCCGGGTTGTCACCGCGCAGTTCGCGGATCGCGGCGTCGACCTCGTTGAAGTAGACGGTGGAGTCCGCCGGGAGGGTGTCGCCACGCTCGGCATCACCGTCGGTGTCGGTGTACGCCAGGTCGATCTCGTCACGCAGGTGCAGCGGCACGGACACGGCGTACACGGCGGTGGCGAACACCAGCAGGACGCCGAGCACTGCGGTGACCTGCGGCGCACGCTGCGGGGTGACGAGAACGGGGTAGGCCTTCGCCACACCCGAGCGGCGCAGCTGCTCCAGGGCGAGGACGCCACCGGTGACGAGGAACAGGGAGATCGGCAGTTCCATACGGAAACCGAGGAGGGTCGTCCCGCGCAGCGGCATGATCATCGACAGGACCACCCAGGCGTAGGCCACGACCAGTCCGGAGAGCAGGCACTGCACGGTGCGGTCACGGAAGTTCAGCACCATCCACACGATGCAGACCAGGGACAGGGCGCCGACGACCGAGAACTCGAAGAACGGGGTCGGGAGTTCGGTGCCGATCTCCGGGAGATAGTGCTGGGCGCGGCCGGTGGAACCGTGGGAGGAGGTCAGCAGGGAGTAGAGGTACGGGCCCCAGCCGATCAGTGCGATGATGCCGGAGCCGACGCCCACGGTCACCAGGCGTAGCAGGGGCGGCCAGGGGGAGGTGCCGGCGTCGGCGCGGCGTCCCTTCCAGGCCTGCCAGGCGATGACGAGGGCGACTAGCGTGACGGACGCCGCGGAGATCCCGGTGTAGAGGGTGTAGAGGTTCGCCGAGACACCGAGGTAGATGATGAGTCCGGCCATCGCAGCCCGGGAACCGCGCATCGCACGGCCCGCGATCGCCGCGGCGGCGGGCATGCCGACGGCGACGATGGCGGCGTAGGGCTCCTCGGGGGCGACGTAGAGGAGGGTCACGGTGGTCGCCGCCGCGATGATGCTGGCCAGCGGCAGGGAACCGGTGATCCGGTGCCACACGGGGACGAGGACGGACGCCGCCACCGCGAGGGTGATCAGGGCCCAGGGTTGGAAGGCTGCCCAGCCGGAGAGGCCGGCGAGCTTCGCGAACATCCCGCCGGTGAGGAACCAGAGGCGCGGGTAGAAGCTCGGCATGTCCGGGTAGGCCATGTCGCCGAAGCCGGGGTCTTCGGTCATGCGGGTGAGGAACTGGGTGCGGAACGCCTGGTCGACGCTGATGCCGCCGAGGTAGAGCCGGGTCGCGGCCAGGGGGATGCCGATCAGGGTGATGACCAGGGCGGCAGGGGCGAGCCAGCAGACGAGGGTGCTGAGGACGGTCTTCCACCGGGGTGTCGCGGCGCCCGAGGTGCCCGGGGTACGCGGGTGGAGCATCCGGTAGATCACCAGGCCGAGGACCGCGAGCACGAGGATCGCCCCGGCGCTGGCGAGCGCCTTGGTGACGTTCGAGTTGGAGAACGCGGGCAGGTGGGTGCGGGCCAGGACGATCCACGCCGCCAGCGTCACCAGGGCGGCGAGGACGCCGGCCCCGACAACCTGACCCACGAAGTTCAGGGCACCGGGACGGGGCGAACCGGTCCGGGTGGTCGCCGGGGTGCTCTCCGTGGCACTGTCCGGGACGGTGTCCGTGGCACTGCCTGTATCGCTGCCCGGGGAATTCGACGCGCTGGTGGAGGCGGAGTCTGTCATGGTCGTGATTGTTCCACACCGCGCTGGGCTCCCGGGGTAGGGGCGCGTTCCGGTACCTGCCGGATGTCAGGACCGGTATCGGGTGAGCTCCACTGTCGCTACCGGTACCGGGGTGCGGTGATCAGGTACCTGAATTCAGCGCCCCGGTACCGGTGGCTGCACGGGGCGCAGAAAAGCCGGGCTCAGTGACCCCGCGGATTGTGCAGGATGCCCCGGATCCCGGAGTGGAAACCGTCGCGCAGGTGGATGCGCTGGTTCTCCGACAGGGTGACCTCGTGGAGGGTCTGGCAGGCGAACTGCACGAGCGGTTGGTTGATGGCCTGGGGCAGGCCGCCGCCGGAGAGGGTGTGGACATCATCGCGCTGGTCGGCGGTGGCGGCGTGCTCGTACCACCACACCGCGTACTGCTGGCCGACGTCGAAGGGGCTCTGCTCACCGGTGCTCTGCCAGATCTCGTTCGGCAACGGGACATAGCGGCTGCGCATCCGACGCCGCGGCGCCATCATCGACGGGTTGGGGCGCGCCGCCGGGGTGTCGTCGGCGGATTCCGGGGCACCGCCCGGGGTCAGCGGGGCGGGTGCAGGGTCTTCGACCTTCGGCGCAGCGTCCCTGGGGCCCCTGGCTTCGGCATCTTCGGTCTCGGCGCCCTTGGTCCCGGACGCCGCGTCGGTTGTCGCGGCAGCGTCTGTCGCGGTGCCCGGGACCGGCTTCTCGGCGACCTCGGCGACTGCGGCGAACTCAGTGTCCTCCACTGGTGCGGGGGCGGCCGGATGCCGCTTCTTCTTCCTCAGGTCGGGCACGACTGAGGTGCCGCTGAGATCTTCGACGGGCTGGGCGTCCCCCAGGGGCTTGTGCCGTGCCTGGCTCTCCGGTGCGGGTTCAGCGGCGGCCGTGTCCGGGGTGGCGCCCCCGGTGGCCCCGGTGCACTCCGTGGCGTCGGCCGCGTCCTTGTCCTCCCCGGCGGTGCCGCAGACGGAGGTGGGCAGCGGGCCCTCGAGGATCTGGAGGCGCATGCAGTCGCGGAAGTCCTCGCGCGGATCGAGGATGGTGGTGGAGTCGCAGGCGAAGCGCAGGTTGGAGGACATGGAGTCCCAGCCGAAGCCGTAGAGGTGGACGCGCACGCCGGCGTCGACGGCCTCCTCGACACCGGGGATCATGTCAGCGTCACCGGAGACGAGCACGATATCGCTGCAGGTGCCGGTGAGGGCGGCCTTGACCATGTCGGCGACCAGGCGGGTGTCGACGCCCTTCTGGGTGCGTCGGTCGCCCCACTCGATCAGCTGGCCGGTGCGCAGCTGCACGCCGGGTTCGGAGCGCAGTGCGCGCTGGTAGCGGTGGGGACCGGAATCGGGGATGCCGTCATACCAGTTCTGCCGGTGAACGGGCTGGTCAAACTGGTTGACGGCCATCCGTTGGATGACGCTGACCACCTCAGGTAGGTCTATCTCCAACTGTGATCTCGCTCCAGTCTCCCAGGAGTTGTAGAAGCTCGCGAGAAGGTAGGAGGTGTCCACGAAAACAAGGGTTCGCTCAAGCATGACTGTCAGTCCTCAATCACAGTTATCGGAAAATGTGTAGGCCCCAGTGTGCCCCAAGGGGGACGGGGCAGGGGGAACACCGGTCCACCGAACCCTTGTCACGGGTACGTGTTGCGCTCTGGGTTGGTTACTGGAGTAACCAACCCACTCACTACCGCTCACCACAACGAGGACGCGCCGGGAGGACGGTCATGGACGAGACCACCGCACCGCTGTTCCGGCAGATCGCGGACCTTGTCGAGGACTCGGTCGTCGACGGTTCCCTCGCCGAGGGGGACCGTGCGCCGTCGATGAATGAACTGGCGTCCTTCCACTCCATCACTCCGGCGACCGCCCGCAAGAGTCTGCAGCTGCTGGTGGACCGCGGCATCCTCGCGAAGCGGCGTGGCCTGGGAATGTTTGTCGAACCGGGTGCCCGCGACCGTGTCCTCGACCGTGTCCTCGACCGCGTCCTCGACCGCGTCCTCGACCGGCGCCGTGAGGCCATCGCCGCCGACTACCTCACCCCCTCATCGATGAGGCCCGCTCCCTCGGGCTGACGCGCGCCGACCTCCACGAGCTCGTGGAAAGCACCGCAGAAGGCAGAGGACTGGAACCATGGCTCTCATACCGACGCCGCCTTCCACCTCCGCGAGGTCACGAAAAAGTGCGGGCGCACCACCGCGCTGGACGCTGTGACCTGCGAGATCCCGCTCGGACACGTCCGCGGTCTCATCGGCCGCAACGGTGCCGGTAAGGCGACGCTGCTGCGGACCCTCGCCGGGCAGATCCGCGTCAGCGGCACACTGACGCTCGGTGAGGAGGGTGATGCGTCCCCCGGTGTGGGACAACCGTGGCGTCCTCGACCACCTCGTTCCCGCCGGCGCGGACGTTCCCTATCCGCCGAACATGTCGGTGCGGACGCTCATGGACATCGCAGCCGCCCGGTGGACCAGCTGGGACGAGTCCTTCGCCACGGAGCTGGTCGGGCGCTTCGGAGTTGACCCGAAAGCCCGGTTCCCCTCACTCTCGCGCGGACAGGAGACCCTGGCCAGCCTGGTGATCGGGCGGGGAGTCCGCGCGCAGGTCACACTGCTCGACGAGCGCTACCGGGGCTTTGACATCCAGAGACATCCAGAACCGTGATCTCCGCTACAGCGTCCTTCTCGGCGAGATCACTGCGGATCCGGACCGCACCTGGATCATCGCCCCCCGCCACGTGGAGTACACCGAGCTGGGCGTCCGCGCCCACGACCTCGGACTGTGGCTCAGCGAACCGGATCCGGAGCACGCGGTGCTGGCGCGGGGCGGTGGCATGGGGCTCGTGCCGCTGCTGACCCGGCTGGCGTCGCGCTGTTCCATGCGCGAAGTCCGGGGCATGGCGAACTGGTGCCAACGTAAAATCGTCTCCGACCAGCAGGTTTGTGGCGCTGAGGGGTGCTGTGTAGATTATGTCTGGTCAGCGCGACCGATACCGCCGGTCACCGGCCCGAGAGGGACGAGGACTGAGGCGGAGGACAACGGCGCTGGAACGTGTACGTCACATCGGGTAACGGACTGTTTACCCGGCGGACATCTTCGGTTTGCCCTCGTGCACCGGGTGTTGTACAGTATCGGTCACAGCCGCTTCGGAGCTCGCCTGATCAAGGGTGAGTGATTCGTTGTGTGCGGATGTTGTTTGAGAACTCAATAGCGTGATGAATCAAGTTTTTGTCGCATGGTCGGCAGATGATGACTTGGGTTGGTGCCGGCACGTGGGTGACTGCGTGTTAAATACTGAATCTCAGGTCTGTTCTGTCGGTTGTTGTGACCGGCGCATGGTTTCCCGGTCCCCCGACCGGGAGCATGCGTGGATATTCATTTTTTGGATGTCAGCAGTTCAGTATATTTATTTTTGCCAGTGATGGCTCTTTATGGGGTTTATTG
>NZ_JALAGU010000022.1 GCF_022712275.1 Corynebacterium sp. | reverse complement strand
GGTGGCGGCGAGGTCGAGTTCGTGGCGGTTGATGCGTAGTTTCGCTGTCGCGGCGGGGTGGGGGTTGGTGACAATCGACCAGGACGGTGGTGGTGGAGACGGGGTGAGGAGGTTGTCCAGTAGGTCGATCATGTGTGTGGTTCGTCGGTGGACGAAGGTGTGGCGGTGCATGGTGTCTCCGGTGGTGGTGTGGGTGGAGAGTGTCTCGCTTCCTATGGTACATGCGACACCGAAAACATGCACGTGTTCGATTTACCTTACGTCGCGGTGGTGTGGACCCGAGGGATCACGGGTGCTCGGATGTGCGATGCTCGACATGCGGAGTGGCCTGGCACTTTTTCCCAATTACTTGACATCTCCCACAGTAGGACATACCCTCAACGGAATTAACCCCGCGTTCTGGTGAGTCACTCGGACACGCACCGCACCGACCCCTGAAAGGAATGGGTCCCATGTACGACCGACTCGCAGAGATCATCAACTGGTACTTTTCCCCGGTTCAGAGGGCGGGAGGCGCCGCCAGCACCGGACTGGGCGTCCTCCCGGCCCGATCGACGGCCAACTGACGAGAGTCCACGCCTGATCCGCCTGTCGCCATGTGACAGGCGGTTTTTCACGGGCCCGCCACCCCCGGATCGGACGCACCGACGGTTTATCCTGGCGCTATGGACCACATCACTCCGAACCGCATCGTTGTCGCCCTGGACTGCCCGGACGCTGTCGACCTCGCGGAATTCTACGCGACGCTGTTGGGGTGGGAAGTGGTACGACCCGGGCCCGACGAACCTGATGTCCTTCACCCGGAGTGGGTCTCGGACCGACCACCGGATGTCGCGGAGCCGGGATTCTCCCTCGGATTCCAACGGGTGGATGACTACCGTGCACCGGTGTGGCCCGAGGGGCCGGTGCCACAGCAGGCACACCTCGACTTCTGGGTGAGCGGTATCCCGGAGGCGGAGAGGACCGCCGTCGCGCTGGGTGCCTCCAGACATGCTGTGCAACCAGGGGAAGCGGACAGGGAAGGTTTCGTGGTCTTCCTGGACCCGGTCGGGCATCCGTTCTGCCTGTGCCGGTCCTGAGTGAATGTCGGTCAACAGGTACCGCCGGTTCTCACCCCCCGGATGGGGTCTCGGGAAAGACGGGAAGCATCCACTCAGTTGGAGGGACGGGGTACGTTCAGTCCGGAAGAACGAGAATTGAGGAGAACCCATGAGCTTCGTCGTCACGATCCTGGAATCGATCATCGGGCTGTTCACCCAGATCACCGGCTCACTGTTCAGCGGCGTCCCCGGACAGACCGTTGACTGTTCCGGGTGGGCGCCCGCAGAGATCTGGCCGGATGGAAGTCCGGTGGAATGGCTGCCGATCTGTGGTCAGGAGCACTGGACCAACCCCGTCAAGCCCGGGACTCCGTAGCCGGCACCCCGCCCGTCAGAAATCACCCGGCTGCATCTGGAACACCTTCAGCCCGACAGTCCGGTAGTGGTCCACCACCTGCTGCCGTTCATCGAGGCGGTAACGGATGCGGAAATGCCCCTCGATGTGATCCCGGACCAGAGTGTCCTTCACCATCCGGTCGGGACGCTGGTCCCCGGTCAGGCGCATGTGGAGTTGATCCCAGTGTCGACCGTGGCGGCGGACAGGGCGGACTGCACCGAGATGACGGCGTCCTCCTTCCGTTGTGTGCCGTGCTGGCCGATCCGCAGGGTGCGGCGGATATCGTCGCGGCTGATGTTCACCGCACCGGTCTCCGCACAGAAGGCCTCCGCCCACGTCGTCTTCCCGGAGGCGGGGAAACCCAGGGTGATGTGCAGCGTCGGCATCGGGGGAGAGGGAACCTAGACTTGGACGTCGGCGATGGAGGTCCGGATGAAGTCCTTCACCGCGTCGATGTCATTGGGCAGGTCGGTGACGTGCCGGTCGGCCGCGAGGATGTCGCGGAACCGCTCCGGGGTCATCGCCTCCGGCTCGGAACCGATGGACTCTCGGATGGTGCCGGCGAACTTCACCGGCAGCGCGGTCTCCAGGCAGATGACCGGGGCAGCGTCCGGGTGGGTGGCGAGGTAGTCGCGGGCGACCTTCACACCGTCAGCGGTGTGCGGGTCGACGAGTACTCCGGCGGACTCCCAGCAGTACCGGATGGTGTCGAGGCGGTCGGTGTGTGTGGAGGAGCCCGAGGCGAAGCCGTAGTCCTTGTCCACCTCCGGGAAGGCAGGGTCTGCGGCCAGGGAGAACCCGCCCTGCTTCACCTGGGTGCCGAAGAGGTCGGCGGTGCGGGCGGCATCGCGTCCGAGGACATCGAAGATGAACCGCTCGAAGTTCGAGGCCTTGGAGATGTCCATCGACGGGCTGGAGGTCGCCAACGTCTCAGCGGAGGTACGGACGCGGTAGTCGCCGGTACGGAAGAACTCGTCGAGGACGTCGTTCTCGTTGGTCGCGACAATGAGCCGGTCGATCGGCACACCCATCTGCCGGGCGATGTGGCCGGCGCAGACATCACCGAAATTGCCGGTCGGCACGCAGAAAGAGACCTTTTGCTCCACCGAGTCGGTGGCACGGATCCAGCTGGAGACGTAGTAGACGACCTGGGCCATCAGCCGAGCCCAGTTGATCGAGTTGACCGCACCGATGTGGTACTCGGCCTTGAATGCGGCATCCCCGGAGACACCCTTGACGATGTCCTGGCAGTCATCGAAGACACCGTCAAGGGCGATGTTGAAGATATTGGGGTCGTCCAGGCCGAACATCTGTGCCTGCTGGAAAGGCGTCATCCGGCCGGCCGGGGTGAGCATGAACACCCGGATGCCGGCGCGTCCGCGCATGGCGTACTCGGCCGAGGACCCGGTGTCGCCGCTCGTCGCGCCGAGGATGTTGATGGTCTCGCCGCGCTGGCGCAGCACGTATTCGAACAGCTCACCGAGCAGCTGCATGGCCATGTCCTTGAAGGCCGCGGTGGGCCCCTCGGACAGGTGGGCGATCTTCACACCCGGCTCCAGGTCGGTGACCGGGACGATCTGCGCGGACGCGAACTTCGGCGTGGAGTATGCCCGGGAGGTGATGCCCTCGAGGTCCTCGACGGGGATGTCGTCGTTGAACAGCGAGACGACCTCGGCGGCGAGAGCGGCGTAGCCCTCGTTGTCGAGGACGGAACGCCACCGGTCCAGCGTCGCGGAGTCCACCGACGGGTACTCCTGCGGCAGGTACAGACCGCCGTCGGGGGCCAGTCCGCCGAGCAGGATATCGGTGAAATCGACGGGCGTGGCCTGCGCATCGCGCGTGGAGATGTATTTCATGGCCCCCAGCCTACCGAGTGCGGTGCCCGGGTCTTTTCAAACCCCGGTAACATCGTCGCCTGTGCGAGTCATGCTGATCACCAACCCCTACGCCACCTCCACCACCGAGGAAGGACGGGAAGCCCTCACCGGGGCGCTGACGCAGCGCTACAACGTTGAGGCGGTGCCTACGACACACCGCGGACACGCCGCGGAACTCGGGGCCCGGGCAGCGGAGGAAGGCTTCGACGCGGTAGTCGTCCACGGTGGCGACGGCTCAGTCAATGAGACGGTCAACGGCCTGCTCGGGGCGCCGGACCGGTCCGACCGCCCCGCCGCGGCCGATCTGCCCGCGATCGGCGTGGTACCCGGCGGCAACGCCAATGTCTTCGCCCGGGCGCTCGGCATCGACCGGAGGTCGGACCGTGCCGTCGACCAGCTCTTCGCGGGGCTGGACCGCGGTTCCCGTCGCACGGTGGGACTGGGACACGCCCTCAACCGGTGGTTCCTGTTCAATGCCGGGATGGGCATGGACGCCATCGTCATCCGGCGGATGGAGGAGCAGCGCGCTGCGGGGAAGAAGATGACGAACCTGCGGTACGTGACGACGGCTGTGTCGTCGTTCCTGTCGACGAAGCACCCGTCGCCGACGTTCACCGTCGAGGTGCCGGGACACCCGGCGGTCGAGGGGGCGCGGTTCGGGTTCGTCAGCAACGCCAGCCCGTGGACCTATCTGGGGCCCCGGGCGATCCGGACGAATCCGGGCACCGACTTCGATCACGGGTTGGGCATTGCGGCGGCGACCTCGTTGTCGGCGTTCCGCAATCTCATGCTGGGGGCGCAACTGCTCGCCGGGTCCGCCGACCCCCGGGCAGCACATCTGTTCCGGGACGATGATGTCGAGCGGGTCGTGTTCACCAGCAATGAGCCGGCGGACGTGCAGATGGACGGTGACTACATGGGGATGCATCGGTCACTGGAGTCCGGGTGCGTCCACCATGTGCTGGACGTGGTCTGTCCGTAGGTCAGGTCAGGGCTGGTAGTTGGCGGCGGCGTCCGGGATGATCGCGTCGAGGATGCGGCTGACGATGTCCCAGTTGTTGTAGGCGGCCATGTCGGCGCGGCCGAGGAAGTCTGTGATGAGCGCGATGATATCCATGCATGTCACCATAACAGTGCCGTGTCATCTATGCGATACCAGTGTTACTGGTGTGACTGGTGGGGTTGATCAATCATCTGTGACCAGCGAAATTGCCTCAGCGAGAATGAGCGCCTATAGTATCCATCCGTTGCCGGCGATGTCCGGTGGACTTCTGCGTCATTAGCTCAATTGGCAGAGCAGCTGACTCTTAATCAGCGGGTTCGGGGTTCGAGTCCCTGATGACGCACTACACCACCCCCGACCAGGGATACCCGGTCGGGGGTTTTCCGTATCCGGCAGAAGGGGGAGCAGACCGTGGTTCAGGGCCCCACCCACGCGATGTCCGGAGCTGCCGCAGGACTCGTGCTCGCCACCACACTGCCCGTCGCCTGGGGTGGAGCCACGACCACCGCCGAGATCCTCGCCTACACGGGCATCACCGCGGGGGCAGCCCTGCTGCCCGACCTCGACGCACCCGGCTCCACGGTCGCCCGCGCCTTCGGGCCGGTCACCGGACTGCTCGCGCGCGCCGTGGCCTCCCTCAGCGTCCTTGTCGTCGACGTCACCGGTACCAGGAAGGACGCCAGGGTCCGAGGCGGACACCGCACCGTCACGCACACACTGTGGTTCGCCCTGCTCGCGGGATTCCTGGCCTGGAGTATCGGAGGCGCCTGCGGGGACAACGGAGTGGTCGGGATGCTGGTGTTCTTCTCCGGACTGGCACTAAGGGGACTGTTCCCGCAGTGGGCGAAAGAGAGGGCGGGACTGGTCGTGATCATCGCCGCCGCTGGTCTGGGGATCGCCGCCTACCAGACGGTCCCTGCCCTCCACACGCCCCTGATGCCGGCGTCCGCCGTCACCGCAGGTGTCCTCGTCCACCTGGCGGGGGACCTTATGACGAAATCCGGAGTGCCCCTGACCTCGCCGGTGATCCCGAGGGGCGGGAAACGCTGGTGGAACTGGACGCTGCCCGGTGTCGTGACCATCCGCACCTCGGGAGTCTGGGACCAGGCACTGCTGCTGGGCTTCACCGCCGTCGTCATCTGGCAGGTCTACCTGGTATTCCTGGGGCTGTGACGCCTATGACGCCCCCGACGCCCACCGACATCCACTGCGACGGCCTGGTCACCCGGTTGAAGTGGCACCGGGCCCGCCGTACCGCCGCGGATGCCCCGTTCACCCTCGACCGCATCGTCGAGGGGCTGGCGTGCGGGGCGAGTGTGGAAATCGACGTGCGTACCGGCCCCGGCGGAGAACCGGTGATCCGGCATGACGCCCTGCGGTGGTGGCGACGCGTCCCGACCAGGGAGTCGACTCAGCTGTCCGCGGTCGGCGAGGCACTGGTCGACCGGGGAGTCACGGCTCTCCCGGCCACCGCCCGGCTCCAGTTGGACATCAAGGACACCGCCGGGGTGCTCACGCCGGCGGTCGCGGAACGGATCGCCGTGGCCGTCGGCTCCTTCGCCGACGCGGTCATCGTCTCCGGCAACGACCCTGTGGCCGTCGCCCGGATCGCCGGACGGGATTCCCGCATGGCGACCGGTCATGACCCGTGCACCCGGTCTTCGGTGCGCCGCCTCCGCCGGGCCGGGGACGTCGACGGCTTCGTCACGGCGGCACTGGACGCCGACCGGGATGCCCGGATGATCTACCTCGACCGCCGGATCATCCTCGCAGTGGCGCAGACAGGTACGGATATCGTGTCGACCTTCCACGCCGCAGAACGGGAGGTGGACGCCTACACCCTCGAAGGTCCGGACACGGAGTCGCTCGGTCAGGCACGGGCGCTCATCGACCTCGGGGTCGACCAGATCACCACCGACGATCCGGAAGGGTTGTTCCGGGCTCTCATATCCGTCCCGCGTACTTGAGGTCGCTGCCCAGACGGGCCAGCAGCAGCCCGATGACGGAGAGCATGCTGATGATGGCGGCACCGACACCGGAGATCCAGGAGTCCGATTCACCGGCAGCCAGTCCGTAGACGATCGCACAGACCGCGACCACCGCGGAAACCACGAGGACCACCTGGTTGATCAACCAGAAGTAACGGTAGACGTCACGCTTGTCCAGAGGAGTGACGATGGTGTCCTCCACAGTGAGCTGATCGGGGATACCGTCGGAATCGGGACGACGGGGTGTGTTCTCGGAACTGTTCTCGGTCATACCTCCACGGTAGTTGTTCTGTGGCGGTTGCTGTGGCGGTTGCTGTGGCGGTTACGGTGGCGACGGGGCAGGGGCACACCCACCCCCGACTCGCCCAGGGCAGGGGGAGTAGGGTGGACGTCCGACATGCGTGCAGTGCGTCCGGTGATCCCGGGACCTGTACGGGTAACACCGGGGAGGCCGACTTCGCGCCGCCCATCAACCTCATCCGAAAGGACAACGCGACGTGCTGCGGACGCATCTGTGTGGCGACCTTCGCTCCGACGACACCGGAAAGGAGGTCACTCTCACCGGGTGGGTCGCCCGTCGGCGTGACCACGGTGGAGTGATCTTCATCGACCTGCGGGACCGCTCCGGTCTCGCCCAGGTCGTCTTCCGCGAGAATGAGATCGCCGAGCGTGCCCACGACCTGCGCAGCGAGTACTGCCTCAAGGTCACCGGGATCGTCGAGGCCCGTCCGGAGGGTTCCGAGAACCCGAACCTCTCCTCCGGCGCCGTCGAGATCAACGTCTCCGACCTGGAGATCCTCAACGAGTCCACCGCCCTGCCCTTCCAGATCGAGGACACCACCGGTGGCGAGGTCGGTGAGGAGACCCGTCTGAAGTACCGCTATCTGGACCTGCGCCGTGAACGTCAGGCCCGCGCCCTGCGCCTGCGGTCCAAGGTGAGCGAGGCAGCCCGCGGTGTCCTGTCCGTTGAGGACTTCACCGAGATCGAGACCCCGACCCTCACCCGCTCAACCCCTGAGGGCGCCCGGGACTTCCTGGTTCCGGCCCGCCTGCGTCCGGGCAGCTTCTACGCCCTGCCGCAGTCCCCGCAGCTGTTCAAGCAGCTGCTCATGGTCGCCGGCATGGAGCGCTACTACCAGATCGCCCGCTGCTACCGCGACGAGGACTTCCGCGCCGACCGTCAGCCGGAGTTCACCCAGCTCGACGTCGAGATGAGCTTCGTCGACCAGGACGACGTGATCGCCCTCGCCGAGAAGATCCTCGCCGCCGTGTGGAAGGAGATCGGTTACGACATCCAGACCCCGATCCCGCGGATGACCTACGCCGAGGCCATGGAGAAGTACGGTTCCGACAAGCCGGACCTGCGCTTCGACATCCAGATCACCGAGTGCACCGAGTTCTTCAAGGACACCTCCTTCCGCGTCTTCAAGGCTCCCTACGTCGGCGCCGTGGTCATGGAGGGTGGCGCCTCCCAGCCGCGCCGTACCCTCGATGCCTGGCAGGAGTGGGCCAAGCAGCGCGGAGCCAAGGGTCTCGCCTACATTCTCGTCGGCGAGGACGGTACCCTGACCGGCCCGGTCGCCAAGAACATCACCGACGCCGAGCGTGAAGGCATCGCAGCCCACGTCGGTGCCAAGCCGGGTGACTGCATCTTCTTCGGTGCCGGTGAGGTCAAGCCCTCCCGCGCCCTGCTCGGTGCCGCCCGTGGTGAGATCGCCGAGCGTCTCGGCCTCATCAAGGAGGGTGACTGGGCCTTCACCTGGGTCGTCGACGCCCCGCTGTTCGAGCCCGCCGCCGATGCCACCGCCTCCGGTGATGTCGCCCTCGGACACTCGAAGTGGACCGCCGTCCACCACGCCTTCACCTCCCCGAAGCCGGAGTGGATCGACTCCTTCGACGAGAATCCCGGCGAGGCCACGGCCTACGCCTACGACATCGTCTGCAACGGCAACGAGATCGGTGGCGGTTCCATCCGTATCCACCAGCGCGACGTCCAGGAGCGCGTCTTCGCGGTCATGGGCATCAGCGAGGAGGAGGCCCGCGAGAAGTTCGGCTTCCTCCTGGACGCCTTCGCTTTCGGCGCCCCGCCGCACGGCGGCATCGCCTTCGGCTGGGACCGCATCGTGTCCCTGCTGGGCGGCTACGAGTCCATCCGCGATGTCATCGCCTTCCCGAAGTCCGGTGGCGGAGTGGACCCGCTGACCGAGGCGCCGGCCCCGATCACCGCCCAGCAGCGCAAGGAAGCCGGCATCGACGCCAAGCTGAAGAAGCCGGATGCCGCCGCCCCGGCTGCCGAGTAGTTCTACCGACCACCTGCGTAAGGAACCGCCGTGCTGAGTATCGACACTGTCCTTGACCGGGCCGCCCATCTGCTGGGCCGCCGGTTCGGGGGCACCCCAGAGCTCACCCACCCCGAGGACCTCGGGGGATCCAGTGATTCCCTGGTCCTGCGCGCGAAAGTGACCCCGAACCCCTTCCTCCAGGAACGGTCCCTCGTCATCAAGCAGCTCCCCGCCGTGGCCGAGGGCACGCCTGAGGAGGCGGAGGCGAATGCGGCGATGATCCGTGAGGTCGTCGCCTACCAGTACACCAACACCCTCCCGTCGGAGAACCGGCCCGGTCCACTGCTGCTCGCCCATGACATCGACGAGCGCATCATCGTGCTCTCCGACGCCGGTACCGGCGAGAGCTTCTCGGACATCCTCATCATCGAGGACGCCGAGCGTCGGGCGTCGGCCCTCCGCAAGCTCGGCCGAGCCCTGGGCAGGATGCAGGTGGCCACCGCCGACGGTGAGGAGTCCTTCGACACCCTCAACCGGCGTCAGTACTCGCGCCACGACCTGCCGCCGGAGCAGGCGGGGGAGCGCGACGTCGATGTCGCGGCCCTGGTGTCCCAGGGTCTCGACCTGCTGCGCAGCAGTGGTGTGGAGATCAGCGACACGGTCGCCGGGTTCGCGGAGGAGGCGGGGCTCCGCCAGTCCCGCTCCCGACTGCGGGCCTTCAGCCCCTTCGACCTCACCCCGGACAACATCATGCTGTCCGACCGGGTCGTGTTCCTCGACTTCGAGTGGGCCGGTTTCCGCGACATCGTCTTCGACGTGGCCTGCGTGATCGCCGGATTCCCCCATGACATCAGCACGCCGTTGCTCGACGAGCAGGAATCCGCGGAGTTCATCGAGGCATGGTCCTCCGAGGTCGTCTCGGTGTGGCCGAATGTGCGCGACCGTGAGCGCCTCACCTACGCCCTGATGACCTCGCTCATCGCGTGGGCCCTGATGAGCCTGTCGCTGCTGTACCACGGCACCCTCGCCGTGATCGAGGACGCGGATTCCGCCGCCGACGGTGCCCGCAAGCTCGATCGACTGCCCGAGACCCACCTCGCGGACTTCGCGACGACCGTCGAATCCGTCCGCCGGTACGCCACGGCGGCCTCGGAGCAGGAGCGCGGTGACTCCCGCTACGGTGAGGTGGCCGGCTTCGCCGGGGCGCTGCTGTCCCGGCTCGCGGAGCTGGGGGCGGTCCCGCAGACCCGCACCGACATCCGGTCGCGCTGATCCCCGTGGACGACGGTCTCTTCGGCGTCGGGCAGCCGGTGGGCGGGGCCGGCGACCCGGTGCCGCCGTCGCGTTCGGCGGACGCCTACTTCCACCCCGGGGCACACGCCCCGTTGGCGGTGCGGATGCGTCCTCGCACCCTCGACGAGGTCGTCGGGCAGTCACACGTCCTGGGAGAGTCCTCGCCGCTACGGCGTCTCATCGACGGTCGCGGTGAATCCTCCGTGATCCTCTACGGTCCGCCCGGCACCGGGAAGACGACCGTGGCGTCCCTCATCGCCGGTAGCTCGGGACGCCGTTTCGAGGCGCTCTCCGCCCTGACCTCCGGGGTCAAGGAGGTCCGCTCGGTCATCGCCGACGCCCGTCGGCGACTCGCCGACGGGATCCCCACCGTGCTCTTCATCGACGAGGTCCACCGGTTCTCCAAGACACAGCAGGACGCCCTGCTCTCCGCCGTGGAGAACCGGACGGTCCTGCTCGTCGCCGCGACGACCGAGAACCCCAGCTTCTCCGTCGTCGCCCCGTTGCTCTCGCGCTCCCTGCTGGTCCAGCTCAGGCCACTCGCGCCGGCCGACATCTCCACGCTGCTACGCCGGGCGATCGAGGACCCGCGCGGCTACGACGGGAAGATCACCCTCGCCGACGAGGCATGCGACCGGCTGACCGCCCTGGCCGCCGGCGACGCCCGACGCGCCCTGACCTACCTCGAGGCCGCTGCGGAGTCCGTCGAGGACAGCGGTGGGGAAGTGACCGTCGACGTCGTCGCCCGGTCCACCGACAAGGCCGTAGCCCGCTACGACCGCGACGGTGACCAGCACTACGACATCGTCAGTGCCTTCATCAAGTCCATCCGCGGCTCGGACCCGGACGCCGCCCTCCACTACCTGGCCCGGATGATCGACGCCGGGGAGGATCCCCGGTTTATCTCCCGTCGGCTCGTCGTCCACGCCTCCGAGGACATCGGGATGGCGGACCCGACCGCGCTGCAGACCGCCGTAGCCGCCCACCAGGCGGTGAGCTTCATCGGTATGCCGGAGGGTCGCATCCCGCTGGCCCAGGCCACCGTCCATCTCGCCACCGCAGCGAAGTCCAATGCGGTCATCACCGCCATCGACGCCGCCCTCGCTGATGTCCGGGACGGCAAGGGGTCCGTGGTCCCGCCCCACCTGCGTGACGGTCACTATTCGGGGGCGGAGGGCCTCGGCAACGCCGTCGGCTACCGTTACCCCCATGAGGACCCGCGTGGCGTCCTCACCCAGGACTATCTGCCCGAGGACCTCTCCGACGCTGAGTACTACCACCCTACCGACCATGGCCGGGAACGACAGATCGCCTCCACCCTGGACACCCTGCGTGGGATAGTCCGCGGCGGCAGGTAGACTCTTCCCCGGTAAAGCCCCGAGACAAGCAAGAAGGTTTCCGACACCGTGCAGACGCATGAGATCCGCGAGCGATTCATCAACCACTACGTCAAGGCCGGTCACGCAGAGGTGCCCAGCGCCTCGCTGATCCTCGACGACCCGAACCTGCTCTTCGTCAACGCCGGTATGGTGCCCTTCAAGCCCTACTTCCTGGGCGAGCAGAACCCGCCGTTCCCCAACGGCACCGCGACCTCCATCCAGAAATGTGTGCGCACCCTCGACATCGAGGAGGTGGGTATCACCACCCGCCACAACACCTTCTTCCAGATGGCCGGCAACTTCTCCTTCGGCCAGTACTTCAAGGAAGGTGCGATCAGTCACGCCTGGTCGCTGTTGACCGATCCGGTCGACGAGGGCGGTTTCGGCCTGGACAAGGACCGTCTCTGGGTCACGGTCTACCTCGACGACGACGAGGCCGCCCAGATCTGGGAGGAGAAGATCGGTGTTCCCGCCGAGCGGATCCAGCGTCTCGGCATGGCGGACAACTACTGGTCAATGGGGGTCCCGGGCCCGTGCGGTCCCTGCTCGGAGATCTACTACGACCGTGGCGAGGAGTACGGCGAGTACGGCGGACCGGTCGTCGACGACACCCGCTACATCGAGCTGTGGAACCTCGTGTTCATGCAGAACGAGCGTGGTAAGGGCATCGGCAAGGATGACTTCGAGATCGTCGGTCCGCTGCCCAAGAAGAACATCGACACCGGTATGGGTGTCGAGCGTGTCGCCTGCATCCTCCAGGGTGTCGAGAACGTCTACGAGACCGACCTCCTCGCCCCGGTGATCAAGGTCGCCGAGGAGCTCACCGGCGCCACCTACGGCCGAAGCGAGCAGCTCATCAAGGCCGGCGACACCGAGTCGGCCGAGTACCACGCCGCGCACACCGATGACATCCGTTTCCGCGTCATCGCCGACCACTGCCGCACCGGTCTGATGCTCATCCTCGACGGCGTCACCCCGGGCAATGAGGGTCGTGGCTACATCCTGCGCCGTCTGCTGCGCCGCATCATCCGTTCCGCCCGTCTGCTCGGTGCCACCGGTGTGACCATGGAGAAGCTCATGGACACCGTGCGTTCCACCATGACGCCGTCCTACCCGGAGATCGCCGACAACTGGGAGCGCATCCGCGCCGTCGCCGTGGGTGAGGAGACCGCCTTCCTCAAGACCCTCGAGTCCGGCACCCGACTGTTCGAGACCGTCGCCTCCCAGGTCAAGGGTTCCGGCCTGACCGAGCTCAGCGGAGATGCCGCGTTCTCGCTGCACGACACCCACGGGTTCCCGATCGACCTCACCGTCGAGATGGCGGCCGAATCCGGGCTGACCGTGGACAAGGAGGGCTTCGACGCTCGCATGGCCGAGCAGAAGGCCCGGGCGAAGGCAGACAACCGTGCCAAGAAGCACGACCATGCCGACGTCGCCGTCTACCGGCCCTTCGTCGACAACCACCCGACCGTCTTCCTCGGCTACGACAGCACTGAGGCTGAGGGATCCATCCTCGGTATCGTCGCCGAGGGTGCTCTCGTCGAGCGTGTCGGCGAGGGGCAGAAGGTCCAGCTCATCCTTGACCGGACCCCCTTCTACGCCGAGGCCGGTGGACAGCTCGCCGACCGTGGCCGGATCACCGGCACCGGCGGCGCCGCGACCGTGGAGGACGTGCAGAAGACCGGTAAGAAGGTCTGGCTGCACAATGTCACCGTCACCGGCGGTGAGTTCGCCGTCGGCCAGCGGGTCACCGCCACCGTCGACCCCACCTGGCGTCACAAGGCCCGCCAGGCGCACTCCGGAACGCACATGATCCACGCCGCCCTGCGCCAGGTGCTCGGCCCGACCGCTGTCCAGGCCGGTTCGCTGAACAAGCCCGGCTACCTGCGCTTCGACTTCAACTACGGTGAGCAGCTCACCGCCGACCAGCTGCGTCGCATCGAGCTCATCGCCAATGAGGCGGTGGACGCCGACTACCAGGTCAACACCATCGAGACCAGCCTCGACGAGGCCAAGGCGATGGGTGCGATGGCGCTGTTCGGCGAGAACTACGGTTCCGAGGTGCGCGTCGTCGAGATCGGCGGCCCGTTCTCCATGGAGCTGTGCGGTGGTATCCACGTCGAGCACTCCTCGCAGATCGGCCCGGTGGCCGTGCTCGGTGAGTCCTCGGTCGGCTCCGGTGTCCGTCGTATCGAGGCCTACAGTGGTGTGGACTCCTTCCGCTTCCTCTCCGACCAGTACAAGCTCTCCAGCGCGCTGGCGTCTCGCCTACGCATCCCGTCCGAGGAGCTGCCGGACCGGGTGGAGGCACTGACCGCGCGCCTGAACGAGGCGGAGAAGCGTCTCGCCCAGTTCCGCACCGCAGAGCTGTCCGCGAAGGTCGGCGACTACCTCCTGCAGGCCACCGTGATCGGCGATGTCCGCGTCGTCTCGGCCCGCGTCCCGGACGGTATCGCTGCAGCTGACCTGCGCACCCTCGCCACCGAGGCGAAGTCCCGCGCCGGTTCGGAGGCGGGTGTGATCTTCTTCATCTCCGCCGACCCGGAGTCAGGCAAGGTGCCGTTCATCGCCGCCGCCACCGATGCCGCCGTCGCCGCCGGCGTCAAGGCCGGGGACATCATCAGGACCGTCGCCCCCTACATCGGTGGACGCGGTGGCGGCAAGCCCGCCATGGCCCAGGGCTCCGGTTCCGACGCCGCCGGTATCGACACAGCCGTCAAGGCTGTGCGCGACGTCGTCGCCGACGCCACCGGCGCCAAGTAGGACGCGGGGTCGACGTGACTGAGCAGCGGCAGCAGCGGCCGGATCCGGTGCCGGACCGCCCCGGTGAGGACGATCCGGGTCGGGGTCGACGCCTCGGTCTCGATGTCGGCACCGTACGGATCGGGGTCTCGCTGTCCGACCCCGACGGCATCCTCGCCACACCACTGGAGACCGTGCAGGCGGACAGGGCCAGCGGCGCCTGGCCCGGGGAGGAGTTCGACCACGTGCTCGAGCTCATCGCCGAGAACTTCGTCGTCGAGGTCGTCGTCGGTCTGCCCGTGTCCTTGCGGTCCCATCGCACGCAGTCGACCCGCCGGGCGGAGAACTACGCCACCAGGCTGCGGAAGACGCTCGACATCCCCGTCCGGCTTGTCGATGAGCGCATGTCGACCATGGCCGCGACGAACGCCATGCACGCCTCAGGGGTGAACCAGAAGAAGGGGCGGTCGCGCATCGACCAGGCCGCTGCCGTGCACATTCTGCAGGGGTGGTTGGACGCGCGGAAGGCGTTTCTCGCGAGACACGACGGGTCAGATAACGATTCGTGATCTTTTTGTGCGAGAATGATCGACTGAGAATGCAGTATCCCCTGTGAGCACCCCCGTGCTCTGGAAAGGCGCGGAGAACTACAGCAATGCCGAGTACAACCTCCATCTCCCCGAGATACCGTCGTCGCCGTCAGTGGTCCATCGCCGTCGGCGCGGCCCTGGTCATCCTCCTGGTCTTCGTCGTCGCCTATGTCTACTGGCAGCGCGAGGTCGTCGGAACCAGGGACTATGACGGTGACGGCAACGGCAAGGTCGTCCTGGTGCGTGTCGAGGACGGAGACACCGTCTCCGGCCTTGTCCCGCAGCTTCTCGACGACAATGTGGTGGGTTCCCGTTCCGCGATGATCAGCGCCGCCGACCGCGCCGAGCAGGCGGGTGAATTCCGCGACCTACAGGCCGGTTACTACGCACTGCAGGAGAAGATGTCGGCGGACTCCGCCCTCGACGCCCTCACGGACGACGAACGCCGGCTCGGCGTCATCGACGTGCCCAACGGTTCCACTCTCGACGACACCACCGTCGTCGGTGGTGACCCACGCACCGGCATCCTGTCGATGATCGCCCAGAACTCCTGCCGTGAAGGTCTCACCGACGGCCTCGAGAACTGCGTGACCGTCGATCAGTTCCATGAAGTCATCGCCTCGACCGCCCCCGCCGAGCTGGGCGTCCCCGACTGGGCCGCCACCGAGGTCGACGCCCGTGGTGATGACGGCCGACGTATCGAGGGCCTCATCTCGCCCGGCATCCACGTCTTCAATCCGACCGCTGAGCCGGTGGACATCGTCCGTGAACTGGTGACCTCATCCGTCACCGAGTACGAGGGCACGGGTCTGGTGGAGATGGCCTCGAATGTCGGCCTGACGCCCTACCAGGTGCTCACCGCCGCGTCGCTCGTCGAGCGCGAGGCCCCCGCCGGTGACTTCGACAAGGTCGCCCGCGTCATCCTCAACCGCCTCAATGAAGACCAGATGCTCCAGTTCGACTCGACCGTCAACTACGACGTCGACGAGCAGGAGGTCGCCACCACCGACGAGGACCGCGAGCGTCAGACCCCGTGGAACACCTACGCCAAGAAGGGTCTACCGGACACCCCGATAGCCTCGCCCGGTGTGGAGGCGCTGCAGGCCGTCGAACGCCCCGCCGAGGGCGACTGGCTCTACTTCGTGACCGTCGACCAGGAGGGCACCACGGTGTTCAACCGCGACTTCCAGGCCCACGAGGACGCCATCGAGGAATCCCGCGCCAACGGGGTGCTCGACAGTGCCCGGTAGTCCGTCCGCAGACGTCTACGACGTCGAAGGCTTCCTCGCCCTCGCCGCCGGCTCTCCGCACCTCACCCTCTGCGCGGTGCTCGGCCGACCGGTCGCACATTCCCTGTCCCCGGTAATCCACGCCGGTGCCGCAGAGGACGCGGGAACCGTCCCCGGTTTCCGGTACGTCCGGGTCGAGGCGGGGGAGAAGGACGAGATCCGGCGTCTGCTCACCGGCTCGCCCGCCTGTGTGGCGGGATTCTCCGTCACCATGCCGGGTAAGCCCCACGCCCTGGCTCTCGCCGACGAGGTCACAGGCCGGGCCACCGCCATCGGCAGCGCCAATACCCTGGTGCCGCTGCGTGACGGCAACGGTGCACCCACCGGACGGTGGCGGGCCGACAACACCGATGTCGTCGGCGTGACGGCCTGTCTCGACGCCGTCCTCGGCAAGGCGTTGCCCACCCGTGCGGCTGTCGTCGGCAACGGCGGAACCGCCCGTCCGACCGTGGCCGCCTTCGCGGCCCACGGCGTCCGTCGGGTGGACGTCCTCGCCCGCTCCGACAAGGCGCTCAACCTCAGGGATCTCGTCGAAGGCTACGGGATGGAGTTCTCGTGGACCCGGCTGGATGCCCCGGAGCTAGCCTCAGTGGCCGCCGGATGTGACGTGCTGGTCTCCACCGTCCCGGAGTCCGCGGCCGGTGGATACACCGGTGAGTTGTCCCGGGCCGGTGCGGTCGTCGACGTGGTCTATGACCCGTACCCCACCCGCCTGCTGACCGAGGCCGTGGCCGCGGGACGTCCCGTCGCTGACGGTCTGCTGATGCTGGCCGGGCAGGGTGCCGAGCAGTTCCGGCAGTTCACCGGTGCCACCGCCTCCGCTGAGGCCATGTACGCTGCACTGCAGAGACACCTCGAGCTCCGCGGTAGATGAGCCGGGGTCCCGGGGACCGGGGACAACAGGGGGGAGAAGCACGGTGTGGGGGACTCTGTGGGCGGCGGCGGTACCGACTGCGGCACTGGTCTGGACGGTCGCGCTGAGTGTCAGCGATCTGCGGCAGCGTCGACTGCCCGATGTCCTGACCCTGTCCGCTGCGGCGGTGGTGTGGGGGTGGTGCATCCTCGACGGCCGTCTGTGGGCGTTGACCGGGGCTCTGGCCTGGTGGGCCCTGTGCACGGTGCCCGGGAAGGTGAGCCGTCGGTTGCGCATCGGCGGGGGAGACGCCAAGCTCGCGCTCTCTCTCGGGGCGGTGGCGGCCGCCGTCGGTGGTCCCGTCGGATGGTGGATCGCCGTCACGGTGTCCTCGGTGGTGACTCTGTGTCTCGGGCTCATGCCGCGCGGGACGTGGGTGGACAGGCGGAGGCTGCCGCACGGTCCGGGGATGCTGTCGGGAACCTGGCTCAGTGTCCTTCTCACGATGTGACACGACGTGCCGGGGAGCGTTCCACCCCGTGAGGTGGGGTCATGTGACGTCCGGAACACAGACGTGCCACAATAAGCGCATGCTTCGTTGGACGACTGCCGGGGAATCCCACGGCCAGGCCCTTGTCACCATCGTGGAGAACATGCCCGCCGGCGTGCCCGTCACCCGTGCGGACGTCTCCCGTGAACTCGCACGCCGCCGTCTCGGCTACGGCCGCGGCGCCCGGATGAAGTTCGAGGCCGACGAGGTCACCTTCCTGGGTGGCGTCCGGCACGGACTGACGCTCGGCTCCCCGGTCGCGGTGATGGTCGGCAACACCGAGTGGCCCAAGTGGACCACCATCATGTCCGCTGATCCGGTGGACCTCGACGACCCCGGGACAGTCAAGGAGATGAACTCCGGACGCGGCGCGCGGCTCACCCGGCCGCGACCCGGTCACGCCGACCTCTCCGGAATGCTGAAGTACGGCCACACCGAGGCCCGGCCGATCCTCGAACGCTCCAGCGCCCGCGAGACCGCCGCCCGGGTCGCCGCCGGGACGGTCGCCCGCGCCCTGCTGCGCGAGGTCACCGGTTCCGAGGTCGTCAGTCACGTCATCTCCATCGGCCCGTCCGACACCTACGAGGGCCCCGCGCCGACCGCCGCCGATCTGGACGCTGTCGACGCCTCCCCGGTCCGTGCCTTCACCGCGCAGACCGATGCCCACGAGAAGTCCATGATCGAGGAGATCGAGAAGGCGAAGAAGTCCGGCGACACCCTCGGCGGCATCGTCGAGGTCGTCGTCACCGGCCTGCCGGTCGGTCTGGGCAGCCACACCGCCTGGGACGCACGCCTCGACGGCCAGCTGGCCCAGGCTCTGATGAGCATCCAGGCCATCAAGGGTGTCGAGGTCGGCGACGGCTTCGCCGAGGCCCGCCGCCGTGGTTCCGAGGCCCACGACGAGATCTTCGTCGGTGAGGACGGCGTCGAGCGCCACACGAACCGGGCCGGCGGCCTGGAGGGTGGTATGACCAACGGTGAGCCGCTGCGGGTGCGTGCCGCCATGAAGCCGATCTCCACGGTCCCGCGTGCCCTGGCCACCGTCGACACCGACACCGGAAAGAAGGCCACCGGCATCCACCAGCGCTCGGACGTCTGTGCGGTCCCGGCTGCCGGTGTCGTCGCCGAATCCATGGTGGCCCTGGTCATCGCCCGCTCCCTGCTCGAGAAGTTCGGCGGGGATTCGCTGGCGGAGACGAAGCGCAACTACGCCGCCTACCTCGCCGAGGTCGAGTCCCGGCTGCGCTGGGACGAGAACTGACATGACGACCGGACAGCGTCGTCCCCGTCTCGTCCTCGTCGGGCTGCCCGGTGCCGGCAAGTCCACGGTCGGCCGTCACCTCGCCAAGGCGCTGGGCTGCACAGTGGTGGACACCGACGCGCTCATCGAGGCGGACTACGGCCGTCGCTGCGGTGAGATCTTCAGCGAGCTCGGTGAACCCGCCTTCCGTGAGCTCGAGGAGAGGCACGTCGCCGAGGCCCTGCAGACCGACGGCATCGTCTCCCTCGGTGGTGGTGCGGTGATCTCGGCGCAGACCCGCGCACTGCTGGCCGACGAACTCGTCGTCCACCTCAAGGTCACCCCCGAGGAGGGGGTCCGCCGGACCTCCGGGGACACGAACCGTCCCGTCGTCGCTTCGGTGGATCCTGTGGCCCGGTACCGTCAGCTGCAGACGGAGCGTGCCCCGTTCTACGACGAGGTCAGTGACCTCACCGTGACCAGCGAAGGGCATGCTCCGCGCCAGACCGTGTCCGAGATTCTCCAGTTCCTCGAAAACACCAGCCCAGTCAAGGAGCCTGACATGACCGATGTCCGTCGCGTCCACGTTGCCACCGACAACCCCTATGACGTCGTCATCGGCCGGAACCTCACCGGTCATGTCGCTGACGCTGTCCCTGGTGCCGCCCGTGCCGTGATCCTCCATCAGCCTCCGCTGGCCGATCTGGCCCGGCGTGTCGCCGAGGGCCTGCGTGCCACCGGTGTCGAGCCGGTCCTCCACGAGATCCCCGATGCCGAGGACGCCAAGACCGTCGCGGGTGCCGCCGGGTGCTGGGACATCTGCGCGGACGCCGGGCTGTCCCGGCAGGACGCCATCGTCGGCGTCGGCGGAGGTGCGACCACCGACCTCGCCGGGTTCATCGCCGCCACCTGGATGCGTGGAATCCGTGTCGTCCAGTACCCGACGACCCTGCTGGCGATGGTGGACGCAGCAGTCGGCGGCAAGACCGGCATCAACACCGCCGCCGGCAAGAACCTCGTCGGGTCCTTCCACGAGCCCTCGGCGGTCCTGGTGGACCTCGATGTCCTCGACACACTGCCTGCCAAGGAGATCTCCGCCGGGTCCGCCGAGATCGTCAAGGCCGGGTTCATCCGTGACCCGAAGATCCTGGACATCTACGAGGCCGATCCCGCCGCGGCACTCGACCCCCGCGGGGCACTGCCCGAACTCATCGAGCTGTCGGTGAAGGTCAAGGCCGATGTCGTCGGTCAGGACCTGCGGGAATCCTCGTTGCGCGAGATCCTCAACTACGGCCACACCTACGGTCACGCCGTCGAGCAGCACGAGAACTACCGCTGGCGCCACGGCTGGGCCGTCGCTGTCGGCATGGTCTACGAGGCGGAGCTGGCCCACGCCGCCGGTCTCCTCGGGGAGGACGCCGTGGCCCGCCACCGACGGATCCTCACCTCCGTCGGTCTGCCGACCAGCTACGACGGAGCGTCCCTCGGGGAACTGCTGGAGGTCATGGGCCGCGACAAGAAGAACCGCGACGGTCACATCCGCATAGTCGTCCTGTCCGACCGTGACGGTCTGCCCTACGCTCCGGTGCGCCTCGAGGCCCCGGAGAACGCTGCGCTGCAGGCCGCCTACGCCGCCACCCTCCAGGAGCAGTAGACATGAGCATCCTCGTCGTCAACGGACCGAACCTCGACCGGCTCGGCAAGCGTCAGCCCGACATCTACGGCGCGACCACGCTGGCCGATATCGAGGACGGGCTGCGCGCCCGCGCCACCGAGCTGGGCGTGGAGGTCGAGTTCTTCCAGTCCAACTGTGAAGGTGAGATCCTCGACCGGATCCACCGTGCCGCCGATGAGGGGAACGCGGTGATCATCAACGCCGGAGGACTCACCCACACCTCGGTGGTTCTCAAGGACGCCCTGGCGGAGATTGCCGACGGCGCCGGATATGTCGAGGTCCACATCTCCAACGTCCACGCCCGCGAGGAGTTCCGGCACCACAGCTACCTCTCGGCCGGTGCCGCCGGCGTCATCGTCGGTCTGGGGGCCTACGGCTACACCGCCGCCCTGGAGTTCCTCTCGCAGCGCTGAACCTGCCGGGCGTCGGCGCCACGGGTAGTCTCGGAGCCCATGAACGTACCTGTCGACCACTCCTCCCGTCGGGCGGCCGTCGCCCGGACCATCGCCGACGCCGGCCACCACCATCTGCTGGTCAGCGACCTGAAGAACATCCGGTACCTCTCCGGCTTCACCGGATCGAACGCTGCACTGCTGCTGGGCGCGGACGGCACCGGCACCATCGTGACCGACGGCCGGTACGACACCCAGATCCGGCAGCAGACCGCATCTTCCCCGGGACTGGACATCCTCATCTCCCGCGACCTCTTCGGTGAACTCGCCGCCGTCGCAGGGGACGACGGGTACGCGATCGAGCCGGGGCTGGCGGTCGGGCAGGCCCGAGCACTCGGCGACCCGGAGATTCTCGCCGGCGCCGTGGAATCCGCCCGCCTGGTCAAGGACGGGACGGAACTCGACGCGCTGCGGGCGGCGGGGCACCTGGCGGACACGGTCTTCACCGAGTTCATCGCCGCGGGCGGGATCCGTGAAGGTATCACCGAGATCGAGGCCGCCGCTGACCTGGAGCACCGGCTGCGCTCCGCGGGTGCGGACGGGCTGAGTTTCGACACGATCCTGGCGTCCGGCACCAACGGCGCCAAGCCGCATGCCGGGGTGTCCCGTGACGTGATCGTCCCGGGGCTGGTCACGGTCGACTTCGGGGTCTGGCTCGACGGTTACGCCTCCGACCAGACCCGCACCGTGTGCGTCGGCGAGCCGGATGCCCTGGCCCGTGAGCTCTACGGTATCGTCCACCGGTCGTTCCAGGCCGGGGTGGACACCGTGCGTGCCGGCGTCGGCCCTTTCGCCGTCGACAAGGCGTGCCGGGATGTCCTCGACGAGGCCGGCTACGGGGAGTACTTCGTCCACTCCACCGGTCACGGTGTGGGACTCGACGTCCACGAGGCGCCGTCGGCGTCGGTGCGCACTGACCCGGAGGAGACGCTCGTGGCGGGGGAGACCCTCACCGTCGAGCCCGGCGTGTACCTGCCCGGGAAGACAGGTCTGCGGATCGAGAACACCTATATCGTCACTGCCGACGGTGCGGAGTCGGTGAACCCGTCGACCACCGAGCTGCAGGTCGTCTAGGGTCCGTCGGGCACCACCTGCTAGACTGTCAGGTCGATTACCTGTCCGACTTTCCTTAAGGGAGTACACACGTGGCAACTACCGCGGATTTCAAGAACGGTCTTGTGCTGAAGATCGACAACAAGCTGCAGCAGATCACCGAATTCCAGCACGTCAAGCCCGGTAAGGGCCCGGCGTTCGTCCGCACCAAGCTCAAGGACGTCGTCTCCGGCAAGGTCGTCGACAAGACCTTCAACGCCGGCGTCAAGGTCGAGACCGCCACTGTCGACCGCCGCGACATGGACTACCTGTACAACGACGGCGAGCACTACGTCGTCATGGACTCCAAGACCTTCGAGCAGTTCGAGGTACCGCAGGACAAGTTCGGCGACGCCGGCCGTTTCCTCAAGGACGGCATGCGCGTCCAGCTGTCCTTCCACGACGGTGAGATCCTCTTCGCCGAGCTCCCGGTCTCCGTCGACCTCGTCGTCGAGCACACCGACCCGGGACTGCAGGGCGACCGCTCCACCGGCGGCTCCAAGCCCGCCACCCTGGAGACCGGTGCCGAGGTCCAGGTTCCGCTGTTCATCGAGACCGGCAACGTCCTGAAGATCGACACCCGCGACGGCTCCTACCTCTCCCGCGTCTCGCAGTAGAGGCTCTGATCACTACCGATGACTGAGGATAAGAACCACCGCCGCCACGGGTCCCGTTTCCGGGCCCGTCGGCGCGCCGTGGACATGCTCTTCGAGGCGGAGTTCCGGGACATCGACCCGGTCGAGATCGTCGAGGACCGCCGTGAGCTGTCCCGCGACGAGGCGAATCAGGTCGCACCGGTCAACGAGTACACCGCGCAGATCGTCGGCGGTGTCGCCGAGAATCTCGACGGCATCGACCAGGCCATCGCCGGGCACCTGTCCAGCGAATGGACGCTGGAGCGTCTCCCGGCCGTGGACCGTGCCGTGCTGCGTGTGAGCGCCTGGGAACTGCTCCACAATCACGCCGAGGTGCCTGAGAAGGTCGCCGTGGACGAGGGGATCGGTCTCGCCAAGGAATACGGTCACGACAAGGCCCCCGGTTACGTCCACGCCGTGCTCGACGGGATCTCCCGGTCCCGCCGCATCGCCGAGAAGGAGGCCGCGGAGGCCGCCACTGACGACCTCATCGCCGGCATCGTGGGCGAGGACGCCCAGGACTGAGTCCGCACCGACATTCCACCGAGGGTGGTCCCGGTTTTCCGGGGCCACCCTCGCTGCATCTGCAGGGGTTGTCCGCGTGCTACACTGATCAGCGGCACAGGGCTCGGCGAAACGCCGACCCGACCACCTTTAACGATCCGTCCCGTGAGGCGGGGAAGGAGGTCACGATGAATATCATGGACGCCGACGACGTCGGTCGTACCATTGCACGCATCGCGCACCAGATCATCGAGAAGACGGCGCTCGACGCACCCGGGGCAGACCGGGTCGTCCTGCTGGGGATCCCGTCGGGGGGTGTTCCGCTGGCGGCGCGCCTCGCAGAGCGCATCCGCGAGTTCAGCGGCGTGGAGGTCTTCCACGGCGCCCTTGACGTCACCCTCTACCGTGACGACCTGAAGTCCAGCCCGCACCGGGCACTGCAGTCCACCACTGTCCCGCGCGAGGGGATCGACGGTGCCACGGTCATCCTCGTCGATGACGTGCTCTTCTCGGGCCGCACCATCCGCTCCGCCCTTGACGCCCTGCGCGACATCGGCCGGGCCAGGAAGGTCCAGCTCGCGGTCCTCGTCGACCGTGGCCACCGCGACCTGCCGATCCGGGCGGACTACGTGGGCAAGAACATCCCCACCTCATTGACCGAGGATGTCAGTGTGGAACTCACCGAGATCGACGGGACGGACGGCGTCCAGCTGATCCGGGAAGGAGAGCAGGTATGAAGCACCTGTTGAGTATCGCCGACCTCACGGCCGACGAGATCACCGGACTGATGGACGAGGCCGACCGCTTCGCCGATTCCCTGCGCGACCGGGAGGTCAAGAAGCTGCCGACCCTGCGCGGTCGCACGGTCTTCACCCTCTTCTACGAGAACTCGACCCGCACCCGCTCCAGCTTCGAGACCGCGGGCAAGTGGATGAGTGCGGACGTCATCAACATCTCGGCGTCCTCCTCCTCGGTGAAGAAGGGCGAGTCCCTCAAAGACACCGCCCTGACGCTGCGCGCCGTCGGCGCGGACGCGATCATCATGCGCCACCCGTCCTCGGGTGCCGCCCGTCAGGTCGCCGACTGGGTCGGCCAGGGGAGTGACGGCATCAGCGTCCTCAACGCCGGTGACGGTGCCCATGAGCACCCGACCCAGGCACTGCTGGACGCCGTCACCCTGCGCAACCGGCTCGGGAAGGTCGAGGGGGCGGAGGTCGTCATCGTCGGTGACCTGCTGCACTCCCGCGTCGCCCGGTCTAACGCGCTGCTGCTCACCGCTCTCGGCGCGAACGTCACCTTCGTCGCCCCGGCGACCCTGCAGGCCCCGGGCATGGAGCACTGGCTCAACCCGAACGTGGGCAGCGGCCGGGGCACGGTCACGGTCACCGAGGACATGGACGCCGCGCTGGCCAAGGCGGACGCCGTGATGATGCTGCGCGTCCAGGCTGAGCGCATGAACGGCGGGTTCTTCCCGTCCCACCGCGAGTACGCCGCCCGCTACGGGCTCTCCGAGACCCGCGCCGCCGGACTCGCCGACCACGCGATCATCATGCACCCCGGCCCGATGCTGCGTGGCATGGAGATCAGCGACTCGGTGGCGGACGCCCCGAACACCGTCGTCCTCAATCAGGTCACCGCCGGCGTCCACGTCCGCATGGCAGCCCTGTTCACGCTCCTCGTCGGAGCAGAAGGAAGTGTCGCAGAATGACCACCGCGAAGAATGACGCAGCCTACCCGGCCACCGGTACGCTGCACGACCCGGCCGCGGGGGAGACGCTGCTGCGCGGCGTCCTCGTCTACGGCGAGGGGGAGCCGGCCGACGTCCTGGTGCGCGACGGCATCATCGCCGAGATCGCCGACGCCGGCACCGTGACTCCGGGCGAGGACGCCGAGGTCCTCGACCTCGACGGCCAGGTGCTGCTGCCCGGCCTCATCGACATGCACGTCCACCTGCGTGAGCCCGGCCGGGAAGACACAGAGACCATCGCCTCCGGGTCCGCTGCCGCGGCCCGCGGTGGTTTCACCGCCGTGTTCACCATGGCGAACACCGACCCGGTGACCGACACACCCGCCGTCGCCGAGATGGTGTGGATGAAGGGCCAGCAGACGAACCTCTGTGACGTCCACCCTGTCGGTTCCATCACGAAGGGTCTGGCAGGGGAGGACCTCACCGAGTTCGGTATGATGGCAGCGTCCGAGGCGAAGGTCCGGATGTTCTCCGACGACGGCAGGTGTGTCGCCGACCCGCAGCTGATGCGCCGCGCCGTCGAGTACTCGAAGGGTCTCGACGTCCTGCTCGCGCAGCACTGCGAGGAGCCCCGCCTCACCGAGGGCGCGGTCGCCCACGAGGGCGAGACCGCAGCCCGCCTCGGCCTGCGCGGTTGGCCGAGGGTCGCCGAGGAGTCCATCGTGATCCGAGACGCCCTCCTCGCCCGCGACTACGGCGGACGTACCCATATCTGCCACGCCTCCACCGAGGGCACCGTGGAACTGCTGCGCTGGGCCAAGGACCATGACATCCCGCTGTCCGCCGAGGTCACCCCCCACCACCTGACCCTCACGGACGCGAAGCTGGAGACCTACGACGGCGTGTTCCGGGTCAACCCGCCGCTGCGTGAACATAAGGACGCCCTCGCCCTACGTGCCGCCCTCGTCGACGGCACCATCGACTGCGTCGCCACCGACCACGCCCCGCACGGCTCCGAGGAGAAGTGCTGTGAGTTCGACAAGGCGCGCCCCGGCATGCTCGGCCTGGAGACCTCTCTGGCACTCATCGCCAGGACCTTCATCACCGACGTCCCGGAGGGGGAGGAGCCCCAGGACTGGCGGTTCATCGCCAAGGTGATGTCCGAGCGGCCCGCCGAGATCCTCAAGCTTCCCGGACAGGGCCGCCCGGTGGCCGTCGGCGAGCCGGCGAACCTCTGCGTGGTCGACACGCAGGCCGGCTGGATCGCCCACGGTCACGAGCTGGCGTCGAAGGCGTCGAACACCCCCTACGAGGGCGAAACGCTGCCGGTGAAGGTCTCCACCACCCTGCTGCGCGGTAAGGTCACCTGCCGTGACGGAGAGGCGAACAACTAGATGACTACTACGACAGAGAAGAGCAATTCCGTGAGTTCCACCCGAACCCCTGCGATCCTCGTGCTCGCCGACGGCCGCGTCTTCCGCGGTCGGGCCTTCGGCGCCCAGGGGACCACCCTCGGCGAGGCCGTGTTCACGACCGCGATGACCGGCTACCAGGAGACCATGACGGACCCTTCCTACCACCGGCAGATCGTCGTCTCCACCGCCCCGCAGATCGGCAACACCGGCTGGAACGACGAGGACGGCGAGTCCCACGGTGACCGCATCTGGGTTGCCGGTCTGGTCATCCGTGACCTGTCGCGCACCGTCTCCAACTGGCGCGCCGACCGCTCACTGGCCGAGGAGATGGAGTCCCAGGGCATCATCGGCATCCAGGGGGTCGACACCCGCGCGATCGTCCGCCACCTGCGCGACAAGGGTTCGGTCAAGGCCGGCATCTTCTCCGGCGCGGACGCTGAGCGTCCCGTAGAGGCGCTCGTCGCAGCCGTCGACGGTCAGCCGTCGATGGCCGGTTCCGACCTCGCCACCGAGGTCTCCACCGATGATGTCTACGTCGTCGAGCCGGACAACGGTGCGGACGCGAAGTTCACCGTCATCGCCTACGACATGGGCATCAAGACCAACACCCCGCGCAACTTCGCCGCCCGCGGTATCCGTACGGTCGTCGTCCCCGCGAACTCCGCCATCGAGCCACTGCTCTCCGAGTACGACGCCGACGGCGTGTTCATCTCCAACGGCCCGGGTGACCCGGCCACCGCCGACGTGATGGTCCAGCAGGTCCAGACCGTCCTGGAGAAGAAGATCCCGCTGTTCGGCATCTGCTTCGGCAACCAGATTCTCGGCCGGGCCCTCGGCATGGACACCTACAAGCTGAAGTTCGGTCACCGCGGCATCAACGTGCCCGTGATCAACCACCTCACCGGCGTCATCGACATCACCGCCCAGAACCACGGCTTCGCTCTCAAGGGCCGTGCCGGAGAACCCTTCGACACGCCTTTCGGCACCGCACAGGTCACGCACACCTGCCTCAACGACGACTGTGTCGAGGGTGTCGCCCTCGACAACGGCCTCGCCTTCTCCGTCCAGTACCACCCCGAGGCCGCCGCCGGCCCCCATGACGCCAACCCGCTGTTCGACCAGTTCATCGAGCTGATGGAAGGGAACAACTAAATGCCGAAGCGCAACGACCTCAACCACATCCTCGTCATCGGCTCCGGCCCGATCGTCATCGGCCAGGCCTGCGAGTTCGACTACTCCGGAACCCAGGCCTGCCGCGTCCTCAAGGAGGAGGGCCTGCGGGTCTCCCTCATCAACTCCAACCCGGCCACCATCATGACCGACCCGGAGTTCGCCGACCACACCTACATCGAGCCGATCCAGCCCGAATACATCGAGAAGATCTTCGTCGCCGAGCGCGAGGCCGGCCACCCGGTGGATGCCGTGCTCGCGACCCTGGGTGGTCAGACCGCGCTGAACGCCGCGATCCAGCTCGACCGTCTCGGCATCCTCGAGAAGCACGGGGTCGAGCTCATCGGCGCCGACATCCCCGCCATCCAGCGCGGTGAGGACCGTCAGAAGTTCAAGGACATCGTCGCCTCCATCGGCGGCCTGTCCGCCCGCTCCGCGGTGTGCCACAACATGGACGAGGTCCATGAGGCCGTCGCCGAGCTCGGCCTGCCGGTCGTCGTCCGCCCGTCCTTCACCATGGGGGGCCTGGGCTCCGGCCTGGCCTACACCTACGAGGATCTCGACCGCATCGCCGGTGGCGGCCTCGCGGCGTCCCCGGAGGCTAACGTCCTCATCGAGGAGTCCATCCTCGGCTGGAAGGAGTTCGAGCTCGAGCTCATGCGCGACGGTGCGGACAACGCCGTGGTCGTCTGTTCCATCGAGAACGTCGACGCCCTCGGCGTCCACACCGGTGACTCGATGACCGTCGCCCCCTCCATGACCCTCACTGACCGTGAGTACCAGATCATGCGTGACCAGGGCCTGGCTATTCTCCGTGCGGTCGGCGTGGACACCGGCGGATGCAACATCCAGTTCGCCATCAACCCGGACGACGGCCGCCTCATCACCATCGAGATGAACCCGCGCGTCTCCCGCTCCTCGGCGCTGGCCTCCAAGGCCACCGGTTTCCCGATCGCGAAGATCGCCGCGAAGCTGGCCATCGGCTACACCCTCGACGAGATCACCAACGACATCACCGAGGTCACCCCGGCCGCCTTCGAGCCGACCCTCGACTACGTCATCGTCAAGGCACCGCGCTTCGCCTTCGAGAAGTTCCCCGGTTCCGACGACACCCTCACCACCACGATGAAGTCCGTCGGCGAGGCCATGGCCGTCTCCCGAAACTACATTTCCGCCCTGAACAAGGTGCTGCGTTCCCTGGAGACCAAGGCCGCCGGCTTCTGGACCATCTCCGACGAGCAGCTCGCCGGTGACCGTGCCGACGACCTCGCCGCCGTCCTCGACGACCTGGGCCGCCCGACCGAGGGCCGCATGTATGACATGGAGCTGGCCCTGCGTCTCGGCGCCACCGTGGACCAGGTCCACACCGCCTCGAAGGGCGTCGACCCGTGGTTCCTCGAGGAGCTCAAGGCCCTGGTCGACTTCCGCCAGGAACTGGAGGACGCCCCGGTGCTCTCCGAGGACCTGCTCCGCGAGGCCAAGTTCTTCGGCCTGTCCGACGCCCAGATCGCCACGGTGCGTCCCGAACTGGCCGGTGAGGACGGCGTCCGGTCGCTGCGCTGGTCGCTGGGCATCCGCCCGGTCTTCAAGACCGTCGACACCTGTGCCGCCGAGTTCGAGGCAAAGACCCCCTACCACTACTCGACCTACGAGCTGGACCCGGCCGCCGAGTCCGAGATCGCGCCGCAGACCGAGAAGCCGAAGGTACTCATCCTCGGCTCCGGCCCGAACCGTATCGGTCAGGGCATCGAGTTCGACTACTCCTGCGTCCACGCCGCCCTGGAGCTCTCCCGCGTCGGTTACGAGACCGTGATGGTCAACTGCAACCCGGAGACCGTCTCCACCGACTACGACACCGCCGACCGTCTCTACTTCGAGCCGCTGACCTTCGAGGACGTCATGGAGGTGTACCGCGCCGAGGCTGAGTCCGGTGAGGTCGCCGGCGTCATCGTCCAGCTCGGTGGTCAGACCCCGCTGGGTCTGGCACAGCGTCTCGCCGACGCCGGTGTCCCGGTCATCGGCACCTCCCCGGAGGCCATCAACCTGGCCGAGGACCGCGGCGAGTTCGGCAAGGTCCTGGAGAAGGCCGCCCTGCCGGCGCCCGCCTTCGGCACCGCCACCAGCTTCGACGAGGCCAAGGCCGTCGCCGCCGAAATCGGCTACCCGGTGCTGGTCCGCCCGTCCTACGTCCTCGGTGGCCGTGGCATGGAGATCGTCTACGACGAGGGCTCCCTGCACGACTACATCGACCGCGCCACCGAGATCACCTCGGACCACCCGGTGCTCGTCGACCGGTTCCTCGACAACGCCATCGAGATCGACGTCGACGCCCTGTGCGACGGCGACGAAGTCTACCTCGCCGGCGTCATGGAGCACATCGAGGAGGCCGGCATCCACTCCGGTGACTCCGCCTGTGCCCTGCCCCCGATGACCCTCGGCGAGTCCGATATCGAGAACGTCCGCCGGTCCACGGCGGCCCTGGCCCACGGTATCGGCGTCCGCGGTCTGATGAACGTCCAGTTCGCGCTCAAGGACGACATCCTCTATGTCATCGAGGCCAACCCGCGTGCCTCCCGTACCGTCCCGTTCGTCTCCAAGGCGACCGGAGTCCCGCTGGCCAAGGCCGCGTCCCGCATCATGACCGGCACCTCCATCCGCGAGCTCGTCGCCGAGGGCATGATCCCGGCAGACCGCGACGGCGGTTCCCTGCCGCAGGGCCACCCCATCGCGGTCAAGGAGGCGGTCCTCCCGTTCAACCGCTTCCGTGACCCCGAGGGCCACGTCCTCGACAGCCTGCTCAGCCCGGAGATGAAGTCCACCGGTGAGGTCATGGGCCTGGACCACGACTTCGGCACGGCCTTCGCGAAGTCCCAGGAGGCGGCCTTCGGCTCCCTGCCGACCGCCGGCACCTGCTTCGTCTCGGTGGCCAACCGCGACAAGCGCACCATGATCCTGCCGATCCAGCGCCTGGCGTCCCTCGGTTTCGACCTGATCGCCACCACCGGTACCGCCCAGATGCTGCGTCGCAACGGTATCGGGTGCACCACCGTGGCGAAGCAGACCGAGGAGCTGCCGGCCGGAGCCACCGACCGTCGGGTCGTCGACGTGATCAACGACGGCGGGGTCGACATGATCCTCAACACCACGGCCGGTAACGCCACCGCCCGCGACGACGGCTACGAGATCCGCTCCGCGGCCGTGAACAAGGGCGTGCTGTGCATCACCACCGTCCAGGGTGCCATTGCCGCTGTGCAGGGCATCGAGGCCCTCAAGAATTCCGACACCGGCGTCTGCGCCATCCAGGACGTCAACCATGACCTTCGGTAACCGGTATCTCGAGCGGGCGGAGTCGCTGGGACGGCTCTGTGTCGGCCTGGACCCGCACGCCGGGATCCTGGAGGCCTGGGGCCTTCCGGTGGACACCACGGGCCTGCGAGAGTTCACCCGGATCTGCGTGGAGGCCTTCGCCGACACAGCGTGCGTCGTGAAGCCGCAGGTCGCGTTCTACGAGGCCTTCGGCTCGGCCGGTTTCGCCGTCCTGGAGGACGCCCTGGCGTCCTTCCGGAACGGGGGCACGCTGGTCATCGCCGACGCCAAGCGCGGCGACATCGGCTCCACCATGGCCGGTTACGCCACCGCCTGGCTCGGCGGGGACTCCCCGCTGCGGGCGGACGCCGTCACCGTGTCCCCGTACCTCGGCCTGGGTTCCCTGGACCCGGTGCTCGAGGCAGGGGAACGGACCGGCGGGGGAGTGATCGTCCTCGCGGCGACCTCGAATCCCTCCGGCCCGCAGTTCCAGCGACTGGGCACCGGCGACGCCGGTTCCGGACCGACGGTCGCCCAGACCGTCGTGGACCGGGTGGCTGAGATCAACGCACCCCACGTGGCCGCCGGTGGTGCCGGTAATGTCGGTGTCGTCGTCGGAGCGACGGTCACCGATCCGCCGGTCCTGGACGCCGTCGGGGGCATGATCCTCATGCCCGGCGTGGGCGCCCAGGGCGGCACCGCCGACGACATCGCCCGCATCGCGGGGGACGCCGTGAATCTCGCCAGCCCCAACATGTCGCGGTCGATCCTGTCCGCAGGTCCGGATATCGGTGCCCTGCGGTCCGCTGTGAACGATTCCGCGGCAGAATTCCCGCTGGTCGGCTAGGGTCGTTCTCCAGGTCCCCGCAGCGCCTTCACCTGGGGTGGTATTCGACAACCGCAGGTGAGGACGCTACACTTGGCCCGTTGTTTCACGGCGACTCCCGCTGGTGAGGGTCCTGAAAAGGATCCGGCAGCGGTTCGCCCGACCTGTCGGCACCGGACCACCGGTGGCCGGCCGTGTCCCCCGTCCCGGGGGAAACACCCGACAGACCCCATCAATCGAACTACGACATACGGAGGAACCCGTGGCCCTTCCCCAGTTGACCCCGGAGCAGCGTGCAGAAGCCCTCAAGAAGGCTGCCGAGGCCCGTAAGGCCCGTGCCGAGCTGAAGGAACAGCTGAAGCGTGGCGGAACCGACCTCAAGGAGGTCCTCGCCAAGGCCGACACCGACCCGATCATCGGCAAGATGAAGGTCTCCGCCCTCCTCGAGGCTCTCCCCAAGGTCGGCAAGGTCAAGGCCCAGGAGATCATGACCGAGCTCGAGATCGCCCCGACCCGCCGCCTGCGCGGCCTCGGCGACCGTCAGCGTCGCGCCCTCCTGGAGCGCTTCGGTTACGAGGCATAGGCCCCGTGACCTCAGACGCGACGGAGCCCCGGCTGGTGGTTCTGGCGGGTCCCTCGGCGGTCGGTAAGTCGACCGTCGTCAGGGGTCTCCGTGAGGCCGTGCCGGACCTGTTCTTCAGCGTGTCGATGACCACCCGGGACCCGCGTCCCGGCGAGGTCGACGGCGTGGACTACCACTACGTCTCCACCGACAGGTTCCGGGACGCCATCGAGGCGGACCGGATGCTCGAATGGGCGGAGATCCATGGTGGACTGCAGTTGTCCGGTACCCCGCGGGGGCCGGTGGAGGACGCACTCGCGGCGGGTCGCCCCGTACTGGTCGAGGTCGACCTCGCCGGCGCCCGCAACGTCAAGCGCCTGCTTCCGGACGCCGTGACGGTGTTCCTGGCTCCGCCGAGCTGGGATGACCTGGTCGCCCGCCTCACCGGCCGTGGCACCGAGTCCGACAAGGTCATCGCCCGACGTCTGGAGACCGCACGCGAGGAGCTCGACTCCTCCGGCGAGTTCGACCGGGTCGTCGTCAACGATGATCTGGATACGGCGGTGGGAACCATCGCCGACATCCTGCTCAACCGGGAATAACAGACAGACAACCGCCACGGCCCCGGCCGCGGCATCAACGCCTAGCAATGAGGTGCGTAGTGGAAACCCAGGACGTCAACGACAACTCGACGGTCTTCGACCAGCCGATCGGCATCACGAACCCGCCGATCGACGACCTTCTCACCAAGGTCTCCTCCAAGTACGCTCTGGTGATCTTCGCGGCCAAGCGCGCCCGCCAGATCAACAACTACTTCCAGAACGTCGGCGAGGGCGTCTTCGAGTTCGTCGGACCGCTCGTCGCACCGGAGAACAAGGAGAAGCCGCTGTCGATCGCGCTGCGCGAGATCGACGCCGACCTCCTCGAGCACACCGAGGGCTGATCCTCTCAGGCTGCTCCACGAGTGCCCGTCCTGCCGACACCGGCAGGGCGGGCACTCGTGCATGTCCGGTGAATCACGCCGCTGCGATCTGGGATAGGCTGGACCACCGTGACTGACACCGTGAACAACACCGCCGTACCGACCGCGTCGAGGGACGGCGGTCTCCGGATTCTCGTGGGGGTCGGCGGTGGGATCGCCGCGTACAAGGCCTGCGCCCTCATCCGTACCTTCACCAAGGCCGGGCACGACGTCCACGTCGTCCCGACAGAGTCCGCGCTCCGGTTTGTCGGGGCGGCGACCTTCGAGGCCCTGTCCGGCAACCCGGTGTCCACCACGGTCTTCGACAACGTCGACGAGGTCCAGCACGTCCGGCTCGGACAGGAGGCCGACCTGGTCGTGATCGCCCCGGCCACCGCTGACCTCATGGCCCGGCTCGCCCACGGTCGCTCCGACGACCTGCTCACCGCCAGTTGTCTCGTGGCGACCTGTCCGGTCGTCCTCGCCCCGGCGATGCACACCGAGATGTGGGCCCACCCTGCGACGCGGGAGAACGTGGAGACGCTGCGTCGACGGGGGACCGTGGTCCTCGAACCCGCCCACGGCCGGCTGACCGGTCCGGACTCCGGCCCCGGCCGGCTGCCGGAGCCCGAGCACATCGCGTCGCTGGCACTGGCGGCCCAGGACCGGTTCGGGATCTACCGCCGGTCGCTGGCAGGCCGGCGGATCCTCATCACCGCCGGCGGCACCCATGAGCCGCTGGACCCGGTACGCTTCCTCGGCAACGCCTCCTCGGGACGCCAGGGCTTCGCGCTGGCCGATGTGGCAGTCGAGCGCGGGGCACGGGTCGAACTCATCGCCGGGTTCACCGACGACCTCCCGGAGCCCTCGGGGGTGCACGTCACCCGGGTGAAGACCGCCGGGGACATGCAGCAGGCGGTCGCCGAACTGGCACCGTCCTCGGATGCGGTGATCATGTCCGCCGCCGTCGCCGACTTCCGGCCCGCCACGGTGGCCGACGCGAAGCTCAAGAAGGGCGGGGACGCCGACCTGGCCACCCTGACCCTCACCGAGAATCCGGACATCCTCCGGGGACTCGTCGAGTCCCGACGCACCGGTGAACTGCCGGAGGAGCTGCTCATCGCCGGCTTCGCCGCCGAGACCGGGGACGCGGAGCACACTCCGCTGGATATGGCGCGGGTGAAGCTGGCCAGGAAGGGTTGTGACCTGCTGATGTGCAATGCGGTGGGGGACGGACTCGTCTTCGGTCAGGACTCCACCTCCGGCTGGCTCCTCACCCCGGGTGACCAGCCCGGCGCCGAGGAGGTCACCGAGGTCCCGGCGGCATCCAAACTCGTCGTCGCCTCGCACATCCTCGATGCACTCGAGGAGCTCTTCGCCCCGGAATAGGTCCGGGGCAGTTTTCGGGGCAACCCTGCCGTACCCCTGCTAGACCGCTTGGTCTAATATTGTGTGAATTGCCCTATCCGACTCCCTACAGGAAGCGAACACCGAGTGTCTTTCCGCCTTTTCACCAGTGAGTCTGTGACCGAAGGTCACCCTGACAAGATCTGTGACGCCATTTCCGACACGATCCTCGACGCACTGCTCGCCAAGGACCCGAAGTCCCACGTCGCCGTCGAAACCCTGGTCACCACGGGTCAGGTCCATGTCGCCGGCGAGGTCCGGACCGACGCCTACGTCGAGATCCCCCAGCTGGTGCGAGACACCATCCGGGCCATCGGTTTCACCTCCTCCGAGGTCGGCTTCGACGGCTCCACCTGTGGCGTCAATGTCGCCATCGGCGAGCAGTCCCAGGAGATCGGCGACGGCGTCGACACCTCCCACGAGTACCGCACCAATGACGGCGACGAGCACGATGCCGACGACCAGGCCGGTGCCGGTGACCAGGGCCTCATGTTCGGCTACGCCACCGACGAGACCCCCGAGCTCATGCCGCTGCCGATCGCGACGGCACACCGGCTCTCGCGCCGCCTGACCCAGGTCCGCAAGGAGGGCATCGTCCCCGACCTGCGTCCCGACGGCAAGACCCAGGTCACCTTCGCCTATGACGCGGAGAACCGTCCGCACCACCTCGACACGGTCGTCATCTCCACCCAGCACGGGCCGGACTCCTCCCAGGAGTGGCTCGAGGAGCAGCTGCGGGAGCACGTCATCAACTGGGTGGTGCAGGACGCCGACCTCGGTCAGTTCATCACCGACGACCTCAAGGTCCTCATCAACCCGTCCGGTTCCTTCATCCTCGGCGGCCCGATGGGCGATGCCGGACTGACCGGCCGCAAGATCATCGTCGACACTTACGGCGGCATGGCCCGCCACGGTGGCGGCGCCTTCTCCGGTAAGGACCCGAGCAAGGTCGACCGCTCCGCCGCCTACGCGATGCGTTGGGTCGCCAAGAACATCGTCGCCGCAGGCCTCGCGCACCGTGCTGAGGTCCAGGTCGCCTACGCCATCGGCAAGGCCCAGCCGGTCGGGCTCTACGTCGAGACCTTCGGCACCGCCGCCGAGGGACTGACCGACGAGTCGATCCAGGCTGCCGTGCAGAAGGTCTTCGACCTGCGTCCCGCCGCGATCATCCGTGAGCTGGACCTGCTGCGTCCGATCTACGCGCAGACCGCCGCCTACGGTCACTTCGGCCGTACCGACATCGACCTGCCGTGGGAGCACACCGACCGCGTCGCCGATCTCAAGGCCGCCGCCGGCCGCTAACCACCGTGGACCTGCCCGTCGCCCGGGTGCTGCCCCTGCTGGGTATGCCGCACCTCGACCGGCTCTTCGACTACTCGGTCCCTGAGGAGCTGGACACCACCGCCCGCCCCGGCGTCCGCGTCCGCATCCGATTCGCCGGACGCCTGGTCGACGCCGTCGTCGTCGAACGGCGACGCGGCACCGACCACGAGGGTCGGTTGAGCGCGCTGCAGCGCGTCATCAGTCCCGAGGTCGTCGTCCCACCGGGACTGTGGGACCTCGTCAACCTCCTCGCGGACCGTTACGCCGGAGTCCGGTCCGACATCCTCCGCGCCGCGTTGCCCTCCCGGCACGCCAGCGCGGAAAAGGCCGGCCTGTTCGGCAACGGGGTGGACTGGCCGGAACTCTACGGTGCACTCGAGCCCGTCGAGGACCTCACCGCCGCAGCCCGGGACGCCGCACTCGCCGGCTGGGCGGGCTACCGGCACGCCGACAGTCTGCTGGAGGCCGTACTGGCCGGGCGTGCGGCCCGGGCTTCCTGGCTGTGGACGCCGGGTGAGGACTGGGCGGCCCGCGTCGCCGAGATGGCCGCCACTGTCGCTTGGTCGGGGGGTGGCGTCCTGCTGGTCGTCCCCGACCAGCGTGACGTCGACCGGCTCACTGCGGCGCTGCGGAATTTCCTGTCCGCCGCCCAGATCACCGAACTCACCGCCTCCGTCGGACCGGCCGCACGGTACCGTCGTTACCTCGCCGTACTCGCCGGTCAGGGGCGTGTCGTCGTCGGCACCCGTTCCGCAGCGACCGTACCGGTCCCCGGACTCCGGCTGATGATGCTGACCGGGGAGGCGGACGACTCCCTCGTCGACCCCCGTGCCCCGTACCTCCATGCCCGTGATGTCCTGAAAATACGCGCTGAGCAGGAAGGATGTGGTTTCATCGTCGGAGGGGCCCACCGCAGCGCCGAGGTGCAGCAGTGGGTCGAGGAAGGATTCTGCCCCACACTGCGCGCCGATCCCGGGGTCCTCCGTGACCGGATGCCGTGGATCCACGCCCTCGATGACGCCCACGACGCACGCCAGTCCTTCACCCGGATCCCGGCTGCCGGCTACAAGGCGATCCGCACGGCCGCTGACAACGGCCTGCCCGCCCTGGTCCAGGTCCCGCGTCGGGGCTACGCACCCTCCCTGGCCTGCAGGGACTGCCGGACGACCGCCCGCTGCCGTCGGTGCAACGGACCACTGGAGCTGCCGCCCGGGGGCGGGGACTCCGCCGCTGAGCCCCGCTGCCGGTGGTGCGGTGCCCCTGAGGGCCGGTTCACCTGCCCGGGCTGTGGTGGCCATGCGGTCCGGATGACGGTCATCGGTTCCGACCGCACCGCCGAAGAACTCGGCCGTGCCTTCCCCGGGGTGCCGGTGATGCTCTCCGGCGGTTCGCAGGTCAAGGACCGCGTCCCCGTAGGGCCACGCATCGTGGTCGCCACTCCGGGTGCCGAACCCGTCGCGGAGTCCGGCTACGGTGCGGCGGTCCTGCTCGACCCCTGGCTCACCCTGGGCCGGGCTGATCTGCGGGCCTCCGAGGGCGCCCTGCGTCAGTGGATGGAGGCATCCTGTCTCGTCGTGCCGCGGGAGCAGGGTGGACAGGTCGTGCTCGTGGCCCGCACCGACCTCCCTGAGGCCCAGGCGCTGATCCGGTGGGACCCGGAAGGGGCGGCGGCCACCGAACTCGCGCAGCGACGCTCGGCCGGGTTCCCGCCGGCCACGGTGCTCGTCGCAGTCGACGGCACCACCGATACCGTGCGGGAGCTCCGGGAGGCGCTGGTCGTCCCCGAGGCACTCGACCAGCTGGAGGTCCTCGGACCGGTGGACCTGCCGCCGGGGGTGCGGCCGCCGGCGGGACTGGGCGAGTCGGAACTGCATCTGGCACGTCGGCTGATCCTGCGGACGCCGCGCCGTACCGCCGGAGGTGAGGACGCCGCCGTGCTGCTCGGTGCGGCACTGCGTGCAGCGAGGTCCGTCCGCGCCACACGGCGTCTCACCGGACCCCTGCGCGTCGTCATCGACCCGGTGCGGGTGGGATAGACTGGGCAGCCATGACTGCCCTTGACATCCGTCTGTTCGGTGACCCGGTACTGCGTACCGTCGCCGAGAACATCGACGACCCGACCGACCCCATCCTGCGCACCCTCGTCGAGGACATGTACGAGACGATGGACGCCGCCGGCGGCGTCGGCCTGGCCGCCAACCAGGTCGGTGTGACCCGACGGGTCTTCGTCTACGACTGCGACGGCGACCGTGGCCACATCGTCAACCCGGTGTGGGAGGCCGTCGGGGAGGAGACCCAGACCGGCCGCGAGGGATGCCTGTCCGTGCCGGATGCCGGGGGAGACGTCACCCGTGCGGCGACCGTGCACGTCACCGGGGTCACCGTCGACGGCGAGGAGGTCGACCGGGAGGTCACCGGACTGCTGGCCCGCTGCGTCCAGCATGAGACCGACCACCTCGACGGAGTGATGTACTTCCAGCGCATGGAGCCCGCGGCCCGCCGCGAGGTCATGGCGGGGATCCGGGGGAGCGGGTGGTTTAACCGATGAAGATCCTGTTCGCCGGGACCCCCGAGCCCGCCGCCGTCACCCTGCAGTACCTGCTCGACGACCCCGCCCACGAGGTCGTCGCGGTGCTCACCCAACCCGATGCGAAGCGCGGTCGCGGGAGGAGCCTGCACCCGTCAAAGGTCGCCGAAGTGGCGGAGGCCGCCGGTGTGCCGGTCCACAAGTGGGCCTCGCTGAAGGCCTCCGTCGGGGAGTCCGACGAGGTCCGGGAGACCCTGCGCGGATACGCCGCCGACGGCGTCGACGCTGTCGCCGTGGTCGCCTACGGGCAGATCCTCCCGGCCGATGTGCTGGACATCTTCCGCCACGGCTGGATCAACCTGCACTTCTCACTGCTGCCGCGCTGGCGTGGCGCTGCACCGGTCCAGGCCGCCATCGCCGCCGGTGACTCGGTCACGGGTGCGACGACCTTCCGTATCGTCCCGGAACTGGACGCAGGTCCGGTCACCGGCACCGTCGAGGAACCGGTCGGGTTGGAGGACACCGCCGATGACCTGCTCACCCGCCTGACCTACGCCGGACGGGTGCTGCTGGGGGAGTCCCTGACCGGACTGGGTTCCGGGCAGGTGACACCGGTGGAGCAGCCCGGGGAGGGCATGACCTACGCAGCGAAGATCACCACCGCTGACGCCGAGGTCGACTGGACGCGTCCTGCCGTGGAGATCCAGCGCATCACCCGGGCACACATGCCGGCACCGGGCCCCTGGACCACGCTGTCCGGTGAGCGGTACAAGCTCGGGCTCCTGCTGCCGGTCGACGGCGAAGAGGCACCAGTTCTGCCCGCCGGGGAGATCCTCGCGGAGAAGTCCCGGGTACTTGTCGGCACCGGGGACGGCGTCCTCGAGATCACCCGGATCCAGCCGCCGGGCAAGAAGATGATGGCCGCGGCCGACTGGGCCCGCGGCCGAGGTGACCTGTTCGACGACGGGCATGCGGCATTCGACGAGGGAGAGAACTGATGGGTGGCTTCAGGTCACGGTCCGAGTCCGGACGCACCGGGTCCGGTGACAGAGGACATGACAAGGGACAGGACAACCGGAAGCGTCAGGGCGGTCAGCGCGGCGGCAACCGGGGTGGTGGCAACAAGGGCTACGAGCGCCGCAGCGAGTCTCACCGCCGGGAGCACGAGAACGCCCGACGTCGCATCGGCTCGGGTGACCGGGTCCGCGACATCGTCTTCGAGGTGCTGCGCAAGGTCTCCACGGACGCCGCCTTCGCCAACATCGCCCTGCCCGCCGCACTGCGCGAGCAGAAGATCCACGGCCGCGACGCCGCCTTCGCCACCGAGCTGACCTACGGCACCCTGCGCATGCAGGGGCTGCTTGACGCGATCATCGCCGACGCCGCAGGGCGTCCCGTCGACAAGATCGACGCCGTCGTCCTCGATGCACTGCGCCTGGGCGCCTACCAGATCCTGCGTACCCGGGTCGACGACCATGCCGCGGTGAACACCACCGTCGAACTGGTCAAGGCCAACGGGGAGGCGAAGGCGTCCGGTTTCACCAACGGTGTGCTGCGCACCCTGACCCGCACCCCGGCCGAGAAGTGGGAGAGCCGGGTCACCGCGAAGGTCACCGACCCGGTCACCCGACTTGCTCTGCAGACCTCGCACCCGACCTGGATCGCGGAAGCCTTCAACACCGCTCTCGGCGGCACCCCGGATGCTCCGGCCGCCGAACTGGCTGAGGCCCTGGAGGCCGACGACGCCCGTCCGGTCGTGCACCTGGCGGCCCGACCCGGCCAGATGTCCGGTGAGGAACTTGCGCTGGTCACCGGTGGCGACGAGGGCCGCTGGTCGCCCTACGCCGTCTACCTGCCCGAGGGTGACCCCGGCGACCTCGACCCGGTGCGGGAGGGGCTGGCCGGTGTACAGGACGAGGGCTCCCAGCTCATCGCCCTGGCCATGCTGCGTGCCGAGGTCGCCGAGGACCACGGCCGCTGGCTGGACCTGTGCTCCGGCCCCGGCGGCAAGACCGCCTTCCTCGCCTCCTGGGCCATGGGGGACCGGGCGACAGTGGACGCCGTGGAGCCGGCCGCCCACCGCGCGAAGCTGGTCCGCACCGCCACCGACGGGCTGCCGGCCCGGGTCCACCAGGGCGACGGGCGCCATCTGGCGGAGATCCGTGGGCTGGACATGCCGGTCAGTCCAGAGGGGGACGGATTCGACCGCGTCCTGGTGGACGCCCCCTGCACCGGGCTCGGCGCGCTGCGTCGTCGTCCGGAGGCCCGCTGGCGCAAGACCCCGGCGGACGTCGCCGAGCTGGTGCCGTTGCAGAAGGACCTGCTGCGCTCGGCGCTCAAGGCCACCCGACCCGGTGGCATCGTCGTCTACTCGACCTGCTCACCGCATCCCGCGGAGACCCGCGACGTGGTCCGGGCAGTCGCCGATCAGACCGGTGCGGTCATCGAGGACGCCACCGCACTGTTCCCTGACCTGGCGGCGTCCGGCACCCTGGATTCTGCCCCGTTCGTGCAGCTCTGGCCGCACCGGCACGGCACCGACGCGATGTTCTTCGCGGTGCTGCGGGTGGCTGACTGAGTCCTGTCTGAGGCAGAGGCCGGTGCCGCGTGGTTACGCTTGTGATCATGGACACATCCGTAACCGGCCATCATGCTCTCCTCGACGCGTTCCTCGGCGTCGCCGCCGAACTCCTCGACGGTGTCGATGCAGCCCTGGACACCCTCGATGATTCGACGGTGAACAGCTCACCGGTCCCGGGGACCGTCAACAGTCCCTTCGCCCTCGTCGCCCACATCCACGGGATGGCGCAGTTCTGGGGCGGGGCCTTCGCCGCCGGCGAGGACCTGCCGCCCCGCGACCGTGACGCCGAATTCGAGGCCACCGGCACGGTCGACGAAGCCTGTCACCTCGTGGAGGAGCTACGCGACCGGTTGCCGGGGTGGGCGACCGTGGCGATGGCTGACGGCATCCGGAACCGCGCGGCCAAGGGGACCTCGCGGAAGGACGCCGCCTTCGTCACCCCGGAGTGGGTGCTCGACCACATGCTCCGGGAGATGGCGCAGCACCTCGGTCACCTGGAGGTCTGCCGAGACATCCTGCTCACCGGGAGGCGGTAGACGTCAGTAGACGTCAGTAGACGTCCCTGACGTACCGCTTCTCCTTCTTCAGCTTCGCCAGGTAGTCCTGCGCGGCGTTCTCGGAGCCACCGGACTGCTCGGCGATGACGTCGAGCAGGGCGGTTTCGACATCCTTGGCCATGCGGGAGGCGTCACCACAGACGTAGAAGTACGCGCCGTCCTCCAGCCAGCGGTAGAGCTCCTCGGCCTCCTCACGCATGCGGGTCTGGACGTAGACCTTCTCCGCCTGGTCACGGGAGAAGGCCAGCGACAGCTTCGTCAGCACGCCCTTCTCCTCGAGTTCGGTGAGTTCGTCCTCGTAGATGTAGTCGGTCGCGCGGTGCTGGTCGCCGAAGAACAGCCAGTTGCCGCCGGTGGCGCCGGCCTCGGCACGCTCGTGGAGGAAACCACGGAACGGGGCTATACCGGTACCGGGGCCGACCATGATGACCGGCCGGTCGGCGTCCTCCGGAACGCTGAAGGCGCTGTTCGGCTGCAGCCAGATACCGGTGAGGTCGCCGTCGGCGATCCGGTCGGAGAGATAGGTCGAGCACACGCCGCCGTGGGTGCGGGCACCCGGCTCCGGGCTGTGCCGCACCGAAGCCACCGTGAGGTGGATCCGGTCCGGGCTGGCCAGCGGGGAGGAGGAGATCGAGTACTGACGCGACTGCAGCGGGCGCAGCAGGTCGAGCAGTTCCTCTGCACTGAACCGGGCCGACGGGTTCTCCTCGAGCAGGTCGAGGATGTCCCGGCCCCAGAGGAAGGAGTCCAGGGCGTCCCGGTCGTCGCGGCGGACGATGTCGGCGAGACCACCGTCCGGGGAGGCGTCGGCTACCGCGGCGATGAGGTCCTTGCCGGGGGTCCGGATCTCACGGGTCTTCAGGATAGTCTCGAACAGGGTCGAGTCCTCGACCGCCAGGCCACCGTCAAGGCCCAGGCAGGCGAGAATCGCGCTGACCAGCTCGGGATCGTTGACGGGCATGACGGCCAGGGCATCGCCGGCGGCATAGGTGATGCCGGAGTCCGCCAGATCGAACTCGTAGTGGTGGATCTCCTTCGCGCTGCCCTCGGCGGAGAGCCGGCGGGTCGCGGCGAGCCGGGAGGGGAAGGGGTTCTTCCGGTTCCACTTCGACTTCGCCGGCTTGTCGGCGGCAGCGGCGGTCGCACCTGCGGCCCCGGGAGCGGCACCACCGGCTGCACCGGCGGGGGCGTCGGCGACGACCGCGGCGACCGCGTCACTGATCCACGCGGTGGCCTCGTCCTCGAAGTCGACGTCACAGTCGACCCGGGCGGTGAGCCGTCTGGCACCGAGCTGCTCGAGGCGGATGTCGAGGTCCTTACCTGCCTGGCAGAAGTCGTCGTAGCCGGAGTCACCGAGACCGAGCACGGCGAAGGAGAGGTCCTCCAGCCGTGGCATCTCGGCGCCGTTGAGCTCCTCCCAGAACATCTCGGCGTTGTCGGGCATCTCGCCTTCACCGTAGGTGGAGGTGACGATGAGCACGTGGCTCGACCCGGAGGTCAGTACACCGACACCGGCGGCATCGAGCTCGGTGACGTTGGCTCCGAGACCGGCTGCCCGCAGCCCGGCGGCGAGCTGGTCGGCGAGCTCGGAGGAGTTTCCGGTCTGCGAGCCGAAGAGGACCTCGACGGTCAGTGTGGCGGCCGGCCCCTGGTAGCGCTCACGACCGAGGTCGAGGCCGGCGAAGAAGCCGTCGAGCCAGGTCTGCTGTTCGACGGAGAACGGGGCCCCGGTGGGCAGGTGGAGGGTCATGCGGAGATTCCCTTCATCTCACGCCACCCGGCGACGAGGTCGTCGAGGGACGAGTTGGCGATGGCTTCGTCGACACGGGCGACATCCATCCGGGCGGAGTTCTTCAGGTCCTGGTGCAGGATCCAGCCGTAGGTCGCCGGGGCGTCGATGCCACGGACGTTACGGCGCTCCAGGGAGGCCTTGTAGTCGCCCAGACGCTTGGTGGCGATGAGGACCGCCAGCTGGGCGTCATCGAGGGAGTCCATCGATTCGCGGAGGTAGCGGACCACCTTCTGCATGACGAAGAAGTCCTCGGTGAGGATCAGCTTGCGGGTCGCGTCGTCGATCCGCGGGTCGGTGGCGTCGAGGGCGTCGGTGACCCGGTCGCGGGCGAACTCGCGGGCGACGTTGAGGATCGTGTAGCTGGCGATGAGGTCGAACATCGCCGCCGGGCCGTCGGCGGCGGCGGCGGCACCGCTGCCGGGCACGAGGCCGCCGGCGACGATCCGCTGGTCGCGGTAGTCGACCTTGAAGGCGTGCAGGCGGTCGGTGGCGACAGAGGTCGCCAGCTCGTCGAGAAGCTCCTTGCGGGACGCCGCGCCGAGGATCGCGTCGGCGTCCTGGTAGAGCAGCAGCGCACGGGGCATACCGCAGACCATGTGCCGGCGGGTGTTCTCCCAGTCCGCTACGAGGCGGGTGGCGAGCGCAGAGCCGGTGGCCTCGATGTGCCAGTCCAGCAGCGTGCGCACGGTGACCTCATGGAAGGGCTCGGCGTCGATCAGCGGGAAGGTGACCAGGGAGTCGTGGCTGGCGATGGCCGGGACGATGCCCTCGGGGTCGTACTGGTAGAGGAAACCGCCGGACATGCCGTTGCCCAGGCCCTTACCGACCGCACCGAGGTTGAGCACGGTGCCGTTGGTCATGTACTCGGCACCGAACTCGCCGATGCCCTCGACCACGGCGGTGGCGCCGGAGTTACGCACCGCGAAGCGGTCTCCGGCCTCGCCCTCGACGAACAGGCGTCCACCTGTCGCACCGAACAGGGCGAAGTTGCCGATGAGGACGTTGCCGCCCCTGTCCGGGGAACCACCGCCGGGGGAGCGGACGATGACCGTGCCGCCGCCCTGGGACTTGCCGACACCGTCGTTGGCGGTACCGGTGTGCTCCAGGGTCACACCGTCGTTGCAGAAGACACCGAAGGACTGTCCCGCGGAGCCGCTGGTGTGGACGGTGACGGTGCCGTCGTCGAGGAAGGCCCGGCCACGGTCGTCACGCTGGACGGCGGGCAGGGCGTCCACTTCGGCGTCGGTGAGCGCGTCACCGGCACCGCGGTCGGCGGAGTTGTGGTGGTTGAGCAGTCGCTCGATGTCCACCGAGAGCTGTCCGCCGACGGACTTGTCCCAGTTGTGCAGGGCGATACCGTCGATGTCGACGGTCTTCTCGCGACGGTCGACGAGGGCCTCGCGCACTGTGGTGAGCAGGGCGTCATCGGTGGTGAAGTTCTTCTCCAGGTACACCGGGTCGGTGACCTTCTTCTCCGGGACGAGGGCGAGCATCTTGCGCAGGTCCAGGTGGCCGACGGAGGAGGGGTGCTCCAGCAGCTGCAGCAGATCCGAGCGGCCGCGGGCCTCGCGCAGGGAGTGCAGACCCAGGCGGGAGAGGATGCCGCGGACATCGTGGGCGATGTTGAGCAGGTACTGGGCCAGGGCCCGCGGATCACCGTCGAAGGCCTCGGCGTTGGTCGTCAGACCTGCGGGGCACTTGATGTTGCAGTTCTTCGCCATGACGCAGCGCAGCATCATCAGTGCGGTGGTGCCGAACTCGAAGGAGTCGCCGCCGAGCAGGGCGGAGACCACGACGTCGCGGCCGGTCTGGTGGGCGCCGGAGCAGCGCAGCACGACCTTGTCGCGCAGGCCGTTGACCAGCAGGGCCTGGTGGACCTCGGCGACACCGATCTCGGCGGAGCGTCCGGCGTACTTCAGGCTGGTCACGGCAGCGGCACCGGTACCACCGGTGTTTCCGGCGACGTTGATGACGTCGGCGCCGGCCTTGGCGACACCCACCGCGATCGTGCCGATGCCCTCGGAGGACACCAGCTTGACGATGACGCGGACGCGGGCGGCCTTGCAGTCGTGGATGAGCTGGGCGAGATCCTCGATGGAGTAGGTGTCGTGGTGCGGCGGCGGGGAGACGAGCTCGATACCCGGGGTTCCGCCGCGGGCCGCGGCGATGTCCACGGTGACCTTCGGTGCGGGCAGCTGACCGCCCTCGCCGGGCTTCGCACCCTGGCCGATCTTGATCTCCAGCTCCTCGAGCTGCGGGTCGGCGAGGTAGCCGGCCCAGATGCCGAAGCGTCCGGAGGCGAACTGCTTGATCCGGGAACCGCGGATGGTGCCGGCGCGGGAGAAGTGCTCGCCGCCCTCACCGCAGTTGGACATGCCGCCGGCCATGTTGGTGCCGTGGGCGACGGCCTCGTGGGCGGTGGCGACCAGGGCGCCGTGGCTCATGGCGCCGGAGGCGAGGGTGCGGGTGATCTCGTGGGCGGGCTGGACCTCCGACAGCGGCAGGCTCTTCGGGGCGGGCTGCAGCATGCCGAGGAACCGGGCGGCCCGACCGTGGGCCTCCACGACCAGTTCGGCGGCCGAGACGCGCAGCGAGAGCACGGCAGGGCCGAAGGAGTCGCGTAGCCAGACGGCGAGTTCGGCGTGGCCGGTCAGCCGTCCGTCAGGGTCGGCCAGCACCAGGGACCAGGTGTCGGTGCCGACGGATGCGACGTCGAGTCCGCGGACGCAGATCGAGCCGTTGCCGTCGAGGGAGAACCGGCCGATCTGGCGTCCGAAGTCCTCGTGGCTGCGCAGCCCGGTGACGTCGGCGGGCAGTGCGAGGATGTCGCGCAGTGCGGAAGGCCGCCGGGCGCGCTCGGCCTTGGTGGTGGACACGAAGTCGCGGTAGCCCGGGGTAACCTTGAAGGCGTCGATCTGGTCGGGGGAGAGCTGGCCGAAACCGGCGTTGGTGTAGGCCTCGTCGGAGATGCCGAAGGCATCGCCGAGCTGGCCGAGTGTCAGCAGGCGGAGCTCCTCACCGGCCTCTGCCGTGGTCTTCTCCGGCGTCTGCGCCGACGGGGTCGGCAGGGCGAGCGGCTCATCGGTCAGACCCGTGAAGCCACGTACGGCGGTGGTGCCGAAGGAGTGGCCGGCACCTTCGGAGCGCTCCTTGAACAGACCGAGCAGCGGAATGTCGGAGTCCTCGGAGACGGTGGCTGCCCGCTGGTGCCACTCGGTGTTGGCCTCGGCGATGCGCCGGAAGCCGACGCCGCGGACCGGGGCGTCCATGTGAGGGAAGCAGCGGGCCAGCGCGGGGTCGCGGGTGTCGAGGTAGTTCGGCTCGAAGAACTCGCCGCCGATGTAGGACTCGACGGTGCACAGGCCGACGCGGCCCATGGTCTTGCCGAGCTGCTTGAGCGCGGCCTTGCGGAACCTGTCGAAGGCTCTGTCGGTCTCGGTGTAGTCGCCGGCCGGGCTGGTCGGGGCGGGGTACTTCTCCTCGGCGCGCAGGCGGGCCGAGAGGCTGTAGACCGCAGCTGCACCGAAGCCGAGGGCGGAGGCGATGTGGTGCGAGCTGGGGAGCTGACCGGAGTCCGCGATAACGGAGACGCGCATGCGCAGGCCGTCGGCGATCAGTCGCTGGTTGACCGAGGAGATAGCCAGCAGCAGCGGGATCGGGGCGTGGACGGAGTCGACGGAGCGGTCGGAGAGCACGGCGATGCCGCCCTTCTCCGCGGCGAAGCGGGCCACGCCGTCACAGAGCCGGTCGATCGCGTCGGTGACGGAGTCGGCGTTGGCGTCGGGGTCGGTGGCGTCCGGCTCGTAGAGCAGGTCGAAGCGTCGGACCGGCACGAGGTCCTGCTCGCGCAGCCGCAGCATGTCCAGGTGGGACAGGATGGGGGTCTCCACCACGATCTGGTGGGTGGGATCGCGGGGGTCCTCGGCGTCCGTGGCATCCGGCTTGGCACCGAGCGCGACACGGAAGGTCATGCCGTCGGCCTCACGGATGGAGTCCAGCGGCGGGTTGGTGACCTGGGCGAATCGCTGTGAAAAGTACTTCGCCACACCACCCTCGGTGTCCGACAGGGCGTTGATCGCGTTGCCGTAGCCCATCGCGGAGATGCGCTCGGCACCGGTGGCGAGCATCGGGTCCATCATGAACCGGAAACTCTCCTGGTTCATGGAGTAGGCCACGAAGCGGCCGGCCAGCGTCAGGTCGCCCTCGTAGCCGAGGGTGGTGGTGCCGCGCTTCATGCCGGAGACCGGGATGTCGCGGATGTCGGTGCGGGAATCCTCGAGCATGGTGGCGTAGTCCCGACGACCGGCGAGTTCCTCGAGGGTCTCACGGGTGCGGCGGATTTCACCGGTGCGGTGGTCGAGACTGAGCATGCCGCCGGCCTCGATGCGTCCGCGGTGGAGGACCTCGTCGGGCTCGGCGTCGAGCTGGCCGGCCTCGGAGGAGACCATGAGGTAGTCGGCGGTCTCGATGCTGCGCAGCGGGCGCAGGCCCAGGCGGTCGAGGCGGGCGCCGACGACATCACCGTCGTTGAAGATGAGGGCGGCCGGACCGTCGTTCTTCTCCTCGTAGAGGGAGAAGTACTCCAGCATGTCGCGCACCGGCTGTGGCAGCGAGCGGTCATTCTCCCAGGCCGGCGGCATGAGCGAGACCACAGCCTCGACGATGTCGAGCCGGTCGTCGAAGACGCGGGACTGGAGGGTCTGGTCCAGGCGGGATGAATCAGACTGTCCGGGCGGCCGGATGATGTGGCGCTGGCGGGAGGCCGCTGCGGCCTCGTCACTGATGCGGTTCTTCCGGTCGGTGTTGAGCTCACCGTTGTGCGCCATGAGGCGGAACGGCTGGGCCATCGAGGGGTGCGGCTCGGTGTTGGTGGAGAACCGGGTGTGGAAGTACATCGTGCGCACGCTGTGGCGCTCGTCGGTGAGGTCGGAGAACCAGGGGATGACCTCGTCGGCGTTGAGCCGACCCTTGAGGACCTGGGTACGGGTCGACAGCGACAGCGGGTACAGACCTGTGAGCTCAGGACGCGAGTAGGCCTCCTGCTCGATGCGCAGCAGCGCCGAGTTGGCGGCACGGTCCGCCTCCGCCGACGTCATTGTCGCGGGGACGGTGAAGATCCACTGCCGGATCGGCAGCTGGTAATCCAGCGCGACGGGGCGCACCGCGGCCTCGTTGACCGGCACCTCACGTTCGGTGGTGACCTCCAGGCCTTCGGCCGTCAGGGAATCGGCGATGATCCGCCGGGCGGTCGGGGACTGTGTGGTGTCCTCGGGCAGGAAGAAGTTGCCGACGCCGAAGCGACGCTCCTCCAGGTCGAGACCGGTGACGGCGGAGAAGAACTCGACCGACAGGTCGATGTTCACGCCGGCGCCGTCGCCGACACCCTCGGAGGACATGCCGCCGCGGTGCGGGATGGCGCACAGGGCACGGTGGCCGCGGTCAAGGACGTCGTGGGTGGGGACGCCGTCCTTGCGGGTGAGGAATCCCACGCCACAGGCGCTGTGCTCTCGGGACGGGTCGTACAGGCCGAATGTCGAACTCGTCGAACTCATAGGTCGGGTTGATCTTTCGCCTCGGGGTCCCGGTTACCGGCAACCGCTTGTGGCGGATCACTGCGCGGACTCCGGGAGTGCCATTGCTCTGGTCAGGCAAGACTAACTGATGGAAAATCATGGGTCTAATCGCATATTCGCTGGTCACAATGGTGAAATACATCTGAAACACTGTCGAAACATGAGGCTCCTGCGGGGCCGTATACGATGAACCCATGACCCGACAGACGCTGATCGCCCCGTCCATTCTCGCCGCCGACTTTGCGGATCTCGCCGGTGAGATCGCCAGGGTCCCCGGAGCGGACTGGCTGCACATCGACGTCATGGACAACCACTTCGTTCCCAACCTCAGCTTCGGGCTTCCGGTCGCTGAAGCCGTGCGTCGGCGCACCGGCACCTTCACCGACGTCCACCTCATGATCGAGGATCCGGAGCGCTGGGCCCCGGAGTACTCCGCCTTCGGCAATGTCACCTTTCACCTGGAGGCCGTCGCCGACGTGGACGTCGCGGTGGCCCTCGCCAGGACCCTGAGGGAGGCGGGCACCCGCGCCGGAATCTCCGTGAAGCCGGGCACCGCGGTGGAGCCGCTGCTCGACCGGCTCGCCGACTTCGATCTCGTGCTGGTCATGAGTGTGGAGCCCGGCTTCGGTGGCCAGTCCTTCATGCCGGAAGTCCTGGAGAAGGTCCGGGCCCTGCGGACCCGTATCGACGCCGAGGGGCTGGACACCCTCATCGAGATTGACGGCGGTATCGGTGTGGAGACGGCCGCCGAGTCCGCGGCCGCCGGTGTGGACGTCTACGTCGCCGGTTCCTCGGTCTTCGGCAAGGAGGACCCGGAGGCCCAGGTGACCGCAATCCGTGCCGCCGCCGTAGCTGCCGCCCGTTCCTGATGGACCCCTACCTGCGTCTGACGGGCGATCCGCTGCTGGCGTCAGCGTTGGAGGCCGCCGACGCCGCCGGCCGGGAGGTCCGCGGAACCACGAGCCCGAACCCTCCGGTGGGTGCGGTGATCCTCTCCGCGGACGGTGAGATCGTCGGTACCGGCGGAACCTCGCCGGTCGGTGGACCGCATGCAGAGGTCAATGCCCTGGCGGAGGCGGGGGAGAAGGCCAGGGGCGGGACCGCTGTCGTCACCCTGGAGCCCTGCAACCACACCGGCCGGACCGGCCCGTGTGCGCTCGCACTGCTCGATGCGGGCATTGCGCACGTCGTTTACGCCTTCGCCGATCCGGGAGACGCCGAGGGAGGCGGCGCGGAGTACCTCCGCGCCCGCGGTATGTCGGTGGCGGGGCCGCTGGTCACATCCTCCACCGATCTCGCAGGTGTGCCGCAGTTCAGCGTGGAGCCGTGGTTGGCGTCCCGGCGCCTGGGGCGCCCGCACGTGACCCTGAAGTACGCGGGCACCCTCGACGGATTCGCCGCCGCCACCGACGGCACCTCCCGGTGGATCACCGGGGAGGATGCCCGTGCCCGCGTCCATCTCGACCGCTCGCGACGGGACGCCGTCATCGTCGGCACCGGCACCGTGCTCGCCGATGATCCACGGCTGACAGCGCGACGCCCGGAGGGCGGGCTGTACGACCATCAGCCGGAGCGGGTCGTCATCGGGCACACCGACGTGCCTGCTGATGCTGCGGTGTTCCCGGCACTGCGGTACCGGGGTGAGAGTCTGGCCGAGGTGCTGGACGGTCTCGGCAGCCGGGGCCTCGTCGATGTCCTGGTCGAGGGCGGTCCACACATCGCTGCGTCCTTCATCGCCGACGGGCTGGTTGACGCGGTGGACGCCTACACCGCCCCGGCACTGCTGGGGGCGGGCATCCCGACCGTGGCCCCGGCACCGTCCACCGCCACGACCATCGCCGGTATCAGCCGCTTCACCCTGCGCTCGGTCGACGTGGCCGGTGGAGACATCGTCAGCGTGAGTACGCGCCTCGGCTGACACATGTCGCCGTACCGCGCGGCGTCACGGCGTCCCGTTGACGTGACGCAGACAACGGTGGCTTAGACTGACCGTCATGTTCACCGGAATTGTCGAGGAGACAGGCACCGTCGCCGCCGTGGAGCGCACGGCCGACGCCCAACGTCTCCGTATCTCCTGCAGCACGGTCATCGCCGACGCCGTCCACGGCGCCTCCATCGCGGTCAACGGCGTATGCCTGACCGTCACGGACTACGACACGGACGGTGACAACCCCGGCTTCTGGGCCGACTGCATGCAGGTCACCCTCGACTACACGGCCATCGGCGACCTCACCGCCGGTGACCGGGTGAACCTCGAGCGCGCCACCGCGACCGGCGGACGCCTCGGCGGCCACATCGTGCAGGGCCACGTCGACGGCACCGCCGTCCTCGAGTCCCGCACCCCGGGCAGCGAGTGGGAGGTGCTGCGGTTCCGTCTCGAGGACCCGGCACTGGCCCGCTATGTCGCCAAGAAGGGCAGCATCGCCGTCAACGGCACCTCGCTGACCGTCGCCGAGGTCGGCCCCGTCGACGACGCCTGGTTCGAGGTCTCCCTCATCCCCGTCACCCTCGCCGAGACCGTCCTGGGCGACCTCACCGCCGGCGACCGCGTCAACATCGAGTGCGACGTGCTTGCCAAGTACACCGAACGACTGCTGGAATCCGGCACGGAAGGAACCATCAAGTGAGCGAATCCGCACAGCGCACCTCGCTGCTCGACCCCATTGAGGACGCCATCGCCGACATCGCCGCCGGTAAGGCCGTGGTCGTCGTCGACGACGAGGACCGGGAGAACGAGGGCGACATCATCTTCGCCGCCGAGAAGGCCACCCCGGAGCTCATCGCGTTCACCGTGAAGCACTCCTCCGGCTACATCTGCGCCACGCTCACCAACGAGGACGCCGACCGGCTCGGACTGCCGCCCATGGTCGCCCGCAACGAGGATGTCCGCGGCACCGCCTACACCGTCACCGTGGACGCCGCCGAGGACATCACCACCGGTATCAGCGCCGTCGACCGGTCCAGCACCATCCTCAAGCTCGCCGACCCGACCTCGGTGCGCGACACCTTCCACCGCCCCGGGCACGTCGTGCCGCTGCGTGCCAAGGACGGCGGCGTCCTCGAGCGCGTCGGGCACACCGAGGCCTCGATCGACCTGGCGCGCGCGGCAGGGCTGCGTCCTTCCGGCGTGCTCTGTGAGGTCGTCTCCGAGGATGATCCGACCGGCATGGCGCGGCTTCCGGAGCTGCGCCGCTTCTGCGACGAGCACGGTCTGTCCCTGGTCTCTATCGAGCAGCTCGCCGAGTGGCGTCGGGTGAACACCCCCGTCGTCACCCGCGAGGTCGAGACCCGGCTGCCCACCCGCCACGGTGAGTTCCGTGCGGTGGCCTACCGTGGCGTCGTCGACGGGGTCGAGCACATGGCTCTCGTCGTCGGAGATCCGGCGGCCGATGACGGTGAGGACGTGCTCGTGCGCGTCCACTCCGAGTGCCTCACCGGAGACGTCTTCGGTTCCCGCCGCTGTGACTGCGGGGAGCAGCTCGACGCAGCCCTCGACCGCATCGCCGAATCCGGCCGTGGCGTCCTCGTCTACATGCGCGGTCAGGAAGGACGCGGCATCGGCCTGCTCCCGAAGCTGACGGCCTACAACCTGCAGGACCGCGGGCTGGACACCGTGGACGCGAACACCGCCCAGGGGCTGCCGGTGGATTCCCGCGAGTACAGCGCCGCCGCCCAGATCCTCCGCGATCTCGGCGTCCACTCGGTCGCCCTGCTGTCCAACAATCCGGCCAAGCGGCTCGACCTGGAGAAGCACGGTGTGGCGGTGGTCCGCCGCGTCCCGATCGACCTGCCGTCCAACCCGGAGAACGAGACCTACCTGCGCACCAAGCGTGACCGCATGGGCCACCAGCTCGACTCACTCACCGATTAGGAGAACCCCATGGCTGCCGACGGCCTCGCCGCCCTCACCCTGCGTCCCGGATCCGGCGACGGATTCCGCATCGCCGTGATCTCCGCGTCCTGGAATGCGGAGATCACCGACCGGCTCCACGACCATTCGGTCCGCGCCCTCAAGGAGCTCGGCGCTGCCGTCGACGACTGGCGGGTCGCCGGCTGCGTGGAGCTGCCTGTGGCCGTCGCCGAGGCGCTGAAGAGCCATGACGCCGTCGTCGCCAACGGCTGCGTCATCCGGGGAGACACGGCCCACTTCGACTACGTCTGCCGGTCCGTCACCGACGGTCTGACCCGGGTCAGCCTGGACTCCGGCAAGCCGGTCGGCAACGGTGTCCTCACCGTCGAGAACCAGCAGCAGGCCGTCGACCGCTCCGGTGTGGAGGGCGCCGTGGAGGACAAGGGGGCCGATGCCGCCCGCGCCGCGCTGCACACTCTCCTGGTCATCCGCGACATCCGCGCCCGGGGCTGACCGCCCCCGCCCGGTGGGCAGTTGGGTCCCGTCGACGGACCGGGGTAACGTGGGCGGACGTGAGCACGGCTGATTCCACTGCGAAGACCACGGCACCGACCCCCACCACCGACGAGGGGTGGCTGCTGACCGTCCGGTCCCCGTTCCTGAAGAAGGTCGCCTGGATCGCCGTCGTCATCATCATGGCGCTGCACATCTTCATGGGGGTCGTCTCCGCCGCCGGGGACACCGGAGCCACCGTCAGTGCCGTCGACCAGTGGGCGTTCGTGGGGATCGGACTGCTGTTCTCCGCCGCCGCCCTGACCCTGACCCGCCCGCGGGTGCGCGTCAACCCCCGGGGAGTGGAGGTCCGCAACGTCCTCGGTGCGAAGTTCTACCCCTGGCGGATGATCTACGGTCTGTCTTTCCCCCGGAACTCCCGCTGGGCACGGCTGGAACTGCCGGACTTCGAGTTCGTTCCGATGATGGCCTTCCAGGTCAGCGACAAGACCACCGTGGCGCAGCAGGTCGAGGCCTTCCGCCGCCTCGAGGACCGTTACATGCCCGAAGAGTAGGAGGGAACGCCGATGGCTGATCCCGCCTCCTACCGCCCGGCACCGGGGACGATCCCGACGAACCCGGGCGTCTACACCTTCCGCGACGCCGATGACCGGGTCCTCTACGTCGGCAAGGCGAAGAACCTGCGCAGCCGGCTGTCGAACTACTTCCAGGATCCCGCGCACCTCAACCCGCGGATCCGGACCATGGTCTTCTCCTCCGACCATGTGCAGTGGACTGTCGTGTCCAGCGAACTCGAGGCCCTGAACCTCGAGTACACGTGGATCAAGAAGTTCGCCCCGCGGTACAACGTCATGTACCGCGACGACAAGACCTACCCCATGCTCGCGGTGAGCGTGAAGGAGCAGTTCCCCCGGGCCTTCCTCTACCGGGGTCCGCGGAAGAAGGGGGTGCGCTACTTCGGCCCGTACCCGAAGGCCTGGGCGATCAGGGAGACGCTCGAATCCCTGACCCGTGTCTTCCCGGTGCGGACCTGCACCGCCGGAGTGTACCGTCGCCACGAGCAACTGGGCCGTCCCTGCCTGCTCGGCTACATCGACCGCTGCTCCGCTCCGTGTGTGGGGCGGGTCTCACCCTCGGAGCATATGGAGCTCGTCGACGGCTTCTGCTCCTTCCTCGCCGGCGGCAACACCGAGCGGGTCATGCGGGATGTCCGTCAGGAGATGGAGGACGCCGCGGGGAACCTCGACTTCGAGCGGGCCGCCTCCCTGCGTGACCAGCTCGGGGCGATGGACTCCGCCATGGAGAAGCAGTCCGTGGTCTTCTCCGACAACACCGACGCCGACGTCATCGCCACCGCCGGTGACGACTTGGAGAGCGCCGTCCAGATCTTCCACGTCCGTGGCGGACGTATCCGTGGCCAGCGGGGATGGGTCGTCGAGAACGCCACCGGAGACAGCGACGCGACCGGAGACGCCGGGACCCCGGCGCTGCTGGCGGACTTCCTCACCCAGTTCTACGGTCAGTCGGCCGAACTCTCCGACGCCACCGAGTCCGCGGTGGGCGGTAATTCCCGGGCGGCGGCGTCCCGCGAGGTGACGCTGGAGCCGGTGCCCCGAGAGATCCTCGTGCCGGTCGACCCCGACGAGATCGACGACATCGAGGGGCTTTCCGCCTGGCTCACCGAGCTGCGTGGTGCCCGGGTGACGGTACGCTTCCCGCAGCGCGGGGACAAGAAGGCGCTGATGGACACCGCCCGGGAGAACGCGGCCCAGGCGCTGCGACAGCACAAGCTCGCCCGCGTCGGCGACATCACCGCCCGGTCCTCGGCCCTGGAGGAGCTGCGCGAGGCACTGTGGATGGACGAACCGCCGCTGCGCATCGAGTGCACCGACATCTCCCACATCCAGGGCACCGACGTGGTCGCCAGCCTCGTGGTCTTCGAGGACGGACTGCCGCGTAAGTCCGACTACCGCCGCTACCGCATCCGTGAGGCGGCCGGGGACGGGCACTCCGACGATGTGGCGTCCATCGCCGAGGTCGTCCGACGCCGGTTCCAGCGCTACCAGCAGGACAGGACCGCCGTGCCGGCCGGGGACGACGCCGGCGACCGGCTCGAGGGCGAGGTCAGTGCGGCCGAGGCGGAGCAGGGGGCGAAGCGGTTCGCCTATCCACCACAGCTGTTCATCGTCGACGGTGGGCGGCCGCAGGTCGAGGCGGCCCAGGAAGTGCTCGACGAGCTCGGGGTCACCGACGTGACCCTCGTCGGCATCGCCAAGCGGCTCGAGGAGCTGTGGGTGCCCGGCGACGAGTACCCGGTGATCGTCGCCCGGAACTCGCCGGCCCTGTACCTCGTCCAGCAGATCCGTGACGAGGCGCACCGCTTCGCGATCACCTTCCACCGTGCCAGCCGCGGCAAGCGGATGACCAGGTCGGTCCTCGACGAGGTGCCGGGGCTCGGCCCGAAGCGCCGCTCCCAACTCGTCACCGCCTTCGGTTCCGTGGCGAAGGTCCGGGAGGCGGGGGAGGAGGCCGTCGCCGCGCTGCCCGGATTCGGTCCGAAGCTCGCTGCCGCGGTGATGGCCGCCCTCTCTCCGGAGGAGCACAGCGACGGTTAGGATGGTCCCCATGGACATCCACCGCGAAGCCTCCGCCGATCCCAGACAGGAGGCGTCCCTCGTTCTCATCACCGGCATGTCCGGTGCCGGACGCAAGGAGGCTGCCACTGTTCTCGAGGAGATGGGCTGGTACGTCGCCGACAACCTCCCACCGGAGCTCATCATGCGCATGGTAGAGCTCAGTTTCGAGTCCGATTCGCCGGTGGAGCGACTGGCCATCGTCACCGACGTCCGCTCCCGCGATTTCGTCGGTGACCTCACCGAAGTCCTCGCCGGCCTGCATGATTCCGGACGCCGCCCCGTCGTGCTCTACCTCGACGCCGATGACGCCACCCTCGTCCGCCGCTACGGTCAGGTCCGCCGTACCCATCCGTTGCAGGGCGGGGAGACCCTCCAGGCGGGTATCGACCGTGAGCGCGACATGCTACGCGGGATCCGCCGTCGGGCCGATGTCGTCATCGACACCACCGGCACCAGCGTCCACGACCTGCGTCATGAGCTCGAGGACTACTTCACCGCGCTGACCGACCGGCGGGAGCACGTCACCGTGCAGTCCTTCGGCTTCAAGAACGGGGCGCCCCGCGACCTGGACCTGCTCTTCGACGCCCGCTTCCTGCCGAACCCCCACTGGGTCCCGGAGCTCAAGGAGCACAGCGGTCTGGAGCCCGCCGTCGCCGACTACGTCCTCGACCGCCCCGAGGCGGACGCCTACCTCGACGGGCTCACCACGGTCCTGGAGACCGCCCTTCCCGGCTACCGGCGTGAGGGCAAGCGGTTCATCACCGTGGGCATCGCCTGCACCGGCGGCCAGCACCGTAGCCCGGCACTGACGGAGGCACTGGCCCGGCGGCTGCGTGAACTGCCCGACCTGGAGGTCCGGACCGTACACCGTGACCTGGTCAGGTACGAGGACCGCCAGCCGCAGGGGGGTGGGCAGAAGTGACGCTCGCCGGACCTGACGATCCCGGCCTTCCGGTCGAGGACATATCGGCCGCCGCCGGGGAGCGCCCCCTCGACCGGATCGCCAGCCTCGGCGGTGGTCACGGACTCTTCGCGACCCTGCGGGCCGCCCGTGGTGCCGCCGACCATGTCACGGCCGTCGTCACGGTCGCCGACGACGGCGGCTCCTCGGGCCGTATGCGCCGCGAGCTGGGCTCACTTCCACCCGGCGACCTCCGGATGGCGCTGTCTGCGCTGGTCCGTGACACACCCCGCGGCCACCTGTGGGAGCACACCCTGCAGCACCGTTTCGGCGGCCACGGCGCCCTCGCCGGACATGCGGTCGGCAACCTCATCCTCGGCGGTCTCACCGAGGTGATGGGTTCCAGTATCGCCGCCCTCGACGAGCTCGGCGACCTGCTGGGCATCCGGGGTCGCGTCGTCCCGATGTCTCCCGAACCGCTCGACCTCGAGGCAGAGGTCCAGGGACTCGGTGACGACGCACGTGAGGTCACTGCGGTCCGTGGGCAGGTGGCTGTCGCGTCCACCCTCGGCACGGTGCGCCGCGTCCGCCTGATCCCGCAGGACGCCCCCGCCACCGACGAGGCTGTCCAGGCCATTCTCGACGCTGACCTGGTGACCCTCGGACCGGGGTCCTGGTTTTCCTCGGTGATCCCGCACCTGCTCATCCCGGGTATCGTCGACGCGCTGACACGGACCACCGCCACCCGGGTGATCCTCATGAATCTCGTCGCCGAATCCAGCGAGACCAACGGGTTCTCCATGGAACGGCACATCCACATGCTGCTCCAGCACTGTCCGTCGCTGCAGGTGGACTTCGTCGTCGTCGACCTGAACTCGGTGCAGTCCTCCAAGGAACGCCGGCACCTGGAACGCGCCGCGGAACGTCTGGGGGCGCGTGTGCTCTACCGGGACGTCCGTGAGGACGATGACCGGGGCCGGTTCACCGACCGCCACTCACCGTCGAAACTCGCCGACGTCCTCCGTGAATTCGGGGGACCGGGCCCAGACACAGACACGACAACCCTCCGGGAAGGAGACGCCGGTGCCGCCGCAGACACTGACCGCTGACGTCCGACAGGAACTGCTGCAGGTCACGGTGGGCACCCCACAGGTCCTCACCGCCGAGGTCGCCTCGCTGCTGCGCTACACCTGCTCACTGCACCTGGTCAGCGGTGAGATCGTCGTCGAGGCGGAGATCGAGGGCGCGGCCACCGCCCGTCGCCTGGTCTCCGCCATCGACGAACTCTTCGACATCACCCCGGATCCCGGCGGTGTCCCCGACGCCCGTGCCGGGGACGGTGGTCACCACCACCTGAGGTGGTCCCACGGCGGTACCGAACTGTCCCGTCGGACCGGCCTGATCGACCGTGGCGGTCACCCGGTGCGCGGTCTGCCACCGTTCATCATCGGAGGTACCGTCGAGCAGTGCGCCGCCGCGTGGCGGGGTGCTTTCCTCGTACGTGGCACGGTCGGCGACCCGGGGCGTCCCGCAGTCCTGGAGGTCACCACACCGAGCAACGAGTCGGCGCTGGCGCTGGTCGGTACGGCACGTCGGATCGGAGTGACCGCGAAGTCCAAGGAGGTCCGCGGGATGCACCGTGTCCTCGTCCGCGATGCCGAGGCTGTCGGCGATCTGCTGGAGAGCATGGGCGCCCCCCGTGGCCGCAGCCGGTGGGAGGAGCAGTGCCGCCGCCGGGAGGAGCGTGCCAGCTCCCACCGCATGGCGAACTTCGATGACGCCAACCTGCGTCGGTCAGCCCGGGCCGCCGCGATGGCCGCCGCCCGGGTGAAACTCGCCCTGGAACTGCTGGGAGAGGATGTCCCTGAGCACCTGCAGCAGGCCGGTGCGCTGCGTGTGGAGCACAGTGAGGCCTCGTTGGAGGAACTGGGTCAGCTCGCGGATCCGCCGATGACGAAGGACGCGGTCGCCGGCCGGATCCGTCGGCTGCTCACCATGGCGGACCGGCGGGCGGAGGAACTGGGGGTACCCGGTACCTCCTCGGCCGTCGTGGACGTGGACTTTCCGGAAGACGGCCCGCTCGGCACGCGGTGATCCCACGGTGATTTCTCCGGAGTGGAGGTGTCCTGACCTGCATCGACGTCGACAGGGGAGCGGGGGTGACTGTCACCCCCTGCACGAGCGGGTGGGGGTGGGTAGGGTCGGGAATGGAACGGACAGACCAGACTCCAACACCTGAAACAGGAGACCACCGTGACGGTACGTGTAGGCATCAACGGCTTCGGCCGTATCGGCCGCAATTTCTTCCGCGCGCTGCAGGACAGCGACGCCGATCTGGAGATCGTCGCCTTCAACGATCTCACCGACAACAAGACCCTCTCCAACCTGCTGAAGTACGACTCCATCATGGGCCGCCTCGGCAAGGAGGTCACCTACGACGACGAGTCGATCACCGTCGACGGCAAGCGCATCGTCGTCACCGCCGAGCGCGACCCCAAGAACCTCAACTGGGGTGAGTTGGGGGTGGACATTGTCATCGAATCCACCGGCTTCTTCACCGACGCCAACGCCGCGAAGGCACACATCGACGCCGGGGCGAAGAAGGTCATCATCTCCGCCCCGGCGAAGAACGAGGACGGCAGCTTCGTCGTCGGTGTCAACCACACCGACTACGACCCCGCCACCCAGCACATCATCTCCAACGCCTCCTGCACCACCAACTGTCTCGCGCCGATGGCCAAGGTGCTCGACGAGGAGTTCGGGATCGTCCGCGGTCTGATGACCACGGTCCACGCCTACACCGGTGACCAGCGTCTGCACGACGCCCCGCACAAGGATCCCCGCCGCGCCCGTGCCGCCGCCCTGAACGTCGTCCCGACGTCCACCGGTGCGGCCAAGGCCGTCTCCCTGGTACTTCCGCAGCTCAAGGGCAAGCTCGACGGTTACGCCCTGCGCGTGCCGGTCCCCACCGGCTCGGTCACCGACCTCACCTTCGAGGCTGAGAAGCCGGTCACCGCCGAGGCCGTCAACGAGGCCGTGAAGAAGGCCGCCGAGGGTGACCTCAAGGGCATCATCTCGTACTCGGACGGCGAGCCGCTGGTCTCCACCGACATCGTCGGCGACCCGCACTCCACGATCTTCGACTCGGGACTGACCAAGGTCATCGACAACCAGGTCAAGGTCGTCGGCTGGTACGACAACGAGTGGGGCTACTCCAACCGCCTCATCGACCTCACCGCCTACGTCGCTGAGCGCCTCTGACCCCCGGGTCGCAGGATCGGGCAGTCCACTAGACTCAGACCCGGTACCCCACATCCCCGGCGGGTCGGTGCCACCGTGCACCGGCCCGCCGGACTTGTCTGACACCGGCCGCCTGACCGCGGCCTGAATACAGGAGAGCCCTACATGCCAGTGAAGACCATCGACGACCTCATCGCCGACGGTGTCGAGGGACGCCACGTCCTCGTCCGTGCCGACCTCAATGTCCCGCTGAAGGACGGCGCGATCACCGACCCGGGTCGCATCGACGCCTCGGTCCCCACCCTCCGCCGTCTCCTCGACGCCGGCGCCCGCGTCATCGTCGCCGCCCACCTCGGACGCCCCAAGGGTGAGGCCAACCCCGACTTCTCGCTCGCCCCGGTCGCCGAGGCTCTGTCCGAGCGGCTCGAACAGTGGGTTCCGCTGGCCGCCGACGTCACCGGTGAGGACGCCCACGAGCGCGCCAACGGCCTCAACGACGGCGACATCCTCCTGCTGGAGAACGTCCGATACGACGCCCGCGAGACATCGAAGGACGCCGCTGAGCGTCAGGCCTTCGCCGCCGAGCTTGCCGCGCTGACCGCCGAGAACGGTGCCTTCGTCTCCGACGGCTTCGGTGTCGTCCACCGTGCCCAGGCGTCCGTCTACGATGTCGCCACGCTGCTCCCGCATTACGCCGGTGGACTCGTGGAGTCCGAGCTGGCGGTGCTGCGTCGCGTCTCCGAGACCCCCGAGAAGCCCTACGTGGTCGTCCTCGGCGGTTCCAAGGTCTCCGACAAGCTCACCGTCATCGAGGCCCTGGCCCCCAAGGTCGACCACCTCGTCATCGGCGGTGGCATGTGCTTCACCTTCCTCGCCGCACAGGGCCGCTCCGTCGGCACCTCGCTGCTGCAGGAGGACATGGTGGAGACCTGCCGTGACCTGCTCGAGCGCTACGGTGACGCCATCGTCCTGCCGACCGACGTGGTCGTCGCCCCGGCCTTCGCCGCCGACGCGACCCCCGCCACCGTCGCCGTGGACGCCATCCCCGACGACCAGATGGGTCTCGATGTCGGACCGGGGTCGGTCGCCGCCTTCGGTGACGTGCTGCGCAGCGCGAAGACCGTCTTCTGGAACGGCCCGATGGGTGTGTTCGAGTTCCCGGCGTTCGCCGAGGGCACCCGTGGAGTCGCCCAGGCGATCATCGACGCCACCACGGCCGGAGCGTTCTCCGTGGTCGGTGGCGGAGACTCCGCCGCCGCGGTCCGCACCCTCGGACTCGACGAGGAGGGCTTCAGCCACATCTCCACCGGTGGCGGCGCCTCGCTCGAGTTCCTGGAGGGCAAGGAACTCCCCGGCATCGCCGTCCTCGAGAACTAGGAGAACAGACATGGCTGACAAGGCATCGAAGCGTACCCCGCTCATCGCCGGCAACTGGAAGATGAACCTGAACCACCTGGAGGCGATCCAGCTGGTGCAGAAATTCGACTTCGCCCTGCCGCGCGACTACTACGACCACGTCGATGTGGCGGTCATCCCGCCGTTCACCGACATCCGCAGCGTCCAGACGATCGTTGACGGCGACAAGCTCCTCGTCACCTACGGGGCACAGGACGTCTCGGTCCACGAGTCCGGCGCCTACACCGGCGAGGTCTCCGCCGGCATGCTCGCCAAGCTGGGCTGCTCCTGGGTCGTCGTCGGCCACTCGGAGCGTCGCCAGTACCACGCCGAAGACGATGCCACCGTCGCGAAGAAGGCCGTCGCCACCCTCGGTGCCGACCTGCGGCCGATCGTGTGTGTGGGGGAGTCGCTCGACGTCCGTGAGGCCGGCGGGCACGTCTCCTTCGTCGAAGAACAGACCCGTGCCTCCCTCGCCGGTGTCCCGACGGACCGTCTCGCCGATGTTGTTGTCGCGTACGAGCCGGTGTGGGCCATCGGCACCGGTAAGGTCGCCTCCGCCGGTGACGCCCAGGAGGTCTGCCAGGCGGTCCGTGGCGTCCTGCGTGAGCTCGGCGGAGACGAGGTCGCAGACAGCGCCCGCATCCTCTACGGCGGTTCGGTGAAGACCGGTACCGTCGCCGAGATCGTCGGACAGCCGGACGTCGACGGTGCCCTCGTCGGTGGCGCGAGCCTCGACGGCGAGGACTTCGCCCGACTCTGCGCCGCGGCAGCCAAGGCCTGACCGGCCGCTGACCGGACCGCGGGCTCGGCAGGGGAACGCGTGGGGGCCGTCCGTCCCCTGCGGGGGCGGGGGAACCGGGGCACAATGGCGGGCATGACCGAATCCCCGCCACAGACACCACACCGACAGTCCGTCCCGGGTACCGCCGTACCCATCGTGCCGCCGGACGTGGACACCCCGGAGATCATCCCGGGAGTCCGCCAGGACATCCGCTACCTCGGTGCGATCCTCGGCGACATCATCAGGGAGCAGGAGGGCCAGGAGGTCTTCGACCTGGTCGAGTCCGCCCGGCGTGAGGCCTTCGGGATCCGCCAGGGCGACAGCACCGTCGAGGACCTCGCCACCCGGCTGCGTGATCTGCCGGCCGACCGTGCGCTGCCGGTCATCCGGGCATTCAGCCACTTCGGCCTGCTCTCCAACCTCGCCGAGGACCTCCATGAAGAGCGTGTCCGGGACCGGCTCGCCGACGCAGGTGACCCGCCGCCGGCGTCCACACTTGCCGCGACCTGGCCGACCCTCACCGACGGTGGGGTCACCTCCGAGCAGGTCGCCGAGGTCATGGGACGGGCCCATGTCGCCCCGGTCCTCACGGCCCACCCGACCGAGACCCGTCGCCGCACCGTCTTCGACGTCCAGTCGGACATCACCCGCCTCATGCGCTCACGCGGGCGCATCATCGCCGCAGGTCTCACCGCCCGCAGCGACGAACGCCTCGCCGAGATCGACCGTGACATCCGTCGGCGTGTCACCATTCTCTGGCAGACCGCGCTGATCCGTTCGGTCCGTCCCCGGATCGAGGACGAGATCAATGTCGGTCTTCGCTATTTCACGATCAGTCTTCTCCACGAGATTCCGCTGCTCAACCTACGCGTCAGTACGACACTGCGGGAGCTCTTCGGTCCCGGGGTACCCGACACGCCCGTGGTCCGCCCCGGTTCCTGGATCGGTGGCGACCACGACGGCAACCCCTTCGTCACCGGCGACACCGTCCGCTACGCCACCAACCGTGCCGCCCAGACAGTCTTCAGCTGGTACCTGGCCGAACTCGCCGAGCTGGAGCACGAACTCAGCCTGTCGACCCGGTTCACCGTGGTCGAGCCGGACCTGGAGGATCTGGCCGACCGTGGCCGCAACGACGTCCCCTCCCGCTCCGACGAGCCCTACCGCCGGGCGGTCCACGGTGTCCGGGGCCGGATCGCCGCCACCGCAGTCACGACCCTGGGGGAGGGGTCCGTGGTCCCCGGTGTCGCCGACGGGCACACCCCGTATCCGGACGCGGCCACCGCACTCGAGGATCTGGCCGTCATCGACCGGTCCCTGCGTGCCTCCAATGACGGACTCATCGCCGACCACAGGCTGGCTACGGTGATCACCGCGCTGCGGACCTTCGGGTTCCACCTCAGCGCACTGGACCTGCGACAGAACTCGGAGAGCTTCGAGAACGTCCTCACCGAGCTCCTCTCCCGTGCCGGCGTGACCGCCGACTACTCTTCGCTGTCCGAAGAGGAGCGGATCTCGCTGCTTACCACGGAGCTTCACTCACCGCGTCCGCTGGTCGACCCGCTGGCGCAGTGGAGCGAGGCGACCGACCGGGAGCTCGGGATCTTCCGTTCGGCTGCGGCCGCCGCCCGTAAGTTCGGCCCGGAGGTCGTGCCGCACTGCATCATCTCCATGGCGTCCTCGGTCTCCGACATCCTCGAGCCGGTCCTGCTGCTCAAGGAGGTCGGTCTCATTCGGGTCGAGGACGGGACGCTCCACGGTTCCGTCGATGTCATCCCGCTGTTCGAGACCATCGACGACCTCAAGGCCGGTGCGTCGGTGATGACGGACTTGTGGTCGTACGACTTCTACCGCACCTATGTCGTCGAGGAGCGTGACGGCATCCAGGAGGTCATGCTGGGCTACTCGGACTCCAACAAGGACGGTGGCTACTTCGCCGCGAACTGGGCCCTCTACGACGCCGAACTGGCTCTGGTGGACGCGTCACGCGCCGCCGGCCTCGGACTGCGCCTCTTCCACGGCCGTGGCGGCACCGTCGGACGTGGTGGCGGACCGAGCCACGAGGCGATCCTCGCGCAGCCTGAGGGGGCTGTGCAGGGCAGCGTCCGCATCACCGAGCAGGGCGAGATCATCTCCGCGAAGTACGGTGTGCGCTCGGTCGCCCGTCGAAATCTCGAGGCGCTGGTCTCCGCCACGCTCGAGGCCAGCCTGCTCCCCGTCGACCGGGTCGATGAACCGGAGAAGGCCTACGCCACCATGCGGGAGCTCTCGGAGCTTTCCCGGCAGACCTACTCCGCCCTGATGCACGAGGACCCCGGATTCATCGGGTACTTCACCTCGTCGACCCCGCTGGCGGAGATCGGCAACCTCAACATCGGTTCGCGGCCGAGTTCGCGCAAGCAGACCAGCAGCATCGCCGACCTCCGCGCGATCCCGTGGGTGCTGTCCTGGTCCCAGTCGAGGATCATGCTGCCGGGCTGGTACGGTGTCGGCTCCGCACTCAGCACCTGGGTCGGGGAGGACGCCGACCGGCTGGCTTTCCTGCAGAAACTGCACCGGGAATGGCCGTTCTTCCGCTCGGTGATGTCGAATATGGCCCAGGTGATGGCGAAGGCCGATCTCGCGGTAGCGAAGATGTACGCGGAACTTGTCCCTCACCGGGCGGACGCCGAGCGCATCTTCGAAGCCATTGTCACGGAATTCCGCCTGACCCTGGACATGTACGTCAAGGTCACCGGAACCGAGAGTCTGCTCGACGACAACCCCGAACTGGCTGTCTCGATGCGCAACCGGTTCCCCTACCTGATCCCGCTGAATCTCATCCAGCTGGAGCTGCTGCGGCGCTACCGTGCCGGAGATGAGTCGGAGGATGTGCTCGACGGAATCCGATTGACGATGAACGGCCTCGCCACCGGCCTCCGGAACTCCGGGTAGTGCTACGATAGGGCCGTTGTCCGTATTGTCGACCGATGTTAGGCAGACTCCGTGATTCTCACCCTCCAGATTCTCCTGGTGGTCACCAGCCTCCTCATGGGGCTTTCCGTTCTCCTGCACAAGGGGAAGGGTGGCGGCCTGTCCAGCCTCTTCGGTGGCGGTATGCAGTCCAGCCTCTCGGGATCGACCGTGGTCGAGAAGAACCTCGACCGTCTGACCATCATCACCGCGGTGATCTGGGTGCTGGCCATCGTCGGCCTTAACCTCGTCCTCAACTACGACCTGTAGGACGCCGTCGGCCGCAGAGCCTGCACAACACCCCCGGGTGGTTCATCGGAACCACCCGGGGGTGTCTGCGGTGCAGGACCTGTCAGGACGGGTCAGCGGCGGCGTCCACATGGACGACAGTCGCCTCAGCGCCCCGGGCACCGGCCGCCGGCCACCGGGCCGGATCGTCACCGGACACCGCGTGGCCTGCGGCCTCGCGCTTGGACTCACCGCAGACCAGCAGCCAGACCTGACGTGCCGAGCGTACGGCGTCCAGGGTCAGGGAGACACGTTCCGGTGGCGGTTTGGGGCAGTCCCGCACGGGGACCACGGTCGCCGTGGCATCGAGCTCGGGGGTGTGGGGGAACAGGGAGTTCACGTGGCCTTCCGGTCCCATACCGAGCAGGTGGAGGTCGAAACCCTCCGGTGCGAACTCGGTCAGCGTCCGCGCGTACGCCTCGGCGGCGGCATCCAGTCCGGGACCGGCCGGGTCCTCACCGTCCGCCGGCACCGGGTAGCGGTGCACGTGCTGCGCCGGGATGCCGACGTGGTCGAGCAGAGCGGCATCCGCCTGCCCCTCGTTGCGCTCGGGATGGTCGGCGGGGACGTACCGTTCATCGCCGAAGAAGACGTGCACCCGGCTCCAGTCGACTGCGGCGACGGGGAAGCTGTCGGCGGTCTCCCGGGCGGCATGGTCCAGCACGGCCAGCTCGGTGAGCACACCGATACCTGCACCGCCGCCGGTCAGTACGATCCGGGCGAAGCCGTCGGCCCCCTGGGCGCCACCGACCCCGCCGTTGCGTTGGACGTCGCTGACCAGGTCGACGACACGACGGGCGACACCGGCGGTCAGTGCCTGCTGGTTGTCCCACACCTCACACTGTGCTGCGCTCACCGGTCGCTCTCCTTGACGGTGTTGTCCCGTCCGGAGGCCCCGGGCCGGGCCACGGTCACCCGGGGCAGTCCGTGGAGTGCGTCGCCGAAGGCGGCGTCCGGCTCCAGGTGGCGGAGTTCCTCGGCCAGGCACTCGCCGAGGGTGCGCCGCTGGAGGGTGACGAGATTCTCGGTGTCCCCGTCGATGATCCTGACGGTCCGGTGGTCGACGACCTCCATGACGAGGTCACCGCCCTCGCAGTGCAGCACCACGCGTTCGACCGGGGCCGTAGGTATGCCGTCGTCGTCGACCGGGATATCCACGGCCTCTCCGGCGTAGCGGGTGACGGACACCTCGAGCTGGGTGGCGAGCCATCCGGCGGCGATGTCCACGGCAGGGTCCTCGGCCGGGCCGGTGATCTCCACACCGGTGACGGTGTCGTCGATCCGCTGGTCCAGGGCACTGGCGAGCAGGCCACGCCACGGGGTGATACGGCTCCACACCAGGTCGGAGTCGCCGGGCGTGTAGCCGATCCGGCGGCGGAAGATGGCCTTGGTGCCCTTGCCCGCGGCGGCGTCCGAGAAAGAGTCCGTGATCCGACGGGAGGCCAGGGTGCCGAGGGAGTCCCCGGCGGGGTTGCGCGGGGAGGTGAAGGGCCACCAGACGACCACCGGGGTGTCCGGCAGCAGCAGGGGTGTGACCACGGAATCCGCGTGGTCGGCGAGTTCACCGTGGAGCCGCATGAGGATGATTTCGGCGGCGCCGGCGTCCCCGCCGACGTAGAGCTCGGCGTCGAGGTAGACCTCGTCGGTCGTGCGGTCATGCACGACGACGATGACGCGGGCCGGGTGCTCACGGGAGGCCCCGTTGGCACCGTGGACGACCGATTCCAGGTCCTCCTCGGAGCGGACCGACACGATGAGCGTGAGGACACGGCCGGTGGACACCTCTCCACGCTGCTCACGCAGGGTGCGGAGCGTGGTCTCGATGCGGTGGGTACTGGTCCGGCCCAGGTTCACTCCGCCGTCCCGGGGGACAACTGAGGTCTCTGTATCAGGTGTGGTCACGGTCGCCTCCAGACTCGGTTGTTGCGTCCCATCATCCGGTCGGCGCCCTCCGGACCCCAGGTCCCGGCGGGGTAGTCCTCCGGACGCCCGGATTCCGCCCAGTGGTTGAGGACCGGATCGAGGATCCGCCAGGACTCCTCGACCTCCTCATTGGTGGGGAAGAGGCTGCCCTCGTCGAGCAGGGCGTCGAGGATGAGCCTCTCGTAGGCCTCCGGGGACTGCTCGGTGAACGCTTCCGAGTAGGAGAAGTCCATGTTGACGTCGCGGACGTCCATCGCCGAACCAGGGACCTTCGACCCGAACCTCAGCAGGACGCCCTCATCAGGCTGTACCCGGATCACCAGGGCATTGTCGCCCTGGGCCTGGGTCTGTCCGTCGGTGAAGGACTCGTGCGGCGCGGACTTGAAGACCAGGGCGATCTCCGTGACGCGGCGCCCCAGTCGCTTGCCGGTACGCAGGTGGAAGGGCACGCCCGCCCACCGGCGGGAGTTGATGCCGAAGGTGGCGGCTGCGTAGGTCTCGGTGCCGGACTCCGGGTCGAAACCGTCCTCCTCGCGCAGACCGGGCACGAACTTCGAGCCCTGCCAACCTGCCGTGTACTGGCCGCGGGCGGTGGTCTGGGTGAACGGTTCGGTCGCACTGGTGGCCTTGAGGACCTTCAGTTTCTCGGCCTTGAGCTCGTCGGGGGAGAAGGTGACCGGCTCCTCCATCGCCACGAGAGCGAGAAGCTGGAGCAGGTGATTCTGCATGACGTCGCGGGCGGCACCGATGCCGTCGTAGTAGCCGGCACGTCCGCCCAGGCCGATATCCTCGGCCATGGTGATCTGGACGTGGTCGATGTACCGCGAGTTGAACAGCGGCTCGAAGATCTGGTTCGCGAAACGCAGCACCAGGATGTTCTGCACCGTCTCCTTGCCGAGGTAGTGGTCGATGCGGAACACCGACGTCTCGGGGAAGACCGCGTTGACGGTCTTGTTCAGCTCGTGGGCGGACTCTTCGTCGTGGCCGAAGGGCTTCTCGATGACGACGCGACGCCAGCCGTCGGTGCTGTCGGCCAGGCCGGAGCGTTCGAGCTGGTTGCACACGTCGGAGAAGTACTGCGGCGGGACCGAGAGGTAGTAGGCCCAGTTCCCGGACGTACCGCGCTCAGCGTCCATCCGGCGGGTCATTGCGGCCAGGTCGTCGAAGGCACCGTCGGTGACGAAGTCGCCCTTGACGAACTGGATGCCGGCGGCGAGCTGGTCCCAGACCGAGTCGCGCCACGGGGTGCGGGCACGGTCACGGACCGAGGAGAGAACCTCCTCCTCGAACTCCTCCTTGGTCCAGTCACGTCGACCGTAGCCGATGAGGCTGAATCCGGCGGGGAGCAGGCCCCGGTTGGCGAGGTCGTAGACGGCAGGCAGAAGCTTCTTGCGGGCGAGGTCGCCGGTGACTCCGAAGATCACCAGGCCACAGGGGCCGGCGATCCGGGGGAGCCGACGGTCCTCGACATCCCGCAACGGGTTCGCTGTCACAGGCGCGCCCCGATCACGTCGAGCAGGTCGGTCCAGGAACTGACGAACTTCTCGACGCCCTCGGTCTCGAGGACGTGGAAGACATCGTCGAGGTCGATGTCTACACCCTCCAGGGCACGGAAGACCTCCGCGGCATCCTCGCCGGTACCGGTGAGGGTGTCACCGGTGATGACGCCGTGGTCCAGAGTGGCCTCCAGCGTGTTCTCCGGCATGGTGTTGACGGTGTGCGGGCCGGCGAGCTCGGTGACGTAGAGGGTGTCGGAGTACTCCGGGTTCTTCACCGAGGTCGAGGCCCACAGCGGACGCTGGATGTTCGCGCCGGCCGCGGCGAGTTCACGCCACCGGGACCCGGTGACCAGAAGGTCGTTGAAGGCCTCGTACGCCAGACGGGCGTTGGCGATGCCGGCCTTGCCCTTGAGGGTGAGAGCGTCGTTGCCGCCGGTCTCGTCGAGACGACGGTCGATCTCGGTGTCCACGCGGGAGACGAAGAAGCTCGCCACCGAGTGGATCGTCGACAGGTCGTGGCCGTTGGCCTTCGCCAGCTCGATACCGGCGAGGAAGGCGTCGATGACCTGACGGTATCGGGCGACCGAGAAGATGAGGGTCACGTTGACGCTGATGCCGGCGCCGAGCACCTCGGTGATCGCCGGGAGGCAGACCTCGGTGGCCGGGATCTTGATCATGACGTTCTCGGCGCCGACCCGCTCACGCAGTGACTTCGCCTGGGCGACGGTCTCCTCGGCGTTCTCGGCGAGACGGGGATCGACCTCGATCGAGACACGGCCGTCGACACCGGCGGACTCGCGGTAGACGTCGGCGAAGACGTCACAGGCGTTGCGGACGTCGTCGACGGCCATGGTGAACACAGCTTCAGTGGCGTCGGCGCCGGCGGCCTTGAGTTCTGCGATCTGCTCGTCGTAGGCGGTGCCCTTGGACATGGCGGACGCGAAGATCGCAGGGTTGGTGGTCACGCCGACAACGCCGGATGCGGCGATGAGGTCGGCGAGGTTACCGGAGGTGATCCGGTCGCGGGACAGGTCGTCGAGCCAGACGGAGGTTCCGGTGGCAGCGAGGTCGGCTACAGGGGTGGTGGAGGAAGACATCGGACGAAGTACCAGCTTTCAGGGAGTGGAGAGTGGGATCAGATCAGGGAGCGGGCGGCGTCCACCACTGCGTCGGCGGTGATGCCGTACTCCCGGTAGAGGGTCTTGTAGTCGGCGGAGGCGCCGAAGTGCTCCAGAGAGACGTTCGCGCCGGTGAGGCCGGTGTAGGCCTTCCACGGCATGGCGATACCGGCCTCGACCGAGACACGGGCGGTGACGGCGGCGGGGAGGACGGACTCGCGGTAGGTGGCGTCCTGCGCCTCGAACCACTCCATGCAGGGCACGGAGACGACGCGGGTGCCCACACCGTCAGCCTCGAGGGTCCCGGCGGCGGCGACGGCCAGCTCGACCTCGGAACCGGTGGCCAGCAGTATGACCTGCGGAACCTCGGTGGAGGACTCGACGAGGACGTAGGCGCCCCGGGCGACGCCCTCGGCGGCCTTCTCCGCGGTGCCCTCGAGCACCGGGATGTTCTGACGGGTGAAGATCAGGGCCTTCGGTGCAGCCGGGGCCTTGAGCGCCGCAGACCATGCCTGGGCGGCCTCATTGGCGTCCGCCGGGCGGATGACCGAGAGATTCGGGATGGCGCGCAGTGCGGCAAGGTGCTCGACCGGCTGGTGGGTCGGGCCGTCCTCACCGAGACCGATCGAGTCGTGCGTCCACACGTAGTAGACGTCGGTGCTCATCAGGGCGCCGAGGCGGACGGCGCCGCGCATGTAGTCGGCGAACTGGAGGAAGGTCGCGCCGTAGGGGCGGGTTGCGCCGTGCAGGGCGATGCCGTTGAGGATCGCGCCCATCGCGTGCTCGCGGATACCGAAGTGGAGGTTACGGCCGAAGGGCTCGGCGGACCAGGCGTCAGTGGAGATGGACTCCGGGCCGAAGGAGGGCGATCCCTTGATGATGGTGTTGGTCGATCCGGCGAGGTCGGCGGAACCGCCCCACAGTTCGGGCAGGGTCGCGCCGAGGGCCTGCAGCGTGGCCTCGGACGCCTTGCGGGTCGCGAGGGACTCACCGGCTTCCCAGGTCGGCAGGTCGGCGTCGAAACCCTCCGGCAGTTCGCGGGCGGTCACCCGGTCGAGGAAGGCCTTGGCCTCCGGTGCGGCGGCGGCCCAGGCGTCGAAGCCCTTCTGCCACTCGGCGCGGTCTGCGGCTGCGCGCTCACTGAGCTGACGGGTGTGGGCGATGACCTCGTCGGCGACGGCGAAGTTCTCTGCCGGGTCGAAACCGAGGGCCTCCTTGACGCCGGCGACCTCGTCGCCGCCCAGTGCCGCACCGTGGACGCCACCGGTGTTCATCTTGGTCGGTGCGGGGTAGCCGATGACCGAACGGATCCGGACGAAGGTCGGTCGGGTGGTGTCCGCCTTGGCTTCCTCGACGGCGGCGAGGATACCGACCACGTCCTCGGCATTGGCCTCGAGGGTCTGCCAGCCGTAGGCGGCGTAACGGGCGACGACGTCCTCGGTGAAGGCGATGTCGGTGTTGTCCTCGATGGAGATCGAGTTGTCGTCCCAGAAGACGACGAGGTTGCCGAGCTGCTGGGTGCCCGCGAGCGAGGAGGCCTCGGCGGTGATGCCCTCCTGGATGTCACCGTCGGAGGCGATGACGTAGATGCCGTGGTCGAACGGGGACTCGCCGGCCGGCGTCTCCGGGTCGAGAAGACCGCGCTCACGGCGGGCCGCCATGGCCATACCGACGGCGGACGCCAGGCCCTGGCCCAGCGGGCCGGTGGTGATCTCCACACCGGAGGTGTGACCGACCTCGGGGTGGCCCGGGGTGAGAGAACCCCAGGTACGCAGCGCCTTGAGATCGTCGAGCTCCAGGCCGAACCCGCCGAGATAGAGCTGGATGTACTGGGTCAGAGAGCTGTGGCCCGCCGAGAGGACGAAGCGGTCACGGCCGACCCAGGTCGGGTCGGTCGGGTCGTGGCGCAGCACCCGCTGGTACAGGGTGTATGCCAGGGGAGCGAGGGACATTGCGGTGCCGGGGTGCCCCGAACCGCAGTTCTCGACGGCGTCCGCTGCGAGCACGCGTGCGGTGTCGACCGCCCGGGTGTCCAGCTCAGTCCAGTCCTCCGGGTAGTTCCGGACGGTACGGGATTCGAGTTCCGGGGGGAGAGTCACGCTGGTGCTGCCTTCCTGATGTTGAAGTGGGGTACCCCGACAGTGTAGTTGCCCGGCGGTGTCTGTGGGGCCGTGGTACGGCGGTTTACGGTCACCGCGTCCGCTCAGGTAACCTGACGGTCTGGCAGCGCCGCCGTAAGACGGCGACATGACGGTGGCGTACGGAGGACAGAAGACCCGTGGAGAAGATCAAGGCGTACATCTCGCTGACCAAACCACGGGTCATCGAACTGCTCCTGGTTGCCGCCATTCCGTCGATGCTCCAGGCACAACGCGGCGAGATCGATCTCGGTCTCGTGCTGCTGACGCTGGTCGGCGGATGGATGGGTGCCGCCGCGGCGAACGCCTTCAACATGATCGCCGACTACGACATCGACCAGATGATGCGTCGTACCCACCGGCGCCCGCTGGCCAAGCACACCGTCACCAAGGGCCAGGCGACGGTATTCGCCTGGTCACTGACGGTCGCCAGCGTCCTGTGGCTCTGGCTGCTGTGTGGCTCCTGGCTCGCAGCCGTGTTCATCCTGATCACCATCGCCTTCTACATCTTCGTCTACACGAAGTGGCTGAAGCGCCGGACCTGGCAGAACGTCATCTGGGGAGGGGCGGCGGGCTGCATGCCGGTCATGGTCGGCTGGGCCACCACGACCGACGCCACCGGCGGCGCGTTCCACGCAGGCTGGGATTCCTGGGCTCAGGCCCTGATCCTGTTCCTCATCATCTTCTTCTGGACGCCACCCCACACCTGGGCACTCGGTATGCGCTACCGGGAGGACTACGAGGCCGCCGGCGTGCCGATGATGCCGGTGGTCAAGCCTCCGCTCGAGGTCACCCGGCAGATCCTCTGGTACACCTGGGCGACCGTGATCTGCTCCCTGCTGCTGGTCCCGGCAGCCGGCTGGGTCTATGCGGTGGTCGCCGTGGTCAGCGGCGCCTGGTTCATCATCCGGGCGCAGGGGCTGCACAACGGCGTGAAGAAGGGTGTGAAGGTCAAGCCGATGAACCTCTTCTTCCTGTCCAACAACTACCTCTCGATCCTGTTCGTGGGTCTGTCGGTGGACGCGGTGATCGGTCTGCAGACCATCGCCGACATGCTCTGACGAGGGGATTCACCCGGGCGCGGGAGGAAGTACCGAAGCCTTCCTCCCGCGCCTTCTTGCGCGCCTGCTGCCGGTGTCAGACGAGAGTGCCGGGTGTCGGACATGAATGTCGGGGTCTCACGGTCGTCGCGACAGTCTCGTCTGACACCGTGACCGCCCACAGGAGACTGCTGTAGGTCGGGGGTAGGGTCGGCGGCCACAGCAGACCGCGGGGAGACACGGGAGCCACGGCCAAGCGGGAGCATCGGGGAGAGACCGAAAGGTCAGGGGGACGCCGAAGGCCCCGCAGTGCACTGGTCTGCGGGGCCTGGGAACGGCTGGTGGGGCGGAGGAGAAACTAGCGGGCAGTGTCCTGCGCCGCGTCCTGCACCCCGTCCTGCACCCCGTCCTGCGAGGGCCCGGTCGCGGGGTCCCAGTTGTCGAAGTCGCGGTCGAGGGAGTCCTCCCCGCGTCGGAAGCGCATGGACCACAGCAGGCCGGTAGCGGCAGTGAGGATCGCGGAACCGATGACGTGCAGCGGCACGGTCCAGCGGGGCACACCCATGTTGTACTGCATGATGCCGACGACTGCCTGGAGCACGATGCCGAGAATCAGCCAGCCGGAGGCCCTGAGGATCCGACGGTCGGCGTGCACGGCGAAGAGGCCGGCGAGCAGACCGACGGTGACTCCCAGGTAGAGGTACATCGCGTGGGCGTGGATGTTCGCCATCTCGATCAGCGCGATCTGGAGGCGGTCGGACTCCTTGATGGCGTCGTCACCGGCGTGAGGGCCGGAGCTGGTCGTCATCGTGCCGGTGACCAGGACGACCGCCAGGGAGATCGCGGAGATCCAGGTGGCCCAGCGCAGTGCTCCCGGCATGCCTGTGCGACGGGGTGCACCGTCAGGTTCCCTGATCTTGACCACCATCACCGCGGCGAAGAAGGTCAGCACCATCGACGGCAGGAAGTGCGCCATGACCATCCACCACGCGAGATCCATGTGGACGGTGATGCCGCCCAGGACCGCCTGGACGATGATGCCGATACCCTGCAGGAAGGCGAGGTGCAGGATGCTGGAGCGACGTGCAGCACGCAGCACGGCCAGGAAGGCGAGGATGGCGGCCAGCGACACCACGAAGGTGAGCATGCGGTTGCCGAACTCGATGGCCTGGTGGATCGCCGGGGCGGCACCGGACTCGGGGACCATGGAGCCGGGCTGGCACTGCGGCCAGGTGGGACAACCGAGGCCGGAGGCGGTGACGCGCACCAGTGAGCCGGTGAAGGTGATGCCGCCCTGGCAGAACACCAGGATGACCGCGTAGAGCCACTGTCGCTGGACCGTCGGTACGGGGAGCCTGCGGCACAGGCCGAGGATCGCCGTGTAGAAGGCGAGAACCCCCCGGTGGAAACCGTTGCCGGTGTGTGCCGCCCGTTCCCTCATTCTCACCAGCGCCTCAGCCACATCGGCCGGCGGTGCGCTGTGCGCCGGGGTGACCGGCGTGGTCTTCTGGTGTGTCTCGGGCGTCGTCGTCACGACCCCTGAGTCTAGTCCCCGTCCATCGTGAACGAGAACCAGCGCAGCGCGGCGAGGGTACCCCCTGCACCCCATACCAGCAGGATGATAAGCGACAGCACGTCGAAGGATCCGGCGGAGGCATCCACCAGTCCGTGGGTGAGAGCCACGGAGGGCAGCAGCCCCATGGCGTCCGTGGCGGCGTCCGGAAGATCAGGGTCGAGGACCGTCACGACGGCCGCGCCCATCAGCAGGAACCAGACGGTGTTGCCGAGCGCCAGGACCATATCGGACCCCAGCGTCCCACCGAGCAGCAGCCCCAGTGAGGTGAAGGTGGCCGCGCCGACCAGGATGAATACGACGGCGGGGAACAGCCCGACCAGGTCCGGACGCCAGCCGAGGAACAGAGCGATCGTGGTGAGCAGGACAAGCTGGATCACCACGGCAGACAGGACGGCGGCGATCTTGCCGCCGATCAGGGCCCAGGTGGGGACACCCGAAGCGCCGATACGTTTGAGTGCGCCGTAGCGCCGGTCGAAGGCGACGGCGATCGACTGGCCGGTGAATCCGGCACCCATCAGCGCGATCCCCAGGGTCATCGGGTAGATCTCGTCGACCGGGTCGTCGAGGTCTGTGACCGGGAGGAGACTGAAGACGATGAGCATCCCGATCGGGATGACCAGGGTGAGGAGCTGCTGTTCACCGTGCCGGAGGAAGAGCAGGCTCTCGATCTTCGCCTGGGCACGCAGCAGTGCCGACGCAGGTGCGGGGGCCGGCCGGGGGCTGAAGGTACCGGGGGCGAAGCGGTCGGAGGCGTGTCGGGTAGGGCTCATGCGCGGATCTCCCGTCCGGTGATGTCGAGGAAGACGCTCTCGAGGCTGCGCTGCTCCACGCTCAACGAAGTGATGAGGACGTCCTGCGCCGCGACGGCGTCGGTCAGCGCGGTGATGAGCTCGGGGGAGACCGGCGCCGTCACCGTGAAGCGGCCCGGGCGGACCGCACTGACGGTCACCCTGGGATCGTCCAGCCGGTCCGCCAGGGCGTCGAGGTCGATACCGGAGGCGCAGCGTACCGAGATCACCGGGTCGGCGGTACTCGTGAGCTCGGAGACAGACCCCTGGGCGACGACCGCCCCGTGGTCGATAATGACGACCTTGTCGGCCAGCGCCTCAGCCTCGTCCATGAGGTGGGTGGTCAGAACCACGGAGACGCCGTCCCGGCGCAGGGCGGCGATGAGGTCCCACACCGCGAGCCGGGACTGTGCGTCCAGTCCCGCGGTCGGCTCATCGAGGAAGACCAGCTCGGGGCGTCCGACCAGGGCGAGTGCGAGCGAGAGGCGTTGCTGCTGGCCGCCGGAGAGCCGCCGGTAGTTGGACTTCTCGTGTCCGGCGAGGCCGACGGTCTCCAGGAGCCAGTCAGGGTCCAGTGGATCTGCGGAGTAGGACGCCGCGAGGCGGAGCATCTCCCCGACACGGACGCCCGGGTAGGCGCCACCGCCCTGGAGCATGATTCCGATCCGGGTGCGCAGCCGGTCGGCGTCGGTGGTGGGGTCGGTCCCGAGGACGCTGACCGTGCCGGCGTCCGGGGTGATGAAACCCTCGCACATCTCGACCGTGGTGGTCTTGCCGGCACCGTTGGGTCCGAGGAGCGCGAGCACTTCAGCGCGTCCGAGCTGCAGGTCGAGGCCGTCGACAGCCGTCACCGTCCCGAAACGCTTGACGACGCCGCGGAGCTGGAGGACCGGCCCGTCGGTCGGAGTGGATTCACTTCTCACGGCGCTCCACTGTAGTCGGCGGCCCGGATACGACGGTAAAAGACCGTGCCGGTGATCAGGAGAACCAGGAAGAAGATGATAAACATCACGTAGATCAACGAGACCGTGGAAGCAGGCAGATTGAGGCCGCGGGGGAGGACGAAGAAGCTGAGCACGGTGGAGATCGCGGCGACAGCCACGCGGAAGCCCGGACGGTCGGCCCAGGCCGCCAGCGGCATGACAGCCCACAACAGGTACCAGGGGTGGACGACAGGGAAGAAGACCACGAGGATGAACGTGGCGACGCCGAGACCACCGACCGGGTGGATCCGGCCACGGAAGGCTGCCCAGAGCATCCTCACGACCCAGAAGGCGCCGATGCACAGGCCGACGACCCGGGCTGCACCGAGGGCGATGTCGGTGTGGTCACCGAGGCCGAGTCTCCCACCGACGGAGCCGGACAGAATGCCGACGTCGGAGGTGACGGACATCCAGCTCACGACGTCGGCCGCACCGCCCTGCACACTGATCCATCCGAGGCCGAGTCCGGTACCGAGAGAGAAGACCAGGACCACGGCAGCGGATCCGACGAGGAACAGGCCGGCGGCGGTGAAGAGGTCGCGGAGCCTGCCACCGAGGTAGCGGGCCAGGGCCACCCCGACGAAGCCCAGCGCGAGAAAGGCGGTGACCTTGACCATGCCGGCACAACTGATCAGCACGATGCCGGCTGTCCCGAGCCCGATCCGGCGCCGGGTGCTCAGGGCGGCGAGCTTGTCGGTCGCCATGAGCGAGAGCTCGAGACCGGCGAGAAGCAGCCCCATCATCAGGGCCTCATTGTGCAGGCCACCGATGAGGTGGAGCGGGACCAGCGGGTTGAGCACGCCGAGCCACAGGGTCGCCTGGGGTCGGATGCCGCAACGCCTGGCCAGCCGCACCATCGCCCAGGCGGCCAGGACGACGCCCATAACGGCGACCAGCCGGTGCAGGACCACGGCCGTACCGACGGTGTCTCCGGTGATCCGGTAGATCAGGGACGCGATACCCACGGCCACCGGTCCGTAGGGGGCGGGGGAATGGGACCAGACCAGTGGGACCGACCGGGCGAGCGGGTCATCGACCCCGAGCAGGTCGGCAGGCCCACCCGAGTAGGGGTCGAGCCCCTGGGCGGCAATCGAACCCTGCGCCAGATAGGAGTAGATGTCCTGGGTGAACAGGGGAGCGGTCGCGACGAAGGGCAGTGACCAGGCGAGGATGATGCGGTAGAGCGTCCGCAACGGAGCAATCGGGGAGGGCGTCCCGTCAGCACGCACGGAGGGGATGCAGTACCGCCACATCATCAGCCAACCGAGGACGAGGAACCCGATGCCGACGAAGACGGTCACCGTGGTGCTGTGGAGCAGCAGGGAGAGGAAATTGACGACCGGGAGGGACCAGAGACTGTTGTCCACCACCGGAACCGCGCCAGCCCCGAGTCCACCGAGAGCCGCGAGTACCGCCCCGAACGTGCCGGCGAAGGCAGCGGTGCGGAACCGGGTGCGCTCGCGTCGGGTGAAGGGGACCGGTCCGACGTCCTGACCGGTGGCAGGCGCGTCGGAAGGACCCCGGTGCAGCAGGGCACTACGCGAGCCGGCGGCACCGATGTCCGGGAGCAGGGCGCGCAGCCCTGCGGCGTCAGAATGGTCCGGTCCGCGGTCCGGTTTGTCGGGGTGGGGCACACCGGTAGTCTACCGGTGCCCCGGATCCACCCCGGATGTTGCGTAATTCCCCGCGCTACGTTCTTTCCAAAAGTGCAGTTCAGCCTACCCTTATTAGACAACGGGAAGGAATTACGCCACACTCGTGTTGTCTAATCATGACCGGTCCGGAAACCCTCCGGGCCGGACCAGGCACAGCACCTAAGGAGGTGGGCATGATGAGCGAGGGGGACACCCGACGATCCATCCTGACCCAGATCCTGCGGAACGGCCCGGTCAGTGCGACGGACATCAGCGACACGCTGGGGCTCAGCGCCGCGGGTGTCCGTCGTCACCTCGACAACTTCGTCGCCGAAGGTCTCGCAGAGACCGTGGAGGCGCCCCGTTCTACAGCAGCCGGTACCCGTGGACGCGGTCGACCGGCCCGGCTGTTCCGGCTCACTGACGCGGGTCGGGGACAGTTCGGACATGATTACGACAGTCTGGCACTGCTGGCCCTCCGTGCACTGCGGGAGGCCGGCGGAGACGCCGCCGTCGCACGCTTCGCCGACCAACGCATGGAGGAACTCTTCAGCGGAGTCGACCCGGAGGCCGACGATCCCGTCGACGAACAGGCCCGGAGCATCGCCGGCGCCCTGACGGCCCGCGGTTACGCGGCCACCGTCGACCACGCCGGCGGCGGCGTCCAGATCTGCCGTCACCATTGTCCCGTCCAGGACGTGGCACACGAGTTCCCCGAACTGTGTGCCGCCGAACACCGGGTAGTCGCGGAACTGCTCGGCCGACACACACAGCCGCTGGCGACCATCGCCGACGGCAACGGCATCTGCACCACCCACATTCCGCTGACCACAATCCACCCTTCCTCCCAGAAGGAGAGCTGACATGACTCAAGCAGCACAGACACCGCCGGACGCCGTCGAAGAGGCGCGCCTGGCCAAGGACCAGGACAAGCTGCGTCAGGACGACGCGATCATCGACTCCATCGGTGCCTACGAGTACGGCTGGCACGATTCCGACCTCGCCGGTGAAGCGGCCGAGCGCGGCCTGTCCGAGGACGTGGTCCGCATGATCTCGGCGAAGAAGAACGAGCCCGAGTGGATGCTCGAGCGCCGCCTCAAGGCCCTCGACACCTTCGAGCGCAAGCCGATGCCGACCTGGGGCGCCGACCTCGACGACATCAACTTCGACGACTTCAAGTACTTCGTGCGCTCCACGGAGAAGCAGGCCACCTCCTGGGAGGAACTGCCCGAGGACATCAAGAACACCTACGACAAGCTCGGTATCCCCGAGGCGGAGAAGCAGCGCCTGGTCGCCGGCGTCGCCGCCCAGTACGAGTCCGAGGTCGTCTACCACCAGATCCGTGAGGACCTGGAGGCCCAGGGCGTCATCTTCCTCGACACCGACACCGCGCTGCGTGAGCACCCTGACCTGTTCAAGGAGCACTTCGGCACCGTCATCCCGGCCGGTGACAACAAGTTCGCCGCGCTGAACACCGCCGTGTGGTCCGGCGGCTCCTTCGTCTACGTCCCCAAGGGCGTCCACGTGGAGATCCCGCTGCAGGCCTACTTCCGCATCAACACCGAGAACATGGGTCAGTTCGAGCGCACCCTGATCATCGTCGACGAAGGCGCCTTCGTGCACTACGTCGAGGGCTGTACCGCGCCGATCTACCAGTCGGACTCGCTGCACTCCGCGATCGTCGAGATCATCGTGAAGAAGGGCGGCCGCTGCCGCTACACGACCATCCAGAACTGGTCCACCAACGTCTACAACCTGGTGACCCAGCGCTGTCGCGCCGAAGAGGGCGCGACCATGGAGTGGGTCGACGGCAACATCGGTTCCAAGATCACCATGAAGTACCCGGCGGTCTGGATGACCGGTCCGCACGCCAAGGGCACCGTGCTCTCCATCGGCTTCGCCGGCGAGGGCCAGACCCAGGACACCGGCGGCAAGATGGTCCACATGGCGCCGTACACCTCGAGCAACATCGTCTCGAAGTCGGTGGCCCGCAACGGTGGCCGCGCCGCCTACCGTGGCCTTGTCCAGGTCAACAAGGACGCCCACCACTCCACCTCGAGTGTGGAGTGTGACGCCCTGCTGGTGGACTCGATCTCCCGGTCGGACACCTACCCCTACAACGACATCCGCAACGACCACGTCACCCTGGGACACGAGGCGACCGTCTCCCAGGTCTCCGAGGACCAGCTCTTCTACCTGATGAGCCGTGGTCTGGAAGAGGACGAGGCCATGGCGATGATCGTCCGCGGCTTCGTCGAACCGGTGGCCAAGGAGCTGCCGATGGAGTACGCGCTGGAACTCAACCGCCTGATCGAACTGCAGATGGAAGGATCGGTGGGTTAGACCCATGACCACCCCGACTACCCAGTCAACCGTCACTCCGGCGAACCGGACCCCCACCAAGGGCGACCGGTTCCAGTCCACGAACCCGGAGGACTTCCCTGTCCCGTACGGCAAGGACGAGGACTGGCGCTTCACCCCGCTGCGCCGCCTGCGCGGTCTGCAGAAGAACGACGGTGCCCCCGCTGCCCGCCAGCAGATCTCCGTGGACACCGCCGACCAGACCGGTGTGACCTACACCGAGCTGCCCATGGACGACGAGCGCGTCGGTCGCGCCGGCCTCCCCGTCGACCGCCCCGCCGCCGAGGCGTGGGTCAACTGCGAGGTCGCCGACTACATCAGCATCGACAAGGATTCCGTCCTCGCCGAGCCGGTCAACATCGTGATCACCGGTGCCGGTGACGACGTCACCACCTACGGCACCACCGTCGTGGACCTGGGCAACTTCGCCGAGGCTGTCGTCGTCATCCGCTACGAGGGCGACGGCGTCCACTCCGATAACCTCGAGTTCGTGCTAGGTGACGGTTCACAGCTCACCGTCGTCGTCTGGGAGGACTGGGGACGCACCACCGTGCACCTGTCCAACTCCCACGTCCTCGTCGGACGCGACGCCACCATCCGCCACACCTCCGCCATCTTCGGCGGCGACGTGGTCCGTGCCCTGCCGCACGTGCGCTACGCCGGCCCGGGCGGCGACGCCGAGATGCTCGGTGTCTACTTCGCCGACGCCGGCCAGTACTTCGAGCAGCGTCTGCTCGTCGACCACAGCCAGCCGAACTGCCGCTCCAACGTCCTCTACAAGGGAGCGCTGCAGGGTGAGGAAGGTCGCCACGGTACCGAGGCACGCACCGTGTGGATCGGTGACTGCCTTATCCGTTCGGACGCCACGGGCACCGACACCTACGAGACGAACAAGAACCTCGTCCTCACCGGTGGAGCACGCGCGGACGCCATCCCGAACCTGGAGATCCAGACCGGCGAGATCGTCGGCGCCGGTCACGCCGCCACCGTCGGTCGCTTCGACGACGAGCACATGTTCTACCTCATGTCCCGCGGCATCCCCGACGAGGTGGCCCGACGCCTCATCATCCGCGGCTTCTTCTCGGACGTCATCCGACGGGTGCCCGTCGAACAGGTCCGTAACAGCCTCGAGGACGTTGTCGAGCAGGAGCTCGCCAACACCGTCCTGTGACACACCGTCCCGTCCCGCAGCCCCACACGCAGAAGAAAGCAGCGTCATTACGATGAGCACCCTCGAAATCAAGAACATCCACGCCCAGGTCGTCCCCCAGGAGGAGGGCGAGGAGGCCAAGAAGATCCTCCACGGTGTGAACCTCACCATTAACTCCGGTGAGACCCACGCCATCATGGGCCCGAACGGCTCCGGCAAGTCCACCCTGTCCTACGCCATCGCCGGCCACCCCAAGTACGAGATCACCGAGGGCGAGGTCCTCCTCGACGGTGAGAACCTCCTGGACATGGACGTCGCCGAGCGCGCCCGCGCCGGCCTCTTCCTCGCCATGCAGTACCCGGTCGAGGTGCCCGGTGTCTCCATGGCCAACTTCCTCCGCTCCGCGGCTACCGCCGTGCGCGGCGAAGCCCCGAAGCTGCGCGCCTGGGTCAAGGAAGCACGCACCGCCATGGATGAGCTGGAGATCGACCCGAGCTTCTCCGAGCGCTCCGTCAACGAGGGTTTCTCCGGCGGCGAGAAGAAGCGTCACGAGATCCTCCAGCTCGGTCTGCTCAAGCCGAAGTTCGCCGTCCTCGACGAGACCGACTCCGGTCTGGACGTCGATGCGCTGCGCATCGTCTCCCAGGGCATCAACAACTACAAGGAGCGTGAGAACGGTGGTCTGCTGCTGATCACCCACTACCAGCGCATCCTCAACTACGTTAAGCCCGACTTCGTGCACGTCTTCGCGAAGGGCCGGATCGTGGAGTCCGGTGGCCCGGAGCTCGCCGAGGAGCTCGAGGCCAACGGTTACGAGAAGTACACCCACAAGGTTTAAGAGGGACCGACTGAATGATCACGACACTGGACACCACCGCAGTTCGCGCGGATTTCCCGATCCTGTCGCGGACTGTCCGTGACGGTCGTCCACTCGTGTACCTGGACTCCGGGGCGACCTCCCAACGGCCGCTGCAGGTCCTCGATGCCGAGCGGACCTTTCTGACGGACTACAACGCCCCGGTGCACCGTGGCGCCTACCAGATCGCCGAGGAGGCGACCGACGCCTACGAGGACGCCCGCGACGCCATCGCCCGCTTTGTCGGTGCCCGCGGCCACGAGATCGCCTTCACCAAGAACGCCACCGAGGCGCTCAACGAGGTCGCCTTCATCCTGGGCGACCCGCGCAGCGGTGATCTGGCGGTCGGGGAGGGCGACGAGATCGTCATCTCCGAGGTCGAGCACCACGCCAACCTCGTGCCCTGGCAGGAGCTGGCGTTGCGTACCGGTGCGACCCTGCGCTGGTACACCGCCACGGAGGACGGCCGGATCGACCTCGACAGCCTGGAACTGTCGGAGAAGACCAAGATCGTCGCCCTGTCCCACCAGTCGAACGTCACCGGCGCCCAGCTGGATGTTGACGAGGCGGTCCGCCGTGCCCACGCCGTGGGTGCGCTGTTCGTCCTCGACGCCTGCCAGTCGGTCCCGCACATGCCGGTCGACTTCCGCTCCCTCGACGTGGACTTCGCGGCGTTCTCCGGACACAAGATGCTCGGCCCGAACGGTGTCGGCGTCCTCTACGGTAAGGCGTCCCTGCTGGACGCGTTGCCGCCGTTCCTCACCGGTGGCTCGATGATCGAGCTGGTGACCATGGAGAAGACCACGTTCGCCGAGGTCCCGCAGCGGTTCGAGGCCGGTACCCAGATGACCTCCCAGGTCGTCGGGCTGGGCGCGGCCGTGAAGTATCTCGAGAACCTCGGGATGGACGCCGTCGCCGCCCACGAGCACGACCTCACCGCCTATGCCCTGGACAAGCTGCAGGAGATCGGGGGCGTGCGGATCATCGGACCGGCCACAGCCGAGCACCGTGGCGCCGCGGTGAGCTTCGTCGTCGACGGCATCCACCCGCACGATCTCGGTCAGGTCCTCGACGACCAGGGGATCTGCATCCGGGTCGGACATCACTGCGCGTGGCCGGTGCACCGCTGCCTCGGGGTCCAGGCCACAGCCCGGGCGAGCTTCTACATCTACAACACGCGCGACGAGGTGGATGCGCTGGTTGCCGGCGTCCGTCACGCCCAGGACTTCTTCGGCACCCGGTAAGTCACCGGTGAGCCCGGTGGAGAAAGAGAGACACTGACCGTGAAACTCGAGCAGATGTACCAGGAAGTCATCCTGGACCACTACAAGAACCCGCAGCACGCGGGACTCCGCGAGCCTTTCGAGGCTGAGGTGCACCATGTGAACACCTCTTGCGGTGACGAGGTGACCCTGCGCGTCCACCTCAGTGACGACCAGAAAACAGTCGAGGACGTCTCCTACGACGCCCAGGGCTGCTCGATCAGCCAGGCCTCCACCTCGGTCATGGCCGAGGAGATCATCGGGATACCGGTCGAGCAGGCCTTCGCCAAGCTCGCCGAGTTCGAGAAGATGGTGACCAGCCGCGGTGAGGAGGAGGGCGACGAGGACCTCATCGGTGACGGCATCGCCTTCGCCGGGGTCTCCCGCTACCCGGCCCGCGTGAAGTGCGCCCTGCTGGGATGGAAGGCCTTCGAGGCCGCCACCCTCGACGCGGGCGTCCCGAGCCCTGCCCACTGAACCCCGTACCGACCGAACCGAAAGGACAGCCGCTGTGAGTGACGAGAACACCACCGCTGAGCCGACCGCCCCGCAGATGGACCCCAATCCGCTCAACGACGTGCCGGAGCCCCCGAAGGACCAGACGCCGGAGCAGGTGCAGCTCGCCGGTCAGATCGAGGAGTACATGCTCGACGTGATCGACCCCGAGCTCGGCATCAACGTCGTCGACCTGGGTCTGGTCTACGACATCTGGGTCGAGGGCGAGGGAGACTCCGTCGCGGTGATCAACATGACCCTGACCTCCCCTGCGTGCCCGCTGACGGACATGCTCGAGGACCAGTCGCAGGCGGCGGTGGTAGGCAATATCGACCAGATCTCCGAACTGCGGATCAACTGGGTCTGGTCTCCGCCGTGGGGCCCCCACATGATCAATGAGGAGGGTCGGGAGCAGCTCCGCTACCTGGGTTTCAGCGTGTAGTACAGCGCCTGCGGCAGTGGGCGGAGGAAAGGCAGGACTGTCCGCGGGAAGCGTGCCAGCGAGATCATCGCGGCGGCGACCGGCAGGGCGTCCTGCCCTTCGAGGTATCCGCGCTGCAGGTCGGCGGGCAGGCGGAAGAAGGCGTCGAAGAACCCGGGGAGGACCGACGCGTCGGCGCGGATGATCAGTTCACCGCCGAGCAGCCGGAGTCGCCAGGCCAGTGCGGCGGAGAGTCGCTGACGACACGGGGGAGGGCTCCCGGCAACGTGGTCGACGAGCTGGTCGAGTACCGTGTCCGCGGCGGCGACGGCGGCGGCCACGGAGTACCCGGTGGCCGGGTGGGTGAGTCCGCCGGCGGCGCCGAAGGTCGCGACACCGTCCGCGTCCGGCCCCAGGTACCAGGGTCGACGTCGACGGTCCATCGGGAAGTGGACTGTCTCGGTGCCGGTGGCGTGGTCGGCGACTTCACCGAGCCGGGACAGCAGCCGCAACCTCAGTTCCGGGAGCATCTCCCGGGACGCCGTCCTGGTCGCCAGTACCGTCTCCTCGACCAGTACGCGGTCGCCGACGTCCTGGATGTAGAGGAAGCTCGGTTCAGCACGCGTTGTGTCGGTGCTGCTGTCTGTATGGCTGGTCTCTGTATGGCTGCTCGCTGCCTGCGCTGCAGCCCGGGGTGAAGGGCGCCAGTCCATGAACTCCGCTGCGGTGACACCTGCCGCCTGTGCGACTCCTGCGGGAAGGAAGAGTCCGTAGGCGATCTGGCGCACCGATGCCGGCCGGTCGACCACGCCGCGGCAGTCGACGACGGCGTCCACTCCGAGCGTCCGGGCGGTCGGGGCGTCCACCCGTCGACGGTGCAGCCGGATGCCGGGGGAGAGTCGCTTCCGCAGAAGGGTGCGGTCGATCATTCCGTAGCCGCCGTAGTCGAGACTCCGGCGGTCGGGTGTGTGGGCACTGAGAGCGGAGGAAACGGAATGGAAGGGAATGAGGGTGAGGGCCCAGTCCGGCAGCGCGGCCACAGGGAGTCCGTAGGTGCTGCGCCACTCAGGAAGAGTGGGGGATCCGTCGGTTCCCCGGCAGGCCGGGTCGTAGCCGTCGACTGTCCATCCCCTGGCCACTGCGCGGTGGGCGAGGACGGAACCGGCGGGGCCCAGGCCCAGGACAGCGATATGCATGCGGTCATCCTACCCCCGTGACCAGGGAATCCCGACAGCAGGGATTTCTCAGCCAAGGCATTCCTGACCAGGGTGAACGAAATTCATGGTGCCGGCCCCACCGTCGGGGGCAGATACTGACCACCCCCGACGTAACGGCCGTACGGCAGGAAATTAGCTTTGCCCTAGCGAATGATCCTGCTGTCATATATATTCATTCGTGTCCACAAGGAACGCCACTCGGTGTCCGGAAAGGACGCCTCGGAGGTTGGGTGGAATGCGGGACTCCGGGACCATGGAAGTGTGGGGTGGGTCGCCCACGGGTCGCCCCGTCGCGGTCTCTCTCTCCTAGTGGGGGAGGCGGAGAGCGCGGTGCCCACCCCCACGACCGTGTGTCCAGCCACACCAGACCACGGTACGGATCCTGAGCATCTGCGTGATATGCTGGACCGTCGTGATTGTTACCCAGGATCTTGAAGTGCGGGTGGGGGCCCGCACCCTCCTCAACGCCCCCGGCCAGCTGCTCCGCGTCCAGCCGGGGGACCGGATCGGGCTCGTCGGCCGCAACGGTGCCGGCAAGACAACCTCCATGCGAATCCTCTCCGGGGAAACCGAGCCCTACGGCGGCAAGGTCATCACCTCCGGTGACATCGGCTACCTGCCGCAGGACTCCAAGGAAGGAGACATCGAGCAGACCGCCCAGGACCGCATCCTCTCCGCACGCGGGCTCGACCAGCTCCGTTCTTCCATGGACCGGCAGCAGGAGCTCATGGAGTCCGGCACGGATGCCCAGCGGGACGCGGCCATCAGCAGGTACAGCCGTCTCGAGGAGCGCTACAGCGCGCTCGGCGGCTATGAGGCAGATTCAGAGGCCGCCCGTATCTGTGACGGTCTCGGTCTGCCGCAGCGCGTCCTCGACCAGCAGCTGAAGACCCTCTCAGGTGGTCAGCGCCGACGTGTGGAGCTCGCCCAGATCCTCTTCGCCGCGACCTCGGGTTCCGGCCGGTCGCAGACGACGCTGCTGCTCGACGAGCCGACCAACCACCTCGACGCGGACTCCATCAACTGGCTGCGTGGCTTCCTGCAGAAGCACGAGGGTGGCCTGGTCATGATCTCGCACGATGTCGATCTGCTCAATGACGTGGTCAACAAGGTCTGGTTCCTTGACGCCGTGCGCGGTGAGGCCGATGTCTACAACATGACATGGAAGAAGTACCTCGACGCCCGTGCCACCGACGAAGCACGTCGCCGCCGCGAAAAGGCCAATGCCGAGAAGAAGGCGGACGCCCTGCGTAAGCAGGCCGCGAAGCTGGGTGCGAAGGCGACCAAGGCCGCCGCCGCCAAGCAGATGCTGGCCCGCGCGGACAAGATGATCGACAACCTCGATGAGGTCCGCCAGGAGGACCACTTCGCGACGATCAAGTTCCCGGAGCCCGCCCCCTGCGGCAAGACCCCGATGTTCGCCAAGGGACTGACCAAGATGTACGGCTCCCTCGAGGTGTTCGCCGGTGTCGACCTGGCGATCGACAAGGGCTCCCGCGTGGTCGTCCTCGGCTTCAACGGTGCAGGTAAGACCACGTTGCTCAAACTGCTGGCCGGGGTGGAACGCACCGACGGCGAAGGCGGTATCGTCTCGGGCCACGGCCTGAAGATCGGTTACTTCGCCCAGGAGCACGACACCATCGACCCGGACGCCACCGTCTGGGAGAACACGATCAGTGCCTGCCCGGACGCTGATGAACAGGACCTCCGCGGCCTGCTGGGCGCGTTCATGTTCTCCGGTGAGCAGCTCAATCAGCCCGCCGGCACGCTGTCCGGTGGTGAGCAGACCCGACTGGCCCTGGCCACCCTGGTCAGCTCCCGGGCCAACGTACTGCTGCTCGACGAGCCCACCAACAACCTTGACCCGCAGTCCCGCGAGCAGGTCCTCGACGCGCTGCGTACCTACACCGGCGCCGTCGTCCTGGTCACCCACGACCCGGGTGCCGTCAAGGCCCTGGAGCCGGAACGCGTCATCGTCCTGCCCGACGGCGACGAGGACCTCTGGTCCGAGGCCTACATGGAGATCGTCGAGCTGGCGTAGCGCGCGTTCCGGCCCCGGGGAGGGTCGGCAGGGGTTACTGTCGGACAATGGTTTCCCGCAGTGACACACAGTCCACGTTCCTGTCCTTGGCGTCCGCTGTGGCCGGTGCCGGTCGCGCCCGCCAGGACCGTATCTACCGGGCCGGGGTGTCCGGGCTCCGACCGTCGGTTCCCACCGACGCGGCAGGGCTGGAGCGTGCCGCACGACGGCGCATGTCCCGGAAAGCGTGGGCGTACGTCGCCGGCGGTGCAGGGGAGGAACGCATCATGGACGCCAATCGGGAGGCCTTCGACAGGCACAGACTCGTGCCCCGGATGGCTCACGGTGGCGAGGAACGTGACCTGGCACTGTCACTGTTCGGTCAGGACTACGCATCACCGGTGCTGTTGGCACCCATCGGTGCCTCAACGCTCGTCCACAAGGACGCCGATCTCCTTACCGCCCGTGCCGCAGCGGCAACGGGTGTTCCGATGGTCATCAGCAACCAGGGCTGCTCACCGCTGGAGGAGACCGCAACAGCAGCCACGCCGGCCGGACACTGGTTCCAGCTCTACTGGTCCACCGACGAGGATCTCGTGGACAGTCTCATCCGACGGGCGGAGGCCTCCGGAGCAGGTGCGCTGGTGGTCACCCTGGACACCACCGTGCTGGGCTGGCGTCCCCGGGACCTTAATCTGGGGTCGCTGCCCTTCTCCCGTGGGCAGGGCATCTCCCAGTACACCTCCGACTCCCGTTTCATGGACATGGTGCGTACCAGAATCCGTGACAGCTCCGGACAAGGCCCGTCAGAGGACGTCCGGGTCACGCCGGCGGCGGTGGCGTCCCTGCTGTCGATCGCCCGCCATCACCCGGGCAGGACGCTGCGCAACCTGCTGTCGCCGGAGCCCAGGGCATCCGTCGAGACCTTCCTCGGCACCTATTCCAACCCCGGTCTCGACTGGGACATGCTGGCCACACTCAAGGACCGGACCTCACTGCCGGTGGTATTCAAGGGCATCCTCGATCCGGACGACGCCGAACGGGCCTTTGCCGTCGGTGCGGATGCCGTGGTGGTATCCAACCACGGTGGGCGTCAGGTCGACGGTTCCGTCTCCTCCCTTGATGCACTGGTCGAGATCCGTCGCCACCTCGGCGACGGTCCGACCCTGCTGCTGGATTCCGGTATCCGTACCGGCCGCGACGTCGCCGTGGCACTGGCTCTCGGGGCTGACGCCGTCCTGCTCGGTCGGCCGTGGATGTACGGCCTGGCTGTGGCCGGTCAACGTGGAGCAGAGGAGGTCATACAGAACGTCCTCGCCGAGCTGGAACTCACCATGGCACTCTGTGGTGCACGGGACCTCGCGGAGCTCCGGGAGACGCGCGTGAGCAGTTAGCGCGTCACCGGATCCCGGCAGCCTCCAGGGCGGCGAGGATCTGTGTCTCGGTGAGTCCTGTGGTCACGGTGGCGGATTCTTCAGGGGCTCCGGCAATATAGCGGACCAGCGTCCACCCGTTGGAGTACTCCGGCTCGGTGACATCGAGCGGGCCCGGGGACGTGCGGAGACCACGTGGCTTCCCGTCCCGGTCGGCGAGCACCTGGAACTGTGAGGAGGTGACGGTGAACGGGTCGCTCCCGTCAGTGGGGAAGACCTCGACGCTCGCCCGGTACCAGTGCCGTACATCCTGGTTGCGACCCCGGTCACCCTGCGGCCCCATCGCCGGTCCGTGCCGGACCTCATGATCGAGCCAGGCAGCGCCGACCCTCGCCGGAGCGAACCGGATCCATCCGTGCTCCCACGCCGCGTCCAGGGCACGGAGCCCTTCACGGCGGCGACCGGCCGAGAAAGCGGTCAGACCGCCGAGGAAGACAGCGAAGACGACGAAGACCAGGGCAACCACGGGAGCACCCACTACCAGACAGATCAGTGCCAGCACAGCGAGTACTCCAGCCACACCGGCCAGGGACAACTGCGAAAGAGACAAGCCCAGGCCATAGACCCCGGCGATCGGAACCTGACCGGTGGCGCAGAGGGCCTCGGTCACCGCCGAATCATCGGGCCCGGTCGGGCAGGGACGGTCGAAACGTCCGGAGTCTGCGCCGTGACGCAGGAGTCCGCCGGGATCGTCGACCTGGGCCGTGGCACGGGCATGCTCGAAGAGAACCGGCATATCAGTTCCGGAATCCGTGGACGGGAGCAGGAATGAAGCCGCCGCGGTCGATGAAGGCGCCGTTGGGTACGGTGTGGACCGGCATCACCGGCGCGTGGCCGAGAAGACCTCCGAAGTCGACGTCGTCGCCGACACCGCAGCCGATCGCCGGGATGACACGGACTGCGGTGGTCTTGTGGTTCATCATGCCGATGGCAGCCTCATCAGCGATCATGCCGGCGATGGCGGCGGCCGTAGTTTCGCCGGGTACCGCGATCATGTCCAGTCCCACCGAGCAGATAGCGGTCATGGCCTCAAGTTTGTCGACGGTGAGGTTTCCGGCGCGTACCGCCTCGATCATCCCGGCGTCCTCGCTGACCGGAATGAAGGAACCGGACAGCCCACCGACCCGGGAACATGCCATCATGCCGCCCTTCTTCACCGCGTCATTGAGCAGCGCCAGCGCCGCGGTGGTGCCGTGGGTACCGACCTGGTCCAGTCCCATGTGCTCGAGGATATGGGCGACGGAGTCACCCATCTCCGCCGTGGGGGCCAGGGACAGGTCGACGATTCCGAAGGGGACGCCCAGACGGTCGGCGGCCATCGTTCCGACGAGCTGTCCGGTGCGGGTGATCTTGAAGGCCGCCTTCTTGATCTCCTCGGCGATCTCGTTGAGGGTCGCGTCCTCACCCATGGCCGCGACCGCACGGTCGACCACACCGGGACCGGAGACACCGACATTGATGACGCAGTCGGGTTCCTCGACGCCGTGGAAGGCGCCGGCCATGAACGGGTTGTCTCCGACAGCGTTGCAGAAGACCACGAGTTTGGCCGCGGCGATCGAGCCACGGTCGGCGGTGGCCTCGGCACATCCCCGCACGATGCCGCCCATCTCGCGGACAGCATTCATGTTGATGCCGGCGCGCGAGGAGCCGATGTTCACCGAGGAGCACACCACGTCGGTCTCGCTGAGAGCTTCGGGAATGGAGCGGATCAGGCGCTTGTCGCCCTCGGTGCCGCCCTTTTCCACGAGAGCGGAGTAGCCACCGATGAAATCGACACCGATCTCTGCGGCGGCACGGTCAAGGGCGCGGGCGATGTCCACCGGGTCGCACCCCGGCACCGCAGACGCGACGATGGCGACCGGGGTGACTGAGACCCGCTTGTTGGCGATGGGGATCCCGAGCTCACGCTCGATACCCCGGGCGACGGAGACGAGGTTCCGGGCTCTGGTGGTGACCATGTCGTAGACCGCGGTACAGGTGGCGGCAGAGGTCGCGCGGACACAGGGCAAGAGGTTGATACCCATGGTGACGGTGCGGATGTCCAGCCGGTAGCGCTGGATCATCGCGATGGTCTCGAGGATGGAGGAAGAGGGGAGGAATGCGGCGGTCATGTGTTCAGTCGGCTCCTCAGATGTGGTGCATCGCGTCGAAGATGGCCTGGGACTGGATGGTGATGACGAGCTTCTGCTGGTCCTCCACCAGCGCCATGCGATTGTCGACCGCGGCGACATCGAGGTCGTCGGGGAGCTCGACGTGGAGGATCATGGTGAACCACTCGTCCATGATCGTCTGCGAGACGTTGAGGATGTTGATGGAGAGGTCGGCGCAGGCGGTGGAGACGGCGGCGATGATTCCGGTGTGGTCCCGTCCGGTGACGGTCATGATCGCGATCATTCCGTCCATGCTACCGGCCTCGAAACAGACGAAGCCCGCCGCCCCGGAGTGGGGTGGCGGGCTGTCTTTTCGCTCGGCCTTGGCGAACGGGACCGTCAGGCGCGCAGTGACTTCTCGACGAGATCCAGAGCGTCCGGGAGCCGGTCACTGACCCGGTCTGAACTGAGGTGGGACATGACCCCTTCAAGGGTCAGTTCCAGCAGCTGGATGGTTGTCTCGAGATCGATGTCCGTCCGGAGACGTCCACTGTCACGCTGTTCGGTGAGACGGTCTGTGACCGCCGCACGCAGTGCCTTCTGATCGGCGTCCCAGGTGTCGCGGAGTTCTTCATCGACGCGGATGCGCCGTGTGATCTCCACGCGGAGACTCCACCAGTTGACGAGATCGGGTTCTTCCAGGATGTACCTGATGAGACCGATCATGCCTCGGGAGGACGCCAGTTCCGTCATCCGGAGCATGTCACGGTGTGCCACTGTCCGGAACAGGGTCTCCTTGTTCTGGAAGTGGTGGAAGATGGCCCCCCGGGACTTCCCGGTGGCCTTCTCCAACCGCGACACAGTGGCGCCGTCGTACCCGTAGGTGACGAAGCACATACGGGCGGCCGCCAGGATGTCGGACCGCCGCTCGGAAAGGTCGCTGTCGCTGACCTTCGGCATGCGGTGTGCCCCTTCCGGGAGAAGTACCGACTGGTTAGACGGTCTTCATCATGTTGCGGAGCACGAAGGGCAGAATGCCACCGTTGCGGTAGTAGTCGGCCTCACCGGGGGTGTCGATACGGGTGACGGCGTCGAACTCGATGACGGAGCCGTCCTCCTTGGTCGCGGTGACCTTGATGGTCTCCGGGGTGACACCCTTGTTGAGCTCCTCGATACCCTCGATGTCGAAGGTCTCGGTGCCGTCGAGACCCAGGGACTTCCAGGACTCGCCGGCCGGGAACTGCAGCGGGACAACGCCCATACCGACGAGGTTGGAGCGGTGGATGCGCTCGAAGCTCTCGGCGATGACGGCCTTGACGCCCAGCAGCAGGGTGCCCTTGGCGGCCCAGTCACGGGAGGAACCGGTGCCGTACTCCTTACCACCGAGCACGACGAGGGGGGTGCCCTGCGCCTTGTAGTTCTCGGAGGCGTCGAAGATGAAGGACTGCGGGCCACCCTCCTGGGTGAAGTCGCGGGTGTAACCGCCGGCCACTCCGTCGAGCAGCTGGTTCTGCAGACGGATGTTCGCGAAGGTACCGCGGACCATGACCTCGTGGTTACCACGGCGGGCACCCAGCGAGTTGTAGTCCTTACGCTCGACGCCCTTGGAGTCCAGGTACTGCGCGGCGGGGGTACCGGGCTTGATGGAGGACGCCGGGGAGATGTGGTCGGTGGTGACCGAGTCGCCCAGCAGGGCGAGGACGCGGGCACCCTTGACATCGTTGACAGCCTCGGGCTCGGCGGACATGCCGTCGAAGTACGGGGCCTTGCGGATGTAGGAGGAGGCGTCGTCCCACTCGAAGGTCTTACCCTCCGGCACGGGCAGGGACTGCCAGCGGTAGTCACCCTTGAAGACGTCCGCGTAGTCCGCGGTGTACAGCTCACGGGAGATGGAGGACGCGATGACGTCCTGGATCTCCTCGGTGGAGGGCCAGACATCCTTGAGGAAGACGTCGTTGCCGTCCTGGTCCTGGCCGAGCGGCTGGGTCTCGAAGTCGAAGTCCATGGTGCCGGCGATCGCGTAGGCGATGACCAGGATCGGGGACGCCAGGTAGTTCATCTTGATGTCGGGGGAGATGCGACCCTCGAAGTTACGGTTACCGGACAGGACCGCGGTGGCGGCCAGGTCGGCGTCGTTGATGCCCTTCGAGATCTCCTCCGGCAGCGGACCGGAGTTACCGATGCAGGTGGTGCAGCCGTAGCCGACGAGGTAGAAACCGAGCTTCTCGAAGTCCTCCCAGAGGTTGGCCTTCTCGAAGTAACCGGTGACAACCTGGGAACCCGGAGCCAGGGTGGTCTTGACCCAGGGAGCGGACTGCAGACCCTTGGCAGCGGCCTTACGCGCGAGCAGGCCGGCGCCGACCATGACGGACGGGTTCGAGGTGTTGGTGCAGGAGGTGATGGACGCGATGGCGACCATACCGTGGTCAAGGACCATGTCCTTACCGTTGTAGTTGACCTCGATCGGGTTGGTCGGACGACCCTCGTTGCCCCGCGCTGCGGACGGCAGGTTGCCCTTGGCGTCGGCGGCGGTGGCCGGGTTGCCGGCGTGACCCCCGACATTGCCGCCCTCGGCGACGAAGTCCTGGGCATCAGAGTTACCCGAGGTGCTGTCGGTGTAGTTGTGCAGGTCCTTGCGGAACTGAGCCTTGGAATCGGACAGCTCGATGCGGTCCTGCGGACGCTTCGGGCCGGCGATGGACGGCACCACGGTGGACAGGTCCAGCTCGAGGTACTCGGAGAAGACCGGCTCGTTGTCGTCGGCGGTCTCCGGGTCCAGCCACATGCCCTGCTCCTTGGCGTACGCCTCGACGCGGGCGAGGGTCTCCTCGTCACGGCCGGTCAGGTTCAGGTAGTTGACGGTCTCCTGGTCGATCGGGAAGATCGCGGCGGTGGAACCGAACTCCGGCGACATGTTGCCGATGGTGGAGCGGTTGGCCAGGGGCAGCTCAGCGACGCCCTTGCCGTAGAACTCCACGAACTTGCCGACCACGCCGTGCTGGCGGAGCATGTCGGTGATCGTGAGCACCACATCGGTGGCAGTCACGCCGGCGGGAATCTCGCCGCTGAGCTTGAAGCCGACGACGCGGGGGATGAGCATCGAGATCGGCTGGCCGAGCATTGCGGCCTCAGCCTCGATGCCACCCACGCCCCAGCCCAGGATGCCCAGGCCGTTCTCCATGGTGGTGTGGGAGTCGGTACCGACACAGGTGTCGGGGTACGCGACGCCGTCCTTGTCGAAGACGGTACGGGCCAGGTACTCGATGTTGACCTGGTGGACGATACCGGTTCCCGGGGGGACGACACGGAAGTTGTCGAAGGCACCGGTGGCCCAACGGAGGAGCTTGTAGCGCTCCTCGTTGCGCTGGTACTCGATGTTCACGTTCTTCTCGAGGGCGTTGGCGTCACCGAAGGCCTCGATGATCACGGAGTGGTCGATGACCAGTTCGGCCGGGTTCAGCGGGTTAACGTCGTCAGCGTTGCCGCCCATGGCGACAACGGCGTCGCGAATGGTGGCCAGGTCGACCACACAGGCGACACCGGTGAAGTCCTGCATGACCACGCGGGCCGGGGTGAACTGGATCTCGATGCTGGGCTCCGCGGCGGGGTCCCAGTTCGCGATGGCCTCGATGTGCTCCTTGGTGATGTTGGCGCCGTCCTCATTGCGGAGGAGGTTCTCGGCGAGCACCTTCAGGGAGTAGGGCAGCTTCTCCGTGCCGGGAACGGCACTGAGCCGGAACATGTCGTACGTGCGGTCGCCAACCTCGAGTGTCCCCTTGGCACCGAACGAGTTCTTGCTTTCAGTCACGTGAGTGCTCCTGAATCTCTTCTCGTTATATTTCGTCGTTGTGTGACGTTCGTCTGGACGTCTCACCTCAAGCACAACCGTGGACCTGGTCTGCGGTATCCGGAAGGACATCGCGGGCGTGAGGCGTGCCACCATTGTGCAACAGTGACGTGTGATCCGTCTCATCCACCATAACAGTACGACTGTATTGCTACATAATCGCAGGTCACTATCGGCGAACAGGGGGCACGTTCACCGAGGAACGGTCTGGACGGCACTCTGACTCGACACACTCGCATACCTGTTCCGCAACCCTCACTTTCAGCGCCTTCAGTATCCGACGGAATTTAACAGCGATGTCTCAGACCATCGGCGACGCTTCACCGTCACCCCGGGACGTTCCTGTCGTCCGGGGGGGGGGACGCGTCACCAGCAGGCGAGAGTGCCGGATGTCAGACGGGAATGTCGGGGTCTCCCATCCGGGTACAAAAGCCGGCGAACCATCGCGTTCCGGCGTCGCACCCGAGTGCGATGCCCGTTTTCGTCAAGTGTCAGAGGTTGACAGATCTCAGCTCAGCATCCCCCTCGGACAGTGGACCGGAATCGCTGGTTAGCAGGAGCGTTCGGAAGTCAAGAATGCAGACTAGACGGATATCAACTCGAGATCGAGACTTTGAGTTGTAGTTCCTGGCACACTTCAACCCGACACGCCGGGCCATTACAGAGTGTGATGTAGATCACTCTCATTGTTTCAGAGAGTGATCCCGCAGGTCACGGTGAAGAAGTTGCCGATGTTGTTCATGGTGACAGATGTGAATGATGTTGTTGAGGTTTCTTCCGGGTCATGTGTGGCCTACGGTGCACCTGTCGTCGTTTGATAACGATTCGTGATCTAAGTGAACCGAGAGGTCGACCTCCCGGTCCCGAAGGTCACGAAACATCAACGACGGAGGCGGTCCACCACCCCGGGCCCCGACCTCCTCCCGTGGGGAAGCGGGAGGAACGGGTGCCGAACCGGGGACTGCCGGAACTGACTCTTTCCGCCCACTCGCACGAGGAGACCATCACCGTGGCACTTCGACTGACAACCCGTGGCCGTGCCCGCGGGGCAACTGCACGAGGTACAGGAGCCCTGCTGGCAGTCGCCGTGACCGCCGGCCTCACCACCCAGGCAAGTCCGGCCATGGCCGACGAAACCACCGGCACCGGTGCCGAGGCCTATCTCGCTGATCTGGTCGCCCGCGTTTCCGCGGCCGAAGACCAGGTCAACGCACTGGAAGGCGAGCTGGGCGGACTCCGCGAATCCGTCAACAAGTCCCGGGTCGATTTCGACCAGAGCACCCGGGATGCACAGGACGCACAGGACCAGGTCACCGACGCCCGCTCCCGCCTCGGCGGTAGTGAAGATGAACTCGGTACCGCGCAGGCAGATCTCGACGAGATCTCCCGGTCGGCCTACGCCCAGGGTGGCGACGCCTCTGCGGTGCCGCTGGCCGCAGGATCCGACGCCGACGACGCCATCGACCGTGCCACCTACATCAGGATGGCCGCCGAGCGTCAGCAGGCGGAGGTCGACCGCCTGGACCTGGCGCGTACCCAGGCCGCGAACGAGGAATCCTCACTCCGTGAGGCCCGCGACAACGCAGACAGTCTCGTCGCCGCCGCCCGGCAGGCGCAGGACGATGCCCAGGCCCAGTTCGAGAAGGTCCAGCAGGATCTCGCCTCCCGGGCCGACGAACACACCAGGCTTCTCGCTGACGCCGACATCGCACGCGAGCAGCTCGCTGCCGCCCGCGCCGCGGTCGACCGCGCCGGCAAGGAGGAGGGTGCCACCTCCTTCGACAAACGTCGTGCGGCGGAGACCGCGGTGTCCAAGATTGACACCGTACCGGCGGAAACCACCACCGGGACCACGACCGGGGCCGCCACGGAGACGGCGTCTGAGGACACCGGGACCGCCGGGACCACAGACGCCACCGCAGCCCAGGACGTCACGGAAGATGCGTCGGAGACCACGGAAGTTCTGAACCGGGAGAACTCCTCCGAGGTCAACGGAAATGACTTGACACAGCCCCAGGAGGAAACTACTGCGGAAGGTGAGGCAGACGCCTCGACCTTCAGCGCGGACACCGCCGGTGATGAGCGTCGTCAGGCCGCCATCGACGGTCTTCTGGATGCCGCAGGTGCCGCCGCCGTGGCCGGCTTCACCGCCAACATGAACGGTGAGGATCCCCTTGCCGCAGCTGCTGATGCGGCCCAGAGCTCTGCGGCAGAGTCCTACGGCTCACTTCCGGAAGCGACCTCCGGTGACGGGGAAGACACCGGAGTCCTTCCGGGGACTGGCACCTCGACCGGTAACACCGGCGACACCTCGTCCCCGGACGCTTCGGGCACCGCCACCGAGAAGATCGACCGGGTCATCGACCGTGGTATGTCCCAGCTCGGTGTCACCTACGCCTGGGGCGGCGGCGACCTGAATGGTCCGACCCTCGGCATCCGTGACGGCGGCGTCGCCGACGCCCACGGTGACTACGCGAAGGTCGGCTTCGACTGCTCCGGTCTGATGATGTACGCCTTCAACGCCGTCGGCATCCAGTTGCAGCACTACTCCGGCTATCAGTACACCGCGGGAAAGCAGGTGCCGGTCGAGCAGGCACAGCGGGGCGACATGCTCTTCTGGGGCATCGGTGGCAGCGGCCACGTCGCGCTCTACCTGGGCGACGGCAAGATGCTCGAGGCTCCGCAGTCCGGAGACGTGGTCAAGGTCTCCGACGTACGGTGGAGTGGCGCCATGCCCTACGCCGTCCGGATGATCGAGTAGGCGCTCACCGCAACAGTTCGCGCATCGCGTGGTCGACAGCCGTCGTCCGAGCGGTGCGCACTGCGCGTGACAGGGGGAGGATCCGGGGATCCAGGGAGGCTCCGGCTGCCGAGGTACGGGTCACCTCGATGATCGAGGCGACGACGTCGGCCCGGGCCATCAGCTTCGCCGCCCTCGGGCTCACCCCGGCCGGCAGTCCCGGCAGACCGAAATAGTCGCTCAGCGCACCGACAGCCATCCGTGGCGCGCGATGGCGGGCAGGAAGCAGGCCGTCGGACTCAATGAGTCCTGCGGCCTGCTCCGTCGCCTCGGTGAGCAGCCGATCGGCGTCCCCGGGCGAGTAGACGGCCAGGGCAGGGACGCGCCCCTCGGTCCGGTACCAGGTCCACTGGACCAATGAACGGTCCAGCAGCTGCGGCACGAGGACGTGGAGCACCTCCGGGTGGGCGTCCGCCACGGTGATCCCGGCACCGGCGGTAGCCACCGCCGCCGCTCCACGGGTGCCGGCGGGAAGGGCGGGGACATCACCGGGTCCGGCCAGGACAAGGCCCACCAGCGGGCGGTCGGAGACCGAGACCGGGGCGTCGGCGGCGATACTCCGCACCGCGCGCAGCATGTCGACCAGGGAGGTGGGGCGACCACCGAACTCTCCGTCGAAGGGGTCGTCGGAGGTGGCGTCCACCAACAGGGTGTGTGCGGGTCCCTGGACTTCGGTGAAGGCGTCGATGACGTCATCGGCGGACAGGAGGCCGTGCAGCCACCAGCCGAGCCACAGGGTGGAGTTCTGTACCGGGGACCAGAGCTGTTCGCGCAGCGAGGTCCCGAGTGCGGGCCGGGGTGTGGTCATTCGTCACAGCTTAGCGCTCTCCGCCTAGAATTCACGCCCATGGGTTACAGCGACAGGTACGGATCCGACATTCTCGGCGGCTCAGGTTGTTCAGGTGGAGCTGGTGGGCACCGGCCCCGGCGTCCCGCCCCGCCCGAGGTCCCGGCGACGCCCGGGCTGGTCGTGGAGACCGCGGACGGCGAATGGGTCGGGGCGGTCACCGGCTTCGAGCGCAGCTACGACGGCGACTTTGTCCGGCTGGAAGACCGCCACGGCAGGGACCGCCTGTTCAAGCTGCGTCCGGGTGCCTTCCTTCTGGAGGGACGCCCCGTCACGCTGGTCCGGCACGTGGAGAAGCGGGCGGCCGAGCGATCCAACTCCGGGTCCAGGAAGGTCGCCGACGTCCGCGCGAAGGTCGCCGCCCCGTCGCGGATCTGGGTGGAGGGCCTGCACGATGCTGCGATCGTCGAGCAGGTCTGGGGTCACGATCTGCGCGTCGAGGGCGTGGTCGTCGAGTTCATCGAGGGCCTCGACAATCTGCCCGAGATGCTCGCCGAGTTCAACCCCGGACCGGGACGCCGGGTCGGGGTACTCGCCGACCACCTCGTGGAGGGCTCGAAGGAGACCCGCCTCATCGAGCGACTCGACCGTCGGGTCCGCGACCACGTCCTGGTCACCGGACACCCGTACATCGACATCTGGGAGGCGGTGAAGCCCGCGTCCGTCGGTATCCGGGAATGGCCCCGCGTGCCGCGGGGCGAGGACTGGAAGACCGGGGTGTGCCGGCAACTCGGCTGGGGGACGCCACGCGACGGTTGGCACCGGGTGTACTCGTCGGTGAAGACTTTCCGGGATCTGGATGCCACCCTCATCGGTGCGGTGGAGCGGCTCGTCGACTTCGTCACCGAGCCGGGGCACTGAGACTGGTACCGGTCAGACCAGGTCCGTGACCCGCCGCAGCATGTGGACGGCCAGCGTCCACCCTGCCTGTTCCGCCTGCCAGCCCGCCGCGGCGAGCCGCTGGGACATGGCCTGCTTGGAGATACCTACGTGGTCGGCCGCCTCGGTCTGGAGGTACCCCTGACGCATGAGTGCGGTCGCTTCCCGACCTTCGGGGGTCCGCCGGGTCAGGACGTGGGCGAGGAGGGTGAAGGCGGCGGTGACATCGTCGGCGACATCCGCCGGAGTGCCCGGTGCACGGACTCCGCCGGGACCGGGCAACTCGACACGGGTCGTCACCGTCGCTGCCCGGTGCTGGCGTCCGAAGGAACGGGCGGCAGCCTCGAAGAGCTGGTCATGAAGGTCGCCGGTAGCCCCGGCCTCGTCCGGGGTGCTGTCGACCGGGCCCACCCCGCCGACGACCGCTCCGATACCCACCGCGAAATCACCGGCCTGCAGCAGGTTGAGTATGACGGTCGTGGCGCCGTCGGCGTCAGAGGAGACCACCGCGAACCCCTCGGCGCCGTAGATCCGGACGTCGGACACCGCACTGGTGGAGGCCAGTGCCTCGGCGACATCTCGGATGTAGTCGGCCCGGCGTCTCGACCGGCCATGGTACAGGGCGTGGATGGCGAACATACGTCCACGATACAACCACGGATGTCTACCCTGTCGACTTGACCCCAGCACGCAGAAGCCGCATCTCCCGCCCGGTGAGCAGGACGCCCACCAGGATGACCACCGCACTGATCCCCAGCACCCAGGGGCTTCCGCCTCCCAACAGCGCATCCGTGGCAACGACCGTCGCCACCGTGTTCGGTGCTGAGCCGAAGACCGTCGCGACGAGGTAGAGGCCCAGCGGGATCTTCGTCAGCGCGCAGGCGTAGTTCAGCAGACTGAACGGGACCGCCGGGATCATCCGCAGACCCAGGACGCTGATCCAGCCACGCTGCGCGAGCATCTCCTGGATGACTGCGAGCCGAGCATGGATCTCCGGTGACGAGGTCCGTCTCACGGTGCGGGCCCCGAAACGACGGATCAGCAGCAGCGACACCGTCGCGGACACTGCCAGGCCCGCCAGGGCCAGGAGGCTGCCGGCCAGGGCTCCGAACAGGGCTCCGGCGGAGATCGTCCAGACGGTCCGCGGGAACGGCAGCTGGGTGCTGACGACCATCATCCCCAGCCAGGTGAGCGGTGCCCATACACCGGTGGCGGAGACCGTGTCACGGACACTGTCAGCATCCGGCATCGGGACAACGACCATCATCGCCGCCAGGAGGACCAGGATCATCGCGAGTGCGGTGAGCTTCCGCCAGGGGAGACCTCGGAAGCCGGGGAAACGACGCATGTCCGGGGTGCCTCCTTCCGACATGAGACAAGGCCCGCCGTTGTCGGCGGGCCTTGTCTCTTTCTGGGTGTCCGGAGGGGGACTTGAACCCCCACGTCCGTTAATAGGACACTAGCACCTCAAGCTAGCGCGTCTGCCATTCCGCCACCCGGACAGGGTAACTGCTGCACGGACCGTGAGAGGCGCCGTGCGGACTCGCATACTGTAGCCCGCGGGGTCAGGGGAGACCAAATCGCCGCTGCGCCCCCGCCGGTTTGAGGCATACTGGAGCACATGAGCGTTCCAGAACAGAAGAACCACCAGCCCACGTACATCGATGACCGGTTCCCGGGCCCCGACCCCTACGGACCGCTGACTGACCTGCCGACCTTCACCGTCACCAGTGAGGACGTCACCGACGGCCGCCGACTGGCCGAAGGCCAGCTCGGTGGCAACGACATTTCCCCGCAGCTGTCCTGGTCCGGCGCTCCGGAGGGCACCGAGACCTATGCTGTGACCTGCTATGATCCGGACGCGCCGACCGGCTCCGGCTACTGGCACTGGGCCGTGTTCAACATCCCGGCCTCGGTGACCTCTCTGGCCGCCGGTGCCGGTGACGATGAACTCGTCGGTCTGCCGGAAGGTGCTGTGGCCCTGCGCGGTGACAGTGGTCGCCGCGGCTTCTACGGTGCCGAGCCCCCGGCCGGCCACGGTCCCCACCGCTACATCTACGCCGTCCACGCCGTCCCTGAGCGGCTGGACATCCCCGACCGGTCCACCCCGACCATCCTCGGGTTCAACCTGAACTTCAAGGCCTCTGCCCGTGCCCTGCTGTGGGGTTGGGCGGAGAACTGAGTTTCCCCCTGGTCGACTGATCAGAACCGTCAGTCGATCCAGGGAAGCTCCCTGCCCACGGCCTCGGAGATATCCGTCAGGCCGTGGCGGCGGACCTGGTCGGCCAAGCCCAGGTGGATGTCCCGGATCCAGTCCGGGCCACCGTAGATGAAGGCCGAGTAGCCCTGCAGGAGCGTGGCACCGGCACCGATGCGCTCCCACGCCTGCTGCGGGGTCTCGATACCGCCCACGCCGATGAGCACGAGCTTGTCACCGGCCCGGCGGTAGATGCGCTGCAGCACTTCCAGGGCGCGGGCGGCCACCGGTGCGCCGGAGACACCACCGGCGCCGAGTTCACGCGCGCCGGGGGTTACCAGACCCTCCCTGCTGATCGTCGTGTTGGTGGCGATGAGCCCGGTGACCCGAAGTTCCACCGCGAGATCGGTCACCGCGTCCACATCCTCGTCGGAAAGGTCCGGGGCGATCTTCACGAACAGGGGTCGTGCGCTGACCTCACGGACCGCCTCGACGATCGGACGCAGCGATTCGACCGCCTGCAGGTCACGCAGGCCAGGGGTGTTGGGGGAGGAGACGTTGATGACCAGGTAGTCGGCGACCCCGTCGACGGCCTGTGCTGAGATGCGGTAGTCGTCGGCGGCCTCGTCAGCGGGGGTGACCTTGGTCTTGCCGAGATTCACCCCCAGCGGCTCCGGCTCGACACGGTCGCGCAGCCGCTCGGCGGCGGCCGCTGCTCCGTCGTTGTTGAAACCCATGCGGTTGAGCAGCGCCCGGTCCGCCTTGAGGCGGAACAGTCGGGGGGTGGGGTTGCCGGGCTGGCCGGCGGCGGTGACGGTGCCGACCTCGGCGGAGCCGAAGCCGAGCGGCCCCCAGATATCGGCTTCGGTGGCGTTCTTGTCGAAGCCGGCCGCCAGACCCAGCGGGCGCGGGAAGTGGAGCCCTGCGACGGTCTGGGCGAGCACCGGGTCATCGACGACGAGGCACCGGCGCAGCAGTTTCCGGATCACCGGGACCTGGGACGCCAGGGACAGCCACCGGTTCATCAGCACATGGATCCGCTCGGGATGGAGCCGGAACATGACCTTGAGGGAGGCGTCGTAGGCAACACCGCGCACGGCGCGGAACGAGGGGAGGGCAGACACGTCAGTGGTCCTTTTCTACGGATATTCTACGGGCGCTGGTTGCCGGTGGGCAGGTCAGCGGAATCGATGAGCTGGCGGGTGCCGTCGGCACCGATGAGCAGGAGGTCACCGTCAGGGTTGTCGGTGATCTGCCGGACATCGGCGACGGTGTCGACCCGACCGACCTCGACAGGGGTGCCGCTGGCGAGGTCGTAGGCGGTCAGCGCGTTGTCACCGGTGGTCGAGACCCACATGAGCTGACGCCCGGCGTCCCACAGCACCGCCCAGGGCGACGGGCCGGTGTGCACGGCCTGGGTATGCCGGACGACGTCGGTGAGGGTGTAGACCAGCGCCTGGTCGGTACGTGGGTCGGAGGCGACGAGCACGCCGTCCGGGGTCTGGCTGGCGGAGGCGGTACCCAGGCCCTGACCGACGCGCAGAGCGGCGTTGTACTGACGCTTGTCCATGTCGATGTCCGCCACCGAGGACTGCTCGACGTCGAGTACGGCGACGCGCCACTGGGCGGCACCGTCGTTGTCGGCGTTGCGGTCGTTGCCGACCGGCGTCATGCCCGAGGGGGTGGAACTGACACCCTCGGAGTTCTTCTTGTCACCCTCGGCGTCGTACCAGGTGACCTGGTCGGACCCCTCGGTCGTCACGGCGACCGTTCCGTCGGCGACCACGGCGGCACCGGTGACGGTGGATCCGATCTCGAGGGTGCGGGTCTCCTTGCCGTAGGCGTCGCGGACGCTGACGGTGTCGCCACAGGTGAGGATCACACCGTCAGGTGCGGAGACGACCCGGTCACAGTTGTCGTCGACGTCGACGGTGTCGGCACTGCCGTCGGCGACCTCGCTGAGAGTGCCGACCGCCAGCTCACCGTCGCCGAGGGCGGCCACGGCGTCGGTGCCCGCGGCGTCCTCCCCGAGACCGATCCGTGCGAGGTCGGTGACGGCATCGCCTCCGGTCACGTCGCCGACGGCATCGCCGCCGGTTCCGCCAGGGGAGACGTCGGGTGTCGCGGCGACGCCGACGACGGTCTCGCCGTCCCCGTCATCGGAATCTCCGCCGCAGCCGGCGAGGGTGAGGGTGGTCGCGAGAGCGATCACCGAGGTACAGACGGTCTTGTGGGACAGGCGCTTCACCCGTCTCACGCTACTACACCCTGTGCCGGTAACCTCTCCACACATGACCCAGACTCTTCTCTCCGCTTCCGAGACGGTGACCACGGACATGGGATGGTTGCAGGTTGTCGTCCTGTCGATCGTCCAGGGGCTCACCGAGTTCCTCCCGGTCTCCTCCTCAGGCCACCTCAGGATCGTCTCCGAACTCTTCTGGGGTGAGGACGCCGGTGCCTCCTTCACCGCCGTCGTCCAGCTCGGTACCGAGCTCGCCGTCCTCGTTTTCTTCGCCAAGGACATCTGGCTGATCCTCACAGCCTGGTTCGCCGGGGTGTTCGACCGGCAGAAGCGCGACAACCTCAACTACCGGATGGGCTGGATGATCATCGTCGGCACCATCCCGGTGGGTGTCCTCGGTTTCCTCTTCCAGGACATGATCCGGGACGCGCTGCGCAACCTGTGGATCACCGCGTCCGTCCTCATCCTGTTCTCCTTCGTGTTCATCTTCGCGGAGAAGGTCGGCACCAAGAAGCGTGGCTTCGACGAACTGACGATGAAGGACGCCGTGGTCATGGGCCTGGCCCAGTGCCTCTCGCTGATCCCCGGCGTCTCCCGGTCCGGTGGCACGGTCTCCGCCGGTCTGTTCCTCAACCTCGACCGCGAGGTCGCCACCCGGTTCTCCTTCCTGCTGGCGATTCCGGCGGTGCTCGCCTCCGGACTGTTCAGCCTGCCGGACGCCTTCAACCCGTCCTCCGGGCAGGCTGCCAGTGGGGTTCAGCTGTTCATCGGTACCGCCGTGGCCTTCATCGTCGGCTACATCGCCATCGCCTGGCTGCTGAAGTTCGTCGCCAACCACTCCTTCGCCTGGTTCGCGGCCTGGCGCATCCCCGTCGGCCTGCTGGTCATGCTTCTGCTGGGTCTCGGAGTGATGAGCGCATAGCACCGCGGGTAGTATCTGTGGCCATGCGTTCATGGCCTCTCCCTGAAGTCCCCACCCTGTCCGGGGACGGAGTTCCCCTGTCCCTGTACGACACCGCCGATGACGTGGTGCGGCCGGTCCGCACCGACTGGGCGTCGGGGGAGGTGGGGATCTATGTCTGCGGGATCACCCCCTATGACTCGACCCACCTCGGCCATGCGGCGACCTACGTGACTTTCGACCTCGTCCACCGCGCCCTGCTCGACAACGGACACCGGGTCCACTTCGTCGAGAACATCACCGATGTCGACGACCCGTTGTTCGAACGTGCCGAGCGTGACGGTGTGGACTGGCGCGATCTGGGCAGCTCCCAGATCGACCTCTTCCGGTCCGACATGGAGGCCCTGTCGGTCATCCCGCCGCGCGAGTACGTCGGAGCGATGGAGTCCGTCGACGAGGTCATCGACCTGGTCAACCGGCTGCTGGAGGTCGGCGCGGCGTACCGCCTCGACGGTGACGAGTTCCCGGACATCTACGTCGACCACACCTTCACCGAGCAGTTCGGCTACGAGTCCCGGTACACCGCCGACGAGATGGCGGAGTTCTTCGCCGAGCGCGGCGGCGACCCGGACCGGGCCGGCAAGAAGTATCCGCTCGACGCCCTCGTCTGGCGTGCCCACCGTGACGGCGAGCCCTCCTGGGACGCCCCCTTCGGCGCCGGTCGCCCCGGCTGGCACGTCGAGTGCTCGGCCATCGCCACCAACCGGCTCGGTACGTCCTTCGCCATCCAGGGCGGTGGCAGCGACCTGCGCTTCCCCCACCACGAATTCTCCGCCGCCCATGCCGAGGCCGCCCACGGCTGCGACCGGATGGCCGACCACTACGTCCACACCGGTATGATCGGCCTGGACGGGGTGAAGATGAGCAAGTCGCTAGGCAATCTCGTCTTCGTCTCGAAGCTCACCGCCGACGGCCATGACGCTTCCGCGGTCCGGCTGGGGCTCTACGAGCAGCACTACCGGTCCGACCGGAACTGGTCGGACGCGGTGCTCGCCCGGGCCGAGGACCGTCTCGCCAGGTGGCGGAGTGCCGCACAGACCGCGGCCTCCCGCCCGGCGTCCGCGGCGGCGCAGCTGGTCGCGGATGTCCGTGCCGCGCTGTCCGACGACCTCGACACACCGCGCGTCCTGAACCTCGTCGACGCCTGGTGCGCCCGGACCATCGATACCGCAACGTCCGCCCCCGGGGACTCCACCGCGGCTGTCCCTGCGGGAGGCGAGGACGCCGCGACCGTGCTGCGCACCGTCTGTGACGCACTGCTGGGGGTCCGTCTGTGAGCCGTTCCGCCGACCTCATCGCCGAGTTCCTGGACACGCTGAAGTCCCTGTCCACCGGCAGTTACCTGCGGGAGGAGGAGCGGGAGTTCTGGGAGCCCCCGTACCCGCCCGAAGTCGCGTCCGACGCCGCGGAGATCCTCCGCCGGCTGACCGCCGAGATCCGGCAGGAGCCGACGGAGATGTCGTTGGCGGTCATCTCCGCCTACGGTGCCCTGAGTGCCCTGAGTGAGCGTCACGGGGACGCGGTGTTCGAGGACGAGGAGCAGGCGGATTTCCGCGCCATCGTCTCCGAGCTGGCCTTCGAGCATGACCAGGACGCTGACGACGTCATCGACGACCTGGACCGGATCACCGAGCAGGACGACTAGAGCGGATTGATCATCAGCGCCTGGTTACAGGTGCCTACCGGGCCTTCCTCGTCGTAGAGGCGGGCCACGGTGAGTCCGACGCCGTCGGGACCGTAGTTGGCGTCCGCCACGATGCCGGTCCATTCCCCGCGCGGCAGCCGGTGCAGGTTGACGGTGATGTCGGTGTTCATGAAGTGCCACTCCCGGGGATTCAGGGTGGGGTTGGTGCCGTTGGCGGTGTCGGCGACACCCATCAGCCGGACCCAGGGGGAGTCCGGGACGCCCGCGACCACGGTCATCGGGCTACGCACCCAGGCCTGCCCCGGAGCCGAGTGGACTTCGAGGGTGTCGATGTAGCCGGAGGCCCACATACCGAGGAACGACGTCGGGTCCTCGGGATCGGAGACCTCGCACTCCTCGCGGGGAATGATCGGATCGGCCACGGCCTTCTCCACCGCGGTGGTGTCGACGTGGTGGACCCACCAACCGGTTCCACGGGCGACGTCGCGTCCTTCCGGATCGGTGATCACCGCCTCGATGAGGCAGATGCGGCGTCCCGGACGGATGATCCGGGCAGTGGTGTGCAGCAGACCCAGGGGAACGGCGCCGAGCAGGTCCACGCTGACGCGCACCAGGCGCCCGTCGGCCGGTGCGACAGACTCCAGCAGGTAGGTGACCAGTGCTGACGGGGGAGCGCCGTGCTGGAGGCCGGGGCCCCAGGGACTCTCGGTCTCCGGGGTGGCGGTGAAGTCGCGGTGCCGGGTGCCGTCGTCATCTCCGGTCACGTCGCCCGGAAGAAAATACCCTTGTGTGATGTCTGTCATAGACAGGCACTGTACCGGCAGTTCACCAGTCCGGAACGGTCGGGGCATGATGGGGAGTCATGAAGGCGATTCTCTGGGACATGGACGGCACGCTGGTCGACACCGAACCACGGTGGGGCGAGGCGACCTACGCGATGTGCGCGGAGATGGGCCGCGAGCTCACCCCGGAGGTCCGGGAGACCACCGTCGGCGGTATCGCGGAAAACACGGTACAGATCTGCGCCGACTGGGCGGGCCTCACGCTCGACGGGGAGTCACTGGCCCGGTGGGTGGACCGGCTCTACGCGATCGTCTCCGGACTCTTCTCCACCGATCTACCGTTCCGCCCCGGCATCCCGGAGCTGCTCACCGAGGGTAAGGGGATGCTGCCGATGATGGTGGTGACGAACACCTACCGGTCCCTCACTGACCAGGCGCTGCAGACGATCGGCGCGGACCACTTCGTCGGCTCGGTGTGCGGCGACGAGGTCACCCACGGCAAGCCGGACCCCGGGCCGTACCAGCTGGCCTGCCGACGCCTGGGTCTGGCACCGGACGACTGCCTGGTCGTGGAGGACTCGACCAACGGGATGCGCTCGGCGGTGGCGGCCGGGTGTCGCGTCCTCGGCGTCCCGTCCCCGGGGAATACCGTCCCCGAGGGTGCAGCGGACATCGCCGACCTGCGTCCGGGACAGGGGAACGATCTGGACGGCCTGACGGTCGCGGACCTGCTGGACATATGGGGTCGCATCACCGCTTCCACGGTTGATGTGCCACAATGAGTCCCGTGAAAAACTTCGACTCCCTGTTTGAGGAACTTGCCCAGCGTGCCGTCGACCGGCCTGAGGGCTCCGGCACCGTCAAGGCCCTGGACGGTGGACTGCATAACCTCGGCAAGAAAATCGCCGAGGAGGCGGGCGAGGTCTGGCTGGCCGCGGAGTACCAGTCCGACGACGAGCTCTCCGAGGAGATCTCCCAGCTCATCTACTGGCTGCAGGTCATCATGGTCAAGCGAGGCCTGACCCCCGCCGACGTCTACAAGTTCCTCTAGGAGTTCCGTCGTGAGTGCACCCGACGAGATGCTGCGCGTCGCCGTCCCCAACAAGGGTTCCCTGTCGGAGACGGCCACCGACATCCTCAACGAAGCCGGTTACCGGGGGCGTGGGGACACGAAGTCCCTCACCGTCCGCGACGAGGCCAACGGCGTGGAGTTCTACTTCCTGCGCCCCAAGGACATCGCCATCTACGTGGCCAGCGGTCACCTGGACATGGGTATCACCGGACGCGATCTGGCCGCGGACACCCGCGAGGAGACCGAGGAACTCATGGAGCTCGGCTTCGGTTCCTCGACCTTCCGTTACGCCGCCCCGGCGGGGGAGAACTGGACCGTCGACGACCTCGACGGCAAACGCATCGCGACCTCCTACCCGAATCTGGTGCGTCGCGACCTGGAGCAGCGTGGTCTGGACGCCAAGGTCGTCCGTCTCGACGGTGCGGTGGAGATCTCGATCCGTCTCGGTGTGGCGGACGCCATCGCCGATGTCGTCTCCACCGGCCGTACCCTGCGTCAGCAGGGGCTGGAACCGTTCGGTGAGCCGCTGATCTCCTCCACCGCCGTCGTGGTGGGGCGTCGCGGTGCCGATGTCGACGAGCGGCAGAGCGTCTTCCTCAAGCGACTCGAGGGCATCCTCCACGCCCGCAACTACGTCATGATCGAATACAACTGCCCCCGAAACATTCTCGAGCAGGTATCGTCGATCACGCCGGGCCTGTCCGGCCCCACCGTGTCGCCGCTGGCGCATGAGGACTGGGCGGCCGTCCGCGCGATGGTTCCGCGGAAGGACGCCAACTCCCTCATGGACAAGCTCTCGGCACTGGGGGCCAAGGCCATCCTGGCCAGCGACATCCGCATCGCCAGGATCTGACCTCACCCACCCACCCGTCGTCTCCAGGCCCGGCGTTGATCCGAAAGGTCATGCAGTCCCGTGTCAGACTCCCAGAACGATCCCCAGGCCGACCCGAGCAACGATCCGCACGCCATGCCGACCGGGCGGACCTACCGTCCGGTGACGTTGTCGACGGACATCATCACCTCCGCGGAGTCCATCTCCCGCCAGGCACATTCCGCGGACTCCTTCCGTACCGAGGAGGATCTCCTCGGCACGATGGAGGTTCCGGCAGACGCCTACTACGGCATCCACGCGCTGCGGGCGGTCGACAACTTCCAGATCTCGCGGACGACCCTGAACCAGCTGCCGGAGTTCATCCGCGGCATGGTGCAGGTGAAGAAGGCCGCGGCGTTGGCGAACCGGCGGCTGCACACCCTGCCGGGAGACAAGGCCGACGCGATCGTCTGGGCCTGTGACCAGATCCTCGACAGTCACCGGTGCATGGACCAGTTCCCGATCGACGTCTACCAGGGTGGCGCGGGTACCTCGACGAACATGAACGTCAATGAGGTGGTGGCCAACCTCGCCCTGGAATACCTGGGGGAGGAGAAGGGCAGGTATGACGTCATCAATCCCAATGACGACGTCAACATGAGCCAGTCCACGAATGACGCCTACCCGACGGGATTCCGTCTGGGCATCCACACCGCGTTCCAGGAGCTCATCAAGCACCTGGGAGCGCTGGAGCGGTCCTTCGCCGCCAAAGGCGACGAGTTCCGGGACATCATCACGATGGGTCGCACCCAGCTGCAGGACGCGGTGCCGATGAGCCTCGGCGAGGAGTTCACCGCCTTCGCCCGCAACCTGGCTGAGGAGCAGGCGCAGCTCGACCGGGCGGCCAATTTCATGCTCGAGGTCAACCTCGGAGGAACGGCGATCGGGACCGGGGTCAACGCCCCGGCCGGCTACCAGGCACAGGTCACCTCGGCACTGTCGGAGGTGACGGGGCTGGAGATCAAGCCGGCCCGGGATCTGCTGGAGGCCACCAGTGACACGGGTGCCTACGTCAACGCGTCCTCGGTGGTCAAGCGTGCGGCGATGAAGCTGTCGAAGATCTGCAACGACCTGCGACTGCTGTCTTCGGGCCCGCGGGCCGGGCTCAACGAGATCAACCTGCCGGAGCGTCAGGCCGGTTCGTCGATCATGCCGGCGAAGGTCAACCCGGTGATCCCGGAGGTCGTCAACCAGATCTGCTTCAAGGTCTTCGGCAATGACGTGACGATCTCGATGGCGGCGGAGGCCGGTCAGCTCCAGCTCAATGTCATGGAGCCGGTGATCTCGCAGTCCCTGTTCGAGTCGATCCGACTGCTGGCCCGGGCCTGCACCACGCTGCGCACCCTCTGCGTGGTGGACATCACCGCGAACCCGGAAGTCTGCCGCCGTTACGTCGACAACTCCATCGGTATCGTCACCTACCTCAACCCGCTCATCGGCCACCACAACGGTGACCTGGTGGGTAAGGAGTGTGCCCGGACCGGCAAGTCGGTGCCCGAGGTCGTCCTCGAGATGGAACTGCTGGACAAGGAGACCCTCGACAAGGTGCTGAGCACCGAGAACCTGCTGCACCCGGTGTGGCGCGGGGAGCTTTTCCTGGACTCGTAGGGTTCGGGTCACGGGCCTACACTGAGGCCATGGCTCTTCCTGACGCGGTCACTCTCGCCCACCGCTCCGCGCTGCGTTCCATCGCCCGGGTGGTCGAGGAGACCGGGACGCACGCTGATCCGGATGTCGCGCTGCACTCAGTGGCGTCCCAGCTCAGCAGGGGAGGCGTCCTCGTGATCACCGGAGCCGGAGTCTCCACGGATTCCGGCATCCCGGACTACCGGGGGCCGCACGGCTCACTCGGACGGCACCGGCCGATGACCTACCAGGAATTCCGGCATGATCCGGCGGCCTCGCACCGGTACTGGGCACGGTCCTTCGTCGGCTGGCGGGAGATGGCGACGGCCCGGCCGAATGCGACGCACTACGCCATCGCCGAACTCGAGGACACCGGCCTGGTCGATGGCGTCATCACCCAGAACGTCGACGGTCTGCATGCCGCCGCGGGGTCGCGAAACCTGCTGACCCTGCACGGCGACCTGGCCCGCGTGATCTGTCTCGAGTGCGGGCACACCGAAGAGCGACAGTCCTTCGACGCCCGGCTGGAAGCGGCCAACCCCGGCTACCTGGAGGAGATCCGGCCGGATCCCACGCAGGTCAACCCGGACGGTGACGTGACGCTGGATGATGCCCACGTCGCGAAGTTCCGGATGGTCGGCTGTGAGGTCTGCGGTTCGGTGCTGCTGAAGCCGGACGTCGTCTACTTCGGGGAACCGGTGCCTGTCGCACGGCGTGAGCGGGCGGCCCAGATGGTGGAGGAGGCGTCCTCGGTGCTGGTGGTCGGCTCCTCGCTGGCGGTGATGAGCGGCTACCGGCTGGTACTGGACGCGCAGCAGCAGGGCAAGCAGGTCAGTGTCATCAACGGCGGTCCGGGGCGGGCAGATGCGAAGGTCGACGTCCTGTGGCGGGTGTCGGTCGCCCCGGCGTTCCTGGATCTGCTCGATGAACTTGATCTGGAGTGAGCTGGCATTTCACGCGGCAAGAATGTCGGGCGCGATCTGTGCCTGCACGCGGTCCGGCTCGGAGAGCATCCGCCATGCCGGATGAAGCTGGTCGAGGTACGAAACCACATCGCAATGCGACCTCGATCTGACCCCGTGAAGCCCTCCCGCTCGACGCACGGGTCATCGATGCAGGCGAGCAGAGCCGCTGCATCGAACAGATGGCGGTCACGGTCCCGGGAATCCGTGATATACGCGGCGGCTTTCAGGATCAGCGCTCCGAAGGGGCGGGGGACAGAGACTGTGCTCAGTTCCTCACCCTCAATCTGCAGTCGGGCATTCACCGTCCGACGAAGTGCCTGTGTACCACCCTCCGTTCTCACCATGTCGCGTCCCCGAAGCTTCTCCACGACCCGCGCAGCCGCATGGTCGGCAATCACCACGTCAGCCTGCTCCTCCTGACAATCGGCGACGACGTCGACAGCGGTCACGCCTCGCACGAAACGGTGGGCGGTGTTGTTCCCGGGATCGATACTGTGCTGAAGGTGGTGGCCCAGGCCTTCCAGGGCAGTCCCAGGGCCGGGTCCTCCTGCCGACCGATTCGCGAGCACGCGCGATCGCCGAAATGGTGACGCGTGACCCGGGCCGCCGTATCCCACTCAAGGACCTCACCGAGAAGCCCGGGGGAAATGAAAGAACGGTGCACAGGAAGTTCCAGGAAGAAACCGGAAAGAGCTACCGAGAACGGCTCACCGAAGTGCGACTCACCGCAGCTCTCCCACTGCTCGATGGGAAACTACCACTGACAGATGTCTGCACCGCCGTCGGGTATACAAGCACCACCGGATTCATCTCGGCATTCCGAAAGCGGTTCGGGCAGACTCCTGGTGAGTACCGCGTGCAGACCCGAGTGACCGGGTTCCAAAGCTAATTGAGGTAGCTCGTCGAACTTGCGACCTGTCTCTTCACGCGAACTCGGGCGGCACTCCCGGATATTCCGGCGGGGTGCCGTTGAAGGCGGGGCAGATCTTCTGGAAGGAACACCAGCCGCACAGCTTCGAGGTCTTCGGCGCGAAGCTACCGGACCGGGCGTCGGTGCCCACAGCGTCCCAGATACGGCCGAGGTCCTTCTCCACGTAGTTGAGCTCTGCCGGGGTCGGTGAGAGCACCATGTCGTCCCGGACCTTGAGGTACATCAACCGCAGCTGCTCGGGGATGTGGTCGTAGAGCCGCCACCACACCAGGGCGTAGAACCGCATCTGGAACATCGCCTGACCGGCGAACCGGGGGATCGGCTTCTTCCCGGTCTTGTAGTCGACAACACGGACTTCGCCGGTGGGGGCGACATCCACGCGGTCGATGAAGCCGCGCACCGGCACCCCGTTCGGCAGGGTGAGGTCGACGAACTTCTCCATCGAGTCCGCGTCGAAGGCTTCCGGGTTCTCCATGAGGAAGTAGCCCTTGACCAGGTCACGGGAGGCGACGAGGAAGTCCATGTAGTCGGACTCCGGCACCAGCTCATCCAGCAGCGGGTCCTTCGCCGTCATCGCCGCCCAGTGCGGCTTGAGCATCTTCACCGCCGCCGGGTAGGTGCGCTCCGCGCGCGGGAGACCGTGCAGTTCCTCCAGGACCGCATGGACCAGCGTCCCCTTGACCTGGGCGACGGTGCTGGGCTCGGGCAGTCGGTCGATCGCCCGGAAGCGGTAGAGCAGCGGGCACTGGTTGTAGTCTCCGACGCGGGAGGGGGACAGGGCGAGCGGGCGACGCTTCGCGGGAGCGGGTAAAGCAGACTCAGAAGTCACAGGCGGGACAGCATCTTTCCGGGGTTGAGGATACCCGTCGGGTCGACGGCGTTCTTGATCTCACGGTGCAGGTGGCGGTTGCCTTCGTCGAGCTCCTTGGCCAGCCACTCCGCCTTCAGCGCACCCACGCCGTGCTCACCGGTGATCGTGCCGCCGAGCTCCAGGCCCAGCTCCATGATCCGGTAGAAGGCGTCGTAACCGGCGGTGACGGATGCCGGGTCGTCGTTGTCGAAGAAGACCGAGGGGTGGGTGTTGCCGTCACCGGCGTGGGCGATGACGGCGACCCGGATCCCGGTCGCCTCACCGATGCGGGTGATCCCGTCGCAGAACTCCGCCAGCCTGTCACGGGGAACGCACACGTCATCGAGCATCTGCCCGCCACCGTGGGACTGCGCATAGTGCTCGAAGGCTGTCTGGGCGGAACGTCGGGCGGCCACCAGCATCTCGGAGTCGTCCGGGTTGTCGGCGAAGGCGACATCGACAGCACCGTGTTCCTGCGCGATGTCGGCGAAGGCCTCGGCGTCCGCGGACGCGGTAGTGGAATCGGACTGCATGATGAGGACCGCACCGACCGAGGCATCAAGACCGAAATCCGTCATGTCCTGGACCATGCCGACGGTCGTACCGTCCATCATCTCCAACAGGGACGGTGTGGCTCCGGTGCGCATGTACGCGGAGACGGCGGACGCGGCGGCGGTGACCGAGGGGAAGGTCGCCAGGGCGCTCAGCGGATCGGGACCCAGCGGCACGAGCTTGAGGGTCGCTTCGACGATGACGCCGAGGTTTCCCTCCGAACCGGTGAACAGTGAGGTGAGATCCAGGCCGGCGACGCCCTTGACGGTGCGGTGACCGAGGCGCGTCAGGGTTCCGTCGGCGAGGACGACCTTGATCTCACGGACGTACTCGCGTGTCACCCCGTACTTTACGCAGCACATGCCGCCGGCGTTCGTGGCGATGTTCCCGCCGATCGAGCACATCGCGTAGGAACCCGGGTCCGGCGGGTAGGCCAGGCCCTTCGTCTTCAGCGCGTCCTTGAGGTCCTTGTTGATGATGCCGGGTTCGACGGTGACGGTCTTGTTCTCCTCGTCGACCTCGAGGATCCGGTCCATGTTCCGCACCGACAGCAGTATGCAGCCGTCCACGGCGCAGGCGCCACCTGAGAGTCCCGAGCGCGCACCCTGGGGGACCACGGGGATCCCGTGGGCGTGGGCGAAACGCATGGTCGCGACGACATCGTCGACCGAGTGCGCGCGGACAAGGGCCAGGGCGCTGCCGTCGGCACGGTACACCGATTCATCGGAGGAGAAGGTCTCCAGGATGTCCGGGTCGGTGGAGAGCGGACCGGTCAGCTGGTCGGCGAGAGTGGCGAGGTCAGACATAGTGCAGCATTTTACCGGGGCTCAGGATGCCGGTGGGGTCCACCGCATCCTTGATGACGCGGTGCAGGTGGCGGTTGCCCTCGTCGAGTTCCCTGGCCAGCCACTCCGCCTTGAGGACGCCGACCCCGTGCTCACCGGTGATCGTGCCGCCCAGGGCCAGCCCCAGTGCCATGATCCGGTCGAAGGCCCCGGTAGCCGCTGCCCGGGAGGCGGCGTCCTGCTGGTCATAGAAGACGGAGGGATGGACGTTGCCGTCGCCGGCGTGGGCGACCAGCGCGATCATCGTCCCGGTCTCCTCGCGGATCGCCTCGACCCCGGAACAGAACTCGGCGAGGTGGGAGCGGGGGACGCAGACATCGTCGATGAGCTGCCCACCGCCGTGGGCGCGGGCGTAGTGCTCATTGCCGGGCTGGACGGAGCGGCGGGCGGCGACAAGCATCTCGGAGTCCAGGGCATTGTCGGCGAAAGCGACGTCGACGGCTCCGTGGTCCCGGGAGATCGCGGCGAAGGCCTCGGTGTCCTCCGCTGCAGTGGTCGAGTCGGACTGCATGATGAGGACTGCTCCGACCGAGTCGTCCATGCCGAAGTCGCCGATGGCGTTGATGAAGCCGATGGAAATGCCGTCCATCATCTCCAGCATCGACGGAGTGGCCCCGGTGGCCGTGTAGGCGGCAACGGCTTCGGTGGCGGTACGCACGTCGGGGAAGGTCGCCAGGGCACTCAGCGGGTCTGTGCCCAGCGGCACGAGCTTGAGTGTGGCCTCGACGATGACGCCGAGGGTGCCCTCTGAGCCGGTGAACAGGGCGGTGAGGTCCAGGCCGGCCACCCCCTTCACGGTCCGGTGGCCGAGCCGGGTAACGGTCCCGTCGGCGAGGACGACGGTGATCTCACGGACGTACTCGCGGGTCACGCCGTACTTCACACAGCACATACCGCCGGCGTTCGTGGCGATGTTCCCGCCGATCGAGCACATCGCCACCGAACCGGGGTCCGGAGGATAGGCCAGCCCGTAAGGCCGCAGCGCGTTCTTCAGGTCCAGATTGATGATGCCGGGTTCGACGGTGACGGTCTTGTTCTCCTCGTCCACGGAGATGATCCGGTCCATGGCCCTGACAGACAGCAGGATGCACCCGTCGACGGCGCAGGCACCACCGGACAGTCCGGAGCGCGCGCCCTGCGGGATCACGGGGATGCCGTGGGCGTAGGCGAAGCTCATCGTGGCGACCACGTCGTCGACGCAGGACGCCCGGACCAGGGCGAGGGCGGCTCCGTCGGGCCGGTGCTCGGACTCGTCGAGAGAGTGGGTGGCCAGGACATCCGGGTCGGTGGTCAGCGAACCGGTGAGTTGTGCGGCGAGGGTGTCAAGCATGGCAGCGGCGTCGGTCACAGGTGCTCCAGCATCTTTCCGGGATTGAGGATGCCGGTGGGGTCCACGGCGTCCTTGATTGAACGGTGCAGGCGACGGTTGCCCTCGTCGAGTTCCCTGGCCAGCCATTCCGACTTCAGGTTACCCACACCGTGTTCACCGGTGATCGTGCCGCCGAGTTCGAGTCCCAGCGCCATGATCTGGTCGAAGGCGTCCCTGGCACGGGCGACAGAGGCCTCGTCGGCGGTGTCGAAGAAGACCGACGGGTGCATGTTGCCGTCGCCGGCGTGGGCGATCACGGCGACCATCGCACCGGTGGACGCGCTGATGGCGTCCACCCGGTCGCAGAACTCCGCCATGGCCGAGCGCGGGATGCAGACGTCGTCGAGCAGCTGTCCGCCACCGTGCGCCCGGGCGTAGTGCTCCCAGGCCGGCTGGGCGGACCGGCGGGCGGCGACAAGCATCTCGGAGTCCCGGGCATTGTCGGCGAAGGCGACGTCGTGGGCACCGTTGTCGGTCGCCACTGTGGCAAAGGCCTCGGTATCCGCAGCAGCGGTGGTGGAGTCCGACTGCATGATGAGCACTGCACCGACCGACTCGTCGAGACCGAAGTCCCCGAGGGCGTTGATCATGCCGATGGTCTTCGCATCCATCATCTCCAGCAGGGAAGGGGTCGCACCCGTGGCCATGTACGCCGCCACGGTCTGCACTGCAGCCCTGACTGTGGAGAAGGTCGCGAGGGCAGAGAGCGGATCCGGGCCCAGTGGAACGAGCTTGAGGGTGGCTTCGACGATGACGCCGAGGGTGCCTTCAGAGCCGGTGAACAGCCCTGCCAGGTCGAGCCCGGCGACACCCTTGACGGTGCGGTGCCCGAGCCGGGTCAGCGTCCCGTCGGCGAGCACGACCTTCAGTTTGCGGACGTACTCACGGGTCACGCCGTACTTCACGCAGCACATGCCACCGGCATTGGTCGCGATGTTCCCGCCGATCGAACACATCGCCACCGAACCGGGGTCCGGCGGGTAGGCCAGCCCGTAGGGGCGCAGCGCATTCTTCAGGTCCAGGTTGATGATCCCGGGTTCGACGGTGACCGTCTTGTTCTCCTCGTCCACCGCAAGAATCCGGTCCATGGACTTGACCGACAGGAGAATGCAGCCGTCCACCGCATTCGCCCCGCCCGAGATACCCGAGCGTGCGCCCTGGGGCACCACCGGGATACCGTGGGCGTAGGCGACACGCATCGTGGCGACCACATCGTCGACCGAATGCGCCCGGACCAGGGCGAGCGGCGTCCCGTCCGGGGAGTAGAGGGACTCGTCGCGGGAGAAGGTGGCGAGGATGTCAGGGTCCGTGATCAGAGACCCGGTGAGGAGGGAACCCAGCTCAGCATCGAGGTCGGCGTCAACAGTGTCAACAGTGCTCATACACCTGACTGTAGTCCGCGGCTGAACAGGCTTTTACAGCGGCAGCCCGGCGCGTCGACGCCCCTCGCGCACCACCTGACTGACCACCGTGAGCAGCAGCATGTAGCCGGCGATGACGTAGACCGTGGAGATGCCCAGGGTCTCGAAAACCACGGCACCGCCCACCGCACCGACCGCCAGGCCCAGCCACAGCAGCAGATGGGAGATCCAGCGGATATGCTCGCCGCCGAAGAAGGCGTCCACCAGTCGCTGGCCCATCTTCACCAGTGTGCCGGTCATGTAGGTCAGCGGGACCGCAACCTCCCCGTCGCGTTCGAAGACGCTGTTGAGGGCACCGATGCCGACGGAGAGCACCAGCATGGCCGCACGCTCGGCGTCGAGGGCGACAAGCAGTGCGGAAAGGCCGAAGAGGAGGGTGACGGTGACCATCACCGCCTCCCGCCCCCGGGTCAGCTCCCACCGGTTCCGCGCGAGTCGGTGGACCAGCGCACCGAGGATCACGCCGCCGAGGAACAGTCCGAGGCAGCTGCCTGCGAGAACGGCGAGGCTTCCGTCGCCCTCGACCGCGGCGGTGGCGAAGCGGGTGGTGTTTCCGGACATGAAGGACAGGAAGACGCCACCGAGGTAGAGGAAGCCGACGGAGTCGACGAACCCTGCGAGAACGGTGAGGGCGACAGCGAGCAGCTGTTCACCACGTCGGTAGGTGTGCACGCGTCCACGCTACCGTGGGGGCATGTCCACCACTCCGAACAGACTCGCTGACTCAACCTCCCCGTACCTGCGCCAGCACGCCGACAACCCTGTCGACTGGTGGCCGTGGGGTCCGGAGGCGTTCGCTGAGGCTCGCCGCCGGGATGTCCCTGTCTTCCTGTCGATCGGTTACGCCACCTGCCACTGGTGCCATGTCATGGCGCGGGAGAGTTTCTCCGATCCGGACATCGCCGCACAGATCAACGCCGGTTTCGTGACGGTGAAGGTCGACCGGGAGCAGCATCCGGGCGTCGACGCCGTCTACATGCAGGCCACCCAGGCCCTCACCGGGCAGGGTGGTTGGCCGATGACGGTGGTCACCGACGCCGACGGCCGGCCGTTCTTCGCCGGCACCTACTTCCGGCCCGACCAGCTCACGCAGTTGCTCGCGGCACTCGTGCGCACCTGGCGGGAGGACCGGGCGCAGGTGGACGCCGTGGCCGGCAAGCTCACCCACACCCTGGCAGCGGCGTCAGAGGAGGGAGGGTCGGCGTCCTGGCACGCCGACGAGGACACCGAGGCACTCCCGGCACGGATCGTCGCCGCCGGTGCCGGAGTGGTCGAGGGTGCACCGACGTTCCCGCCGTCGGCCGCGCTGCTGGGACTGGTGCGCTACGCCGAGCAGGAGGGCGCGCAGAACACCCCGGTGAAGGACGCTGCCCTCGACCGGGTGGAATCGACCCTCCACGACATGGTCCGCGGTGGCCTGTTCGACCAGCTCGGCGGCGGGTTCCACCGCTACTGTGTGGACGCCACGTGGACCGTCCCGCACTTCGAGAAGACCCTCTACGACAATGCGCTGCTGGTGCGCGCAATGTCGGCGTACCTGGCGCACCGTCCCGAGGATGAGCTGGTCCGGCGTGCGGCAGAGCTGACCTGTGCATTCCTGACCGCGGACATGCGGACCGGAACCGGCGCTCTCTTCGTCAGCAGTCTGGACGCCGACGCCGACGGCGTGGAGGGGCTGACCTACACCTGGACACCGTCGGAGATCGCCGCGGTTGTCGGACAGGACGCCGATTCCGTCTCCACCGCCTATGGAGTGTCCCCCGCGGGCCAGCTCGACGGCCGGTCCGTGCTCACCCTGAGAGGAGACGCCCCGGACGATCAGGTCCGTCAGGCCCTGCTGGCAGCGAGGGCGCAGCGTACTCAGCCGGGCATCGACGACAAGGTCATCACCGCCTGGAACGCCATGGCAGCCGTCGCACTGACGGAAGCCGGGGATCCGGAGGGGCCGCGTGCCACGGCCGCGCTCCGGGAGCAGGCGGTACTCACCAATGACGAGGGCACTGTCCTCGACGTCACCCGCTGTCCCGGTGCCCCGGGCACGCTCGAGGACTGCGCCTGGCTGCTGCTGGCCACGGTGCGTGCCTGGGAACACGGCGAGGACCTCGTCAGCGAGGTCAGTGAGCTGGTCAGCTACACCCAGCTCGTCTTCTCCCGCGATCGCGGGACCTGGTACGACGACGCCGAGGCCGTGGCGGGCACCGGGGTGCGTCCCCGCGAGCCCTATGACGGGGCGACACCGGCGGCAGTCGGGGTGTTCGCCGAGGCCCTGACCTACGCAGGACGCCTGGCGCAGTCTGCCGCGGATCCGGATCTCCACGAGTTGGGGAACCGCTGGCTCGTCGAGGCCCGTCGTATCCTCGACGCCCATGCCGAGACCGTGGAACGTCATCTCGCGGGTGCCGGTGGCTGGTTGTGCTCCCTGGAGGCGCATCTCGCCGGGCCGGTGACCGCGGTGACGAGGGGAGCGTCCACTGAGCAGCTCGTCTCCCTCCGTGCGGACCTGGGCACCTCCGCGCTGATCCTGCGCGTCGAGGACGGGGCCGGGATCATCGGGACGCTGCCTGACGGGGACGGTCCGGTGGTCCAGATCTGCCGCGCCGGAGTCTGTGGCGTGGCGCAGCAGCTGGGGGAGTGACGGATATACACCCGGGAAATCACGGCTGGTCCCGGTGACAGCGGTGAGCCTGGTCCACGGCGTCCCGTCGCAACCCGAATCTGCCGTCCCTGTCCGGCCGGGCGGACTGGAACGGGGTGCGGCGGAACTGCGCCGGTGGGTAGGGGAATGAGAGGGATAAGACCCCGGCTGCTCTAGACTGGCCAGGTTCACGACTTCGACAGTTAAGGGGAACCCCGTGGCCTACTCCGGTCCGTTCCAGCCCGGCGACCGGGTCCAGCTCACCGACGCCAAGCGCAGGCACTACACCATCACCCTGGAGACAGGGGAGAGCTACTTCACCCACAAGGGGCAGATCAGGCACGACGACATCATCGGCAAGGACGAGGGAACCGTCGTGATGTCCCACGTCGGCGGCGAGTACCTGTGCTTCCGGCACCTCCTCGTCGACCACGTGCTCTCCATGCCGCGCGGTGCCGCGGTCATCTACCCCAAGGACGCCGCCCAGATCCTCGTCGAGGGCGACATCTTCCCCGGCGCCAAGGTCCTGGAGGCCGGTGCCGGCTCCGGTGCCCTGTCGATGACCCTGCTGCGCGCCATCGGTGACCACGGCAAGCTCATCTCCTACGAGATCCGCGAGGACCACCTCGACTACGCCGAGGACAACGTCACCGAGTACATGGGTGGCCACCCGGAGAACTGGGACCTGCGCCTCGGTGATCTCAAGGACGTCACCGTGGCGGACACCGACGGTCCCGTCGACCGCGTCATCCTCGACATGCTCGCCCCCTGGGAGTGCCTCGAGACCGTCCGCGACCTGCTGATCCCCGGCGGCGTCTTCATGACCTACGTGGCCACCGTGCCGCAGCTGATGAAGGTCATGGAGGGCATCCGCGAGCTCAGGTGCTTCACCGAGCCGAAGGCGTGGGAGTCCCTGGTCCGCGAGTGGAAGGTCGAGGGCCTGGCCACCCGCCCGGAGCACCGGATGAACGCCCACACCGCCTTCCTCGTCTGGGCCCGACGCCTCGCAGACGGCACCGTCGCCCCGCGTCCGCAGCGCCGGGCACGGAAGTAACACCCTGTTGACCGGTAGCGGCCAACACAGGGTTACCTCCCTTGTAGACTGTGGCCATGACCAACGGCCCGGCTAACCACACCACAGCAGACGCCCGCCCCGCAGGCACCGGCGGCCCCACCTCTCCCGTGGACTCTGGTCCCGAGTCCTACCGCCAGCTCCAGCTGGCCAACCGGACCCTCGGAACCCGCAACGCCAAGCTCACCGAGCTCCTCAAGGCCAGCCGTGACAAGCTCGACGAGCTCAACGGCCGACTGGACGCCCTGGCGGAGCCGCCCAGCACCTATGGCACCCTCCTGGAGACCGGCCCGGACGCCTTCACCGCCGAGGTCCACACCGCCGGCCGCCGGATGCGTCTGATGGTCAGCCCCAATGTCGACCGCATCGACCTGACCCCCGGCGCCCTGGTGCGTCTGGGGGAGGGCTCCCAGGTCGTCGAGGTGTGCGGCACCACCGACGCCGGTGACCTCGCCTCCGTCGTCGAGGTCATCGACGCGTCCCGCATCGTCGTCGCCGACAAACTCGGCGAGGAGTCCCTCATGAAATGCGCGGGTGCCCTGACCTCCGAAATCGAGGCGAAGCAGGTCGGCCCCGGCGACTCGGTCGTCGTCGACCGTCGCGCCGGGTACGCCTTCGAGGTCATCACCCGTGCCGAGGTGGAGAACCTGGTGCTCGAGGAGGTGCCGGACGTCGACTACTCCGACATCGGCGGACTGACCAGCCAGATCGAGCAGCTGCACGATGCGGTGGAGCTGCCGTTCCTGCACCCGGAGCTCTACCGGGACTACGGCCTGCTGCCGCCGAAGGGAGTGCTGCTCTACGGCCCTCCCGGCTGCGGTAAGACGCTGATCGCCAAAGCCGTGGCGTCGTCCCTGGCGCGTCGGATGGACGCCGCCGGCGAGGGATCGGCCGACGGCGGTACCGGTGGATCGCACTCCTACTTCCTCAACATCAAGGGCCCGGAGCTGCTCAACAAGTTCGTCGGTGAGACCGAACGACAGATCCGCCTGATCTTCGAGCGGGCCCGCAAGATCGCCTCCGCCGGCGCCCCGGTGATCATCTTCTTCGACGAGATGGAGGCCATCTTCCGCACCCGTGGTACCGGTGTCTCCTCGGACGTGGAGTCCACGGTCGTACCGCAGCTGCTCGCCGAGATCGACGGTGTGGAGGGGCTGCGCAATGTCATCGTCATCGGTGCATCCAACCGTGAGGAGCTCATCGACCCGGCGATCCTGCGTCCCGGCCGCCTCGACGTGAAGATCCGGGTGCAGCGGCCTGACCGGGAAGCGTCCCTGGACATCCTCGGTAAGTACCTCACCGACGCGTTGCCCCTGGCATCCGGGACCACTGCCGCCGAACTGCGGGAACGGGTCGTCAACGGCCTGTTCTCCCACGCCCGGCCGTTTCTCACCCTGCACTTCTCCGACGGCTCCGCCCGCGACCTGTTCTACGGTGACTTCGCCTCGGGCGCGATGCTGGCAAATATCGTCGACCGGGCGAAGAAGTTCGCCATCAAGGACGCCCTGCGCGGCACCGGGTCCGGCATCTCCGCCGAGCACATCGACCTGGCGGTCGCCCAGGAGTGCCACGACAATGACGATCTGCCGGACACCACCAACCCGGCGGAGTGGGCCAGGATCTCCGGCCACAGTTCCCGTCGTGTGGTCGACATCACCGTCCACCGGCAGGAGGTCACCGTATGACCCCGAAGCGCATCATCGGGACCGAGACCGAGTTCGGGATCATCGCCCCCGACGAACCCACCGCCAGCCCGATCGACACCTCCACCCAGGCCGTGATCGCCTATGCAGCGTCCTCCGGTGCCGGGGTGAACCGACGGACCCGGTGGGACTACGCACAGGAGTCCCCGCTGCGTGACGTGCGTGGTTTCGACCTGCGCCGTTACCGCACCGCCCCGGTGATCGACCCGAACGCCCTGGGTAACGCCAACGTGGTCACCACCTCCGGGGCCCGGTTCTACGTCGACCACGCCCACCCCGAGTACTCCTCGCCGGAGACGACGGACGCCTGGGACGCGGTGATCTGGGACAAGGCCGGCGAACTGATGATGCATGAGGCCGCGGTAGCCTCCGGGCAGGTCGAGGACCAGCCCCGCCTGCAGATCCACAAGAACAACGTCGACGGCAAGGGCGCGTCCTACGGCGCCCACGAGAACTACCTCTACCCGCGCAGCTACGACGCCGAGGCGGTCCAGGCCGCCCTCATCCCGCACTTCGTCACCCGGCAGGTCTACACCGGTGCCGGACGCGTCGGGCTGGGGGAGTCCGGGCAGAATCCGGGCTTCCAGATCAGCCAGCGTGCCGACTACATCGAGACGACCGTCTCCCTGGAGACCACGCTGAACCGCGGCATCATCAACACCCGCGATGAGCCGCACTCCGGCTCGGACTGGGCACGGATGCACGTCATCATCGGGGACGCCAACCTCTCGGAGTTCGCGACTTTCCTCAAGATCGGAACCACCGCCCTGGTGCTCGACGCCGTCGGCGCCGGGGTCGACTTCTCCGACATCGCCCTCTACGAACCGGTGGCGGCGGTCCGCGAGATTTCCCGTGACCTGGAGTGCACCCACCCGGTGCGGCTCTACGGCAACCGGGAGATGACCGCGGTGCAGATCCAGCAGGAGATCCGGAACCGGGTCACCGAAGCGCTGGCCGACAGCCTCGTCGGGCACGACCAGCTGGTCCTCGACGTGTGGGGCGACATCCTCGACGATCTTGCCGGGGACCCGATGACCACCTCGGACCGTCTGGACTGGACGGCGAAGCTGTCGCTGCTCAACGCCTACCGGGCCCGCGGCCTGGAGTGGACCGATCCTCGCCTGGCGATGGTCGACATCCAGTACCACGACATCGACCCGGCGAAGGGCCTCTACAACGCGCTGGTACGCAAGGGTCGGATCCGTACCCTGGTTCCGCCCGAGGAGGTCCGCGCCGCGGTGACCACACCGCCGACCACCACCCGTGCCTGGCTGCGTGGAGAAGTCGCCCGCCGGTTCCCGGACCAGCTTCTCGCCGCGAACTGGGACTCGCTGATCCTCGACGTCCCCTGCGCCGGCTCGTCCGCGACCCGCGTCCTGCTGTCGGACCCCTCCCGCGCCACTGCGGCGGAGCTGGAGGACGCCCTGGCGACTGTCACCGACGCCGCCGGCCTCATCGCCGTGCTCACGGAGATCATGCCGGAGAGTGTCCTCGGCCTCGATTGAGCGGCCGACTGCTAGCCTGAAGAACGTTGACACACACTAACCAGAACAACCGGGAGATGTTTCACAGATGACCAGCGGCGGACAGGGCCAGATCCACGGTGGACGAGGACGCGACGAGGGCACGACGCCCGATGACGTCACCGCCTCCGGGCAGGAGCAGCTCAAGGTCAGCGGTACCGACGACCTGCTCGACGAGATCGACGGGCTGCTCGAGTCGAACGCCGAGGAGTTCGTGAAGTCCTATGTGCAGAAGGGCGGAGAGTGAGCACCGTCCACACGCGCCGGATCACCGGTCTGGAGACCGAGTTCGGCATCACCAGTGTCCTGGACTCGCACCGCAGGCTCGGCCCGGACGAGGTGGCCCGTTACCTGTTCGCCCCGGTGGTCGACCGGTACCGCAGTTCGAACATCTACTGGCGCAACGGTTCGCGGGTCTACCTCGATGTCGGCGCGCACCCCGAGTACGCCACCGCCGAGTGTGACTCGCTGCACCAGCTCGTCGCCTACGACCGTTCCGGGGAGGTCATCTTCCACCGGCTCGCCGAGCAGTGTGAGCGGACGCTCGCCGAGCGCGGTATCGGCGGCAAGGTCTACCTGCTGAAGAACAACACCGACTCCCTCGGCAACTCCTACGGCTGCCACGAGAACTTCCTGGTCAGCCGGGATGTTCCACTGAAGGCACTATCCGCCCAGCTGCTGCCCTTCCTCGTCACCCGCCAGCTGATCTGCGGCGCGGGGAAGATCAGTGTGCCGTCCCCCGGTGCCCCCAACGAGAACTTCGGACCGGGGTTCTGCCTCTCGCAGCGCTCCGACCATGTCTGGGAAGGGGTCTCCTCGGCGACGACCCGGTCCCGGCCGATCATCAACACCCGTGACGAGCCCCATGCGGACTCGGCCCGGTACCGCCGGCTGCACGTCATCGTAGGTGACTCGAACATGTCCGAGACCACCACGGCGCTGAAGGTCGGCTCCGCCCTCCTGGTCCTCGAAATGATCGAGGCGGGGGTGGAGCTGCCGGACTTCGAGCTGTCCAACGAGATCCGGTCGATCCGGGAGATCTCCCGCGACTTCAGCGGCTCCACCCCGCTGGACCTGCGCAACGGCGGCACTGTCACGGCACTGGCGATCCAGCAGGCCTTCCACGCCGCCGCCGTCGACTGGCTCAACCAGCGCGGGGAGGACGGCACCGGCACACCGAACTCGCAGCTCGCCGACGTCGTCGACCTGTGGGGACGCGTCCTCGACTGCTTCGGCACCGGTGACTTCTCCCCGGTGGACACCGAGATCGACTGGGTGATCAAGAAGTCGCTCATCGACGCGGTCGCCGAGCGCGGCAACCTGGGGATCACCGATCCACGTCTCGCTCAGATCGACCTGACCTACCACGACATCAATCCGGACCGCGGCCTGTTCCACCTGCTGGTACGCCGTGGTCGGGCGAAGACGCTCATCGACCCGGCGGAGATCCTCGCCGCCACCGAGCAGGCGCCGGCGACGACCCGTGCCGCGGTCCGCGGAAAGTTCCTCCACGCCGCCGAGGAGTCCACCCGGCAGACGACGGTCGACTGGACCCGCCTGAAGGTCAACGGCGAGGGCGGGGGAGAGCTGCTGCTCCCGGACCCGTTCTGCACCGGGTCACCCGAGATCGACGCCGCCCTGGCCGACCTCACCGACCTGCTCGCCGAGGCGCCGGCGTGAGTTCCCGCAACCGACCGGTCAAGGTCTACTGGGAGGACGCGGCCTCCCGGATCCTCAACCTGCTGATCACCCTGTCGGACGAGCCGAAGTTCCGGTCGACAGCGTGGATCGGTGCCAAAGTCGACGGCTACTCCGGGGCACCGGACACGGTCCGTAAGCAGCTGGAACGTGACCGGGCCCTGCTCGCCGACCTGGGTGTGCGGCTGGAGGAGAAGAGCACGCCTGACGATGACGGGCAGATCGAGAAGCTCTACCGACTCGACACCGCCTCCTCCTACCTGCCCACCGTGCAGTTCACCCCGGGGCAGTGGGATGCGGTCGCCGCGGCCGGGCGCTGGGCGATGGAAGACAACCTGGCGGAGGCGGTACAGGCTGCGGTGGTCAAACTGACCCCGGCCAGTCCGCTGGACGCCGGTCACGGCGTCGCCCCGGTCGTCGGTGCGGTCCCGGACTCCACCGACCTCACCGACACGGATGTCCGTCGGCTGCGCCACGCCCTCGACCACCGGCTGCGGCTGCGGTTCCACTACTGGCCCCGGCTGACCGCCGACGCACAGGAGCGCACCCTGGAACCCTGGGGTGTCGCCGCCGTCGACGGCCGGCTGTTCCTCACCGGCTTCGACGTCGACCGGGGTGCCCAGCGCACCTTCCGGCTCTCCCGTATCGCCGATCTGGAGATCGTCGAGGAGTTCTGTGCCTGGCCGGTACCGGACAGGCCGGTCCGTGCCCTGGTCACGGAAGGACTTGAGGCGGCGTCCACCCTGGTCACCGCCCGTGTCCTCTTCCGCAGTGAGGGGGCACTGGAACTGCGTGCCCACGCCCACGGTGACCCCGTGGCCCACGGCGAGGGCGAACTGCTCACCGTCGGCCCGGTCGACCGGACCTGGCTGGCACGCACCGCCGCCGCCTACGCACCGGACGCCGTCGTCCTCGATCCGCCGGACCTCGTCGACGACATCGTCGCCCGTCTGGAACGCGCCCACGATCTCCTGGGAGGAGCCCGATGACCACCCGCGCCGTACCACGGAAAGGGTCCCGGAAGAGCACCCTGATCCAGCTGCGCCGCGTTCTCTCGGTGCTGGCGTGGCTGCGTGCCCACCCGGACGCCTCCCTGATGACCACGGCGGACCGTTTCGGTGTCTCCGTGCCGCAGCTCACCGAGGAGCTGACCCGGGTCCAGGAGAGCGGACTGCCCGGGCTGCTGCCGGGCTCGCTGGTCGATCTCACGGTGACCGGGGCACGCGTCACACTCAACGACACCTTCGGGCTGGACAGACCCCTGGCGCTCACGGACGCAGAGGCCGACACCCTGCAGCTGAACCTGGAGAAGCTGGCCAGCATCCTCACCGACGGGGAACAGGATGATGCGGACACCGCGGCGACCAGGCTGCGGGCACTGGTGGAGACCGGTGAAGATTCCGGTGCAGATTCCGGGGACGTCGCCCCTGTGCGTCCGGCCGGCCCGGGAGCGGGTGTGCTCGCGCAGCTGCGCCGGGCGGTAGCCGCACGTCGGTGGGTGCGGTTCAGCTACCTGTCGGTCTCCTCCGACAGTCTCACCACCCGAGAGCTCATCCCCGATCAGGCCAGCGTCCTTGACGGTGTCGGTTACCTGTGGGGCCGCACCGACCCCGACCAGACGGCCGCGGACCAGCGGTGCTTCGCGGTGACCCGGATGGACACCGTGGAGATCCTGGACCGGCCCGCTCCCGCGGCGCTGCCCCGGGAGATCGACGCCGAGGACCCGTTCGGGTTCCGGACAGCCGAGCAGTGGGCGGAACTGGAGCTCACCGAGGAGGCGATGTGGATGCTGGAGTACCTGCCGGTGTGGCACATCGACGGCACCCGGGTGGAGATCCCGGACACCGGCGCCTGGCTGGAACGGTTCATCCTCGCCTACGCCCCGGAGATCACGGCAGTGGTCCCGGACACACTCGCGGAACGGGTGGGGCAGCGGTCCGCCGCTGCATTGGCCGCGTACCGGCGACTGGCGTAACCTGACCCCTGTCACCTCCGGGCCCCGTCGGGTCCCGGACTCCCCAATGAAAGGCACTGACCCCATGGGTAACCTCGGATGGCCTGAGCTCCTCATCATCCTCGTGGTCCTCGTCCTCCTCTTCGGCGCCACCCGCCTGCCCAACATGGCACGTTCCCTGGGCCGCTCCATGCGCATCTTCAAGTCGGAGATGAAGGAGATGAAGAACGACGACCAGCCGGCCGTCGAGGCCCCGGCCAACTCTCCGGAGGCCGAGGCCGCCCGCCGTATCGCTGACCCGTCCTCCGCGGCCGATGACGCCGCCAAGGACGCACAGTCCCGGGAGTCCTAGACCCCGACAATGGCCACCACTGAACAGGCCGGAGGGCGCGCCGCGCGGCCCCGGCGTACCTCACGACGCAGGGTCCGCGCCGAGGGCGCGAACATGTCGCTCGTCGAGCACCTCAAGGAGCTGCGTCGCCGCCTGCTCATCGCCCTGGTGGCGATCGGGGTCGGCACCGTCCTGGGCTACCTCTGGTACGACGTGTCGATCCTGGGGACCCCGAGTCTCGGCGACATCCTCAAGGAGCCGTACTGCCAGCTGCCGCCGGAGTCCCGCTTCGGTGGAAGCGACGGTGAGTGCCGACTGCTGGCGACCAGCCCCTTCGAGATGTTCATGCTGCGCCTCAAGGTCGGTTTCATGGTCGGTCTGGTGCTCTCCGCACCGGTCTGGTTCGGCCAGATCTGGGGGTTCATCACCCCGGGACTGAAGAAGAACGAGAAGCGCTGGACCCGCAGCTTCGCCTCCATCGCCACTCTGCTCTTCGCGTTCGGCGCCGTGCTGGCCTACTTCGTCCTCTCCTTCGGACTGGAGTTCCTGCTCACCATCGGTGACAATGCCCAGATTGCCGCACTCAACGGTACGGAGTACTTCAGCTTCGCCCTGGCACTGCTGTTCATCTTCGGGGTGAGTTTCGAGGTCCCGCTGATCACCGCGATGCTGAACATCGTCGGGATCCTGCCGTACCAGGTGCTCAAGGAGAAGCGCCGGATCATCATCATGGTCCTGTTCGTCTTCGCCGCTTTCATCACCCCCGGCCAGGACCCGGTCTCGATGGTCATCCTCGCGCTCTCCCTGTGCCTGATGATGGAGATCGCCACCCAGTTCGCCCGGATCAACGACAAGCGCCGGGCGAAGAAGGCGGGGCTGTCCCCGGACGCCTTCTTCACCGACGACCTCGATGACGAGGAGGGCTCGCACATCGGACCCGCCTCTCCGCTGGGTTCCGACGGTGGCCCGGAGTCTCCGACCCCGGTCACCCCGTCCCGCCCGGTGAACGCCAGCAGCAGGGAGCGTATCCGCGACGACTCCGGCCGTGCGCCGGGCGAGGGCACCGGCTACGGCAGCAGCTACGATTCCGGGGATCTCGATGACATCCTCTGAGTCCGGTTGCGCGCCCCTGCCCGACCCTCTTCCCGCCTCCGTCACCGACTTCGCCGATGACTACGGCTTCCCGCTCGACGACTTCCAGGTGCGGGCCGCCTGCGCGGTGGAAGCCGGACGCGGCGTCCTCGTGTGTGCCCCCACCGGCTCCGGCAAGACCGTCGTCGGCGAGTTCGCCGTCCACCTGGCTCTGGAACGTGGAGGAGCATGCTTCTACACCACCCCGGTCAAGGCGCTGAGCAACCAGAAGTTCCACGACCTCGTCGCCCGCCACGGGGAGGATCACGTCGGTCTGCTCACCGGCGACGTCAGCATCAACGGGAACGCGCCGATCGTCGTCATGACGACCGAGGTGCTGCGCAACATGGTCTACGCCGGCTCCCACCGGTTGGACAACCTCACCCACGTCGTCATGGACGAGGTCCACTTCCTCGCCGATCCCTCCCGTGGGCCGGTGTGGGAGGAGGTCATCCTCAACCTCGATCCGTCGGTGGTGCTGGTCAGCCTGTCGGCGACGGTGAGCAATGCCGAGGAGTTCGGCGGCTGGCTCACCACCGTGCGTGGTGAGACCGACCTCATCATCACCACCCACCGGCCGGTGCCGCTGGACCAGTTCATGATGGTCGACAAGCAGATCCTGCCGCTCAACGACCCGAAGCACCCGGAGGAGGCCAACCGCGCGGTCGTCGCCGCCGCGGCGCGGGCCGAGGAGACCGGACGACGCACCGGACCGAAGCGCACCGATGTCGTGCACAGGATGGGTGCGGCCGGGATGCTCCCGGCGATCTACTTCATCTTCTCGCGGGCAGGCTGCGACGGCGCGGTCCGTCAGCTCCTGGTGGACCGGGTGCGACTGACCACGGACGCCGACCGGGACGAGATCCTGCGCACCGTCGACGAGGGAGTGCAGGACATCCCCACCGACGACCTCGGCGTCCTCGGGTTCCGCCAGTGGCGCCGCGCGCTGTCCAACGGCTACGCCGCCCACCACGCCGGCATGCTGCCGGCCTTCCGGCACATCGTGGAGGACCTGTTCACCCGCGGGCTGCTCAAGGTCTGCTTCGCCACGGAGACCCTGGCCCTGGGCATCAACATGCCCGCCCGGTCGGTCGTGCTGGAGAAGCTCGTCAAGTACAACGGTGAGGCCCACGTCGAACTGACTCCGGGTCAGTACACGCAGCTCACCGGCCGTGCCGGACGCCGTGGCATCGACACGCAGGGCAATGCGGTGGTGCTGTGGAGCAGGGGCGTCGAACCCCACTCCGTCGCGCATCTCGCCGGCACCCGCACCTACCCGCTGGACTCGATCTTCCGGCCCGGTTACAACATGGCGGTGAACCTCATCGCCACCAAGGGGTACACGGACGCCCAGCGGATCCTGGACCGCTCCTTCGCCCAGTACCAGACAGCCACGCACGTGGTGGAGCAGGCCACGCAGCTCACCCGGCGGCGTCGGGACCTCGCCGGTCTGGAGAAGGACCTGGCCGCTGAACTGCGCAGCCGGCACACCAAACTCACCGCAACCGACGTCATCGAGTACGCGGGACTGCGCCGCGATCTGAACCTGGCAGAGCGCAAGGCGAAGCGTGATTCAGGCAACCAGCGGGAGAAGGAGATCTCCAACCTGCTGTCCTCGCTGAGCGTGGGCGACATCATCGCCCTGCCGACCGGTAACAACCCGGACATCGCGGTGGTGGTGCGCTCTGATTCGGACCACCGTCACCCACGGCCGTGGATCGTCGTCGAGGACGGCTGGTGCGGCCCGGTCGCACCCGGGTCCTTCGGCAATGTGCCGGTGCCGCTGGGGCACATGAAGCTCCACAAGAACGCCGGACGCTCGCCGAAGCGCAATGCCCGGGCGGTGGCGTCCAACCTGCGCCGTGAGCGCGTCGAGCGGCCGAAGAAGCTGAAGAGGAAGGCCGGAGGCGGCTCCTCGCGGGAGGCCGCGGTGCTGCGCGACAAGGTGCACATTCACCCGGTGCATGCGCTGCGCAACCGCGAGGATCTGGTGCGCCCGGCCGAGCGTGTCGTCGCCGCGCGCCGGACCCTGGACCGTGAACTGGAGGCCGTCACACCGGACTCCGAGACCCTCTCGGCGACCTTCGACCACATCCTCGACCTGCTCGCCGAGCTCGACTACGTGGAGTACAGCGGGTCTGTCACCGCCGCCGACCGCGAGGGCCTGCAGGTCACGGCTGAGGGGCACCGGCTGTCCCGGATCCACCATGAGTCGGATCTGCTGGTCGCCCAGTGCCTGCGTCGTGGGATCTGGGACGACCTGGATCCGGCGGAACTCGCGGCGGCGGTCTCGACCGTCGTCTTCGAGAACCGTCGCGAGGCCACCGGACGCCACACCACCGAAGTCCCGACCGAGGCGCTGGCTGCGGCGGTGACCGCTGTGGGACGCATCCATGGCGAGCTCGTCAGTGACGAGGAACGCCACGGCCTGCCGTTGACCCGTGAACCGCAGACCGGATTCGCCACCGCCCTGCACCAGTGGACCGCGGGTGCCCCGCTGGACTACTGCCTGCGGGCGGCGGAGGCCGCCGGCGCACAGCTCACCCCGGGTGACTTCGTGCGCTGGTGTACCCGGGTCATCGACCTGCTGGAGCAGATCAAGCACACCGGTTACGCGGCCTCCGTGAAGGCAGCGGCGCGCAAGGCGGTGCCGGCGATCCGGCGTGGTGTGGTGGAGCTCGGCGCGACGTCGTAGCGGGGTCGTAGAGTGGGGGACCATGACTGTCCCGTTCCCTCTGACGACCTACACCGCCCGGCTCAACGCCGTCGCCGCACTGCTTGCCGAGCAGCACATCGACGCCGCAGTACTCACCCCCGGCGCAGACCTGCGGTTCCTGCTGGCCAGCGACATCGACACCCACGAGCGTTTCTCCGCCCTCGTCATCACACCGACGACCCGCCGCATCGTCGTCCCTGCGGTGGACGCCGCCGCGCTGCGCACCGGTGTCGCCGGGGCCGTCGGCGTCGAGGTCGTGCCGTGGAATGACGGGGACGACGCCCTCGCCCTCGCCGTCGGTGACCTCGCCGACTCTGCCGCAACCGCGACCGTCGCGGTGTCCGGCGAGATGCCCGCCAATCACCTGCTGAACCTCCAGGCCCGGGGTCTGACCACGGTCAACGCCACCGCGGTGCTGCGCGACGTCTTCATGGTCAAGGATGAGGCCGAGATCGCCGAGCTGCGACGCGCCGGCACCGCCATCGACGAGGTGCACCGACAGGTCCCCGGCCTGCTGCGCGCCGGACGGACCGAACGGGAGGTCGCCGAAGACCTGGAGAAGCTCATTCTGGCCGAACATGTCACCGTGGACTTCATCATCGTCGGCTCAGGCCCGCACGGTGCCGACCCGCACCACGACTTCTCCGACCGCGTCATCGGGGACGGGGAGATCGTGGTCATCGACATCGGCGGAACGCTGGACACGGGCTACCACTCCGACTGCACCCGCACCTACATCGTCGGCCCGGTGGAGTCCGCCCGTCCGGACCAGACCGAGGCATACCGCGTCCTCCACGATGCACAGCAGGCAGGGCTGAACGCCGCGAAGCCTGGTGTCACCGCCCATGAGCTGGACAAGGTCGTCCGGGACGTCATCGACGCCGCCAGCTACAGCGGGTTCTACACCCACCGCACCGGCCACGGCATCGGTTTGTCGGGTCACGAGGAACCGTTCATCATCGCCGGCAACGACCTGCCGCTGGTAGAGGGGATGGCGTTCTCCATCGAGCCGGGAATCTACATCCCGGACGACTGGGGAGCCCGTATCGAGGACATCGTGGTGATGACGACCGACGGCTGCGAGCCAGTCAACCTGACCACCCATGACCTGGTCCCGACCGGGGCCACTGCAGAAGACAGAGGAGTCAACGCATGAGCCGCATCGTCCTGTTCGGCGCGACCAGTGAGATCGGTGGGGAGATCATCACCCGCCTGGCCTCCGGCAACGACATCGTGCTGGCCGCACGGCGTCCTGAGGCTCTGACCGACCTGGAGGACGCCTGCCGTGGCGCGGGTGCGAACGATGTGGAAACCGTCTTCTTCGATGCCGGAGATGTCGACGCCCAGGCGTCCGTCATCGACGACATCGAGTCCCGCGGAGCCCTCGACACCGCGATCGCCGCATTCGGTGTCCTCGGTGACCAGGAACTCGCCGAGCGCGACGGTGGGGAAGTGGCGCGCATCCTGCACACCGACTTCACCGCGCAGGCGGTACTGCTCACGGAGCTTTCCGAGCGGATGAAGGCGCGGGGACGTGGCGACCTGGTGGCGTTCTCGTCGATCGCCGGGGCCCGGGTGCGGCGTCCCAACTACGTCTACGGTTCGGCGAAGGCGGGCCTCGACGGGTTCTGCCAGGGCATGCAGGACGCACTGCGCGGCACGGGTGTACGGCTGACGGTCATCCGCCCGGGCTTCGTCATCGGGAAGATGACCGAGGGCATGGATCCGGCACCGCTGTCGGTCACCCCTGATGTGGTGGCCGAGGCGGTGGTCAAGGCACTGAAAACCGGGACACCCGATGTGTGGGTGCCCCGGTCTCTGAGCGTGCTGGCGATGGTGATGCGCCTGGTGCCGCGGTTCCTCTGGCGGCGTGCGCCGCGGTAGTGCGGGGCCCCGGATCAGACCCGGATCAGAACCTGGTGATCTCGTAGAACACGGAACGCAGCAGGGCGAGCACCGAGAAGAGCACGGTGGCTCCACCGACCACGGCGACGCCGCACTTGATGATCTCGCCGAAGACAATGCTGTCGGAGCTGATACCGCCGCAGTTGTCGTCGAGGGAGCCCTGGACGGAACCCTCGACGTCAGCGGAGGAGGTCGGCAGGTCGCCGGTGCTGGAGCTCGGAAGAGAGCTGTCGGCGGTGGAGGAGGTCGTCTCGGCGACGGCGGGGGCTGCCACAGCGCCACCGAAGGCGGTGGCTGCGGCAAGAGTCAGGGCGAGGCTGCGGCGGCGCAGTCCGGTCATTGGTGGACCTTTCGTCATAATTGTCTGTGAATCAATTCTCCTATCGTATCCGGTCACGCCGGCGTTAGTACCCCCCGGTACAGTGGTAGGCATGCTGCGCGCCTTTCCCCTGATCTACCTTGTCGCCGAGGTCGTGTTCTTCATCCTGCTCGGACAGTGGATCGGCTTCGGGTGGGCGTTCCCGCTCCTCATCTTCTCCCCGTTCATCGGATTCCTCCTGGCACGTGGGTCTTTCCGTCGGATGCGGGCGCGTATCCCGTCCCAGCGGTCGACCTCGAAGTCGACCGACACCTTCACCGCAGACATCGCGGTCTCGGTGATCACCGGAATCCTGCTGGTCACCCCCGGCATCCTCACGTTCGTCTTCGGCCTGTTCCTGCTGCTGCCGCCGGTACGCTCGCTGCTGGCGTCCCGCCTGGGCAACTCCCTGGGGCTGCGCGTCATGTCACTGGGCGAGCGCTTCACGGTCGGTGGTGCGTCCTTCCGTCCGGGTGGTACCGGCCAGGCGACGGGGGAGGACGCCGGCTCCACCGGAGGCTGGGGAGACATCATCGACCACCGGTCCACGGAGTTCGACGATGACCCGGGGACCGGCAGTGACCGCACCGGTGGAACCCGGGGAAGCGACCGGTGAGCCGGAACGCCCGGTGGACCAGACCTGACCGACGCACCGTCCTCCGCTTTGTCCTGCTGACACTGGCCGCAGTCGCTGCCGGCATCGCCCAGTTCGCCTCCTACCAGCCGACCGGGCTGTGGTGGGCCGCGCCGCTGGGGCTCGGCGTCCTCTTCGTGGCTGTCGACCACATCCCGACCGGTACGGACCGGCCGGTCCGGTGGATCATGTGGCTGACCTGGATCCAGGGGCTGGCCTGCTACCTGTTCCTGCTGCCGTGGGTCGGCAAGTACGTCGGCGCCATCGCCTGGCTGGGGCTCTCGCTCGTCGAGTCGCTGTACTGCCTTGCCTTCGGCGCGGGGCTGGCCTTCCTGCTGCGCAAGTGTCCACGCCACCCCATGCTGCTGGTTGCCGTCCCCGCCTGGTACGTCGCCGTGGAGTGGGTGCGCGTCAACTGGCCCTTCGGCGGCTTCGGCTGGGTCCGGCTGGCCTGGGGGCAGCTCGGCGGCCCGCTGGCCCAGTGGATCAGCATCGCCGGACCCACCCTCGTCGCCTTCGCTGTCGTCCTCACCGGCTATGCGCTGAGCCTGCTCGTGCACCGACGGTGGATCAGCGGGGCCGTTCCGGTCGCGCTGACCGTCATCGGTGGCCTGCTCATCCCGGTGGTCTCCCCGGTGTGGTCTGACGGCGATGACACTCCGACTCTCAATATCGCCGCTGTCCAGGGCAACGTGCCCCGGCTGGGTCTGGACTTCAACGCCCAACGGGAGGCGGTGCTCAACAACCACGTCCGGGTCTCCCGGGAGCTCGCCGACGAGGTCGCCGCCGGTGAACGTGCCCAACCGGACCTGGTCGTCTGGCCGGAGAACGCCTCCGACGTCGACCCGTACCGCAGCCAGGAGGCCTACGACAAGATCCAGGATGTCGCCGCACAGCTCGGCGCACCGGTCCTCGTCGGTGCGGTGACCCGAGACGATGTCGGCGCCCGCAACGCGATCATCGTCTGGGATCCGGAGGACGGCCCCGGCCAGCAGCACGTCAAGAAGTACCTGCAGCCCTTCGGCGAGTACATGCCGTTGAAGGACCTGCTGCGCCACGTCAGCTCCTACGTCGACATGGCCGGCGACTTCAAACCCGGTGACGGCAACAACACGGTGGACGCCGCGGGGGAGACCCTCGGCGTCGCAACCTGCTACGAGGTCTCCTTCGACGAGGCCTACCGTGACTCGGTGCGCAACGGTGCGACGATCTTCACCAGCCCGACGAACAACGCCACCTTCGGCACCACCGACATGACCTTCCAGCAGCTGGCGATCAACCGGATGCGGGCGATCGAGTACGACCGTGCCGTCGTCGTCGCCGCGACCTCGGGCGTGTCCGCGATCGTCAACCCCGACGGTACCGTCGATCAGCGCACGACGATCTTCCGGGAGGGTCTGTTGCAGGCCGATGTTCCGGTGCGGGATACTGAGACGTTGTCTGCACGTGTCGGTCCTGTCGTCGAGTGGATCCTCGCCGCCCTGGGCGCCGTCGCCGTCGCAGCCGCCTACATCACGACCCGCACCACCCGCTCAAACCAACCCGCCCGCACGCGTACGAAGAGGTAGCCAGTGTCCAAGCCCAGCGACAGAACCCTCGTCATCATCCCGACCTTCAACGAGAAGGAGAACCTGCCCCTGATCATCGGTCGGGTGCGGGACGCCGAGCCGGACCGGGTGGACATCCTCGTCGTCGACGACAACAGCCCCGACGGGACCGGAGAGCTCGCCGACGAGATGGCTGCCGCCGACAGTCACATCAACGTCCTGCACCGCGCCGGCAAGGGCGGACTGTGCGGCGCATACATCGCCGGTTTCCGGTGGGGTCTGGACGCCGGTTACGACGTCATCTGCGAGATGGACGCCGACGGCTCCCATGCGCCCGAGCAGCTGCACCTGCTGCTGGAGCAGGTGGACGCCGGCGCAGACCTCGTCATCGGTTCGCGCTACATCAAGGGTGGCCGAACCGTGAACTGGCCGTGGTTCCGGTGGGTGCTGTCCAAGGGTGGCAACCTCTACATCTCCCTGGCACTCGGCGCCGGTCTGTCGGACATGACCGCCGGCTACCGTGCCTACCGTCGCAGCCTCATCGAGGAGTTCAACCTCGACGAGCTGTCGAACGCCGGGTACATCTTCCAGGTCGATCTGGCGTGGCGCGCGGTGCAGGCGGGAGCGGTCATCCGTGAGGTGCCGATCACCTTCACCGAGCGGGTCATCGGGGAGTCCAAGCTGGACGGCAGTTTCGTCAAGGACAGCCTGCTGGTCGTCACGAAGTGGGGCCTTGCCCACCGCTGGAGCCAGGCCAAGGGGCTGGTGGCGTCCCTGAACAAGAAGCTGGGACGCCGGTAGCGGGTTCCTCCGGGCAGAGATCAGCCCCCGCACCCGGTACCGGGTGCGGGGGCTGATCCTGTGTGCGCGGAAGGCGAGGCGCAGATGCCGCGGGGGAGAACCCTAGGACTGCCCCTCCTGCTCCTTGAGCAGTTTCATGGCGTTGCGGCGCCGCTTACGCAGCAGTTCGATACGCTCGTCGAGGAGGACATCGAGCTCCTCGATGGACCGCCGCTCGCGCAGCATGTCCCAGTGGGTACGTGGTGGCTTTACGGGCTTGGCCTCCTGGCCTTCGCCCTCCACCAGCTTGCCCAGCTGGCCGTTCTTGCACATCCACTCGTTAGGGAGTTCGGCGTCATCGGCGAACGGGACCTCGAAGATCTCGCCGGACTCCGTCCGGTACTTCGCCATGTTGCGTGGGGCCAGGTCATGGTCACGGTCCGTCTCATAGGAGACGGCGCCCATCCTGCTTCCGCGGAGAACGCGATCTGCCATCGCTGCATCATCCTTCCGGTCTCTCGCGTATTGTCAACCTCATAATGTTACCCCATATTCCCGAAAGTTCACACCGTCGCCCCGGGAGCGCAGAGCACTGTGCCTGGTGCGGCCGGGAACTCGTGCAGACCGGTAGTGGGCGTCGTCGTCGCTACTGCGGTCAGTCCTGCCGACAGCGCGCCTATGAGCAGCGCCGTGACCTCGCCGGGACGACAGTGCCGGCCGACGCACTGATCCTGCCGCGGTCGGCCGCCGAGGACCTCACCGACCGGCTCTTCGAACTCCGGTGCGGCGCCGAGGACGTCGCTGCGGCGGTGGAGGCGGGGGAGGACGCCGAGGAGATCGCCGCGCTGTGCCGGGAGCTCGTGGATCTGGCGAGAGCCGCAGAGAAGATCCGGGGACGCGTGGATGACGCAGGTGCCACATAAGGGGTGGTTATGTCCCGATGCAGTTCCGCGAGGGGGTGGCAGATAGCATGGAGCCCATGCGGAAGGGATTAATCACGCTGTTCGTGGTCGCCGTGGTCGCGCTGGCCGTCGGGCTTGTGGCACCACCGGTGTACAAACTGCTCAGCAGCAACGGACTCCAGACGGCGTCCATCGCCGAAGGCTCCGGGGAACCCGCCTCAGTGGGGGTCGACGGTCACTGGGGGATCGTCTCCGGTGAGGGGCAGAACCGCACCCAGGCCGGTTACACCTTCGACGAGGTCCTGCCCGGTCAGCGGAAGTCCACCTCCGGGCGAGGTGAAGGTGTCACCGGAGGCCTGGTCGTCAACGACGGGACACTGACCGAGGGCGACATCACTGTCGATGTCGAGTCCATCGGGTCCGACATCGAGAAGCGCGACATCAACGTCCGTCGCCACATCCTGCAGACCGATGACTACCCGGAGGCGACCTTCGAGATCACCGAGCCGGTGGATCTGTCCGGACTGCCGGACGACGGGACTGTCGACACGGTCACTCTCACCGGTGATCTGACGATGCATGGTCACACCAACACGGTGACCGCCGATCTCACGGTGTTGCGTACCGGCGAGCATGTCATCGTGGAAGGTAAACTCCCTGTTGTCCGCGAGGACTTCGGTCTCCAGTCACCGCAGTTCGTCGCTTCCCAGATCGCAGCAGAGGGAACCATCGACCTGCTGCTGGTCTTCGCCCAGATGTAGGCCCGGCAACAGGCCCTGACCCCGAGGAGAACCCTGTGGACCGCACCGTAATGGTCACCACCCGTTGGATCCGGCTGGTGACCCTGCTCGCCTTCATCGTCGTCCTGCTCTTCCTCGACGGCGTGGTACCGTTGATCTGCATCGGCCTCTGCGTGATCTTCCTCGGCTTCACAGGATGGCAGTTGTGGAAGCTCTACAACGACGAGAAGTACCGGGAGTAGGTCTGCGATGGACATCGTCGACCTGCAGACCGGACTCGGCGAGTTGACCACCGTCGAGATCGCCGAAGAAATGTCCCGCCTGGGGACCACCGACCAGGCCGTCCTGTTCCGGCTTCTGGACAAGGACCGTGCGTCCCAAGTGTTCGAGTATCTGGACGTCGCCCACCAGGCGGAGCTCCTCGACGAGTTCCGGGAAGGGCGTTCCGCCGAGCTGCTGCTCGATCTGCCCGATGACGACCGTGCCCAGCTGCTCGGGGAGATGCCGGCGAAGGTCGCCGCCCGGATGATGGCCGGGCTGCCGGAGGACCGCCGCCAGGTCACCGCGCAGCTGCTCGGTTATCCGGAGGGGTCCGCCGGACGTGTGATGACGCCGGTGCCCACGGTGATCGCCTCGGACACGACGCGCGAACAGGCGCTCCAGAAGCTCCGTGGCCGTGATCTGCGTAACCGGGACATCGCCGTGCTCGCCGTGACCGACCACACCCGGCATCTCGTCGGGCTGGTCAACCTGTCGACCCTCGTCACCTCTGCGGCAGACACGCCGATCGCGGAGCTGATGAACAAGGAGACCCACGCGGTCAACGCCACCGACGACCAGGAGAAGGCCGCCCGTCTGGTCCAGGAGGCCGACCTGCTCGCACTGCCCGTCGTCGACGACGAGAACCGGTTCCTCGGCATGCTCACCGTCGATGACGCGATGGAGATCCTCGAGGAGGAGGCCACCGAGGACGCCTACCGTGCCGGTGGTTCCGAGCCGCTGGAGCAGCCCTATCTCACGGCGACGGTGTTCCACCTGGCCCGGAAGCGTGGCGTGTGGCTCCTGGTGCTGATACTCACGGCGGTCCTCACCGTCAACGTGATGAGCTTCTTCGAGGACACTCTCGCGTCGGTCGTTGTCCTGGCGACCTTCGTCCCGATGATCACCGGTACCGGAGGCAACGCCGGATCGCAGGCGGCCTCCTCAGTGGTGCGAGCCCTGGCCGTCGATGAGGTCCAGCCCCGTGACATCGGCCGGGTGATCTGGCGTGAGGTGCGGGTGGGTCTGCTGCTGGGAGTGTTCCTCGGTGCCCTGATCTTCCCGTTCATCTCGCTGATCTACGAGTGGCGAATCGGCGCGGTGATGTCGCTGACCATCATCTGCATCTGCGCCTGGGCCTGCATCGTCGGCGGGGTGCTGCCGCTGGTGGCCAAGAAGATCGGCGTGGACCCGGCGGTGTTCTCCACCCCGGTGGTCTCTACGCTGGTGGACGCCACGGGCCTGGTCATCTACTTCTCGATCGCCCAGGTCATCCTCGCAAGCATGCTCTGAGCCAGGCACCGAGCAGGCCCGGTGAAGTCTGTCGGAGGTCTGCTGCACGAACCGCCGGAACTCCGGTGGTCGGATGACCGTGAATTCGATGTCGGTGAGCACGAGAACGACTGTCAGCCACTCGAAGGAATCCACGCGGGCCGTGTAGCGGGTACGTCGACCTCTGTCGGTGGCCTCCAACGTCCCGTCGACCCGGTGGAGAACTGCAGCTGCGTTGTCAGGGCCGGTCGCCAGATCGAGGACGACCTCGACGATTGAGCCACTCCGGAACTGCTCCCGGAGCAGTTCGGTGACATCGTTCCGGGGCAGAGGGGCCGGGGTGAACCGGTTGCCGGTGAACGCCACGTCCCCTATGCGGTCCAGCCGGAATGTCCTCCAGTCCCGTCGGTCCAGGTCCCACCCGTAGAGGTACCAGCGCCCGTCGAGGTGGACCAGACGGGCGGGATGCACCGTCCGGTGGAGCTTTGCCTGACGTCCGGTGTGGTTGAAGGTCACCTCACGGTGCTCGGCAGCCGCGTGGCCGAGCAGAATGAAGAGACCGTCCGCCACGCCGGGAGCGCTGGTGTCGATCTCGACAGTCCGTTCTGATGCCGACTCCGACCGGGACGGCTGTGGGGGAAGACGCTTTCCCCGGGGCATCACGTAGTGCCCGCCACGCCCCGGGACCCCTTCGATGTGGTAGCCGAGGTTCCGGAGCTCGGTGATGTCACGTCGGAGCGTCCGTTCGGGGATGTCCAGCAGCCCTGAAAGATGAGCTGCGGACCAGGTGGTCCCGCCGTCGAGGAGGTCGAGCAGGTGGAGAAGCCTTCCCATCCTCGTCGTCACTGTGTTCCTCCCTTTGCGGTCATGTTACTGCTGCATTCCACCGTAGCGTGATCAGTATGAACATTGACGAGAACACCGCGTCCATCACCGTCACCGGCGCCCGCACCCACAATCTGCGGGACATCGACGTGGAGATCCCGTCTCACGCACTGACCGTGGTCACCGGAGTCTCCGGTTCCGGGAAATCCTCACTGGTCTTTGACACGATCGCGGCGGAGGCACAGCGGGCGACGGCCGCCGGATACCCGTCCTTCGTACGCACCCGTCTGGCCCGGTACCCGCCGGCGGACGTCGACCGGATCGACGGGCTCACATTCACGACCGTGGTCGACCAGCGACGGTTCACCGGTAATGCCCGCTCTACGGTGGCCACGGCCGTGGACCTCGCGACCCCGCTGCGGATGCTCTTCTCCCGGTTTGCAGTGCCGTCGGCGGGATTCTCCCCGGCGTACTCTCCGAATGATCCGACCGGCATGTGCCTGACCTGCGAGGGGTTGGGGACGCTGTCCGCCATCGACGAGGACGCGTTGATCGACCCGGACCTTTCACTGGACGACGGTGCCGTGCGGTTCCCGACCTTCGCGCCCGGGACCTACCGGTGGAAACGTCTGGTCACCTCGGGTCTCTGTGACCCGTCCGTGCCATGGTCGCAGCTGCCGGACGAGATCCGCAATGTGCTGATGCATGCCCGTGATCTCCGACTGGAGGAGCCGTTACCGGGATATCCGGACCACGGTCGCTTCGACGGGATCATTCCCCGCCTTCGGGATTCCTACCTGCGCAGGACGCCGTCCCGGCTCACCGCTGCCGAGCGTGCCGGTCTCGACGCCGTGGTGAGTCACTCGACCTGCCCGGACTGTGCCGGCGCGAGGATCAACGCGGAGGCAAGGGACAGTCACATCAACGGCCGGTCGATCGCCGACTGGGCCGCAGTGTCCATCTCCGACCTGCACGGACTGGTCTCCGATGCGGCGGAGTCACTGGGGGAGAGCGCCGCACCTCTGCTCGTGGACATCTCCCGCCGCGTGGACGCCCTCACCGAGGTCGGCCTGGGCTATCTGAACCTCGACCGGTCGTCGCCGACCTTGTCCGGCGGTGAGGCGCAGCGGCTAAAAATGGTGCGGCACCTGGGAAGCCCCCTGACCGAGGTGACCTATGTCTTTGATGAGCCGGCCGCCGGCCTTCACCCCAACGACGTACAGCGTGTCATCACGCTACTCAGCGGCCTGAGAGACAGGAGGAACACTGTTCTCGTCGTCGACCACAATCCGGCGGTCATCGCTGCCGCCGACCACGTCATCGGCATGGGGCCGGGAGCAGGGGAATCCGGTGGCGAGGTCACTTTCACTGGTTCACCCGCCTCTGGGAGCGGTGTTCATATTCCGGTTCTCAAGTCTTCGGTCCGCACACCGACCGGTTCCGCTGCGGTAGAGCACGCCCGGAGCAATAACCTCCGGGACCTCACAGTGGCGGTCCCGACCGGCGTCCTCACCGTGGTCACCGGTGTGGCCGGAAGCGGAAAATCCTCGCTGATGACCACTGATTTCGCCGCGCAGCATCCCGAATTCACCGTGGTCGGTCAGCAGCCACTGCACGGCGGTCGCCGGTCCTCACTGTTGACGATTACCGGTGCGGCCGACGGACTCCGGTCACTCTTCGCGGCGTCCGGCGATCTGTCTCAGTCCTGGTTCTCCCGCAATGCGAAGGGCGGTTGTCCCGAGTGCCGTGGCACCGGGGAAATCACCACTGACCTGGCCTTCATGGAAGACACGAGGACGCCCTGTGAGGCTTGCAGAGGGTCGGGGTTCAACCAGAAAGCCCTGTCCGTGACTGTGGGTGGGTACACGATAGCCGATGTGGAGGCGCTGCGTCCTTCCGAGGTCGCCGAGCTGCTCGGTCCGGCAGATGCGGCGCGACTGCGCTGGGTCGACCGGGTGGGCCTGGGGTATCTGGCGGCCGGCCGGACACTCGACGGACTGTCCGGCGGAGAACGTCAACGGCTGCTCCTGTCCCGACATCTCGGCAGTATCAGCGGGGACGCACCACTACGCCTGATCCTCGATGAGCCGACGACAGGACTGCACGCCGCGGATGTCCGTCGACTACTGGACCTGTTCGATGCGCTGGTGGACGCTGGTGGATCACTCGTACTTATCGAGCATAATCAGCAGGTCATCGCGCATGCCGACCACGTCATCGACATCGGTCCGGGCGCAGGTGACAACGGCGGTCAGGTCGTCTTCGAGGGCACACCGGCTGAGCTGGTCCGGGTCGGTTCCCGGTCGGGCACCGGCCACTGTCTGGCAGAAGCGCTCAGGAATGACTGATACGCCAGGTCGCCTCGATGAACTGACCGATCTGCCGGGCCCGGACCAGAGTGAGCTGATCCGAGGCCAGGTCCCGCGGGAGCAGTGACTTTCCGTTCGCGAGGAAAACCGGGCTGAGATGGAGGGTGATCTCGTCGAGAAGTCCGGCGTCGAGGAACTGACCGGCCAGGTCTCCGCCACCCATCACCCAGACGGTGCCGTCGCCCGCGGCGTCCTGCAGCATGTCGGCGTTGTCGCCGACGGTACCGTCAACGAAGCGGACGTCGGCACCTTGCGGTGCCGGCAGCTCCCGTGAGGTGAAGACGATGACAGGTCGGGTGCCGAAGGATGCGGTCCATGCCTCAGGCTGCGTGATGAGGTCCTGGTCGCACAGCAGCCATTCGTAGGTGTGCGAGCCCATGACGAGAACAGTCGTCGCGTCCATCAGGGCGCCGAGTTCGGGAGTCTCGCCGCCGACGGCGAAGAGCCAGTCGAGCGAGTCGTCCTCGGTGGCGAGGAATCCGTTGACGGTGGTCGCGGTCGTGTAGGTGACGTGCATGACATCCAGTATGACGCGGCGGTCAGAAGATGTCGACGGGGGTTGAAATCCTGGTGCCGCATGGAGAGGAATGCTCCACCATAAACGTCACTGTGACGTAATTAGAGGCTACCGGAAGGGCGGACAAAGAACGGGAGATCAGGGCTTCAAAGGTGCTGAGCGCAGTCCGACAACGAGGATGACAGTGCCGTCCGGTTCGGTTCAGCGCCATCCGGCCGTGACGCCCGGGGCCGGCAATCCGTCACGGGTCGAAGGCGGCGGCCACAACCAGATGGCACAGCAGTCCGCACCAGTCAGAGCGGCAGGCAAGGGCACGAGTGGGATACGGTGCCGGCACAGCGGCGACACAACATCGTCGGTGTCACCGCAGAACCTCACTCCCGGCACCCCACTCTGATTAGCCGATAATATACATTATGACATTTTAGAGCGAGAGAGCCAGAGCCGACTCCCGCCCCTGTTGATCTGTCTCAGTCATTCTGTCGTTTTTCGCACTTAACCTGTCGGGGTACGGATCTCTCCTATCTTTCGCACTGAACCTGTCGTAGTCTCGGAGGAACCTTGTCACTCGTCACTGGGAGCCCGGGACATGACACTTCGACATCTGCCCGCCAACGGCACCGACCAGACACGCGTCCTAATCAACCTCGACGGAAATATCCAGAACTTCGCAGGAGACGCCGCCCTCGGCGACATCCCCGTGGAACGCGCCCAGCCACTCCGCGAGTTTTTCGCCTGGAAGCACAAGCGCAACTACGAGGGCTACTGGTTTTCCACGACGGTCGGCACGCATGTTCCCTTCGAGTCTCTCCTGGAGCGCCAGTTCCTGCTGTCCGCAGACTTCGACCCGTCCATCACCGCTATCAGTGCCCAGCCTCTCGGTCTGCTCTGGCCCGCAGGCGCCACCACCGAAACTCCGGAAGGCCGGACCAGGACCTTGCGCTCCCACGTCCCTGACTTCTTCTGCCGCCACGCCGGCGGTGATGCCACCCTCGTCGACGTCCGCCGTCCCGACGCGGCCGATGACCCCCATTTTCACCTCACTGCCGAGCTCTGCGCCGAAATCGGCTGGGGCTACACCGTGTTCACAGGCCTGGAGTCACCAACCTCCGAGACCCTCGACTGGCTGGCCGGCTACCGCATGGACCGCTACGCTCCTGACACGGAGGTCCGCGGTGCCCTGCTCGCTGTATTCGACCCTGAAACCTCACTACGTGCGGGTGTGCACGCTGCGTCCCGGAGCACGGGGCTCGCCCGGGACGCCATCCTCTGCAACACACTGCACCTGCTGTTCCACGGCGAGGTGCACTTCGATCCGTCGCAGCCACTGACCATGGAGTCCCCCATTCGACGACACTGGGAGCCGACACCATGAAGAGCGTCCGACTTCTCGACTACATCACGTTCGACGGCGCCGACTGGCAGGTCACCGCCCAGGACGGTGCCCTCCTCACCCTCACGAACCTATCCACCGGAGACACCAGACAGCTCAGTGTGTCAGACCTGCTGACCGCCGACTCCTACACCGCAGATACCCCGGACCGACTCCCCGACCTGGACTCGGTGGCGGTCCTCGACACTCTCGACGAGAAGACCCGGAAGCACACCGAGTTCCTCCACCGGCATGTCTACGAGCTGGTCCACGGCATCCTCCCCGACAACGGAGACACACAGGTACCCAGAAGCGAATACGACCTCGACAACCCCCTGCAACACCGGTTGGACGCCAAGTTTGCAGAGCTGACCGGCCTCGGATTCCCGGTGACACAGCGGTCCCTGGAGCGCTATCTTGCGGCCTACCGCTCCCAGGGCATCGCCGGGCTCGTTGACTCCAGGAAGGTCCGGCACACCACCGTCGCTGGCCGCACCGACCCCCGCGTCATCGCCCTGCTGGAAGAAGAGATCGCCGGCCAGACGAACCTGTCCACCGGCACCCGGTCCCGGGCAATCATGCGCGTCACCCACGCTGCACAGGACAACGGCTGGGAAGTCCCGTCCCGGGCCACCCTGTACCGCATCCTGCGGAAACTGGAGCGCGACCGCTCCCCCTTCGGCTCTGCCACCACCCGCCGGTCCAAGTCCAACCGTCCCGACCGCGCCTGGGGCACCCGGCATCCGCAACGCCCGGGCGAGCTCGTGGAGATCGACTCCACTCCCCTGGACCTCATGGTCATCTACCCCGACGGGTCCTCCGGTCGCATCGACGTCACCGCCGCGGTAGATATCGCCACCCGCACCGTCCTGGCCGTCATTGCCCGTCCGGTGGCGACAAAGGCCGTCGACGCCGCGGTCTTGCTCGCCCGCGCGATGACCCCACTGACCCTGCAGCCGGGATGGCCTGAATCCCTGGCGTACTCACGCTCGATCCTGCCCACCGGGATGCTGCCCAATGACGCTGAAGCCCGCGCCCAGGTCGCGGCGAAGCCCGTCATCGTCCCGGAGTCGATCACCATGGACCGCGGCAGGGCGTTCAAGTCCACCACCTTCCTTTCCGCCTGCGAGCGCCTGCAGATCAACCTCACGCTGGCCGCGCCCCGGACCCCGACCGACAAACCGCACATCGAGTCGTTCTTCCGGGGCCTGCGTACCGGTTTCGTCCAGCACCTGGACGGCTACGTCGGCCCCAACGTCGTCCAGCGGGGCAAGGACCCCGCCAGCCAGGCGGTGTGGACGATGGTCGAGGTCCAGAATCTCATGGACATGTGGGTCGTCGGTGTCTACCAGAACCGGACCCAGGAGGGATTGCGGATCGCTGCGATGCCCAAGCGCAAGCTGACCCCCAACGAGATGTACGCCGCGCTGGCATCGGTAGCCCCGCAGGCTTCGGTGACCTTCGAGCGCGACGACTACATCGCTCTGCTTCCGGTGGCCTACCGGTCGATCCAGCCCTACGGGATCAACTTCGACGGGCTGCACTACACAGCTCCCGAGCTCGCCGAGTACCGCGGTATGTCCTCGGGCCTTCCGGCGCCGGCATCGGGTAAGTGGGAGGTTCGCTACGATCCGCACCGGATGAACCGGATCTGGGTCCGAGACCATGTGAAAGGCCGTTGGATCGAGGCGACGTGGGTGATGAACGCCCAAGTCTCAGCACCGTTCTCCCAGGACGTTCTGACCGCGGCGAAGCGAGTACTGACCCGGACGGCCAATCAGTTGGCCGGTAAAGACGTCGCCGAGCAGATCAACCGGATTCTCACCGCGCCGACAACCACGAAGGAGCGCAGTGCATCGAAGCGCTCGCGGACCGCTGAGTCTAGCGTCCCTGCGGCCCCGGCGGTGGAGGTCACAAAGGCAGACCTGGCGTTGCTGACCGGTGGCGAACCCCCGACGGCAGACCTGTCCCCCTCGACTCCCAGTGTTCCGCCAGACGACGATCCGCCGGTCAAACCTCGTCGACGTGCAGCACGCCGCGTCGACGAAGACGACTTCTTCTAACCGATCACCCAGGTCGCTCTCATCTGCCTGCTACGCAACCTCCGCGTCTTTTCTGCTGGAGGTACTCCGTGACCGCTACACGCGGCTCGTCTACTTCCCCATCTCCAGGCGCCGGATCATTTGCTCCAACTGGCCGCGTGTCATGGGCTTCTTCGGCGGGGGCATCATCTTCTGTGCCTGGCGGTATGTCGTCTTCCCGCTCAGGTCCATCAGGCTCCCCACCCCTGTCAGGAAGGCCCGACGCTTCGTACCCGTGGCCATCGAACGGTTCTGGATCGTCATGGTTCATAACCCGCCTTTCCCTGATCAGCCACCAATTCTACAGGCAACGCATCAGAGATGTCACGTCCCCGGGTACTAGTGACAGCAGCCATGCCGGTGCCGAGGCTACGCTCGGCAAACACCACGTACTGCACGCCACACCACCGAAAGCTGAGGTAGCCCGATGGCTGTCCCCGACTCCCTCGCCAGCTGGCGCGAGTTCGCCTCCCGACACCTGGTCGCCCCCAAGATTCTGGGAACCGACCAACTCACCGAACTCGCCCCCAGCGACCTGGAAACCTACAACGAGTCCCGGTTCGCATGGATCGGTGCGGACGTCGTCATCAACACCAAGGACATCGCTGCGGTTACCGACCAGGTCCGGATCCTACGCGCCCGACTCGCCGCGACGCGCTCCACTGCCGGTCGTACGCTGGCGATCTCAGGTAGAGCCGGAGTCGGAAAATCCACCATCGCCATGCTCCTGGGGAAGAAGCACGAGACCGCAGTGCGTAGAAAACTGGGGATCTCCGCAGCCGATCTGTCAGTCGCCCCGGTCGTCTACCTGGTTGTTCCACCTGGATGCACCCCGAAGATGCTGATGTCTGCGGTCGCCCGCTGGATCGGTCTGCCTGTCCGCCGCGGATGGGATGCCCCTACCATCACCGACCACGTCGTTGCTGTACTGCGGGACCTGAAGACGTCCATGATCATCGTCGACGAGGTCCACAACCTGAAAACGAACAAGTCAGCCGGCGCTGATGCCGCCAGCACACTGAAGTCGTTCACCGAGCGGTTGGACGCGGCTGTGATCTTCTGCGGGATCGACCTGCTGGACTCCGACCTTCTGGCCGGCGAGATGGGACGCCAGATCCGGGCACGGACCAAGATCTACGACCTGCGGGTCTACGGCTACGGCAGTGCGGCGAATAGAGAAGCGTGGGTGGAGTTGGTCGCCGGTATGGAAGAGCTTCTTCCACTGGCCGCACACACACCAGGTACGCTGACCACCGACGACATAGCGGCGTACCTGTGGCACCGCACCGGCGGGTCCATTGGCAGTCTGCGCAACCTGCTCGGCGACGCCGCGATTGAGGCGATACTCTCCGGGGCCGAGAGAATCACCCGGACGGGGCTGGACACCGTGATCCTGGACCAGGAGGCCGTACGCGGTCAGGCACTGGTTCCACCGGCTGCGAAGACGGATGCGCAGCGGAGGCGTGGCGCTGTATGAGCGTCGGTTCACGTGGCCCCGCTCCACTTCCGGTGCGGGTGCGGTGTTTCCAGGGTGAGGGACTCATCTCGTACGCGCGGCGCGCCGCAGCAGCCAACCATCTCACGGTCGAGGACGTGGAATCTGCTCTGCGCTCGCAGGGGTATGTATTCCCGCAGCGGCGCGAGAGTGAGGAGCGCCGGAAGATCTGGCGGAGCCTGGGAGACTTGCATTCCTCCGCGTTCACAGAGACGGAACAGGATGGCACCGTCCCACTCTCCTACCGCCAACTGTGTGCCAAATGTTCCGCAGGGCAGCCGGCCACCGGGCTGCTCTCTGCCATCGGCGGAGACGTCTGTTTACGACACCGCCGATGGCTCGGTGATGGGGTACAGGTGGATGTCTCTGGAGCGCCAGAGTTCCTGACGGCTGAGCGGACCTTTCACCGTGTACTGGTGGGACGCGGACTGTCACTGGGCAGCGTAGTGTTCATGAACTGTCGCGGCATCTGCCAGTGTCTTCCTGAGCATGTGGTGCAGTCCCGGCTTCGTCGGCTACGTCTCCGCGAGGCAGGTACGGAGATGCTGGGGTATCCGGAGACAGTCGCCGTCGCAGTGTTGCTGACCGACGACGCTTTCCTGGGTCAGGTGCTGTCCCCCGTTCGCCCCGAGACGCGTCGAGCTTTCCTGGACGAGAGGATCGCAGCCGCTGTGCACCCCACGGAGCTTGTTGAGTCCTGGCGGATCCACAATGTGCTGTGGAACTCCCTGAAGCGGGACTACGAGCACCTCACGTCTGCCAGGTTGCGTGGGGTGGCGCCTGATCCAACCATCGCCGTGACGTTGCAGTTCTGGACGAGTCGCCCGAGGTGGGAGAAGAGGTGAAGTCTCAGCGGGCGGCGGTGCGCCTGGCCCTCCCTTCGACTTGGCCACTGGCAAATGCCTGGCCCCTGAGATGTCCAGGGCCCAGGCAACTTCGCGAGGGGAACCGGTGGCTGGTTGGTTGGTTGACGTATCCTGCTGCGGTGTGCGGGAAGCTGCATCGCATAGTTCATGGCTCATCGGGGGTGCAAGCTACCCCCCGAGACGATAACCTACCTGCACTTATAGTGTTCTCTGGACGCAGTGAAATCTCACCTCTTCACCTACCGATATGGGAAGTGTTACCGTGGTCCCACGTTGACATGGAACAGAGGAGCGGTGGTCAGGCGTTGGGCAAGGATGGAAGGTTCCCCAACTTGTCGGGTCGCCAGATGAGGAAGATTCTCACCCGGATCTGCGGTGATCCGCTTAAGAAGCCAGGCGGAAAGCAACGCGGAAGAGGCAGCCACACGCACTTCAAGAGTCCCATCAATGGTAAACAGTTCATGTTTTCCTACCACGACGGAGCCTCCGTCAACGGTGGGATCGTAAGACAGATACTTGTCACCCAGGTAGGATTGTCCCTAGATGAAGCAAGGAGGGCACTGAAGTGAACAACGTACACGTCGTCATCAGGCACATGCCCGGATTGACACCAACCTGGCAGTACTACGGGACCGACATCGGCGCTATCGGAGGTTCCGATACACTCAGAGAGGCCAAAGACCTCGCTGCCGAAGCCGTCGCCGACCTCGTAGGGACTGACACCTCAATCGTGTTCTACGTTGAGCGACAGGCACTCGCAGAGTCTGATGACCACCCGGCGATCTACGTGCGAGAACTACAGGACACCGATACCACCCGGAGACTCCAACGACAGAATCTCGCTGTAGAGTACGCGACTTTCCTCCAGAACTACCCAGAACGCAAGGACACCTTCCACGGCATGCTGGCAGCAACCGGAGACATCATCGCCGTTGCTGTCCTCCCCGACGATCTGGTTAGCGACGCTCTGGAGAATTGCGGACACTACGACTCCGTGTTCCTCGGGATGCCGGAGGGAGACCTAGTGTACTGGCTTGGACTTAGCGGAAGCGAGGCCGAGGAAGTACCGGAACACTCCGAGGCAATCGCAGGTGTGGGACTCAACAGCAACTCGACTGTTCGTGATCTGATGCTACGTTCTGGAACTATGGACCCCTCCCAAGCGAGGACATTGCTTACGGCGTAGCTGTAGGTATCCGGATGTCGTACATAATTACCGGAACGGTAACTAAGCTGAATTGAAAACTGCAGAACGAGAGAGACCTCCACCCCCAACTTTCTGGGGTGGAGGTCTCTCTCCAACAGCTACAGCACAGCAGTCACGATGTAGTTAACCGACATCGTGCCGATGATCGCGCACAGGGCGGCGAACGCGGTCTGCAACGCGACCGGACGCTCACGACTGGCGCCGACACCGGCGATGGCACCGAGGAGGCCACCACTGGCCAGCAGCGCGAGCGCGCCGAAGACGAGGAGGGGCAGGAGGGTGAAGATGAACAGCATGTGGTCCACCATCCTTTCATCGTGGAAAACCCCACGGAGGGCAGCACTGCTTATCGGTGCTGTGGGCAACCCTGCCAGACCCCTGTTCCGCGCTCCCCGCGCCAGGATATCTCCCCCATATCACGCCTCTGTTCTGCGTCGACGCCTTGTTGAACTGCGCAGAACTCGACACGTGATACTGACGCGACGTCCCCGATCTCGGTAGCCTGACCCCGTGGCCGGTAACCTCAATACCCACAAAGACACCAGCCCCCGTCGGCAGCAGAGCGGTACTTCGCTGCGGAGATTACGAACGACAGCACCACCCCGCGGTGTTCACAGCAGCAGCGGCGCGGTGCACGCGTGCAGTGGACACTCCCGCGACGCCGAACAAGCTAACGAGGCAGATCTGTCACGTCGTTTCTGTCGGCTAGGATGAAGGTCACTGGCATCAACAATAGGTTCGATGCGCGAGACTCCAGGGGAAGCAATTGCACGAACATGACGGGATTCCCGCACATCGTGGACACGAAGCGGGTGAGGAAGGACCAGAGCTGAGTTCACGTTCCAGCAAGATGGCCTTCGGCGAGATGCGGGAGGCCCTCGCAGATGAGAATCATCCACGACACGATGAGGCGATTCAACAAGGAAAACGCATGTCCGAAAAGATAGGACCTGCAATGGAAGAGCTTAAGAGGTCCATTGCGATCCCACCCGGAATAAGCGAGTTTGCTGGCAACTTCAATTCGCTATCTCTACCTGCGCTCGATGCGTCCACCACACTGTCAGACAGCGTAAAGGCAATGCAGCCGATTATCTCGTTAACTGACATCCCTCCAGAATACGAAGCTCTACAGTTCACATCGTCTGTGGTTCCTTCCTTCGATTACGACGAACTCAACGAAGGACTCGACGAGGCTGCGCGAGAGAAGGAAGCCAGACAACAGCGTCAGGACCAGGTCGCCACTGCCTCACTAGAGGTATTACAAGCCATGGCTGCCAGCATCCAGCAACTCGACCAGCAGATGGGGAACGTCGAGCAAAGACTCGTCGAGAACAACACGAGCGCAGAGACCTCCTCCAGGAAGACAATCAGGATTGCCTCATGGACACTGTTCGCCACGGTCCTGGGTATCGTCGTAGCTACTGTTCTCGCGGTAGCTCTTTAACCAGCAAGAACCAGTAAACTCCCTCTTACCTGCGCAGAACCGGACACAAGAACTAGCCAACGGCTTGTCACGTCCCTTACCCTCACCCCATGAGCACCACCCCGGACCCGCACCGCATCGCCTTCGTCGGCGACCTCCACGACGACATCGACGCGTTCATCCACACCACCAACCTCGCCGCAGCCGCCGGGGCATCCACCATCGTCCAGACCGGTGACTTCGGCTTCCACCACCCCGCCGACCTCGATCTCCTGCAACTCATCATCGACGAACGCGCCCCAGGTGTCGACTACCGGATCATCGACGGCAACCACGAGGACTTCACCCTCCTCACACCCGACACCACCGAACCCACCGCCCTGACCCGGTCCATCACCTACATGCCCCGCGGGCTACGCACCACCATCGCTGGGATCGACCTGCTGTTCCTGGGAGGGGCGACCTCCACCGACCGGAAGTGGCGGACCGAGGGCGTGAACTGGTTCCCCGCCGAACACATCACCGACGCCCAGGTTACCCGCGCCATCACCGCCGCCAGCACCGGTACTGGCCCGGTGGACATCCTCGTCACCCACGAGACCGGGGCAGCAGCGTTCACCGCCCTGTCCGCAGGCAGTGCACACGCCTGGGACAAGGCCGCTGACCCACTCAGCCAGGCAGACCGTGCCCGCATCGACCGGATCCTCGCGGCTGTGCACCCGGCCGTCCACATCCACGGTCACCACCACACCCGCTTCGCCGCGCCCCTGGACGGTGAGCTGACCGGCACACTGGACATCGCCCTGGCCAAAGAGACTGACGACGGCTCGGTCGTCATCCTCGACACCCACGGCGGCGGGCCGGACCAGTGGACGTGGTCGGTACCGGTGGCCCACCGGCAGGTGATCACCGACACCGGCTGGTACCCGGTCGACGAGTTCACCGTGACCGGGTTCGGTCCCCTGTGGCCCTGGACCGACACCGAACTGCCCTGGCCCACG
>NZ_JALAGU010000021.1 GCF_022712275.1 Corynebacterium sp. | reverse complement strand
TGACGGGCACACCGTCACCACCGTGCCGACCGGGCCGATGGCCACGGCGATCACGACCTTCGACCAGTCCCTGGCCCGCAAAGTCGCCGCCCGGGCCGAACATAACGAAGCCCGCGAACAGTGGAGAGCGACCACCCGCACCGCACTCGAACAACCACCCTTCTGACGCGAATAACTCCTTTCTCCATAGAAGATTGATGAGATTTGCGCGCATGACGTTCCTCCGCGCTGCTTTCGCAGCGTCCCTCGCCTCGTTCACAGCTCTCACCGCCCATGGCGGACGCCGATCCGACGATTTCCCAGCCGGCCACCGACCCCTTCTACGCCGCAGCATCCGCGATGGGTGTCCGCGTCATCGTCACCGGTCTCATCGGTCTGGGCACACCCGGCCAGCACACCTACGTCAACCACACCGAGGAGGGGCACGCCGCCCTGGACGCCGCCCGGGCCGGGCTCGCGTTCGCTGATGCTCCGGCAGATTCGCCCATCGCCTTCTACGAATACTCCCGGGGTGGCGGTGCAGCGGCCGGTGCCGCAGAACACGCGGCGTCCTACGCCCCGGAACTCGCTTCGCTGCAGGACCGGTACTTCAATGACAAAGGCCACGAATGCATCGGGGACCCGGTGGAGAGCTGGGAGAACACCGACACACGGACGCTGACGAAAGACGGCCGGTCCTTCTCGGAGATCGCCGAGCAGGATGCCCGGCTCCGGGATGTGCTCACCGGACCCCACTACAGCCTGGTATGCGGGCGCTTGACGCTCCCTTGCTTATCCTCAACACCGCCCATGACGACACCATCCCGTACGACCTGGCGCAGCAGCTCGCGCAGGACTACCGCGCCCTCGGCGGAGAGGTGGAGTTCGCCACAGACACCTTTCCGGAAATGATGCCGAAGACCGCACTCAACCACGCGGTACCGATGTTTTCCCAGGCAGATGAAGCCGAAGGCGATCCAGCCGATGAGGGTCCACCGCAGTGGCGCGGTGGAGGCCGAGGGGAAGTAGCTGAGGTCACGCAGCATGATGAGCAGCGCACCGATCGCCAGCCCCTTGCCGCCGAGTAGACCACCGAGACCGGAGATGAACCCACCGATGGCCATGGTGCCCAGGGCAATGGCGAGAGCTTCGGTCCAGTAGTTGCCCTCGAGGACGTTGAACAGCGGGCCGAGGACCAGTGCGGACGCCAGACCGGCGACCACGCCCGCGGTGATGATCGTTGCGAAGCGCATCCGGATGGTCTTGACGGCCATGAAGCCGACCATGGAGCCGGCAAGACCCGGAATCAGGGCAGCAATGACGGCCAAGTTGATCGCCGAAGCGTTCTTGCCACCGGGGACGACGTCGATGGTGGCGACATTCGCGTCCGGCTGGGCACCCATGCCGTCCGCCATCTGCGTGAGGAGCTGGGAGACCGAACCGACCGCGGACGTGGTCAAGGCACAGTTCCGCGCCGCCCTCGAGTCCGAGGACCGCCGGAAGGCACTCCAGCGCCTCGTCGCAGACCGCCTCGCGGCGACCGGTGAGCGGAATTCCCCGGATGACAACCGTCGGGTCCAGCTGCTCGCCGCACACCTCATGGGCGTCGGTGTCATGCGCTATATCCTGGAGTTCTCCCCGATCGCCGACCTCACACCCGTCATCGAGAGGTACCTTCCGTGACCTACCGCCCCTCCTCCGCACGCGGCGCACACCAGGAACGCGAATCCCTCGTGGACGCTGCCTGGCGCCATATCGCCGCCCACGGGACCGACCTTTCCGACAGCCTGACCATCGAGCAGATCGCTGCCGATGCGGGAGTGTCCGTTGGACGTCTCCGACACCACTTCCCCACCGGCCCGGACCTTGCGCTCGGCGTCGTCGACCTGCTGTACTCGCGGATGATGGCCCTGTGCCTCAGATACACCGACGGCTGGAACACGCGGCAGCAGGCACAGGTGACCTGGCGGAGCTTCGTCCACGATGTCTCGAGTCTCGGAATCGGGGACATCTTCGCGCGGATCACGTCGGAGACGGTCCGGGATCTGGGCCCGGAGCTCCGGTCCGCCGTCCTCCCCCGGCAGCAACGGATGAACCGGGAGATCGAGGCTGTCCTGAAGCGGTCACGGAACCACGGCCTGATCACCGACAACATCACCGGCCCCAGTTTCCTCATGGGGATCGCCATGATCTCCCGGCCGGTACCCACCCTGCCGGAGTCGATGAATCAGCGGCAACGCGGTTGGTTGACCGACATCTACCTGCGTGGCATGCGTCCGGAGTGAATCTCCCCCTGCACACAGCCGGTGAAAACAGATAGTATCCAGAACAACACCACACCCCATCACACCCATCAGGCGGAGGCGCCATGACCGTCGTTCTCTGGATCATCAACATCGTTCTCGCCGTCTCTTTCGTCGGCTCGGGACTGATGAAGATCGGTCGCGCCAAGGAGAACCTCGTGGATTCCGGCCTGGAATGGGCCGACAACTTCTCCGAGAACACCGTCAAGCTCATCGGCGCCGTGGAGTTCCTCGGCGCACTCGGCCTCATCCTCCCGATGGGCCTGGACATCGCCCCCGTCCTCACCCCGGTCGCCGCCGTCTGCCTCACCATCGTCATGGTCGGCGCCGTCATAACCCATGCCCGACGCGGTGAGTTCCCCGGGGCGAAGGGGTCCCCGCCCCTCGGTCTCGGCGTCCTCGCCGCGGTCAGTGCCGTTCTGGGGTTCGCCGCACTCTGAGCCTTGTAGAGTCACCGACCATGACAGTCATTCTCTGGATCATCAATATCCTGCTCGCCGTGGCGTTCCTCGGCGCTGGCGTCATGAAGGTCTCCCAGCCCAAGGACCGTTTGCAGGCCAACGGCATGAACTGGGTGGAGAACACCAGCCAGGGCGCGGTGAAGGCTCTCGGTACCGCCGAGATCCTCGGTGCGCTCGGCCTCATCCTCCCGAAGGCCTTCGGCATCGCCGCCTGGCTGACCCCGCTCACCGCCCTCTGCCTGCTGGGCGTCATGGTCGGCGCGGTGGCGACTCACCTGCGTCGGAAGGAGCAGTACTCCCAGGCACTGATCCTCGGCATTCTCGCCCTGGCCAGCACCGTCCTCGGGTTTGCGACTCTCTAGTCGTCATCACCTCGACGGCGGCGCTGCTCCCACAGCACCACCGCGGTGGAGCGGGGGACGTGGACGATCTCCCCGCCGCGGCGTCCCACCTGCTGCCGCAGGCCGTCGTTCTCGCGTTCGAGTTCCGCGACCCGCTGCTGCAGGTCGATGATCGCCTTGATGCCGGCGAGGTTGACCCCCTCGTCGTGACTGAGACGCTGGATCTCCATGAGCTGCCGGATGTTCTCCCGGGAGTAGCGGCGTCCGCCACCGCTGGTCCGCTCGGGACTGACCAGGCCCATCCGGTCGTAGGTCCGCAGCGTCTGCGCGTGCATGCCGGTGATCTCTGCGGCGACAGAGATCACGTAGACCTCACGGTCACCCGGATCACCTTTCCGCTTCTCCGCCATGTGCGCTCACCTCACTCCGTCAGTTTCCTGCCCAGTTCGCCCGCGGGTCGATACCGGACCTCTTCTCTTCCTCGGCGTAGCGGCGCAGTGCACTGGCCGCTCCCTCGTCGAGATGCTTCGGGACGCTGACCCGCACCGTGACCAGCAGGTCCCCGGAATTGCCGTTGCGCTTGGCGACGCCACGTCCGCGCACCCGCAGGGTCGTGCCGTCGGCGGTGCCCGCCGGGACGCGCACCCGGACCTTCGAGTCGAGGGTCGGCACGGTGACCGTGTCGCCCAGCGCGAGCTCCGAGAAGCTCACCGGGACGGTGATCTTGAGGTCGTCGCCGGAGCGGGTGAACAGGTCGTCGGCGCGGACGTGCACGGTGACGAAAAGGTCACCGGCGGCGCGTCCACGTTCCCCGGCCTCGCCCTGACCGGCGAGACGGACTTTCTGGCCGTCGACGACGCCGGCGGGGACGCGGACCGTGATGGTGCGCGTCCGGGTGACGCGACCGGATCCACCACAGTCGGTGCAGGGATCGTCGATCCGGGTGCCGGTGCCGTTGCAGTCCGGGCAGGGCCGGGAGAAACCGAAGGCTCCGCGGTTCTCGGAGACGAGGCCTTCACCGTGGCAGGTCGTGCAACGGGTCGCCGAGGTGCCCGGGGTCGCACCGGAGCCGCGGCAGGTGGTGCAGGGTGCCGGGCTGGTCAGCCGGATCGGGACGGTGACACCCTTGGTCGCCTCACGGAAATCAAGGGTGATCTCGGTCTCGACGTCGGCACCGCGGGTGCGTCGCGGGGCGCGGGTACGGTTGCCACCACCGGCGCCACCGCCGAACATGCCACCGAAGATGTCACCGAGATCGAAACTCTCGCTGGCACCACCGCCGAAACCGCCGCCACCGAAGCCGCGGGAGAAGCCGCCGCCCATACCGCCCATGCCACCCATACCGCTGGCGGCCATGGACTTGAGTTCGTCGTACTCGGCGCGCTTGTCCTTGTCACCGATGACCGAGTAGGCCTCGGAGGCGGACTTGAACTTCTCCTCCGCGACCTCGTCCCCGGGGTGCGCGTCGGGATGGTTGTCCCGCGCGATCTTCCGGTAGGCCTTCTTGATCTCGTCAGCGCTGGCCGAGGATGAGACGCCGAGGACACCGTAGTAGTCCTTGTCGATCCACTCCTTCTGTGCCACTGTGATGCGCTCCCTTCCCGCCTGTGATTGAAACTTGAGTCTAACACGCTAAGGTCTATCTCCTCCAACGCCCCGGGGGCGGGTGACATTCCCGGCCGGTAGGGTCATACGCATGTTCTTCAGAGGCCAACGGACACCACCCGACGACACCCCGGACACGATGTTCCCGCATTTGTCCCGGATCACCGCCGACATGCTCCGCGACGAGGCCCTCCGCGAACTCCACCGACTCGGGTTCACCACCACCTGGCGTCCTGACGGGTACATCTCCGCCACCCGCGGCGAGGAGACCGAACTCATCGGCCTCGACAACCTCTCCCTCCAGACCGCGCAGGCGGTCCAGGCCGGCGAGGACCTCACCCGCGAGGAGATCGCCGCCCAGGTCCACAACCTGCTGGACGCCATGTCCCACCGCATCGACCCCGCCGAGCTCTCCGAGGCCGACTTCCTCCGGCAGCTCAAGGTCCGCCTCGTCGCCGGGGACATGCTCACCCCGGTCTCCGAGCGGGACTCCCGGCAGTTCTCCCTGTCCACCCGGCCCTGGACCGACGATCTCGTCGTCTCGCTGGTCATCGACACACCGACCACCGTCATGACGCTGCCGGACAAGACCCTCGAAGCCCGCGGACTGACCTCAGAGGCCGACCTCGAGGACCTCTGGCACGCCGGCTACCGGAATCTCTGGCAGGAACTCACCGAGGCCGAGATCGACGTCAACGAGATCCACGGCGACGATCCCGGCGCGAACTTCTGGGTCATCGAGTCCGGGTCATTCTTCCTGGCGTCCGCCGTGCTCTTCCTCGACGAACTGCTGCCCGACTGGGCTCCCGACCTGGACACGGAGGCCGGGATCATGGTCTCCGCACCGCACCGGCACCTGCTCCTGGTCCGGGCGGTCACCTCCGGTCAGGACCTGCTCGCCGGGATCAACACCGTCACCTCCGTGGCGGTCGCCCAGTTCACCGAAAACCCGGGGCCGGTCAGCCCCAAACTGCACCTGATGCGGGAGGGCGCCGAGGTCCTGCCGTTCACGGACATCACCGACAACGATGACGGTCAACGCGTCATCCAGGTCTATCCGGACGCCTACCTCATGGACCGGATCAACGAAGGAAGAGACGAAGACTGACCCTATGCCCCCCTCCCCTCACACACGTTCCATCCACCGCCGGGTCTTCCTCGCCGGTGCCGGCCTGACCGGCACCGCCGCCGTCGGCGGACTCGCCGCCCTCCACTTCCTCTCCGACAGCTCCGACGACTCCGACGCGCCGGACACCCCTGCCGCCGTCGACCCCGGCGACCTGCAGCTGATCACCGGTGACGCCTCTCACCCCGGTCGCGTCACCGTGGCCACCGCCGACGGTCGCGAACTGGTGCACTTCGACGGGTACCGGTTCAGCGGCAACCTCGGCACCCGCGGCGCCACTGTGGACACCCCGTCCCCGGGCACCGTCCACGTGGACTTCGAGGTGCCTGAGGACGGCTACACCGCCGCTGTGACCTGGCGGGCGGTCGGCGGTACCGTCACCGGCGACTGGGCATTCACCCTGCCCGAGGACGCCGACGAGGACACCCTTTCCGGCGGACGGATCTGGCGAACCCTCGTCGACACCGACTCCACGGTCCATGTCCCGGCGTCCCGGTGGAACCGGGATCCCCGGGGCGGCGTCCCCTGGCTGGAACGTGTCACCGAACACCACTTCTGCGACTGGGCGGTGGATGACTCCCGGATCTGCGGCGTGTTCACCGCCGACGGTGCCGGCGACCAGAGCACCGCCGCGCTCAAGGTCCCCGCGCTCCGCGGTGACGACGGCATCTGGCGGGCCACCGTCACCTTCCGCGCCGACCTCACCGTCGCCGAGGCCCGGGAACTGGTCGAGGCAGGACGCCCGATGCTCGCCGGTGGCGTCCTCGGGCATCCCGGCCTGACCGAACCTTTCGTCGACGTGAAGGCTCCCGGAACCTACAGCGTCCTCAGCGAGGCCGGGCCACATCCGGTCACCGTCGGGGCCGTCGGACTCCCCGGTGACGCGCAGGTCGAGGTCGCCGCGTGGGATTTCGGCGGTGACGAGATCCACCGGTCGACCGTTGACGTCACGGTGCCGGACGGGGCACGGCACGGCGACGCACAGGTCGACATCGAACTGCCCGGCCCCCGGAACTGGGCCTGCGTCGAGGTGCAGTGCGGGGAGGTCTTCGCCCGGACCTCAGTCGCCGTGTGGCCGGAGCACGAGTTCGGCCCGGCGGACGGGTCGATCATCGGTCTGGGCGGGTTCTCCTCGTCCGGCGAGGGGCTCGAGTCCGTCGAGGACGAGCGGGCACTCTGGGCGCGGCTCGGCATCCGTCACCTGCGTAATCCCTGGCTGACGGCGGAGGAATCCACCGACCTGGGGATCCGCACCGCGGTCCAGCCCGCGGGCAGTCCGGGCACGTTCAGTGACCCGGACTCGACAGGTTTCGACGACTGGGCCGCCGAAAACCTCGACTGGGGACGCGAGGCAGGTGTCGACCACATCGAACTGCTCAATGAGTGGAACGGGAACGATTCCGCCAATATCACCGCCCTGGCCACCGAATACACCGACACCTGGCTGAAACCGTTCCGCGCGGCGATGGACCGGGACGGGACGGATGCTTCGCTCATCGCCATGGCCCTTGCCGGCTGGGACCCCGCCTTCCTCGACACCGTCCGCGACCGTGGCGGCTGGGAACTGCTCGACGGCATCGCCGAGCATGCCGGACGCGGCAACTACACCGCCGACTACGACGGTGGACGGTGGAACTTCCTCGGGCAGCTGCGCCGTACCCGCGCCTACCTCGACGGGAACCCCGGGCCGACGCAGCTGTGGCTCACCGAGGCCTACGCCTGTACGAAGCCCAACGGCTGGTGGTACGACACGGAACGCACCGCGGCGGACTCGGTCCTGCTCACACTGATGCTCTCCAAGGCACTCGGTGTCACCGGGACGCACTGGTTCCAACTCACCGACGGGGTGTGGCACGACAGGTACGGTGTCGGTCCGGATGATCCGGAGTTCCACTACGGACTGTTCCACGTGGACCGCTCACCGAAACCCCCGGCGGTGGCCTTCGCCCATGCCGCGGAGGTCCTCGACGGGGTGTCCTTCCTGGGATGGATCGAGTCACCGCATCCTGACCTGCGGGGACTGCGCTTCTCCCGGGACGGGGAGACGATCTGGGTGTTGTGGAGCCGGCAGGACGGGTACGTGACCAACGCGACCCGGACCGCCGACAGCTTCTTCCCGTTCCCGGAGGCGTGGGAGGTCCCGGAGGCAGCATCCCTGCAGGTCACGGTTCCGGACGGGGCAGAGTGCGCCGATGTCATCGGTCGGGAGGTGCCGGTCGACAGCGGAGTGGTGACGGTGACCGGTTCCCCCGTGGTGGTCCGCGGACTGTCTGCGGACGTTCCTGCTGGACCGGAGAGCGTCGACGGCGACGCGTCCGTCGCCCTGACCGGGGTGTCCGTGCGTCAGGAAGGAACCTCACTGGTCGTCGACGGCGACAACGCGACCGGTGGGACGCTGACCCTGCGCATCACCGGACGCCAGGTCGGGGGTGAGGTGACCGAGACGGAGCTGAAGGTGCCGGAGGGTGACTTCTCGGAGTCCGTGGATCTCGGAGAGGCGATGCCCTCTGACAGCTCCGCCGTGGGTGTGAATCCCGGGCAACCCCCGCAGGTGAGGATCCTCGCGGAGCGGAAGGAGAAACTGACCCCGGAGGCTGCGCAACCTCAGGTGTGGCGGGCGGAGTACTACCGCTGTGTGTGAACGGTGCCCGCTCTCCCCTCCCCTCTCCGTCCTCAAATCCTCACCTGCTCAGGTACGCCCGGCACCCACTCTGCGTATGTGAAGTATCAGGACATCGGTGACACTTCCCAGGGGTGACAGTGGTCTGCTTCGATCTCACCCATGGGGACATCCGGGCGGGTACGGTGAGCTGTCTGCAAACATGCAGGCGCGGACGTTGCACCCGTCGTTACGGTGGAACGCCTTATCTTCGGCGGTGGAGGTCAGCTCAACAAGCTGGGCAACGGCCCTGTCCACCGACTGCGGCGGGACCTCACGGAAGAACTCACCACCGGTCAGCATCACGAACAGGACGTTGCATCGACGCCGGGCCAGGAACATCTGGCCGTGCCCGCAGATCGTGGACAGGTAACTACGCTGCGTCAGGTTCCTCAGCAGCAGATTTGTTGAGCAGATTCATTTCGAACTCCACCGACGGCACGTACCCCAACGCGCCAGTGCAGTCACCGACCTTCAACCCCGCCCCAAC
>NZ_JALAGU010000020.1 GCF_022712275.1 Corynebacterium sp. | reverse complement strand
TAATCCAGATCCCGCAGCGACTGCACCACCACCGCACCGAAAGCCTCATTGATCTCCAGGAAATCCAGATCAGACACCTCCCACCCCGCCTTGCCCAACGCCGCGGCCACCGCCTGCGCCGGCTGGGAATGCAGGAACGTGTCCGGACCCGCAGTCTGACCGTAAGCACCCAACGCAGCAAGCACCTCAAGACCGTTGACCTCGGCATAGGCCCGGGTGGTCAGCACCACCGCCGCAGCACCGTCGGAGATCTGCGACGCCGACGCCGCAGTGATCGTCCCCTCAGCCGCAAACGCCGGACGCAGACCCGCCAACGACTCCTCCGTCGTCCCCGGACGCACCCCCTCGTCAGTGTCGACGATGACCGTGCCCTTACGGGTCCTCACCTCCACCGGGGCGATCTCCTCGGCGAAAGTCCCCTCAGCAATCGCAGCCTCGGCCCGCTGATGCGACAGCGCGGCAACCCGGTCCTGCTCGGCCCGGGTGATACCCCGGGTACTGTTACCCTCCTCAGTCTCCACCCCCATCGCCGTACCGTGCACCGCATCAGTCAACCCGTCACGCTCCAGAGAATCCTGCAGCACCAGGGAACCGAACTTCGCCCCCGCCCGCACACCGGCAGCCAGATGCGGCGCATTGGTCATCGACTCCTGACCACCGGCGACCACCACCTCCGCATCCCCCAGACGCAGCAGACGCGACGCGGAGATCACCGCATCCAGACCCGACAGACAGACCTTGTTCACCGTCTCAGCCGGGGTGGAGACCGGCACACCGGCAGCCACCGCCGCCTGCTTGGCCGGGTTCTGACCGGCGCCGGCCTGCACAACCTGGCCCATGACCACATGACCGACAGTCTCAGCGGCGACACCGGCGCGCTCAAGCGCGGTACTGATGGCGATCGCACCGAGGTCCACCGCCGTCTTCGAGGCCAGGACCCCGAGCATCCTGCCCTGGGCGGTGCGCGCGGCACCGACGATGACGATGTCCTCGGGGGTGGGGGTGGGCTTCATGACCGGACTCCGTCCGCGACCGCGAACGCTGTCCCGGTCTTCGCCCGGACATCACTGAGCTCCACTCCAGGAGCGAGCTCGGTGAGCACCAGCCCTTCACCGGTCACGTCGAAGCAGGCCAGGTCGGTGATGATCCGGTCGACCACTCCGACACCGGTCAGCGGCAACGAGCACCGGGACAGGATCTTCGGCGAGCCGTCACGGGCCACGTGGTTCATCAGCACGATGACACGGTCTGCTCCGTGCACCAGATCCATGGCACCGCCCATGCCCTTGACCATCTTGCCGGGCACCATCCAGTTCGCGAGGTCACCGGTCTCGGAGACCTCCATGCCGCCGAGGACGGCGACATCCAGGTGAGACCCACGGATCATCCCGAAGCTGAGGGAGGAATCGAAAAAGGACGCACCGGGGTTCACCGTCACCGTCTCCTTGCCGGCATTGATGAGGTCGGGGTCCAGCTGATCCTCGGTGGGGTACGGGCCGGTGCCGAGAATGCCGTTCTCACTGTGGAGGACGACGTGCACGCCGTCCGGCAGGTGCCCGGGGATCAGGGTCGGCAGCCCGATCCCCAGGTTCACGTACTGTCCGTCCCGCAGCTCCAGGGCCGCCCGGGCCGCCATCTGGTCTTTCGTCCAGCTCATCACTGTGCCTCCCTGTCTTCCCTGTGGTTCATACCGTCCCTGTGTTCCCGGACAGTGCGCTTCTCGATCCGCTTGGCCTGTGGTCCGGTCTCCACGATCCTCTGCACGAAGATCCCCGGCAGGTGTACCTGCGCCGGATCGATCTCACCGGATCCCACCAGTCGTTCGACCTCGGCGATCGTGACTGTCCCTGCCATCGCACACAGCGGATTGAAGTTCATCGCCGACTTGTTGAAAACCAGGTTTCCCTCTGTGTCTCCGACTTCCGCGTGGACCAGTGCCACGTCGGCGGGCAGTGCCTCCTCCAGGACGTAGTGACGTCCACCGAACTCGCGGGTCTCCTTGGGCGGAGACGCCACCTCGACGGAACCGTCCGCACGGTAGCGCCACGGAAGTCCACCTTCGGCGATCGGTGTGCCGACGCCGGCCGGGGTGTAGAACGCGGGGACGCCCACACCGGCCGCCCGGAGCTTCTCAGCGAGCGTGCCCTGCGGGGTCAGTTCGACCTCAAGTTCACCGGCGAGGTACTGCCGCGCGAATTCCCTGTTCTCACCGACGTAGGACGCGACGACCCGACGGATCTGGTGTCCGGCGAGCAACAGGCCCAGACCCCAGTCGTCCACGCCGCAGTTGTTGGAGTAGACCTCCAGATCCCGGACACCGGAATCGACCAGTGCGGCGATGAGCCGGTCCGGGATGCCGTTGAGGCCGAAGCCTCCGACGGCCAGCCGGGCACCGTCGGTCACGTCCGCTACCGCGGCCGCTGCGCTCGGGATGACTTTTCCTGTGGTACTCAAGACAGTTCTCCGTTCTCGTCGTCACTCACCGTGCCGTCCAGCGGCAGGGTGAGCATGTGGTAGCTGAGGGTCTTCCCGTGCCCGTCGAGGACGGGGGAACCGGTCACTCCCCCGCCGAGCAGACCGCGCAGTTCCACCACGAAAGCCTCGGCGGCGGGGACCTCGCGCAGGGTCACGGTTTCCGTCGCGCACCGGAAGTGCTCGGAAATGGAGACTGTCGTCAGCTCCCCGCGCAGGTACTCGAAGTCAGCCGACGAGCGTGGGAGGACAGCCACGATGAGGGTGTCCCCCTTGTCCCCGGTCCGCGCGTCCGCGTAGTCATCCAGGATTGTCATTACAGTGCTCCGTCCGTGTCGTTGTTCAAGGTCATGGAACTGATGGTCGTCACGGTCGGCGTGACGAGGTCCCGGGGCAGCAGGGTCGAACGGATCGCCAGCATTTCACTGCGTCCCTTGCGCGCGCCACCGCCGGCAGCCGGACCAGCGCAGTAGAGGGCCTCCATCTCCCAGCCGATGGCCTCGGCCTGGGTCTCGGTCGGCACCCGGCCGGCCACCCGGAGACGGACCTCCGGTGGGTCGGCAGGCATGGGCGTCATGTCCCGGAATGCGGCACCAGCACCGATGAACTCCACGCTGAGCGCGGACGGATCCACACCGTGGACGCGAGCCAGGCGGTCAGAGACGATCGACCACGCCAATTCTGCGCGCTGCCGGGCACGTGGACCGGCATAGGTGATCTGTCCCTCCCCCAGCCAACCGCCGCGGAATCCGAGGGTGACCTTCAGGGTGCCGGTCCGGGGATGTCCGGTGGCGCCGGACACGCGGACAGCGTCCGGCCCCACGGTCTCCAACCGGATACCGGAGAAGTCCGCGACCACGTCCGGGGTGAGGTAGGCCGACGGGTCAGCAACCTCGTACAGCAGCTGTTCACGCACGGTCTGCCGGGTGAGCGTTCCGCCGGTGTCCGCGAGCTTGCCGAGGACCGCGGTGCCGTCCTCACCGATGTCGGCGAAGGGGTACCCGAGGTCCGCCATCCCGTCCACCGGCTTGGTCACGGGATCGGCGAAGTACCCCCCGGTGACCTGACCGGCGCACTCCAGCAGATGCCCGATGAGGGTTCCCGCGCCCAGCCGGTCCCAGTCGTCCAGGGCCCACCCGAATTCGTGCACCATCGGGGTGAGGAAGAGAGAGGGATCGGCGAGGCGTCCGGTGACGATGACGTCCGCGCCCTCGGCGAAGGCGGGGAGCGCCTGCTCCACCCCCAGGTAGGCGTGGGCGGACACGAGTCCGTCGTTGTCCGCCGACAGCGGGCGTCCGGTCTCCCAGATCTGCGGGTCGGTACCGGTGACCTGGGTGAGGACGCCGTCTCCGGTGAGCACGGCGACCGTCACCTCCCGGTCGGGGACGACCTCGGCGGCGATCCGGGCGATGAGGCGGCCTGCGGCCTCCGGGTTCGCGGCGCCGGAGTTGGTAACGACCGTCGTGCCCTGTGCCGCGGTGTACGGCAGGACGGCCCGCATCCGTGTCTCCAGGAGCGGGTCGTAGCCGGTGGTGGCGTCCTTCAGTCGCCGGAGCTGGCCGGCGGCGACAGTACGTTCGCCAAGGCACTCGAAGACGAGGTAGTCGAGGCGGGCGTCCTTCGCCAGTTTTACGGCGGGGTCGAGGCGGTCACCTGCGAAACCCGCGCCGGAACCGATACGGATTGTTCTCATGATTACTCCTTAGACGGTGAGCGCGCCTGTGACCAGCGCGGCGACAGTCATGACAATGGTGGTTCCCCAGGCCCAGAGGAAGGTGAACTTCTGGTGCTTGCCCAGTTCGACCTTCGCCATGCCGATGAGGATGAAGGTGGAGGCGGTCAGCGGGCTCAGTGGGAAGCCGGTGGTCATCTGCCCTGCGATCGCGCCACGGGCCACCATGGCAGGATCCACACCCATGGCAGAGGCGGTCTCGGAGAAGACAGGGAGGACACCGAAGTAGAAGGCGTCCGGCGTGAAGACGAGGCTCAGCGGCATCGACACCACCGAAACGATGACAGGGAGGAAACTGCCCATGCTGTCCGGGATGACGTCCGCGAGAGTCTTGGCCATCTCCTGGATCATTCCGGTCTTGCCCAGAATGCCGGTGAACACGCCCGCGGCGAACACCATGGAGGTGACAAGGACAACGTTCGCTCCGTGGTCCTTGAACAGCTGCTGCTGATCCGACCACTGTGGGAGGTTCACACACAGGGCGATGACGAAGGCAACGATGAAGCAGACTTCCATCGGGACGCTGTGGGTCAGTAGCACGACGATCAGCGCGACCGTGAGCACCAGGTTGAACACCATGCGCCAGAGGGGGACGTGCTCGTCGCGGGAGGCGTGGGATGTGTCGGTGTGGTCGGTGTGGTCGCCCTCGGCCACCGCCCCGTTCCCCGCCGCCTCCACAGCGTCCGATGACAGGATGCCGTCCACGCTGAGTGTCCCGAGCCGTCGCCGTTCCATCCGCCCCAGGATGTAGCTTGCGACGAGCACCCACACCCCGCCCGCGATCATGGGGATGATCATCGGGGTGAAAACTTCTGAGGAGGGCAGATTGAGGGCCGCCATCGCGCGCAGGGTGGGACCGCCCCACGGGAGCATGTTCATCAGACCCGCGCCGAGGGCGACGATGGCGGTCAGGGTGATCGGACGCATGCCGATCCTCTGGTAGATCGGGAGGAAAGCGGACAGGGTGATGAGGAATGTCGCGGCCCCGTCACCGTCGAGGTGGACACACATCGTCACGACGGCTGTACCCATCGCGATCTTCACCGGATCGCCCTTCGCCCAGCGGATAATGACTCTGATCAACGGATCAAACAGGCCGGACTCCATCATCAGGCTGAAGTAGAGAACGGCGAAGGTCATCATCACGGCGACAGGGGCGACCTGAAGCAGACCGTCACCGATATTGTCGCCGAGGTCTCCGCCCTTGCCGGCGATGACAGCGAAGACGATGGGGACAAGGACCAGGCCGACGAGGACCGACGTCCGCGTGAACAGCGTGAGTGCGAGGAACACCCCTACTGTGAGAAAGCCGAACAACGCAAGCATCGCGGTGGCTCTCCTCTCATGGATACTGCGGCAGCCGCGATGCACCGTGATGTGGCGCCCGTGACGTACCGCGTGGACATCGTCGAGTATGAGCCAGGCCACTTAGTTGTGTCCAACAACAATATCGCATAGATTAATGCTCCATGCGCATGAAAGACATCACCGTGGAACACATGCGAACCGTCATCTGTATCGCTGACCAGGGAGGATTCACTGCAGCAGCCGATGTTCTCGGGCAGTCCCAGTCCTCCTTGAGCAGAGTCGTCGCGATGGTGGAGAAGTCCGCTGGCGCGCGACTCTTCGACAGGACCACCCGGAGTGTCACCCTGACAGAGCTCGGGGCAGAGTTCGTCCACACCGCACGTCACATCGTGGAGACCTACGACCGGTCCATCAGCCATTTCGTCAGCTATCTCAGCGGCCCCAACGGAAAACTGAGAATCGCAACCTTGCCGTCCCTCGCAGCCACACTGCTGCCACCGTTCATCCACCGGTTCCACCACGCGTTCCCCCACGCCACCGTTGACCTCCTGGACCTCAAGGCCGCGGACATCATCGACCTCTGCCGGGCTGGCACGGTGGATCTCGCAGTGACCGCCGAGGACGCCGAACTGTTCCACACTCTCCCGGACAGCTTCCGGTTCGCGCCCGTCGCGAGCGAAGGCTTCGCCTGCATTCTCCCCTCCGAGCATGAGCTTGCCCGGCAGGAGACGGTGGCGTGGACCGATCTCGCGGGGCAGTCCTTCATCTCCTTCACCGGAACAAGTTCCGTGCGGCGGATCACGGACCGGGTGCTCAGCGCCGCAGGCATCGTGCCTGCGCAGACGGTCTCCGCCGGGACGATCTCCGCGGTCGCCGGCCTGTGCGCGGCAGGGCTCGGAATCTCGGCTGTGCCCGGGTTCGTGATCCCCATGACCCGGGTGGCGGGGGTCACCATCCGACCACTGGCACCCCTGGCGGGGGCGGGCCCGGTGACCCGGCGGGTCGGCATCCTGCAGGACGCCTCCCGGCCGCGCACCCCCGCAGTCGACGAGTTCGTGTCGTTGCTCAGGACCTTTGACGGGGACGCCGGCAGCCTTCCCGAATTCACGAGGTGGGGTGCGGGAGCGACATCACGGACACGCGGCGCTGCGCCTTCGATGTAGGCATCTGCGGCTTCCGGGTGTTCCGGTCCCCGCCAGAACGCGAGTTCCCTTCCGTCCCGATGACGCACCGATGACGCACCGATGACAATGGGTGAGGGCCGGATAATTCTGCGGGCATGCCCACCTCCGGAACTGTCCACCGCCGAGGCTGGCGTGGCACCGGTAACATCCCCTCACCGAAAGGGCCCCATGTCCGAGTCAACCCCCGAGATCTGCGTCAACCTGTGGGCCTATGCCGACCCTGGCCTTCACCGACAATTCCATCGCGAGGTGGTCGGCCGTCCCCGACAACCATGTCGCGGGGCTCCCTGACGGGACCCGCATCCCGGGAGTCATCCGGCTCAGTGATGTCCGGCCAGCCATGCCAGGAGTGCAGTAACTCGCGCACTCACGACGTCCACTGCTCTTCGCCCCCCGCGGCTGACCAGGCGTCTACCCCTCCGTCGGTTGCCAGAATCCGAGGTGCGGCGCCGCGGCCTCGTCCTCCAACGCCGGACCGTGGATCTCGATGACGCGCTGCCCCCGCGCCGCGACCTCGCGGCAGGGCAGATCGAAGGTCGGGTTCTCGGGGTCATCACCGGTCAGAGTCGCCAGCTTCTTCTCCGACAGTGCGTAGACGATCCGGCCGATGCCGGTCCAGTACACCGCACCGGTGCACATCACGCACGGCTCGGCACTGGTGTAGAGCGTCGCTCCGGCGAGTTCCTCCAGCGTCCGCTTCGTCGCAGCCTCAGCGGCCGCTGTGAGCTCGGCATGCTGGGTGGGATCGCCCTCCGGGGGCATCGAGTTGTTGCCCTTCGCCGAGAGGACGACGCCGTCGGCGTCCACCACGAGGGCGGCGAACGGGTGGCGGCCCCGCTGCTTCGAGTCCGCGGACAGTGCGATGGCCCGGCGCAGGAATTCCAGGTCAGTCTCGGTGATCCCGGTGTTGTCGGTGGTGTTGTCAGTCATTGTCCGTGCTCTTTCGGTTGAGGATGAGATTGAGGACCACCGCGCAGATCGCGCAGAGGAAGATGCCGCTGTCCAGCACCAGACGGGCAGTGCCGGAAAAGTGTCCGAAGAGTTCCGGGGACGCCATCGGCAGCACCCCCACGCTCAGGGACACCGCCACGATCAGCGCGTTGTTCGTCCCCTCGTACTTCACCCGGGCGAGTTCCTGGATACCGGCGGCGGTGGTCATGCCGAACATGATGATCGCACTACCGCCCAGCACGGACGGCGGGATCGCGGCGATGACCGCCCCGAGTTTCGGTACCAACCCCATGAGCACCATGATGACGCCGGCGACAGTGACCACGAAACGACTGCGGACCTTCGTCATGGCGATCAGGCCGGTGTTCTGGCTGAAGGCGTTGAGCGGGAATCCGTTGAAAAACCCGCTGACGACCGCGGCGAATCCCTCACCACGGAAGGTGTCGGAGAGCCGACGCCGGGTGATCGGGGCCTTGATCATCCGGCCGATGGCGAGGCTGTTGCCGGTCGTCTCGGCCATGATGACGATGAGGGCGAGCGTCATCACGAGAATCGGCGACAGGCTGAACTGCGGACTGCCGAAGTGCAGCGGGGCGGAGATGCCGATCCAGTCCGCGTCCGCGACACCGGAGAAGTCGGTCAGTCCCATGGCGAGAGCGACCATGGTGCCGACGACCATGCCGATGAGCACCGAGAGACTGGCCAGCAGGCCGGTGAACACGACATAGCCGATAACCGTGACCAGGACAGTCACCGTGCCGAGGATGAGGTACTTCGTGGCACCGAAGTCGTCTGCATCCTCACCGCCACCGAACCAACCGGCGGCGGTCGGCATAAGGGAAATGCCGACGATGGTGATGAGGCAGCCGATGACGACCCGCGGGAAGAACCGCAGCAGGCGGGAGAAGAACGGTGCGAGAATCATGCCGAGTACACCGGCGGCGATGACGGACCCGAAGATGTAGCGGATCCCGTAGTCCTCGCCGATGAGCAGCATCGGTGCCAGGGCGATGAAGGACGCCCCCTGGATCAGCGGGAGCCGGGATCCGAACCGCCAGATGCCGATGGTCTGCAGGACGGTGGCGAGACCGCCGATGATGAGGTTGCAGTTGATCAGGATGACGACCTCGGAGTTGTCGAGGCCGAGGGCGGAGCCGAGGATGAGCGGGACGGCGACGAGGCCGGCGTAGATGACGAGGACATGCTGGAGCCCGAGACTGAGCATGGACCGCCACGGGAGGACCTCTTCGACCTCCGGCGGGTTCAGCCTGTCGGGGCGGGTGGACGGTGGAGTTGTGGAGGACATGGACGCTGAGAGTATGGCGATCCGGACGATACGCACAGTGAGTGTCCATCGTTCATTCCGATACATCGCCGTGCAGCTCCCCTCCCCTGTTTCGCGCTGCGGAGTGCGGCCAGAGGACGTACAGTGCTGCTGTGCGACTCACTCTGGAACAGGTCGAGGCCTTCGTCCTCGCCGCCCGGCACGGTTCCTTCTCCGGGGCCGCCCGGGCGATGGGACGCAGCCAGTCCACAGTGAGCACGTCCATCGCGAACCTCGAAATCGCGCTGGACACGGATCTCTTCGACCGGTCCTCCCGCTTCCCCGTGCTCACCGCGGAGGGCGAGACGCTGCTCCAGGAAGCGAAGGCCCTCTATGACCGAGGTCTCGCCTTCGAGCGGCACGGAGATTCCCTGTCACAGGGCCAGCCGACGAACATCACCCTGGCGGTGGGGATCCCCCACCGGCAGCTCTCCCCTGTGCTCACCCGGTTCGCCGACAGGTTCCCTTTCGTCGACCTGACCATCCGCAATCCGGCGAACGGTGATGTGCGTTCGAGCGTCCTGAATGACGAGGCACTGCTCGGAATCGCCTTCGCCCTGCCGGACTACCCGGAGGATCTGGCGTTCCGTCAGCTCGGCCGGCTGTTCATGACTCATGTGGTGCACCGTGACCATCCGCTGGCGACTCTCCGGAACCCGAGCTTCGACGACATCCGTGACGTCCGGCATCTCGCCTACGCCTCGTACTCGCGGGCCCTGCCGACCAGCGAATACCTGCAGTCCACGCAGACCTGGCACTCCGACAGTTACCAGGCGCTCATCGAGCTGGTGAAATCCGGCGTGGGATGGGCGACGGTGCCCCGCCAGCTGATCCTCGAGGAGATCAGCACCGGGGAGCTGGTGGAACTGCAGCTGGGCGCCTACCCGTTCACGGACTGGGAGGTGAACGTGGACCTCATATGGCGGCGAGGGCGCCGGTTCCCCCCGGTCGAGGAATGGCTACGCCTCCAGCTGTGCCGCCATCGCATCCACGAGGTCGGACGCGACGGGCAGGACACGACGCGGTTGTGAGACCGGGGCGGGCTGGGCCGAGTCGGCCCGGCCGGATACCGCTATCCCCCGATGACATTCGCCTCCGGGCCGACCGGGAAACCTGTGATGTTGGTGGCGCCCTCCTCACCGACGACGAGGATGTCATGCTCACGGTAGCCACCGGCACCGGGCATGCCCTCCGGGACGGTGAGCATCGGCTCGATGGAGACCACCATGCCCGGTTCCAGGACGGTGTCGATGTCCTCCCGGATCTCCAGTCCGGCCTCGCGTCCGTAGTAGTGGGACAGCACGCCGAAAGAGTGGCCGTAGCCGAAGGTGCGGTAGCCCAGCATCCCGGCATCGGCGTAGATACCGTTGAGCTCGGCGGCGATCTCTGAGCACACCGCGCCCGGCTGGATAAGCTCCAGGCCACGTCGGTAGACCTCGGTGTTGACCTCCCAGTAGCGCAGGGTGTCGGCGTCCGGCGTGCCGTAGTACATGGTGCGTTCCAGGGCGGTGTAGTACCCGGAGATCATCGGGAAGCAGTTCAGCGACAGGATGTCGCCGGGCTGCACCATACGGGTGGTCGGCCAGTTGTGGGCACCGTCGGTGTTGATGCCGGACTGGAACCACACCCAGGTGTCTCGGATCTCGGAGTCCGGGTAGCGTTCCGCGATCTCGGTGACCATGGCGTCCGTGCCGATCTGGGCGAGCTCGAACTCACGCTTCGGGCCGTCCTCCAGGGCCTTGCGGATGGCCTCGCCGCCGATGTCCGCGACCTGGGCGCCGTCGGTGATGACGGCGATCTCCTCGGCGGACTTGATCATCCGCAGGCGCATCACGGCATCCGAGACGTCGACGAATTCGACGGTTCCGGCGTCCGCCCCGAATTCAGCACTGATGCGGCGGTACAGCTGCACGGACATGCCGTCGAGCTCGATACCGACCCGGCGGGCGTCGACCCGGTCAGTGACGGCCTTGCGCAGGGCGTACTGGTAGTTCTCCTTGTTCCAGTCGGTGAAGACGAGGTTGTCACCGTAGCCCCGACGCCACGGCATCCCGGCGTCGATGCCTGCGGAGACGGTGCAGGTGGAGTCGGCGGTGACGACCATGCCGTAGAAACGGCCGAAGTGGGTGTAGAGGAAGTCGGACCAGTACTTGATGGACTGGGGGCTGGTGAGGACGACGGCATCGAGGCCGGCGGCGGCCATGTGTGCACGGAGGCCGGTGAGGCGTCGTTCCATCTCGGCGTCGCTGAAGGTCAGCGCAACCTTCTCACCGTTGTAGCAGAGTCGGGTCCGCTCATCGCGGAAGTCGTCGACGGTGACGGACGGGGTGGGGAGTACTGCGGTCATGGTGGTGTTCCTTTCGGTACGGGAATTCGGGAATGTCAGGAGAGCGGGGCGCGGTGGGTTTCCGCGGCCTTGAGAACGGCGAGGAAAGTGACGAGGGCGGCGGCCATGAGGTAGAACGCGGGAGCAACCGTCATTCCGGTCCAGCCGATGAGCAGGGTGGCGAGCATCGGGGCGGTGCCGCCGAAGACAGCGTTGGCGGTGTTGAAGGTCACGGCGAAGCCGGTGAGGCGCACTCCGGTGCTGAACTGTTCGGAGAGGAAGGCCGGCAGGACGCCGTCATTGAGGGCGAGCACCATGCCCATCGCGATCTGGATGAGGATGACGAGGACCAGTCCGGCGCCGTCGAGCAGCAGGAATGCGGGGACAGCGGCGACGATGAAGGCGAAGGACGCGGTGAGCATGATCTTCCGGCGGCCCATCCGGTCGGACATCCAGCCGGTGAGCAGGACGGAGAAGATGTAGGCGAACAGGGCGACGGAGGCCGCGATGAAGGCGTCAGTGTCATCCTGTCCGAGTTCCTCGGAGAGGTAGGTCGGCATGTAGCTGAGGATGACGTAGAAGCCGATGGCGTTGAGCACTGCGGCGCTGAAGGCGATGAGCAGGGCGCGGGGCTCGCGGAAGACCTCCAGCAGCGGTCGGTGCTTCGCTCCGGGGCCGGCCTCCGCGTTTGCCGTGGCTGCTTTTTCGACAGCCTCGGTGAAGGCGGAGGATTCGTCGAGGTGGCGGCGGATCACCAGGCCGACGAGTCCGAGCGGGGCGGCGATGAGGAAGGGAATGCGCCAGCCCCAGGACTCCATGGTCGCATCATCGAGAATGCCGGTGAGCAGCGCGGCCATCAGCGAGCCGAGCAGCAGGCCGGAGGCGGTGGACGCCGGAACGACTGCGGCGACGAGTCCGCGTTTCCGGATTGGCGCGAGTTCGGTGAGCAGCGTGGACGCGCCGGCGTACTCACCGGCTGCGGAGAATCCCTGGATCAGCCGGAAGGTGAGCAGCAGGAACGGGGCGGCCACCCCGATGGTGGCGTGGCCGGGCAGCAGGGCGATGCAGGTGGTGGCGCCGGACATCAGCAGGATCGACCAGGACAGTGCGGTCTTACGGCCGTAGCGGTCACCGATGTGGCCCCAGACGACGGCACCGACTGGGCGGATCAGGAAGCTCAGGGCGAAGAGGCCGAAGGTCTTCACCAGGGCGGTACGTCCTTCGTCTTCGGGGAAGAAGACGGTGGCGATGGTGGCCGAGAGGTAGCCGTAGAGGGCGTAGTCGAACCACTCGACGAAGTTGCCGAGGAAGCTTGAGGTGATCGCTTTGCGTAGCGGATGGGTACCGGTCGTCGCGGTGGCGGCGGGGTCGGCCGGGGCGGATGGTTCAGAGAGTGTTCCTGTGGAACTGTCGCGGGGAAGGGTCAGGGCGGTGGCCGGGGATTGAGTCATCTCAACCTCCTCCTTTCACGAGGCGGAACCCGTGCGGGTTCCGTTGAGGCACCGTGATGCCGGTGTGGCATGCGGTGTGTGACGCAGAGTGCGTGGGGTGACTCGTGAGCGGTGCGGAGGACCTGTTGGTTCACGGTTCCCGGGGAGTCTTCACCGGGAGGTGTGGGTCAGTCCGTCACCTACAGGCCGGTCGGACCGTCGGAGCCGGTGCGTCCGACGATGCCGGTACCGCCGCGACCCGTGGTGTTCGGAAGCTGGTGCATGATGCGGTGGAGAGACAAGGTCACCAACTCCTTTCGGGTGAGTTCGGATGGGCCGGGTGCGGGGGTCGTCTGTGACCCGTGCCCATGAAGCTACGGAGCGGTGGTTTCCGGTTTGTTTCCCCGTGGGTACCACGGGGTAACTGTTCTCAGGTACTCGGTACCATCGCCCTGGAACCCATCCGGCGACCACGAACGGCGATCACATGGCGGAACAGATCTGGGGTATCCACAACGACACCCTGACCGACGAACTCGTTGACCGGGGATTCGTCAGCATCGGATGGGACGGGCTGGGAGATCTCACCCAGATCCGGCGCGGACGCGAGGGGCTGAAGAAAGCCCTCACCGCGCTGGAGCCGAACGCCAAGGTGCAGAGCATCGCCGGCCGGGCGGGCGTTCTCTTCCGCTTCGCCCACGAGATCCGGGTCGGCGACATCGTGGTCGCCCCGTACAAGCCCGACAGCACCATCAACATCGGCATCGTCGAAAGCGACTACTACTTCGACGCGGACGCTCCCACACACCGGCACCGACGCCGTGTGCAGTGGGTGAAGACGGGACTCCCCAGGGCTGTCTTCTCCCAGTCCGCCCTCTACGAGCTGGGATCCGCACTGACCCTGTTCAAGGTCAACCGACATGTCTCTGAAGTGATGACCGCCATGCGCCTGAAAACCAATGACGCAGACGCTATCGCCGATGCGGTCGACACCCTGCCTCGGGAGCCCTCCGTCGACGCGAGCATCGACGATCCGGATCCGGAGCAGCTCCGGGCATCCCAGATCGAACGGCACACCCGGGATTTCGTACTGGACGTACTCTCCAGTCGCATAATGCCGCAGCAGTTCGAGGAGCTGTGTGCCGTCCTGCTCCGGGCCATCGGATACGAGGCCCGGGTGATGCAGTACTCCCAGGACGGCGGCATTGACGTCATCGCGCACAAGGACCCGTTGGGAATCGAACCGCCACTGATCAAGGCACAGTGCAAACAGCGCTTCTCCACCGTCGGCTCCCCCGAGGTCAACCAGCTTGTCGGCACACAGGGACCAGGGGAACTGTGTCTGTTCTTCACTCTGGGTGGGTACAGCAAGGACGCCCAGGCCATCGAGAGACAGCGCACCGGTATCCGGCTACTGACCGGGGAAGCCATCGTCTCCCTGGTCATCGACCATTACGATCAGCTTCCCGAGTACTGGCGCCGCATCATCCCATTGACCCCGGTTCTCGTCGTCTCCGACGGGGCGGAGTGAGGCCCGGGCCTCCTGTCCTCCGGCGACGGAGCGGTACTTCAACCTGGTGATGACGAGATCAGCCCGGCCCACGCCAGTTGTCTTCTACAGCACCGCCCCATCGGTGGGAGCGGAACCAGCCGCAGTCAGCGAGCAAAGCGTCCCGAGATTTGACCCGACGAACGTCCCCTCCCCGATCGCCATGATCACATTACCGGCCTCTCGCAGAGCGTTATCCGGCTCTTCCGAATACGGAGTGTGTAGCGGTAGTGAAGCCCTTGGAGCGGGCCACCACAACATGTAGGGGCTGGGCCGGGACCGTAGAAGGACCCTGCAGTGACAGGATGGAGGTGTCTTAAGGATCCATCCAGCCGCTCCAGGATCCATGTCTGACCCTACCGTCACTTCCCACTCCTGCCCTGAACCTCGTCGCCGACACGGTCTGCCGCACCGTCGAGTTGGGCCTGTCGATCGACAGCGCCGCCGACGCCGGCAACATCACCCACCTCTACTGTCATCCGGTGACCGTCGACCTAAGCTGCCCATACTGCGGGCACGCCTGCCGGGTTCGCGACCATATCGAACGCAGGCTCACGGACCTGCCCATCGCCGGGCACCCCAGCCTGCTGCACGTCCGTGTACCCCGGTTGATCTGCGTCAATGACGACTGCGAGGTCACCATCTTCCGGGCCTCGATCCCACAGGCCGCCGACGTCTTCGGCGACTGGCTAGATGCCCGCGGGGGCGACGTTCCGCCACAGGATCCGGGTCGTGACCATGGACGGGTTCACAGGCTACGCGAAAGCCGTGGCCCAGCATCTGGCCCAGGCCAGGCAGGTCATGGACCCATTTCACGTCGTCCACCTGGCCGTCGACAAGCTCACCGCATGCAGGCAACGGGTCCAGAACGAGACGATGGGGCATAGCGGACGGTCCGGGGCCCCGTTGTACGGCATCAGACGGATACTGTTGGCCAGGAAGTCGCTGGTCACGCCGAACAACGCGGTGAAGCTCGATGACATGCTCACCAATGATGTGCACCTGCCGGTGCAGGTGACGTGGCACTTCTACCAGGAGATCATCGTCGCGTATAAACAGGACCGTCCCCGGGGACGGGAAGCTGCGGGTGTTCAAGGTGATCGAGGCGCTGCATGTGAAGATCCCCGACGATCTGCGGGAACTGCGGGTGCTGGGCCAGACGCTGTGGCGACGACGAGCTGACATCCTCGCCTACTTCGACACCGGTGCGTCCAACGGGCCGGTGGAGAACTTCAACGGTAAGCTGGAGCACCTGCGGGGTATCGCGTTGGGGTTCTTCGAACAAGGCCAACTACATCTTGCGGTCACTGATCTACTCGGGAGACTCCGCGGGGTAATCAACGCACTCCGAAACCGGAAGAGCCACTGAAGAGCGATTACCGGTATTCGGGCGGCGTGGTCTACAACAACTTCATCTGGTCAGATCTGTCTCAACCGGACGGCGAATCCAAGCGGTCCACTGTCGAGGCCGCCGACCAAGCTGTTCTTGATGCTCGTGCTCAGTACTCGGACTCTACGATCGCGGAGATGTACGACCCTGACAACGATTTGCTCTTCCCCGACCTGCCCTCCGCCCACCGGTCTATCGACGCGGCAGTGGAATCAGCCTACGGAGTTAATCTCGACGGCGACGAGCAGAGGATCGTCGAGCATCTCTGCACACTGCCGCTGCCACCAGAAAACAAGGCCAGAATCAACCCTCATCCGTACTCAAAGCGGCAACAAAAGCCTCCTGCGGCACGGAGACCGACCCGATGGACTTCATGCGCTTCTTGCCTTCCTTCTGCTTCTCCAGCAGTTTCTTCTTGCGGGAGATGTCGCCACCATAGCACTTGCTGAGAACATCCTTACGAAGAGCGCGGATATTGGTACGCGAGATGATCTTCGAGCCGATGGCAGCCTGCACCGGCACCTCGAACTGCTGACGGGGGATCAGCTCCTTGAGCTTCTTCGTCATCTTGTTGCCGTAGTGCAGGGCGTTCTCCCGGTGCACGATCGCCGCGAAGGCGTCCACCGGCTCCCCCTGCAGCAGGATATCCACCTTCACCAGATCGGCCAGCTGCTCGCCGTTCTCCTCGTAGTTCAGCGACGCATAGCCCTTCGTCTTCGACTTCAGCATGTCGAAGAAGTCGAAGATGATCTCACCCATCGGCATGTAGTAGCGCAGCTCCACACGGTCCGTCGACAAGAAGTCCATGTTCTTCATCTGGCCACGCTTCTCCTGGCACAGCGTCATCACCCCACCCAGGAACTCCTCCGGCACGATGATGGTCATGTCCACCATCGGCTCGTAGACCTCCTTGATCTTCCCCTCCGGCCAGTCCGACGGGTTCTGCACGAACAGCTCCTCGCCGTTCTCCGCGACCACCTTGTAGACCACGCTCGGCGCGGTAGAGATCAGGTCCAGGTCGAACTCCCGCTCCAGGCGGGTACGCGTGATCTCCATGTGCAGCAGCCCCAGGAAGCCACACCGGAAACCGAAGCCCAGCGCAGTGGACGTCTCCGGTTCGAAGGTCAGCGAGGCGTCATTCAACTGCAGCTTCTCGATCGCCTCACGCAGGTCCGGGTACTGGTCGGCCGAGACCGGGAACAGGCCCGAGTAGACCATCGGCGTCGGCTCCGAGTAGCCCTTCAGCGGTTCCTCGGCCCCCTTGTTCGCCCACGTCACCGTGTCGCCCACCTTCGACAGGCGCACATCCTTCACACCCGTGATGATGTAGCCCACCTCCCCCACGCCGAGGCCCTTGGTCTTCGTCGGCTGCGGGGAGACCACTCCGATCTCCAGGGCCTCATGCGTCGAGCCCGAGGACATCATCGTGATCTTCTGGCGCGGCTCCAGGGTGCCGTCGACCATACGGATGTAGGTCACCACGCCCCGGAAGATGTCGTAGACCGAGTCGAAGATCAGCGCACGGGCCGGCGCGTCCCCATCCCCGGTCGGAGACGGCACCAGCTCACAGACCTTGTCCAGCATCTCCGGGATGCCCTCACCGGTCTTCGCCGAGATGCGCAGAACCTCCTCCGGCTCACAGCCGATGATGTTCGCGATCTCCAGGGAGTACTTCTCCGGATCCGCCGCCGGCAGGTCGATCTTGTTGAGGACCGGGATGATCTCCAGGTCTTTCTCCATCGCCAGGTAGAGGTTCGCCAGGGTCTGCGCCTCGATGCCCTGCGCGGCGTCCACCAGAAGGATCGCACCCTCACACGCCTCCAGGGCGCGCGAGACCTCGTAGGTGAAGTCCACGTGGCCGGGGGTGTCGATGAGGTGCATCACCAGCTCCTCGCCCTTGTTCGCCCCGGAGCGCGGGATCCACGGCAGGCGCACGTTCTGCGCCTTGATGGTGATGCCGCGTTCGCGCTCGATGTCCATGTTGTCCAGGTACTGGTCGCGCATGTCACGGTCGTCGATGACGCCGGACAGCTGCAGAATCCGGTCCGCCAGGGTGGACTTGCCGTGGTCGATGTGGGCGATGATGCAGAAGTTACGGATACGGCTCGGCTCCGTGAACGTGTCGAGGGCGTAGTTCTGCTGCTTCGGCGCCATGGGGTCCTCCTGGTGATGCGCTGCCCTGACCCGGGGTGCCGGGCAGGTGGATATCGGGTCGAGCCTACCAAGTGGCGTCCCTCCTACTGTCCGGATGGGGTTGCTGGCGAGCTGACCTCCTTCGCTCCACCAACAGGGCGGGCCCAGCACATCCGTGCGAGTCTCCGGCAGTTGCTTCCTCCGTCCCCGCTATTATTTTCCTGTGACTACAGCACAGGAACCCGCACCGTCGACTGCAGATCGACTCCTCTCCAAGAGTAGGGAGTCTTTCGTCCTCGCTGTCGAGCTCTACAACCGTCCGACCCTGGGAAACCATGCGGAAGCCTGCGTCATCTTCCTCTGCAACGCCTGGGAACTCATGCTCAAGGCGCATCTCGTCAAGATGGGCGGGAACCGCGCCATCTACTACCCCGGCGATTCGGGACGTACCCTCGCGCTGGAAGACTGCCTGCGCAAAGTGTTCACCAACGACAAGGATCCCCTCCGCCGCAACATGGACGAGATCATTCGCTTCCGGAACACTGCGACCCACTTTGTCGTCGATGAGTACGACATGATCTACGGTCCACTGCTCCAAGCCTGCGTCTCCAACTTCGCCGACAAGCTCGAGGAACTGCACGCCGAGTCCGTAGCGGATTTGATTCCCGAGAACCATCTCGCACTGGTCGTCAACCGGACCTTATTCGAGCCGGAACAGGTCCGCACCAAATATGAACCTGAAGTGGCAGAACGATTACTGACTCTCTGGGAAGAGACCCGCAACAACGCCGGCAATGACGGCAACATGCGGTACGCCTTCACCTACGACACCAACCTTCGACTGGTGAACAAGGCGAAGGAGGCAGACCTGTCGGTCTTCGTCGACAAGGAGGCGGGTACCGGTATCGCCATCGTCAAGGATCTCAAGGATCCGAAGACCAAGTACCCCTTCCGGATGAACCAGGCCGTAGCGGAAGTCAATCGGAGGCTCAGGAAGAAGCAGGCACAGGTGATGCTCAACGGAGAGGTGAAGCCCGAGTTCAACCGTGCGCACTGGGGATACTTCGTCAAGGTTTTCGACTTCAAGAATGATCCACGGTTCGGCTACGACTCCCATACCGAGACCGACGGTAACCCCTGGTACAGCTACTCCGGCCAGGCTGTGGACCTCGTGGTGTCGCAGCTCCTCAAAGATCCGGAGAAGGGTCTGGACATCATCAAGCACCAGGCCACCGGCAAGTAGAAAGCTCCGACCCCAGGAGCAAAGGATGCTCAGGCCCTTAAGGCCCTACTCCCATTCGGGAACCCAGCTGTAATCCACTCAAGTCGAAGCTATAGCCCCGAGGGTAGCAGGTAGCACACCAGGGCGCACCTACCACGCTGACAGCTACTGAGTCAGGCGCATGACGGGGACGATCAGCCCCCTGTCCCGACCGGTGCGTCCCTGCATCTGATCCCCGCTTGTACGGACATCCCCCTGCGGCCAGTTAAGATAATCCCGTTATGGATACAACTGAACACTCTGAACACAGCGAGGCGTCCTCCGCCGACCAGCACACCGACCAGCACACCGACCAGCACACCGACCACCTCGTCTACGCGATGCCGCCGAAGAAGTCGGCCTACCGACGCTGGTACGGCGCACAGCACCCCAATGTCCAGATGGTGCTCTCCCAGCTGTGGATGCCCGTGTTCATGCTCATCATGTTCATCCTCTGCTACGTCGCCCCCTTCCAGCACGCCGCCCCGCGCGACGCCCCCATCGGCGTCGTCGGCACCGTCGAGGAGACCCGGACCCTCCAGGCCGCCGCCGACCGGGGCGAGCCCGGCGCGATCGCGTTCGAGAACCTCCCCGACTACACCACCGCCACCCGGCAGGTCAGCGACGGCGAGCTCGCCGCCGCCTATGACGTGGACTCCCACACGCTCATCACCGCCTCCGCCCTTCAGGCCCAGGCAGCGAACATCATCCCGAAGATCGTCACACCGGTACTGCCCGCCCTCGGACAGGACGAGACCCCGGCTGTCGACGACCTCGCTCCCCTGCCCGCGCACGACATCGGCATGACCCCCATGTACCTCATGATCGCCTGGTGCATCTCCGGCTACCTCGCCGCCATGTTCGTCGGACTCATGGGTGGTCCACTGGGCCGGCGCGTCCGCTTCTTCATCATCGCCTGCACCGCGGTCCTGCTGAGCTTCCTCTCCGCCCTGCTCGTCGACCCGATCCTCGGTGCGATCACCGGTCACTTCTGGGCACTGTGGGGACTCGGCTTCGTCTGGGCTTTCGCCATCGGCGCGGCCGTCAACGGCGTCTCCTACTTCGTCGGACGCTTCGTCGCCGTGCCCGCGATGCTCATGTGCATCTTCCTGTCGATGCCGGCCTCCGGTGGCGCACTGCCGATCTGGATGATGCCCCGGTTCTTCGAATGGATCTCCCGCGGCGTCGTCGGCAACGGCATCACCGAGATGCTCAAGGAACTCGTCTACGGCGTCGGCCCCGGCTACACCCACGGCTGGATCCTGATCGCCTGCTACATCGTCGCTGGCGTCCTGCTGTCACTGGTCGGCAAGCCCTTCCGCGAGCGCAGGCTCATCCGCCGCATCCTGCGCGGACGCACCACCATGTTCCAGGACGCCCAGAAGGCCGCCGGACGCCACGGGGCGGTCGAACAGAAGAAGGTCCTCGCCGCCCACGGCCTGGAGATCCGCGAGTCCGACGGAGCTGTCATGCGCATCCCGGCAGAGGCCCACCACCACGGTCTGCGCGAGAAGGTCGACGAGGTCGTCACCCACATCGACGAGGCTGCATCCGAGAAGGCGCAGCACCACGGAGGCGCGGTCGTCTCCGCCGACGGCACGCTGCTCGAGGACACCCCGGTCACCGGTCTCGAGGCCACCCAGGGCGACTTCGAGGACCTGCGGTCACAGACCCGACGAGACAACGACGGGTAGCATTCCGGGCCCGTGGCGACGAAGCGGCAACTGAACCAAGGTAGGGCTACCATGGTGGCCATGACGGAGCCTGCCCGCACCCACAGCAATCCCGTCCGCAGGGCCCGGCATTTCATCGAGCGTCACTTCCACCACCGCGGCCACCTCGACCGCGGCATCGATGAGCTGCACGCCAACCTCGGACTGTCCAATGGCCCGACCGTCGAGCGTGAGGACCGCTCGGTCACCGTCACCGTGCCGACCGGCACCCTGGCCCGCCCGGTGATCTACGCCCCCGACATGGACGGGCAGGTCGATCCCGGCGAGGTCGTCTGGTACGGCGTCGTCCGCGCCCGGGACGCTGCCCCCGAGATGCGCGCCTGCCTCATCATCGGACGCAACGAGCACACCCTGCTCGGCATGCTCATCAGCTCGAACCCGGAACACCGCACCGACGACAACTGGATCCCCATCGGCACCGGACTCTGGGACCCCAAGGGCAACAAGTGCTGGGTCCGCATCGACCGCGTGGTGGAGATCCCCGAGGCCCGGATCCAGCGTCGCGGCGTCTCCATGCCGGAACGACGCTACGACCGCATCGCCGGCGCACTGCGCACCGAGCACGGCTGGTCCTGAGTGGCTGCTGTGCCGTCAGAACCCGACCAGCACGGACTGTTCGACATGCCCGAACCACCCCGCGAACCGGTCGACCTGCCGTCCGGGGCACGGTTCCTGCCTGACTGGCTGACCATGGACCAGCAGCAGTGGATCGTCCGCCAGTACCGGCAGTGGTGCAACGGTCCGGTCCCGCCGCGGCGCCCCCGCTACGGCTCCGGGCAGATGAGCGTGGAGATGCTCTCCCTGGGCTGGCACTGGGCCGGCAACGGGTTCTCCCGGAATGCCGTCGACGTCAACAACGCCCGCATCCTGCCGATGCCGGACTGGGCGGTGAAGGTCGGCCGGATGGTCACCGGCGATCCGACGTACACACCCGACAGCCTGCTGGCGAACCACTACGGCCCGGGCGCGACGATGGGCATGCACCGCGACGCCGACGAGTCCTCCCCCGCCCCGGTCGTCTCGCTGTCGATCGGCGACACCTGCCGCTTCCGCTTCGGCAACGCCGAGACCCGCACGAAGCCGTACACCGATGTCGAGCTGCGTTCCGGAGATGCCTTCGTCTTCGGTGGCCCCGCACGGTGGAACTTCCACGGCGTCCCCAGGGTCTTCGACGGCACCGCGCCGGACGAGTGCGGCATCACCGGCAGGCTGAACATCACCATGCGCGTGACAGGAATGGACTCATGAGCGACTCAGGACTCATCACCGGTGACGACGGGCTGGCGCGTCCGGCATGGGCCGCGTCCGACCCGCTGCTTCGCGACTACTACGACACCGAATGGGGCATGCCGGTCCGCACCGAGCAGGGCATGTTCGAGCGGCTGAGCCTGGAGGCCTTCCAGTCCGGGCTGAGCTGGGCGACGATCCTGCGTAAACGTCCGGCGTTCCGCGCCGCCTTCGCCGACTTCGATCCGGACGCGGTCGCCGCCTTCACCGACGTGGACGTGGAACGTCTCATGGCGGACGCCGGCATCGTGCGCAACCGTCGCAAGGTCCTCGCGACACTGAACAATGCCCGGGCCACGGTGGCCATGCGGGGCAGCGGGAACACAGAAGACCGGGACCTGGCGTCCTTCATCTGGTCCTTCGCGCCGGAACGCACGCCGGAGCCGGAGAGTATCGGGGAGATCCCGACGACCTCGGCGGAGTCCGTGGCACTGGCGAAGGCGCTGAAGAAGCGCGGTTTCGCCTTCGTCGGGCCGACGACGATGTTCGCTCTGATGGAGGCCGTGGGCATCGTCGACACGCATCTGGTCGGCTCGTGGCGCAGGGGTAGCTCGGGGGTGTGGTGATCCGTGGCACACTCGTCAGTGAAAGGAGAGTACTTTCATGACTGAGACCACCAGGACCCTCACCCCTTTCGAGGCGTTCGAGCTGGAGATCTGGGGACTGCGCAACGCCTTCGACCGTAACCGGACGGTGCCGATTCTGCTCGATTTCGCGGTGCGGCAGCGCGAGCACTCCCTGTCCGACGCGGTCGAGGCGACACTGCAGATCTACCGTCGCTACCGCGAGCGCTACCGGAAGGACGCCCCCACCACCTCGAGGACCTCCATGCTCATCCCCGAGATCGAGGCCTACTCCAACGGACTGCGCACCGACGACAAGGACGCACTGGTCACCCTGCCCGGCACCGACGGTGGCGAGGTGAACTACGTGGTCGATACCGACCTCTTCCGCGAGGTCGACGGCAACCGGGAGTACCCGTGGCGCGAGCGCGAGCCGGTCTCCATTCCGGATGCTGCAGCAGCCTGGGCGACGGCGGTCGAGAGGGTCGCGGCTATCGGCATCTCGGTCGACTACTACGGGGCAGGACGCACCGCCGACCGGTCGGGTGCCTTCACCTGCCGCATCAGGGGCGGACAGCCGGGCCTGGCACCGCAGTCCCCGCTGACCCCGGAGAAGGCCTGGTACCAGGTGCGACTGCATGAGGGGCTGACCGACACCGAGCGGCTCGCTGTGCTGGGCGAGATCCTCGGCTACATCTTCCTCGGCTACGCCCCGCAGGTGTGGTCGGGCGGGGCGCCGTGGACGAACAAGGAGTCCCTGGTGCCTGAGGCGCCGGCGACGTCCCACTGGTGGATCGCGCCGGAGTCCCGTGCGAAGTCGTCAGAGACCCCGGGCCCGCTGCTGCGCGCCACCTCCCGGAGCTTCACCGACATGGAGGCCCGGCAGGCGATGCTGGCCGGGGCCGTCGGCGCGGCCCGGGCAGGGCTGATCCCCTATCTCGCCTCCGACGGGGAGCTCGGGTCGCCGGGGCGGGTACTCAAGGACATGCGCTGGGTGCCGGTACTCCAGGCTGCGGTGCAGATCGAGGAGCTGCTGGGTGGGAAGATGCGTCCTCCGGTGGCTGCACCGCCGACGGGCAGGACGTCCCGGGGCTTCGATGAGGCGTGAGTGTGAGGCGTGAATTAGGGCACTGCGCTGCACGCGTGTAGGGTGTATCAGGTTGACCCGCGACCGTGCGTGGCGCATTCACCGCATCCGGCAGGACCTTGGGCCGGATGTCAGAGACCGTGTCTGCGGCTGACCCGCACGGAAGTGGCGAACGATCAGAAGTATCGCCAGATTCACCGTTCAGGAAGAGGTATTCCCCATGGCCAACATCAAGCAGCAGAAGAAGCGCGTCCTCACCAACGAGCTCGCCCGTCAGCGTAACCAGGCTGTCCGTTCCCGCCTGCGCACCGAGACCCGCAAGTTCCACGCCCTGGTCGCCGCCGGCGACGCCGAGGGTGCCGCCGCTCAGCTGCGCGTCGCCTCCCGTCTCTACGACAAGGCCGCCACCAAGCACGTCATCCACAAGAACAACGCCGCCAACAAGAAGTCCGGTCTGGCTGCCGAGCTGAACAAGCTCACCGCCAAGTAGTTCGGCTCTTGTAGGTCCGCCTCTGCGGCGCCGGTTGTCGGTGCCCTGGCTGCCTGTGGTCCCAGTGTCCCTGTGACACTCTCACCGCCCGTCATTCTCCACGGATGACGGGCGGTTTGCTGTGTGTGGGGTCTTTTCGCAGCCGTGCGCCATCCCCTTGTGCCCAGTGCCATCCAGTTGGGACGGTTTCCCCGGAAAATCGACCCAACCCGATGGCGCTGGCCCCAACCCGATGGCCCCGTAACCACCTGTTCACTCCCCCACCACCGGGCTGCCACATCAACGCCACTGCCTCGTGACCCGGCGTCCCTAAGCTCCCGTGAGGTGCGGACAACCACCGCATCGTCCACTCTCCCAACCTCTCAGGGGCTTACTCTCCCATGACATCCTCGTCATCCTCACGCAGGCACCTCACCGCCGCGTCCCTCGCCATCCTCACAGCACTCACCGCATCCGCTGCCTCCACGACAGCCACCGCCGTTGCCGAGGACCTGCCCGGCTCCTCGCCCGCCGGCTCAGCAGACTCGACAGGCTCAGCAGACTCGATCACCGGTTCCCTCC
>NZ_JALAGU010000019.1 GCF_022712275.1 Corynebacterium sp. | reverse complement strand
GGCCCGGCGCCGGCGACTCGCGCTCGGACCGCGGGGTGACGGTACGGAGGGTCTGGCCGGTGTAGATCTGACGCGGGCGGTTGATCTTGGCGGTCGGGTCGTTGACCTGCTCCATGTAGTGGGCGATCCAGCCCGGGAGACGGCCCATGGCGAAGAGGACGGTGAAGAAGTCCTCGGAGAAGCCCATGGCGCGGTAGATCAGACCGGTGTAGAAGTCCACGTTCGGGTACAGCTTGCGGCTGATGAAGTAGTCGTCGTTGAGGGCGATCTGCTCCAGGTTCATGGCGAGGTCGAGGAGGTTGTCGCCACCGAGGTGCTCGAGGATCTCGTGAGCGGACTCCTTGACGATGGCGGCGCGCGGGTCGTAGTTGCGGTACACGCGGTGACCGAAGCCCATGAGCTTGACGCCCGGCTCCTTGTTCTTGACGCGGTTCATGAACTCGGTCGCGTCGTCGCCGTTCTCGTGGATGTCCTGCAGCATCTCCAGGACGGCCTGGTTGGCGCCACCGTGCAGCGGGCCGGACAGGGCGTTGACGCCGGCGGCGACAGAGGCGTAGATGTTCGCCTGCGAGGACGCGACCATGCGCACCGTGGAGGTGGAGCAGTTCTGCTCGTGGTCGGCGTGCAGGATGAGCAGCTTGTCGAGCGCCTTGGCGATGACCGGGTCGATCTCGTAGTCCTCGGTCGGGTAGCCGAACATGTTGCGCAGGAAGTTCTCGCGCGCGTTGAGCTTGTTGTCCGGGTACATGTAGGGCTTGCCCTTGGACGCACGGTAGGCGTACGCGGCCAGCATCGGGACTTTCGCCATGAGGCGGTAGGTGTTCTTGAGCTGGAAGTCCTTGTTCAGCGGGTCAAGCTGGTCCTCGTAGTAGGTGGCGAGGATGTTGACCGAGGACGCGAGGACGTTCATCGGGTGGGCGTTACGCGGGAAGATCTTGAACTGGGACTTGAAATCCTCATCCAGCAGAGTGTGCTTGCGGATGTTGTCGTTGAAGTCCGTCAGCTGGGCCTCGTTCGGCAGTTCGCCGTTGATCAGCAGGTAGCTGACCTCGTTGAAGCTGGCGTTGTTGGCCAGATCAGCGATGTCGTAGCCGCGGTAACGCAGGATGCCGTTCGCACCGTCGATGTAGGTGATCTCGGACTTCGTGGAGCCGGTGCTCACGTAGCCGGGGTCGAAGGTGGTCAGACCGGTCTCGGCGAGGAGCTTACCCAGGGCGAACCCGGAGTTTCCTTCGGTCGCCTCAACGATCGGCATCTCGTACTCGCCACCGGGGTAGTGGAGAACGGCCTTGTCCTGGTTCTCGGAAGCCATTGACATCCCTTTCGATGTTTCTGAAGTTCTCGGTAGTTCTCGTTACGTCCACAGTCCGCGTATCACCGGTGGTGACAGTCCGCTACAGAGCGCACGGCCGGTCGCACCGGACCGCAGACAGTCGTGGGATAGGACACACTGTACAGAATTACAGGTATACGCAACACCGCGGTACCCGATTGGACAGCACACGGGTACCCCCAGTCCCTACCCCGCCCAAAAGTTACGTCGTCTTCTTCTGCCCTCTTGTTCCGGTGGTGGACGCTACAGGTTAGGCTGTTCCGTGGCACACTCCGGGCTCGACAGGACCCGGGGGACGACGACAAGAAAGCGGACATCACCTCACCATGAGCGATCAGTTCCTGACCCTCCCCGAGAACCTTCTTCCCTCTGACGGCCGTTTCGGCTGCGGCCCCTCCAAGGTCCGCCCGGCCCAGATCGACGCGATCGTCGCCGGTGGCACCGACGTCATCGGCACCTCCCACCGTCAGCCGGCTGTCAAGGATGTCGTCGGTTCGGTGCGCTCCGGCCTGGCCGACCTGTTCAACCTCCCGGAGGGTTACGAGATCATCACCTCCCTCGGTGGTGCGACCGCGTTCTGGGACTCCGCGTCTTTCGGTCTGATCCGTGAGAAGTCCGCACACCTCACCTACGGTGAGTTCTCCGGCAAGTTCGCCACCGTCTCCAAGAAGGCCCCGTGGCTCGCCGAGCCCGAGATCCACGCCTTCGAGCCGGGCACCGCCCCCGCCACCTCAGAGCTCGACGGCACGGACGCCGACCTCGTCGGCTGGGCCCACAACGAGACCTCCACCGGCGCGATGGTCAGCGTCAAGCGCCCGGCCACCGACGCCCTCGTCGCGGTGGACGCCACCTCCGGCGCCGGCGGACTTCCCGTCGACATCGCCGAAACCGATGTCTACTACTTCTCCCCGCAGAAGTGCTTCGCTTCCGACGGTGGCCTGTGGTTCGCCGCCTTCTCCCCCGCCGCCCTGGAGCGCGTTGAGGAGATCGCCGCGTCCGACCGCTACATCCCGGCCTTCCTGGACCTGAAGACCGCGGTCGACAATTCCCGCAAGAACCAGACCTACAACACCCCGGCCGTCGCCACCCTGCTGATGATGGACAGCCAGGTCAAGTGGATGAACGAGAACGGTGGCCTGGAGGGCATGGTCGAGCGCACCACCGAGTCCTCCTCCATCCTCTACAACTGGGCCGAGGGCCGCTCCGAGACCACCCCGTTCGTCGCGGACGCGGACTCCCGTTCCCTCGTCGTCGGTACCATCGACTTCGATGACGCGGTGGACGCCGACGTCATCGCCAAGACCCTGCGCGCCAACGGCGTCCTGGACACCGAGCCCTACCGCAAGCTGGGTCGTAACCAGCTGCGCATCGGTATGTTCCCGGCCATCGAGCCGGAGGACATCCGCACCCTGACCAAGGCGATCGACTACATCCTCGACGCGGGCGTCGCGTCCAGGTAGAGACGCGGGCGTCGCGTCCAGGTAGAGACGCGGGCGCGCCCGGACCTCCCGGGCCCTGTCCGCATCACGCAGACTGAGGTTGGTGGAGTACGCTCCCCGACGACCTCTGACTGCGTGATGCGGACTTTCGTCGTCCCGGCAGGAGACTCAGCAGGCGTCCCCGGGGTGCAGGCGCTGTCCTCCCCCACATCGACGCAGGTGTGCGCTACAGTCGTCACGAGTACCCACCGCACGGCCACGGGCCGACACCGGACAGCGCAGGACAGCGTAAGACACGGAGGCACTGATGCAGGAACTGGAGTTCGTCCCCGACGACAGTGACGCCGCCTCCCTTGTCCTGCGCGATACCGAGAGTGACCGGCTCTACTGGATCCCGGTCACCGAGGCTCTGCGCGACCACGTCACCGTCGCCCGCGAGCTCGCGGCCGAGGAGAACGGGGCAGGTGAGGACGCCCCGGCCGCCGCAGTCACCCCTGCCGCCTCAGACATCCCGGACGGCACCGGGACCGCCGCAGAACCCGCCACCTCCACCGGAGACGCCAGCCCGACCCCGACCCTGTCGGTCACCTCTGTCGAGCGTCCTGCCGAGGAACCGAAGCCGAAGGTGAAGCTGCGTCCCCGTGAGATCCAGAAGCGACTGCGCCACGGTGCAACCGTCGCACAGCTCATGGAGGAGACCGGGGCCTCCGAATCCCGGCTGCTGCCCTACGCCCACCCGATCCAGATGGAGCGTCACCGCATCGCCGAGCTGGCCCGTCAGGCCTATCCGGTACTGTCCGACGGCCCTGCCGAGCACACTCTCTGGGAGTCGCTCGCCACCGCTTTCGCCGCCCGACAGGAGGACGTCCGCGCCTCCACCTGGGACGCCGCGATGGATTCCTCCGACGACTGGATCATCACGGTGACGTGGACCCGCGGCAACCGGCACGGTGCAACCCAGTTCGTCGCCGAGTTCCGGTGGGTCCCGGCTCCTCCCCCGGGCACCGGCCCGTCGACCGTCGAACCAGCGAACTCAGTGGCCAACGACCTCGTCGACCCGCGCTTCAACCGACCGGTCCGTACTGTCTCCGCCCCCTCCACCGGGGAAGAGGAGCCGGGTCTCGACGAGGATGCCCCGGTCGATGAACCGGCCGACGACGGCAGCGACCGGGACGAGACCGACGAGCAGTCCTCCATCGCCCCCACCGTCGACCTCTTCGGCGACCCGACCCCGGACCAGCGGTCCCACCCGGCGAAGCGCAAGCGCAGCACCAGCACACCGCACTGGGAGGATGTCCTCCTCGGTGTCCGGACCTCACCGCGTAAGAAGAAGAAGTAGCCGGCGATGACCGACCACGACCACCAGCAGGTGGTGACTCTCTGGTTCATCACGGCGGCCGACCCGCGTGGTGTCCTCGTCGCCGAGCCGAAGGCCGACCGCGGTTACGCCCGCAAGCTCCTGGCCCAGCTCAACCCGGCATGGCCGCTGACCCATATCGGCGACTTCGACATGAACCGCTCCGCCCCGCCCGGCGAGGGCGAATTCTACATCGGCGGCTACCGCGGCCTCACCGTGATCCAGACCGTGCTGCCCGAGGTACCGGACGCCTGGTCCCTGTCCGGACTCACCACGCTCACCGAGCCCTTCAATACCCTGGTCTCGATGATCCCCACTGCCGACCTGCTGGTCACGGTGCACACCCCGACCAACCGCGACGGCCTCGGCGGCTTCGCCCACTGGGTCGGTGGCCGGATGACCCGCTGCTTCTATGCCACGCGGGAACGCATCATCGAGGACACCGGAGTCCCGCTGCCCGACGAAGCCGCATTCTGGGCCGGCGAGTCCGAAGCTCCCGAGGCCCGCGGCATCGAGCTACCTTTCCGCCCCTCGGAGATGGCTGCCGCGGCCATCGCCCACTGGCTGGGGTTCCGGGTCTCCGACGAGATCGACATCCCGGTCGCGGCCTTCGCCGTCGACGGCCGCCCGGAGACCCGCGCGGGTCACTCCGACACTCCCTCTGCCCCGCGGCGCATCGTCGTCACCGCCATGCCGGACGCCGTCCCGATGGACGGTGCGGTCACCGACACCGGATACGACGACTACGCCGACAAGCCGGAGAATCAGGACGAGGCCCGCTCCACCGCTGAACTGGTGAAGGGTGCGGCGGTGTCCGTCGGCCGTGGCCTGCGCACCGGAGTGGAGTGGATCCGCACCGGCACGCACCGGATCGGCGACGAGGTCCGCCGCCGGGCACGAAACACCGGGCGCTGATGGTCCATGTCGGGCGCTCCAGATTGGTCTGAGAGGGTCAGACCAACCTGGAGCACCCGACATGGTGTCACTCCGTGCCAGAGCCGGGAAGTACACCTAGAACTGGGCCGCGTAGAACCCGACCGCAGCCGAGGTGGCGACATTGAGTGAATCAGTACCCGGCGACATGGGTATCTTCGCCCGCACGTCCGAGGCCCGCATCGCATGCTCGGTGAGACCCGGTCCCTCCGCCCCCACCATCACGGCGACCTTGTCGGCACCGCGCACGGCGTCCGCCAGGGTGTTGTCGGTGTTCGGCGTCATCGCCACCACGCGGTAACCGCGCTCCTGCAGGTCGGCGAGGCCGCGCTGCCACGTCGTCGGTTTGCCGGGCACATGGGCGAACGGCACCCGCAGCACATGGCCCATCGACACCCGCACCACACGGCGGTACAGCGGATCAGCGCAGCCGGCCCCCAGCAGGACAGCGCCGACCCCCAGCCCGGCGGCGTTGCGGAACAGCGCACCGATGTTCTCGTGGTCCCCCACTCCTTCGAGGACGCCGATGACGCGGTTGGATCCGTCCAGCCCGTCGAGCACTTCACCGACCGTCGGTTCCTCGACCCGGTCGGCGGCGGCGACGAGGCCACGGTGCATGTCGAATCCGGCGACCTCGGCCAGCACCTCGCGGGACACCTCGTAGCGCTGCACCCCCGCCAACCCGGCGGCGACCGCAGGATCGGCGGATGCGGCGTCCTCGAGCTCGTCGAGGCGCCGGGCGAAGCCCACCACACAGCGCACCGGGAAGCGGGACGCCGCGAGCCGGGGAACCACCAGGTTTCCCTCGGCGATGACGAGACCCCGCCCTCCCGGCAGGTCAGGACGCCGGTCCGAGGAGTTCAGGTCCCGGATGTCGTCGAGTCGGGGGTCGGCGGGGTCAGTGATGCTGATCGGGTTGGTCACCCGTTCAGCGTACTCATGCGACAGGCGCTCAGCCGATCGCGTCCTTGATCGGGTCGATGCCGAAGTAGACGGCGAAGAGGATCGCCACCAGGTACATCAGCGGGTGGATCCTCCGCCAGTTGCCGGTACCCAGCTGGAGGACGACGTAGGCGACGAAGCCGATGCCGATGCCGTTGGCGATGGAGTAGCTGAACGGCATCATGACGATGGTGAGGAAGGCCGGCAGACCGACCGCCAGGTCACCGAAGTCGATGTCCTTGATCTGGGCCATCATCATCGCACCGACGATGACGAGCACCGGGGCAGCGGCCTCGATCGGCACGACCTCGTAGAGCGGGGTGAGGAACATCGCGGCGAGGAAGATCACACCGGTGACGACGTTCGCCAGGCCGGTGCGGGCACCGTCGCCGATACCGGCGGCGGAGTCGACGAAGACCGTGTTGGAGGACGCCGAGGCGCCGCCACCGACGACGGCACCGGCACCCTCGACGATCAGGGCGGTGCGCATGTTCGGCAGGACGCCCTTCTCGTTCACCAGACCTGCCTGCTTACCGAGGCCGGTCATGGTGCCCATCGCGTCGAAGAAGTTGGACAGCACCAGGGTGAAGATGAGGAGGCAGGCGGAGAGGAAGCCGATGCGGGTGAAGGCACCGAAGAGATCGAACTCGCCGAGCAGGCCGAGGTCCGGCATACCGCCGAAGGAGTCCGGGACATCCGGGGTGGCCATGTGCCAGCCGGTGGATTCCGGATTGTCGTCGCCGGCGATGGCCTGGACGATGACAGCGAAGATGGTGGTGGTGACGATGCCGATGAACAGGCCGCCGCGGACCTTGCGGGCGGCGAGGATGCCACACGTGACCAGGCCGACGACGAAGACCACGCCGGACCAGGTGGTGATGGATCCGCCGATGCCGAAGCTCACCGGGACAGTGGTGTTCATGTCGTCGGTGTTGCGGGTGACGAAGCCGGAGTCGACGACACCGACGAAGGCGATGAACAGGCCGATACCGACGGTGATCGCCGACTTCAGGGACGCCGGGATGGCGTTGAATACGGCCTCACGGAAGCCGGAGACGGCGAGGATCACGATGATGATGCCGTCGATGACGACCAGACCCATGGCCTCCGGCCAGGTCAGCCCCTCGGTGGAGACGAAGGTGACCGCGACCAGGGTGTTGATGCCCAGACCAGCGGCGATGCCGAAGGGGTATCTGGCGAACACACCGAAGGCGATGGTCATCACGCCGGCGGCGAAGGCCGTGACCGCGGCGACGGCGGAGACCCCCAGCTCGGCCCCCGTATGGTCGGCGACGGTGCCGATGATCAGCGGGTTCAGCAGAATGATGTAGGCCATCGCGAAGAAAGTGACCACACCACCGCGGACCTCGGTACCGATGGTGGACCCGCGTTCGGTGATGTGGAAGAAGCGGTCGAGGAACGACCCCTCCTTCACCTCCGTCGATCCGTCGGGATCAGTCGTTGTTGCCATGGGGGAAACCAGCTTTCAGGCTCAGGAAAACGTCAAGACGTCTCAGTTTCTCCCCTGGCCGCACCGGTCGCAAGCGGACGCGGGTTTCGCGCTCACCGGCGCCTCAGAAATGCGTCAGTAGCGTTCGGGCCCGCCGTCATCCCAGGCACTGTGGGACGCCGCCCCTTCGCCGCCGTCCCGGGGCGTGTCCGAGTGGGCACCGCAGCCGTAGTCGGCAGCCACGACCCGGCCGTCGGCGGAGAACTCATTGGCACACACACCGACCTCGGTCCGTCGCCGACGCTGCAGCGGCAGCCAGAATGCACAGCTCGCGCAGGTCCGTTCGGCCCGGCGCGCGAACTCGGTGTCCGGGCCGGTGTCACCGGTGGTCCAGCGGCGGACCGCGGCGTCCCACCCGGCGTGCGAGAGTGTGCGCATGGTTCCGGGGTTGCGGCGCACCCCGTCGTCGTCGGCGAGATCGTCCTCGTCGACGACCCGCGGGTCGTCCGCCTTCAGCGGCAGCTGGTCCCCGGGCTGCAGGTCACCGGGACGCACCCGGTCCTCGTAGGGCACCCAGGCGGGGGCGGACAGTGCCCGGTCACCGGCGTGGAGGGCGACCTCGTTGACGGTGACGTAGTCCGCACCCGGTGGACAGGCGACGACGGCGATCCACTCCCAGCCCCGGTAGCCGCGCTCTCTGCAGGCGAACCGGTGGACGGCGGTCTCCGGGCTGGTCGAGGAGCCCCCGAGGTGTTCGCCGACACCGTCGGGACCGGCGACATCGAGAACGGCCTCCCGGGCGGTGCTGATCCCCTGCGCCGACAACAGGACTCCGCCTCCCCGTCGCTTCCGGTCGTGCGACGGCCGTCCCTTATGTCCTCGACTACTCACGGCACCCATTATGGCAGCATGGTCCCCATGGCCCTGTACCCGTCGAGTTCACGCCCCTCTTTACGGCACGGCGCGCGGCTCCTGCCCGTGCTGCTGAGTGTTCCCGCGCTCGTGCTCGCCGGCTGCGGTTCCGACGGTGGCGGCGGGAACGACGGAGGTGGCACGGGAGGCGCAGGCGGCACAGGCGGCACAGGGGACGCGGCGTCCCTCAGCGCGGAGGTTGTCGCGGAGTACCCCTCGGATCCGACGTCCTTCACCCAGGGGCTCGAGGTCATGCCGGAGGGCGATCTGCTGGTCTCCACCGGCAAGGAGGGGCAGTCCCGTATCTACCGGACCCCGTTGACCGACGCCTCCCGTGACGCCGCGACCGTGTCCGTCGACCTCGATCCGCAGTACTTCGGCGAGGGGTCCACCCGCCATGGTGACGACATCTGGCAGCTGACCTGGAAACACGGGGTGGCCGTGAAGCGGGACGCCGCCACGCTGGAGCAGACCGACGAGGCGTCCTACGACGGTGAAGGTTGGGGACTGTGCTCCAACGGTGAGCGGCTCGTCATGTCCGACGGCTCGGACCGGCTGACCTTCCGCGACCCGTCGACGTTCGCGGTGACCGGCGAAGTGTCGGTCACCCTCGACGGTGAGCCGGTCGACCAGCTCAATGAACTGGACTGCTCCGACGGTGACTTGTGGGCGAACGTCTGGTACGACGACCGCATCCTGCGGATCAACCCGGCGACCGGTGAGGTCAACGGCATCCTCGATACCTCGGACCTGGACCTCCCCGCCCGGGAGAAGGACGGGGCCGACGTGCTCAACGGCATCGCGAAGGTGCCCGGTACCACCGACCACTTCCTCATCACGGGCAAACTCTGGGACACCGTCTACGAGGTGACCGTGAAGTGAACACCGACCGGCCGGGCCGGACGCACCGGCTCACCGCGAAGGTCTACGGCATGCTCGGTGCCGACGGGGCCCGCGAATCAGGGCTGACGGCACTGATGTACGCCACCATCGCAAACTTCGCGGTGGACGCCGTGCTCGCCGTCTCCCTGGCCGGAACACTCTTCTTCTCGGCGACGACCGGAGAGTCCAAGGGCTCGGTCGCCGCCTACCTGCTGGTGACGATCGCCCCCTTCGCGGTCCTGGCCCCGGTGATCGGTCCGTTGCTCGACAGGATCCGGACCGGACGCCGCGTCGCGATGTCACTGACCTTCGCCGCCCGGGTGATCCTCGCCGCAGTGCTGCTGCAGAACTTCGACTCATGGCTGCTGTACCCGGCGGCACTCGGGATGCTGGTGCTGTCGAAATCCTACGGGGTGCTGAAATCCTCGGTGACACCGCGACTCGCCCCGGAGAACCTCGACCTGGTGCGGGCGAATGCGCGGCTGATGATCACCGGGCACGTCGGGGGATCGATGGTGGTCGGTGGCGCCGCGGCGGCAGTGGCTTTCGTCTTCTCCCCCAAGGAGGCGCTCTGGTTGCTGCTGGTGTGCGCGCTGGCGGGCATCTACCTGTGCGGCCTCATCCCCTCGACTGCGGAGAGCAGTGGTGACGAGGTCTTCGCCGACCCCTTCGCCCCGACCGATGACCTCGGTCCGGCAATGGGCGCGCCGGACGGGGAGGAGGCTCCGACTGTCGTGGCGCCCACTGCGTCCGCCGGGTCCGCCGGGTCCGCCGGGTCCGCCGGGTCCTCGTCGTTCCTCGGGCAGTGGCGGCAGTCGATGTCCGTGCGCTTCCCCGACGCCACCCGGACCGCGATGTGGGGCACCGCGATGCAACGGCTCGGCACCGGGTTCATGACGATCTACGTCGCCTTCGTGGCGAAGTCCTCCCACACGCTGTCGGGGACCGAACAGCTGGCGTTGCTCGGTGTCGTCGGCGCAGCCGGCGGTGTGGGCACCTTCCTGGGCAACACGGTGGGCTCGCGGGTGAAGTTCGCCCGGCCCCGGTTCACCGTCATCATGCTGGCCGTCATTTCCCTGGCGACGGTGATCGTCGCCGCCGTGTTCGACGGTGTACCCACCGCGGCGGTCGCGACACTGGTGCTCTCACTGGGATCCGCGATCTCGAAGTCCTGTCTCGACGCGACGATCCAGTCCGGTCTTGACCAGTCGGCGCAGGCCTCCGCCTTCGGACTGTCCGAGACGATACTCCAGCTGTCCTGGGTGCTCGGCGGGACACTGGGCCTGCTGCTGCCGACCGAGCTCACCGTCGGTATGGCCGTCCTGGCCGCCACCGGTACAGTGTTCTTCGTCAATGTGATCCTTGCGTCCCGCGGTCTCGGTGTGGGTTCCCTCATCGGCCGGGCGCGGTCACGGTCCTGACCCCGCCGAGCGAAAGCAGGTCCCTATGTCGGACGAGTCCACTGAGTCCGCCGAGCCTTCCAAGGCCCCGAAGCTCACCAAGAAGCAGCGACGCAAGGCCGCCCAGCGCAAGCAGCTCCTCATGTTCCTGGGTGTCGTGGTGCTGGTGGCTGTCGTCGCCGGCGCGGTGCTGGGGGTACAGAAGTACATGGACTCCCGGGGTGGAACGAACCCGGCCGACCTGCGGGTCACCGCCGTGACCGCCGACGGCGAGGAGACCGAACTCGCCCCCTGGTCGATCTGGGCCGACGGTGAAGCGAGGACCAACGACGAGGATCCCGCCACCGTCGATATCCCCGCGGACGGCGAGATCACCCTCAAGCTGCCCTCCGACGTCTACGACCACGACTGGACCCTGCTGCAGTTCTACGACGACGACGGCGCGAACTCCAGCAACAGCTACGCCGCCAATGAGGCGAAGGAGGTCACCATCGAGGGGTCGTCGAGCATGACCGACGACGACGGAAACCACCCGCGTCTCATCGGCCTGGAGATCCAGAGTGTCCTCATCGACGACTCCGGCGACGAGGAAGAGCCCGTCGTCGCTGTCTGGTCCATCGCGCCGAAGGAGTGAGCCGGGGCGGGGGTCAGGCGTCGAGTTCGCGGGCGATGGTCCGCAGAATCTCGGCGACCTGGTGGCCTTCCCTGCGTCCCGGACGCCTGCCGGACTCCAGGAGGGGCTGGACCCGGTTCTCCAGCAGCGAGACAGTGTCCTGCACCAGGCCGTGCAGTTTCTCGGGGGTGTACTTGTGTGCGGCACGCCGCGGCCCCTGGTCCAGGACCGTGACTCGCAGGGCCTCAGGGGCCTTCCCCCGCAGGCCGGTGGCCACGTCGTACTCGACGCGCTGGCCGGGGACGAGCTCAGTCACCCCCTCCGGAAGGGCCTGGCGTCCCACGTGGACGTCGTCATAGCCGGGGTTAGACACGAATCCGAAGCCCTTGTCGGCGTCGAACCACTTCACCTTGCCGGTCGGCATGTGTCCTCCATACTCTCTGTTCCGTTCCGCCACCGGGTCTCGACAGCGGAAGAGACGACATTACCCCAATATCAACATTCACAGCCGTCACCACAGTCCCAGCGTCGCCCCTGTGTGACGAATACCACACTCCCGCCAGGTCCCAATAAATCACAATACGGTAACAGCTGTGGCACAAAACGATAACGGAAGCACTGACCAGCACTTTTCCTCGATCACGGTCCGATGACGGCCGGGGAACGCTCTGGTCACGACAATCTCCGAAACGTCGCGTCCTCCCCGAAAATCAGGGCATTTCAGCCCAACAGCGTGACTGAACCGTGACCTATCCGTTACGCTGTCCAACGAACCGAGCGGGGACGTCCCCGCTTGCACTATCCACAGAGACATCAACGGACTCCGCAGGGCAGCGTCAGACCTCACAGGAACGACCCCCCTGCACCGGAAGGAACGAACCGCATCATGGGACGCCACAACACCCGCACCCGACTGACCTCCACCAAGCGCCTCGCCGTCGCCGGCATCGCCGTCGCCGGCATGGGCGCCGCTCTGGCCCCGGCCGCCACCGCCGCCCCCGACTCTGACTGGGACGCCCTGGCACAGTGTGAGTCCGGCGGAGACTGGTCCATCAACACCGGCAACGGCTTCCACGGTGGTCTCCAGTTCTCCCCGAGCACCTGGAGCGGCTACGGCGGAGAAGAGTTCGCCCCCTACGCCTACCAGGCCTCCCGCGAAGAGCAGATCGTCGTCGGCGAGCGCGTCCTCGCCGGCCAGGGCTGGGGCGCATGGCCCTCCTGCTCCTCCCAGCTGGGTCTGAACTCCGCTGCTGAGGAGCGCACCGCCCCGAGCGCTGCTCCGGCCTCCTCCCAGAACCAGGTCGAGCAGCTCAACTCCGCCGAGGACGTCCTCGCCATCGACGCCGTCTGGAAGCAGCTCAACGACGAGGCCGCCGCCCGCGGTGTCGCCGTGCCGCAGGAGGTCACCGACGCCTACAACGCGAACCGCAACGACCTGAACGACCAGTACAGCGCTGCCCTCGACGGCTTCAACGCCGCCGCCACCGCCCTGAAGTTCTAGCACTTCCACCCGGGGTCTCTCCCCGGGCGGCAGTACGTGCGGAATGCACAGACGCCCCACGGAACATCACTGTTCCGTGGGGCGTCTTCGGCGTCCCGGGAGGGCGTCGGCCCACCGGAGCGCACATGGGCGCACGAAAGCACCCGGGGTCACCGGGTGCACGGGGAGGTTCTACTCCGCGCCGTTGATCACGGTGAACGGGTGCACGTAGTGCAGGGTCTCGGCGGGGACCGGGAACTCCAGGTCACCGTAGGGACTCAGTGCACCGGCGTCGGCGGCAATGAGTTCGGTGACGGCGTGGTGTCCCTCGGGAACATCCTGCGGCCAGCCCGGATCAACGTAGTGCTTCTTCTCAACATCAGCCATGTCACCTATCATTCCACACCTGACCGGCACGGCAGTACCTGACGCCTGAACAACATGCCGCGCCCACCCCCGTGGGAGGTACGGGTAAAATTGTCCGGATCATGCCCGACAACACACCGTTCCCGTCCTACGGTGACTGGCTCACCGCCCATGACGACGCCACCCTCGTGGATCTGCTGTGGCGTATGCGCGCCTTCCACGGCCGGACGTTCACCGCCGATGTCGCCGCACTGCGTCAGCTCGACGCCCGCTCGCTGGCCGTCCTCCATGGGCTGGCCCATGCCGGGGCCGCCCATCATCCAGTGGACGCCGCCTCCCTCACTGATGCGCTGACCTTTCTCTTCGACGAGGCGGGGACGCCTGCACCCGGTCGTCCGGGAACCGCGGAGATCCCGGAAGTGCTGCGCTCCCTGGCACACCGCGGGCTGGCCTACGGCCCCGGTCTGCACATCAACAGCGCCGTCGAGGGCGACCGGTCAGACCCCTTCCCCGTCGCCGTCCCCGGCGACCTGCAGGGCTTCTTCACCGGCACCACCGACCTGCCCTGGGCACTGGTCGACGGCTACCGCTGTCCGGTCCCCACCGACCGTCTCCCCGGCGTCCTCGCCGAACTCCCCGACCGGCAGCGTCGACTGCTCGACACTCTCGCCACCGCCGGCGGGATCGGGCATTCGGCGTCCCTCGACGACCCGGAGCGTCCGCTGGCCCGGATGATCGCCGCCGGCCTGCTCGACCGGGTGGACGCCGAGACCGCGCGCCTGTCCCCGCGTGTCGGTGCCGTCATCGCCGGCCGGGTGACCCCGGCCCCCGGTGGCGACTTCACCTCGCCCGACCCTGTCCCGGCGACCGACCGTGCCGACGGGTCGGGTGTCGCCCGGGCCGTGGAGACGCTGCGGCAGATCACGGAACTTCTCACTCTCCTCGGCACCGCACCGTTGCGCCCGCTGGGCGGCGGCGGAGTCGGTGTCCGTGAGATCACCCGTGTCGCCAAGGCCACCGACACCACCATCGACGAGGTCACCGGCACACTGCTGCTGTGCCGCCACGCCGACCTCATCGGCCCCGGTCTGCCCGTCCCCGCCCCCGAGGTCGACACCGCCGGGCCCGGCGGGGAGGTGTGGGGGCTCACCGACCGTGGCGCGGAGTTCCTGGCTGCGGGTATGGCCCGGCGGTGGGCGCTGCTGCTGTCCGGCTGGTCGACGAGCCCGCACTCCCCGTGGGAGATGGCGGAGACCGGCGCCCACCTGCTCCAGGACAGCCTCGACCACCCCGCCACCGCCGCACTGCGCGAACTCACCGCGGAACTGGTGACCGTGCTCGGTGGCACGCAGGACACACAGGATCCAGCGGTCCAGCTGTGGCGGCTGCGTCCCTCCCTGGCGGCGAAGACCCCGACCGAGGCGGTGGCCGGCGTCCTCCGCGAGGCTGAGGCGCTGGGGCTGCGCGCCGACGGGCAGCCTACCAGCGCGGCGGTCGCGCTGGCGTCCGACGCCCGGGCGGACGCGCTGACCACCGCGCTGACCGGTGTGCTGCCTGCCCCGGTGAGCATGCTGATCATCCAGGCCGACCTGACCGTCCTCGCCCCCGGTCTGCTGGCCCCCGACGACGAGGCGATGCTGCGCGCGATCGCCGACGTGGAGTCCACCGGTATGGCGAGTGTGTGGCGCATCTCCCCGGAATCGCTCAAGCGCGCCGCGGCAGCCGGTGAGACCGCCGACCGGGTCCGGGGTTTCCTCACCGGCATGGCGCCGGAGATCCCCCAGGGCCTCGACTACCTCATCAACGACACCTTCCGGTCCACCGGTGCGTTGACGGCCGGTACGGCGTCCACCGTCCTCACCGCCCCTGACGAGGCGACGCTGACCTCGGCGCTGACCGCGCTGGCGTCCCTGTCCGACGGGGAGGTCCACGACGCCGCCCTGCGCCGCATCGCCCCGACCGTGGCGGTCAGTCGCACGCAGCTCTCCCGCGTCGTCGACCTGCTGGAGGACGCCGGGGTACAGGTCGGGGTCGACGGGGACGCCGCCGCCACGGCCCATGGCCCGGTCCTGTCACTGGTGCCCGACCCGCGGCGTCCTACCGTCACGCGTGAGGAGGTCGAGGACCAGCTCGCCGGGAGCGTCGAGGGGCTGCGCCGCACCCGGCAGGCCGCGTCCGACACCGAGGACCTGGAGGGCACAGACCTGCCCGACGTGGAGACCGTCCGCGACCCGCACCAGATCATGGCGACGCTGCGCTCGGCCTACGACCGGGGGACGCGGGTGGAGATCAGCTACGTCAACGCCGACGGGTCGGCGGTGCAGGAGTGGATCTCGGTGGTGACGATGAGTCCGGTGTCCATCGTCGGCGTCACCGAGTCCGACGGGGTCTCGCTGCGGATCCAACCGCACCGCATCGCCTGGGTCGCCGCGCCGGTCTAGAATGGACCGGTTCACCACACCCCGCCCATGAGGAGTCCGCAGTGCCCATCGGTGACGGACCACTGATCGTCCAGTCCGACAAGACCGTCCTGCTCGAGATCGACCACCCGGCCGCCGCCGAAGCGCGTATCGCCCTGGCCCCGTTCGCCGAGCTGGAGCGTGCCCCCGAGCACGTCCACACCTACCGCATCACCCCGCTGGCACTGTGGAATGCCCGCGCCGCCGGGCACGACGCCGAACAGGTCGTCCACGTCCTCGAGACCTACTCCCGGTTCCCCGTGCCGCAGCCCCTGCTCGTCGACATCGCCGAGACCATGGACCGCTACGGCCGCCTGACGTTGGCGACGTCCCCGGTGCACGGCCTGGTGCTGGAATCCTCGGACCCCGCGGTGCTCGCCGAGATCCGGCGGCACAAGAAGATCCGGCCGATGCTCGGCGAGCAGATCGACGCGGACACCGTCATCGTCCACCCTTCCGAGCGTGGCCGGATCAAGCAGGAACTCATCAAGGTCGGCTGGCCGGCCGAGGACCTCGCCGGCTACGTCGACGGTGAGGCACACCCCGTCGAGCTGTCCACCGAGCACGAGCAGTGGGAGCTGCGCGACTACCAGGAGATGGCCGCGGAATCGTTCTGGTCCGGCGGCTCCGGTGTGGTCGTGCTGCCCTGTGGTGCAGGCAAGACGATGGTCGGTGCCGCGGCGATGGCGAAGTCGAAGACGACCACGTTGATCCTCGTCACCAACACCGTCGCAGGACGCCAGTGGCGCGATGAACTCATCCGCCGCACGTCGCTGACCGAGGACGAGATCGGCGAGTACTCCGGAGAGCGCAAGGAGATCCGCCCGGTCACCATCGCCACGTACCAGGTCGTCACCCGCAAGACGAAGGGTGTGTTCCGCGCGCTGGAACTGTTCGACTCCCGTGACTGGGGTCTCATCATCTACGACGAGGTGCACCTGCTGCCCGCGCCGGTGTTCCGGATGACCAGTGACCTGCAGTCGCGGCGTCGGCTGGGGCTCACCGCCACCCTGGTGCGCGAGGACGGCCGGGAGGACGACGTCTTCAGCCTCATCGGCCCGAAGCGTTACGACGCACCGTGGAAGGACATCGAGTCGCAGGGCTTCATCGCCCCGGCGGACTGCACCGAAGTGCGCGTCCAGCTCGGCGACAACGACCGGATGATCTACGCCACCGCCGAGCAGAACGAGAAGTACCGGCTGGCGGCGTGTTCGCCGGTGAAGACCGATGTGGTGCGCAAGATCCTGGCCAGGCACGCCGGCGAGCCGGCACTGGTCATCGGCGCCTACATCGACCAGCTCGAGGAGCTCGGCGAAGAGCTGGACGCCCCGGTCATCGACGGGAGGACGCCGAACAAGCGCCGCGAGGAGCTGTTCGACGCCTTCCGCGCCGGTGAGCTCAGCGTCCTCGTCGTGTCGAAGGTCGCGAACTTCTCCATCGACCTGCCGGGCGCGTCGGTGGCTGTCCAGATCTCCGGCACCTTCGGCTCACGTCAGGAGGAGGCGCAGCGGCTGGGACGGATCCTGCGTCCGAAGCCGGACGGGTCGGCGGCGTATTTCTACTCCGTGGTCACCCGTGACACACTGGACGCCGACTATGCCGCCCACCGTCAGCGCTTCCTCGCCGAGCAGGGCTACGGCTACCGCATCATCGATTCGATCGACCTGTAGAGGTCACGAGGTTCAGAGGGTTATTCCAGTGACCGAGTTCAACTTCACCGTGGACGAGACGTTCGCCCGCACCCACAACGAGTTCTTCCGGGACGCGAAGCGGTTCCAGTGGTCCGCGGCGATCCTCGGGATCCTGTTCCTGGTGGCGACCGTGGTGCTGGTCCTCATCGGGTCGGGACTGACCGTGGTCATCGGCATCGCGACCGGCATCATGGCCCTGCTGTGCTTCATCATGGTGCCGGTGATGCCGAAGCAGCTGGGTTCCCCGCAGTCCTACTACGACCGCTACGACCTGGTGCCGACCGTCGTGGCGAAGGTCAATCCGCGCGATGTCGTCCTGCTGTCGCTGGTCGACACCGCGGTGCCCGGCACCGGTGAGCCGTCGACTCCTGCGCTGGCGGTGCGGACCGTGACCTCGGTGCCGGGGATCCGGCGGGTCGTCGGCGAGAAGGTGCCGTCGGTGGCGGTCACCGGTATGCGGACGACCCGCAACCGGAACCACTGGGAGGAGATCTCCCCGATGCCGGTGGCCTGGGGGACGAAGGACCGTGCGGTCATCGCCTCGGCCGAGAAGGCCGTCTCCGACCGGCAGTGGAAGAAGCTGGAGGGGCTGGTCGGACGCGTCGACGAGGTCTCAGCCTCCAAGCGCCGACTGATCGAGCTGTAGGTCGGAGCGGCCCCGTCAGCCCCATCCGTCCCGCCTGCCCCGGTAACACTCTGACGGATTCCCTGTGGCGCAGACCACGCTGATGCATTAAAGTCTAGATTGTTCAACAATCTTCCCCTGGCGAAGTCCATGCCGCCACAGCACAGCACCACAGGAGGCCCACCATGACCGTGATCGACCTCAACTCCGACCTCGGCGAGACCACCGACGGTGTCGCCGTCGCCGACGATCACGCCATGATCCAGCTGGTCACCAGCGCCAATGTCGCCACCGGGTTCCACGCCGGTGACCCGCACTCCATCGCCGAGACCGTCCGGGCCGCCGCAGGGAAGGGTGTCACCGTCGGCGCCCACATCGGATACAAAGACGCGGCGAACTTCGGCCGCACCAACATGGAGATCGGCCCGTCCCAGCTCGCCGACGAGGTGCTCTACCAGATCGGTGCGCTCGAAGCCCTGGCCCGCCGCTACGGCACCGCCGTCCGCTACGTGAAACCGCACGGCGCCCTCTACAACACCATCGTCCACCACGAGGCCCAGGCCCACGCCGTGATCGACGGCATCCACGCCTTCTCCGCGGACATCCCGGTCATGCTGCTCCCGGGTGGCGTCGCCGTGGACATCGCCGAGCGGAAGGGGCTGCGCGTCATCCGCGAGGCCTTCGCCGACCGCAACTACAACCCGGACGGCACCCTGGTCTCCCGCACCCTGCCGAACGCCGTCGTCCCGGACCCGGAGTTCGTCGCCGCCCGCGTCCGCCAGGTCGCCGAAGACGGCTCCGTCACCGCCGTCGACGGCACCGTGGTGAAGGTGGACGCCGAGTCTGTCTGCGTCCACGGGGATTCGCCGGACTCCGTCGCCCTGACCCGGAGCATCGTGAAGGCACTGGTCGAGGACGGCATCGAGATCAGGAGCTTCCTGTGACCGTCCCCGCCTCAGTCCCTGTTCATCGCGTCGGGACGCGGGCTTTGCTCGTCGACCTGCCCGATCTCTCCACCGCCATGGCCTGGCACACCGCGCTGAGCAGCGCTCCCCTGCCGGGCCAGACCTCCGTCGGCGCCGCCGCACGGACCGTCCTGGTCCGGTTCAGGTCGGCTTCCGCCACGGACACCGCCCGGTGCGTCCTCCCCGGTTTTCTTCCGGGGGACGCCACGGCCACTGAGCCGCGGGACATCACCGTCGACGTGATCTACGACGGTGAGGATCTTGACAGCCTCGCCGGGTCCCTGTCGATGACCCGCGACGGACTGATCGACTGGCACACCGGGACGACCTGGACCGCGGCCTTCGGCGGCTTCGCCCCCGGCTTCACCTACTGCGTCCCGGAGGACGCCACCCGTGCGCTCGACGTGCCGCGTCACCCGTCGCCGCGTCCGGCGGTTCCCGACCGTTCCGTCGCCCTGGCCGGGGACTTCTCCGCGGTCTACCCACGCACCTCACCGGGTGGCTGGCAGCTCATCGGCTCGACGACGCAGCCCTTCTGGGACGACATGGCCGAGTCCCCTGCACTGCTCTCCCCCGGCGACCGGGTGCACTACCGTGCTGTCACCGAGCGGGTCGAGGTCACCACATCCACGAAGAAGTCCGCGGTCAGCGGGGTCCGCCGTCCGGTACTGCGCATCGATGACCCCGGCCTGCAGGTCCTCGTCGAGGACGCCGGACGCCACGGGTTCGGCGATCTGGGTGTCACCGGCTCCGGTGCAGCCGACCGTGGGTCCGCACAGGCCGCGAATGAGGCGCTCGGCAACAACCGGGATGCCGCAGTGCTGGAGAACATCGGTGGGCTGACCCTCAACGCACTGGTCGAGACCGTTGTCGTCGTCACCGGAGCCGTCGCCCCGGTGAGTGTGGACGGACGCGCGGAAGACCGTGGCGTCCCGCTGCTGCTGGGCGCCGGATCCGCACTCACCGTCGGCAGCGCGACCGAGGGTCTGCGCAGTTACATCGGGGTGCGCGGCGGTGTCGTGGCCGAATCCGTGCTGGGGTCGGCCTCCACCGACCTGCTCTCCGGACTGGGCCCGGCCCCGCTGGAACAGGGTGACACCGTGTACGCCGGCCCGGCGCGTGGCAGTGTCCGCCGGGTCGATGCGCCGGTGCGCACCGACGGCGTCCTGCGGGTCGTCCCCGGTCCCCGTGACGGGTGGTTCGCCGGGGGTGCCGAGGCCCTGACCGGTGCGACCTGGACCGTGAGTGCGACCTCCAACCGGGTGGGCCTGCGGCTCACCGGCGAGAATCCCGTCGTGCGCGTCCATGAGGGCGAACTGCCCAGCGAGGGCATGATCGCCGGTTCGATCCAGGTGCCGCCGAACGGCGAACCGGTCGTGTTCCTCCGCGACCATGCCGTCACCGGCGGCTACCCCGTCATCGCCACCGTCATCCCCGAGGACCTCGACGCCGCCGCGCAGCTCGCGCCCGGCGCGCAGGTCACCTTCGTCGAATACCAGGAGCTGCCATGACTACCGTCCTCATCGCCAACCGTGGCGAGATCGCCGTCCGGATCGCCCGCGCCGCCCGTGACCTGGGCATCCGGTCGGTCGCCGTCTACTCTTCAGCCGACGCCGACGCACTGCACACCCGCGTCGCCGACGAAGCCTGGGCGCTGAAGGGTTCCACCGGTGCGCAGACGTACATGAACAGCCCCGCGCTGCTGGACATCGCCGCCCGCGTCGGTGCGGACTGCGTCCACCCCGGTTACGGCTTCCTCTCGGAGAACGCGGACTTCGCGCGTGCCGTGGCGGACGCCGGGATGACCTGGATCGGCCCGACCCCGGAGACCATCGACACCCTGGGCGACAAGATGGCCGCCCGTCAGCTTGCGGAGTCGGTGGGAGCACCGCTGGCCCCGGGCACCTCCGAACCGCTGCAGTCCTGGGAGGAGGCGCACGCCTTCGCTGAAGAGCACGGTCTGCCTGTCGTCATCAAGGCCGCGTTCGGCGGTGGCGGTCGCGGGCTGAAGATCGTGACCCGCGAGGACGGGCTCGACGCGGTGGAGGACGCCTTCCTCTCCGCCGGCCGTGAGGCGGGCGAGGCTTTCGGACGCACCGAGTGCTTCGTCGAGAAATTCCTTGAGACCCCGCGGCATGTCGAAGCCCAGGTCCTGGCGGACACCCACGGCCATGTCTCGGTGGTCGGCCTACGGGACTGCTCGACGCAGCGTCGATTCCAGAAGCTCGTCGAGGAGGCACCGGCGCCGTTCCTGACGACTGGTCAGCGTGAGCAGATCACCGAGGGGGCGAGGTCGATCTGTGCCGCGGCCGGATATGTCGGTGCGGGCACGGTGGAGTTCATCGTCGCCGCCGACGGGACGGTCTCCTTCCTGGAGGTCAACACCCGTGTGCAGGTCGAGCACCCGGTCACCGAGGTGACCAGTGGCGTGGACATCGTCGCCGAGCAGTTCCGCATCGCCTTCGGGGAGACATTGAGCTGGGTTGCTGCGGGTGAGCCGCTGGATCCGGCGTCCTCCGGCCATGCCATCGAGTTCCGGATCAACGCCGAGGACGTCGCCAACGGCTTCGTCCCCTGCCCCGGCACGGTGACCGAGTTCCGCGTCCCGACGGGTCCGGGTATCCGGGTGGACGCCGGGGTGGTCTCCGGTTCCACGATCCCGGGGTTCTACGACTCGATGCTCGGCAAGCTCATCGTGTGGGGTCCGACCCGGGAGGTCGCACTGCGCCGTGCCGAGGCTGCGCTGGACGAGTTCGTCATCTCCGGGGTGCGCACGGTGCTGCCCTTCCACCGCGACCATGTCCGTGCCCCGGAGTTCACCACGGCAGCTGCTGACGGATCGACATGTGAGTTCGGCGTCTACACCGACTGGGTGGACTCCCACTATGTTCCCGGTGCCGCGACCTGCGGAGACAACGGCGACATCGAGGACGCCTACCTCGAGCGCACCGAGATCTCGGTGGAGATCGACGGGCGGCTGCACCGGGTCGGGATCCCGGCAGGTGCACTGGGCGCTGTGGCGGACTCCACTGCGTCCACTGTGTCCACTGCGTCCACTGCGTCCTCGTCATCTACATCCGGCACCCCGGTGACCTCGCCGTTCGACGGCACCGTCGTTGAGTGGAAGGTCGCCGACGGGGCCCAGGTCAGCAAGGGCGACACCATCGTTTCCGTCGAGGCGATGAAAATGGAACGCGCAGTCACCGCCCCGGCTGACGGCGTCCTCCACATCGCGCTGAACGCCGGCGAGCATGCCGGACGTGGCGCGGTGCTGGGGGCTGTGAAGTAGGGCCCGCGTTCCGTAGCGTGGGCGGTATCCGCTGACAGACACCACCCATGCACCGACGGGAACCGTGATGAGAGACCTGGTCTACTTCGTCGCAGTATCACTGGACGGATACATCGCCGCACCGGACGGGAGCTTCGACGCCTTCCCGGTCGAGGGCGACCTCATGCCTGTCCTGCTCAGTGAGCTCGCCGACGCTGTCCCAGCCCATGTCCTGTCCGCGATCGGGATGGACGCTCCGCTGGACAGGTTCGGCACGGTGATCCAGGGCTGGAACAGTGCCGCAGTTTCGGATCCGGCGTCATCGTCGAGGAGTACCGACGGAGCGACCACTGACCAGAACCCCTCGGCCACCGTCAGAAGGCTCAGATAGACTGACCGCCATGCGTGCCCAGTCCGTCGCCGCCGTCCTGCGGCATGCCGTGTCCGCCGGTGAATACTCCCCCGGCGAGAAGCTCAACGAAGTCGCCGTCGCCGACAAGCTGGGGATCTCCCGCAATACCCTGCGTGAGGGATTCGCCTCCCTCGCCGCTGACGGTATCGTCGACCGGATTCCCAACCGGGGCGTCTTCATCGCGTCCCCCGGCGCCGAAGACATCCGGAATCTCTACCGGGCGCGTGCCGTGGTCGAACCCGGCGCGCTGCTGTGGGGGGACGCCCTCGATGTGGATGCCCTTGACCGGGTCGTCACTGACGCCGAAGTGTCAGAATCCACGGATTCGCCGGAATCCGCAGTTGAGACAGCTGAGACCGCCCTGGCGAACCAGCTCTTCCACCGGACCGTCGTGGAGTCCGCCGGTTCAGGCCTGCTCAACGAGGAGATGGACCGGCTGCTCGCCCGGATGCGCCTGGTGTTCCTCACTGTGGAGCGGGTCCGACCCGGCCTGCACGGTGAGTTTGTCCCGGTGAACCGGCAGATCGTCACTCTGCTGCGTGCCGGCGACCGTGCAGGAGCAGCATCGGCACTCCGGGCGTCCCTCGTGGAGACCGGGGAAACCCTGGCGTCGACGGTCAGTCCGTGAGCATTCCGGTGTCCCCGGACTCCAGGAACTCCAGGACGCAGTCCCGGTACGGCGCAGTGTCAATCCCCTGCTCAGCGAGCCAGACATCCGCGTAGTACTTGTCGAGGTAGCGCTCGCCGGAGTCGCAGATCAGCGAGACCACGCTGCCCTGCTCCCCCGCGTCCTTCATCTCGGCGACCAGACGCAGTGCCGCCCACAGGCCGGTCCCGGTCGAACCGCCGGCGCGGATCCCGGTGACCTGCTCCAGGGCATGGACCGCACCGATCGCCGCGGCATCCGGCACGCTCGTCATCCGGTCGACGACCCGGCCGGTGAAACTCGGCTCCACGCGCTGGCGTCCGATACCCTCGATCCGGGACGGGGCATCCGTGGTCAGGGCGCGGTCGTTTGTCGACCAGGCGGGGAAGAAGGCGGAGTTCTCCGGGTCAGCCACGCACAGCCCGGTCATCCGGCCGGTGTAGCGGACGTAGCGGCCCAGGGTCGACGACGTGCCGCCCGTGCCGGCGGTCGCGACGATCCAGCGTGGATCAGGGAAGCGCTCCATCGACATCTGGCGGAATATCGACTCGGCGATGTTGTTGTTCCCGCGCCAGTCCGTCGCCCGCTCCGCGTAGGTGAACTGGTCCATGTAGTGCCCGCCGGTCTCCTCGGCGGTCTGCGCCGCCACCGCGTAGACGGTGGATGCATCATCGACAAACCGCACCTCGGCCCCGTAGGACCTGATCAGACGCACTTTCTCCGCACTGGTGGATGCAGCGACGACGGTGATGAAGGGGACGCCGATGAGCCGTGCGAAGTACGCCTCGGAGATCGCCGTGGATCCGGAGGACGCTTCGACCACCGGTGCGTCCTTGCGGATCCAGCCGTTGGCCAGACCGTAGAGGAACAGCGACCGGGCCAGCCGGTGCTTCAGCGAACCGGTCGGGTGGGTGGTCTCGTCCTTGAGATAGAGGTCCACGCCCCAGTCATCCGGCAACGGCATCTTCAGCAGATGGGTGTCCGCCGAGCGCTGCTGGTCAGCCTGGACCTTACGGATCGCCTCGGCGGCCCAGCGTCGGGCGTCGGCGTTGTAGCGGTTGATGTCGTGGGGCTCAAGCGCGGAACTCATGCAGGCCTACCGCCCCGCCAGCCACGCCGCATCATCCGAGACGCGACGACGCCACACCTCCGGCACCCCGATGATGTGCTCGGAGAGGTACTCCGCGTACTCGAGACCCGACCCCGCCGCAGGGGCCGTGACCTCACCGGGCACTCCGGCATGCGCCCCGAACCAGTCGAGCACGGCCTGTGCCGCCGTCCCCCGCGAATCCTCCGACGCCACCGACACACGCGTCGGCACACCGGACAGGTCGTAGGACAGATCAGCCGGAATCCGCGGCGTCATGGCCAGCAGGAAGGCGGCGTCCTCCACAACCTGCGCGGCCACCGTGAACCCGGAGCCGAAGGTCACCAGGCCGACCCGGTCCGGTGCCGCCGGCGACGCCGCAGCCACACCCTCACCCACGAACTCCCCGGCACGCTCACGCACCTCCGCGAACGCCGCCGCCACCGCGTCCTCCGTCGCCGCCGGCGTTCCGTCACCGTAGCCGGGCAGCGGGTAGATCAGATCGACGACCGTCACCCCGGACTTCTCGGCCAGCGCGGCGAACAGCGGCAGCCACAGCTGGTCGTGCGATTCCGCGTCGCCGAACCAGCCCGGACCGCCGTGCAGACTCACCGCGACCGCACCCGTCGGCTCCGACGGACGCAGTACCGTGCCCCGCAGCCCCGCCACCGACACCTCGTCAGCCGACGGACCGGTCTTCAGGAACGCCACCCCCGGCATCGCGTGGTCGAGCCCCGCACCGAGCACCAGCAGACTGCAGTGCGTGATGAGGTCCGGCACCCGGGCCCACATCCGCTCCGTGGCGTCCTTGAGCTCCGCAGAAACCGACAGACCCGCACCTTCGTCAGTCGTCAGTGAGGTGAAGATCTCCGGGTAGGAGTCACTGAAGTTCTGCAGCAGCAGATCGAGCTGCGCCCGGGGGCTGAGCTTGTCGTGGCCGACCATGGCGTCAGCCGGATGACCCTTCGGCAGGTCAGCGGGGTCGGTGGCCACCAACGGTTCAACGAAATCAGGGGCCTCGTCGGTCGCGGTCAGCGGGGTGGGACGTATCAGCTCAGTCATGACGTCCATAGTATGGCGGGCATGACTGATCACCACCCGGCGACTCCTCCCACCCACCACCCGGCGCACCGCGTCGCGGGCATCGGCCCGACCATCTTCGCCACCGTCACCGCCGAAGCCGTCCGCACGCAGGCCGCGAACCTGGGTCAGGGATTCCCGGACGACGACGGCCCCGCCGAGATGCTGCGCATCGCCGCCGACCAGATCACCGGCGGGAACAACCAGTACGGCCCCGGCCCCGGCGACCCTGCCCTGCGCGAGGCCGTCGCACGTGACCGGCGCGACCGGTGGGGCCAGCAGGTCACCGCCGACAACGTGCTGATCACCGTCGGCGCGACCGAGGCCATCGCCGCGTCCGTCCTCGGCCTCGTCGATGAAGGACGCCAGGTCGTCACCCTCGAACCGACCTATGACGCCTACACCGCATGCATCGGCCTGGCCGGGGCGACCGAGCGCCCTGTCCGACTGCAGCTGGAGCCGGACAGCGACGGTGTCCGCCGCTGGTCGCTGGACCGGGTGGCTTTCGCCGAAGCCGTCGCCGAGGACACCACCGCCGCCGTCCTGCTGAACACACCGCACAACCCCACCGGCACGGTGCTGTCCCGCGCAGACCTGGAGTTCATCGCCGACTGCGTGCGCGGCACCGGCACCGTCGTGATCAGCGACGAAGTCTACGAGCGGCTGGTGTTCAGTGAGAGCGGTGAGGAACACGTCCCCTTCGCCACGCTGCCGGGGATGGCCGACCAGACGGTGACGATCTCCTCGGCGTCCAAGAACTTCAACGTCACCGGCTGGAAGACCGGCTGGGCGATCGCCTCCCCTGACCTGCTGGGACCGGTCACCGCCGCGAAGCAGTTCCTGACCTATGTGGGTGTGACTCCGCTGCAGCCGGCGGTGACGTGGGCGCTCGACAACGCCGACGACTGGTCGGACGGCTGGCGCGAGACCCTCCGGCAGCGCAAGCACACCCTCGTCCATGCACTGGAGGACGCCGGCATGGAGGTCCTGGGTTCCGACGGGACCTACTACGTCATCACCGACATCGCCCCGCTCGGACTGACCGGCGTGGGCGGGCAGCCCATGTCCGGCGAGGAGTTCTGCCGGCGTCTGCCGGGGGCAGTGGGTGTGGCCGGCATTCCGGTCACCGCTTTCGTCACAGCGGACGCCGCCGCCGACCCGACCGACCCGGTACACACCCTCGTGCGCTGGACGTTCTGCAAGAACGACACCACCCTGGCGACCGCTGCCGGGCGGCTGAAGGACGGCGTCCGGGACAGGCTGACCGGGGGCGAATAGGGTTCACTGAACCGCTCGGTCTATTATTCACCACTGAGTAACACACCGCTGCCGCATGACCACTGCGCACTACCACTGAGGAGCACCCATGGCCGACAAGATCCGCACCACACACGTGGGCTCACTGCCCCGTACCCCTGAACTGCTTGAGGCGTACGCCCGCACCACCGACGGGTCGATCGAGAAGGCCGAGTTCAACGACATCCTCCAGTCCTCCGTAGACGATGTCGTCCGCCGCCAGCACGACCTCGGCATCGACATCATCAACGACGGCGAGTACGGCCACCTCTCCTCCGGAGCCATCGACTTCGGCGCCTGGTGGTCCTACATCTTCCCCCGGCTCGCCGGACTGGAACTCGTCGACGAGGAGGAGCCGGCCGTCCGCTCCACCCCCGGCAACATCCGGCTGACCAGTTTCCCGGACCGGCGCGACTGGACCCTGTTCCGTGACGCCTACCAGGACCCGGAGTCCGGCGTCCTCGGCGGCAAGCCCGGCGGCTTCGCCCACCCCGCCATCACCGGCGAGCTGTCCTACGTAGGCCAGGACGCCGTCGCCGCGGACGTCGACGGCCTCACCGCTGCCCTCGGCAAGGCCGGTCACTCCACAGAGGACGCCTTCGTCGCCGCCGTCTCCCCCGGCTCCGGAGCCCGCCTGCTCAACAAGTTCTACGACACCGAAGATGAGCTGCTCGACGCCGCCGCCCGCGCCCTCAACGAGGAGTACCGGGCTATCACGGACGCCGGATTCACCGTCCAGATCGATGCCCCTGACCTCGCCGAGGCCTGGGACCAGATCAACCCGGAGCCGTCCATCGCCGACTACCAGGCCTGGATCGGCAAGCGCATCGACGCGATCAACACCGCCCTCGACGGCATCCCACGAGACAAGGCCCGGCTGCACATCTGCTGGGGCTCCTGGCACGGCCCCCACACCACCGACGTGCCCTTCGGTGCCATCGTCAAGGAGTGTCTGCGCGCCAATGTCGGCGGCCTGACCTTCGAGGGTGCAAGCCCCCGCCACGCCCACGAGTGGCGTGTCTGGTCCGAGCACCAACTGCCGGAGAACACCCTGATCTACCCGGGTGTCGTCTGCCACTCCACCAACGTCGTCGAGCACCCTCGCCTGGTGGCCGACCGGATCCTGCAGTTCACCGACATCGTCGGCCCGGAGAACGTCATCGCGTCCACCGACTGCGGCCTGGGCGGACGTCTCCACCCGCAGATCGCCTGGGCAAAGCTCGAGGCGCTCGTCGAAGGGGCGGCCCTGGCGTCCCGCGAAATCTACGAACGCTAGAGTTCCCCCCTGTAGATATCACCGAAAAGTACCCGAGAAGCACCTGAGAAGAGGACGCAGTACATGGTCAACAAGATCCGTACCACCCACGTGGGTTCCCTGCCCCGTACCCCTGAGCTGCTGGAGGCCAACCAGACCTTCGCCGCCGGGGAGATCACCCGCGAGAAGTTCCTGGAGATCCTCCAGAACAGCGTCGACGAGGTCGTCGCCCGCCAACACAACCTCGGCCTGGACATCATCAACGAGGGCGAGTACGGCCACATCACCTCCGGTGCCGTCGACTACGGCGCCTGGTGGAACTACACCTTCACCCGCCTGGGCGGCCTGACCATGACCGACACCGACCGGTGGGCCAACGCCGAGGTCGTGCGCTCCACCCCGGGCAACATCAAGCTCACCAGCTTCCCGGACCGTCGTGACCGCGCCGCCTTCAACGAGGCCTACGAGGACCCGGAGTCCGGCATTTTCACCGGCCGCGCGAAGGTCGGCAACCCGGAGTTCACCGGCCCGGTGACCTACATCGGCCAGCAGGAGGTCGACGCCGATGTCGACCTGCTCACCAGAGCCCTCGACAAGGTCGGCCACAACCGGTCCGACGCCTTCGTCGCCGCCATCGCCCCCGGCTCCGCCGCCCGCCTGGCCAACAAGGCCTACGACACCGACGAGGAGCTCGTCCAGGCCTGTGGCCAGGCACTCTCCCACGAGTACAGGGCCATCACGGACGCCGGCTTCACCGTGCAGTTCGACGCTCCGGACCTCGCCGAGGCCTGGGACCAGATCAACCCGGAACCGACCGTCGCCGACTACCAGGCCTGGATCCGGATCCGCATCGACGCCCTCAACGACGCGATCAAGGACCTGCCCAAGGAGCAGACCCGCCTGCACATCTGCTGGGGCTCCTGGCACGGCCCGCACACCACCGACATCCCCTTCGGCGACATCATCGACGAGGTGCTGCGCGCCGAGGTCGGCGGCTTCACCTTCGAGGGTTCCAGCCCCCGCCACGCCCACGAGTGGCGCGTCTGGCAGGATCACGAGCTGCCCGCCGGTTCGCTGATCTACCCGGGAGTCGTCTGCCACTCCACCAACGTCGTCGAGCACCCCCAGCTCGTCGCCGACCGCATCACCCAGTTCGCCGAGGTCGTCGGCCCGGAGAACGTCGTCGCCTCCACCGACTGCGGCCTGGGCGGACGCCTGCACCACCAGATCGCCTGGGCGAAGCTCGAGTCCCTGGTCAAGGGTGCCGAGATCGCCTCGAAGCAGCTTTTCGGCTGATCAGGCACCGGGTCACCCCCGGCGGTCTCCCCGGCCCCGGCGGCGCCACACCTGGCACTGTCGGGGCTCGGTGTATCCGCGGTGAACCCCCGCACATCAGGCGTGGCTACGCATATGGACACCCCCTCTCGGAAAGCACGACGTTCCACCTGTGCGCACCCGGATCCTCCGCACCCTCACCGGCGCTGTCGTCGCCGGCGGCCTGGCCGTCAGCCCCGCTGCCTGTTCCTCTGACGACGATGACAGCTCGAACGGCTCAACCAACGCCGACAGCACCTCGAGCAGCTCGACCGACGCCTTCCCCCATCACCGGGCCGGGGAACGAGAAGATCGCGTCGATGCCCGCAGGCCTACGACTACGGCATGGACAAGATGCCGCCGATTCTCGAGGAGTACGTGGCCGAGTAGGCCCGTACACCCCGTAAAGCCGGTCCCGCCACGCAGCCGGCTATTCCGCCACCGCATCCAGCGGTGGCGTTTTCGCTGCCCGCACCGCCGGTGCCAGGGCGGACACCACCCCGACCACCACGGACCCCACCAGCACCCCGGCTACCACGACCCAGGGGACGATGACAGTCGTCAGACCAACGTCCCCGAGGACGCCGAGGACCGCGAACCCCGCCCCGAGTCCGGTGAGAACACCCACCACTGCGCCGTAGAACGAAGTCATCACCGCTTCGACCGTGATGGTCCGGCGGATCAGCCCCCGGGTCGCCCCGATCGCCCGCAGCATGCCGATCTCGCGGCGTCGTTCGGCGACGGAGAGTGCGAGAGTGTTCGCCACCCCCAGCACCGCGACGATCACAGCCAGCGCGGACAGTGCGTAGACCACCGCGATGATCCGGTCGATCAGCTCTGTCTGGCGTCCTGCGAACTCCGCCGGGGTCTGCACCACCACCGACGGGGAGGACGCCGTGGCGTCCTCCAGCTGTTCACGGAGCGTGTCCGTGTCCACGCTGCCGTTCCCGGTGACGGCGACCGCCAGGGTGCGGTGCCCACCGAGACCACGGTCACCGGGAGCGAGCCGCCAGAACGCCGTCGAGCTGACGACCACGTCGCCGAGAAGACGGGAATGACCGTACGTGCCCTGCAGTGGCAACCAGCTGGTGAACGACTGGCCGGGGACACCGACCTCCACGAGATCCCCGATCTGCAGTCCGTGCTTTTCGGCGAAGGACGCGGACATCGTCAGCCCTTCCCCCGAGGACAGGTCGAGGTCGCCGGTGACCTCCCCGACGTCGAGGGCGGTGGTCGGATCTCCCTTGCTCACAGACACCAGGTTCACCCCGTCCTCCGCCGTACCGACGACGACCGGGGCCTTGCCGACGGAGTAGACCGAGCCGACGCCCGGCGTCTCACGCACCGCCGCACTCGCTGTTCCGGGGACAGGGTCGCCGGTCAGGCCGTCGACCGCTCCGACGACGAGGTCGGCGGTGACCTCCGTGTTGACCGTCTCCTCGACGGCGTTGACCACGGAAGCACCGAGCATTCCGGTGACCGTCGTCAGGGACAGGCCCAGGGTGAGGGCGAAGGCGGTGCCGGCGGAGCGGGCAGGGGTTCGAGATACCTGGGCGGTGGCCAGTCGTTCTGCCGGCCGTCGGTGCGGCAGACAGTTGAGCACCCTGGTGACCGCCCCGAGAATCGCCGGGGACGCCAGGTACACGCCGAGGAACCCGGTCACGGCACCTGTTCCGGCGAGGGAGGCGCGGGACGAGGTGACCGCGGCGTCCCGGGACAGGGCGATACCGCACAGCGCGATCCCGACTGCGAGCACCACGGCACCGGCGACTACGCGCCAGGGAGCGGTACGCTGCTGTGGAGCATCCGCCTGACGCAGTGCCTCCAGCGGGGCGACGTGTCCTGCCTTACGTGCCGGGAGGAGTCCACCGAGCAGTGTCACCACCGTACCGACGATCAACGGGATCACGATGGTCACCGTGGAGACCTCAGGGGTGGCGATGTCGACGCTGTCGGACATGGAGCGCATGACGCGGAGCAGGGCGTTGACGGCCCCCACACCCAACAGGACGCCGAATCCCGAGCCGACGATCCCGCAGAGGAGAGCTTCGCCGAGCACCGAGCCGGTGACCTGGCGTCGGGAGACACCCAGGGACCGCAGCAGCGCGATATCCCGGTGCCGACGGGCGACGGTCATCTGGAAGGTGTTGACGATGGTGAAGAGTGCCGCCAGCAGGGCGACACCCGCGAACGCGTAGAGCAGGTAGCGGACAAACCCCAGGGCGGACTCTGTGGCGTCCTGTGACTCTTCGACGAGCTCGTCGCCGGTGCGCACATCCGGCAAACCGCGGTCGGGGCTGTCGAGCGCAGCACCGATGGCGTCCATGGTCTCCTGCGTGTCCGCATCCGGTGACGGTTCGACCAGGAGCGCGGGGAGTCCGGATTCCGCATAGCGTGCCGTGAAGTCCCCCAGATTCACCGCCAGTTCGATACCGGTGCCGGTGCTCCTTTGCTCGGTATCCGGCGTTGTCCCTGCGACAGTGAGGTCGTAGTCCTCGCTGCCGTCGTTGACATGGACCAGGCTTCCTACGGCAAGCCCACCTCTGGCCGCGTTCTCGGAGACCAGGACCTCTCCCGGTGCCGGACCGGGACTGCCGTCCGAGGCCGCCGGCCCCACAGCATCCTCCGGCGAGTACCAGGGGACGACGTGGATCCTGTCTTTTCCACTGTCGACCGCGCTGCCGTCCGCTGCGGTGACGAGGACGCTACGTCGGTCGTCGATGTTGACGCGGTCGACCTCCGGAAGTTCACCGACGACGGTCGGACTGTCCGGTGCGAGAGAGGGATGGCCCTCGGCCGGGCGGACGACGAGCGGGACGCCCTCGTACTCGGAGGACATCATGGTGGACACGGTGCCGTTGAGCACGCCCGAGAGCATCTGTGAGCCGGTGAGGAAGGAGACCGCGACGGCGACGGCGCTGACCGTGAGGATCAGTCTGCCGAGATGACTGCGGAACGACCGCAGGGTGACGCGCAGGACGGCCATCAGTGCGCGTACCCCCGACGAGGGATCTGGAGAGGCTCCGGACGAAGGACTGGTCGCTGACGCGGAGTGACGTGGCATGGAGAGAGTCGGTCATCCTTCATGGTCGGCCACCTGCGACCGGAGGTGAGGGGCCGGTCGAGGCAGGTTCGTTCAGCGCGTGAGGACGCTGCAGACCTCTCCACTCTAGTGGTCCCCGCACTGCGATGCCGGTAGATGAGGCCAGAGCGGCACCGCGATCCTGCCGTGACCGCACATCGCGTCAGACAGGACCCGAGACCGCACGGAACTGAACCCACAACGCGCGAAGTCACTACTTCGCCGGATCCATGCCCGGCTATGGTGGTCCAACCCCCACCCCACAACAGCCCCCCCAGGCACCATCCGGGTACACAAAAAAAAGGGGCCGGGCCCGGCCGACCACCCCACAAGATGACCGACCAGACCCGACCCCCGACACACGCAGTAAAAAGAAGAGTGGAAGAACAATCCGAAGATCGTTCTCCCACTCCTCAAT
>NZ_JALAGU010000018.1 GCF_022712275.1 Corynebacterium sp. | reverse complement strand
GCCCACTTCCGCCCCTCCATCCTCCGCAACGCACCCTCACCAGCAGCGAATCAGTGTATCCAACCGCCTGTGAGGGTGAGTTGCGGAGAGAGTTTGGCGTGGCCGAGAAGGGGACGCAGCGGGCGTCAGAGCGTCGGGTAGTCGGTGTACCCCTTCTCTCCGCCGAAGTAGAAGGTCTTCGTGTCCGGGGTGTTGAGCGATTCCTCGGTGTAGTCCGGCGCGGTCCAGCGGATGACGAGGTCCGGGTTGGCCAGGGCAGGGCGGGCGACAGAGGCGGCGTCGTACCCGAGCGAGAGGATGTCCAGCGCGTCCTCGCGGGTACTGGCCTGCCTGGTACCGGTGGTCCGGTTGGCGAAGACGGGGCCGTTGAACTGCTCACGGATACCGGTCGCCAGCTCACCGTCGAGGTAGGGCTGGGCCAGGTTGAGGTAGGCGATCCCGGAGCCGTCGCCCAGGGCGTTGAGTCCGTCGATCAGATGCCGGTAGGTCTCGGCGGCGACGGCGTCGTCGTCTTCGACGGCACCCTGGATCGTCATACCGGGGCTGATGCGGATGCCGAGGCGGTCGGCACCGATCTCCTCGGCGACGGTAGTGGCGACCTCGATGACGAAGCGTGCCCGGTTCTCCGGGGATCCGCCGTATTCGTCGTCCCGGACGTTGGAGTTCGGGGCGAGGAAGGAGTGCAACAGGTAGCCGTTGGCGGAGTGGAGCTCCACACCGTCGAGCCCGGCGTCGACGGCACGGCGGGCGGCGGCGGCGAAGTCCCCGCGGATCCGGTCGAGACCCTCGGCGTCGAGGGCGACGGGGGTCTCGTAGGGAAGACGGTTGCCTTCGGCATCGTGCGCCCAGCCGTGGTGGTCCACGGCGCTCGCGGAGACGACCGGCAGGCCGGTGACCTTCTCGTGGGTGTTCCAGCCGGCGTGCATGAGCTGGGCGACGATGCGTCCTCCGGCAGCATGGACGGCGTCGGCGACCGCGGCCCAGCCGGCGACCTGGTCGTCGGAGTACAGGCCCGGCTGAGTGAACATGACGCGGCCGTCGCGGGAGGGGGAGGTGCCGTCGGAGACGACGAGCCCCATGCCGGCGCGCTGCCGGAAGTACTCGACCATGAGATCGCCGGGGCGTCCTTCCAGATCAGCGCGGAGGCGACCCATGGGCGCCTGGACGATGCGGTTCGGCAGCTCGAGCCGGCCGACGGTCAGGGTGCTGTTGAAAGGCGATTCATTCATGCGGGCCACCTTACGCATGCGGGGTCGTCGGTGGGAGAGTGCGGAGGAAAACCCTGGTGTAACACGGCGGAAACGGCTGTTGTTGCTGACCCGTAACTGCCGCGCAATCCGTTGATAGTGCTCCCCCCATACATTCATGGGTGTTCGGGGCGCTGATACGGACATCCGGTCAGCCCGAACTACCACCCTCACCTCAATTCAATTTTCCTCAGGAGGAAAACCACATGGGTCTCGTTGCTGGTCTTATCGGAATTGTCGGCGATCTTCTCCACCTGCTGCTCGGCGGTCTCTGAGTCACAGCACCCCGCCAAGGGGTCCGGTAACCCCCCGCGCCTGTCCATTCCGGACGGACGCGGGGGTTCCGTCATGTCTGAGTCTGAATGGGGCTGAATATGACTTGTGTGGCCACTGTTCCACCACAACCGCGTTCCCCTTCGATACAGTGACAGGAATGAGTACCGCACCCAGCGCACGGACCGGCCGAGGAAGGCACCGGAAGGTGAAGGCGAAAGCCAGCCCCGACCGGTCAACCCGGGGCATCGTCGGCTGGAGTCTCGGCGTCTCCGCGGTCTCCACCATCATGATGACGCTGGACATCACCATCGTCCTCGTCGCCCTGCCCGCCATCCGTGAGGATCTCGGTCTCACCCTCTCCGGCTCCCAGTGGGTCATCAACGCCTACTCGCTGACCTTCGCGTCCCTCATGCTCGCCGCGGCGAGTCTCTCGGACATCATCGGACGCCGCACGATCTTCCTCATCGGACACGTCGTCTTCCTCGCCGCGTCCATCGGTTGTATCGTCACCGGATCGGAGGCCGGCCTGATCGCCTTCCGTGCTCTCCAGGGGGCCGGTGGCGCGCTGGTCTTCGGCACCGCCACCCCGCTGCTGTCGGATGCCTTCTCCCCGGACGAGTCCGCCACACGTACCAAGGCGGTCGCCGCGATGATGGGCATCGGTGGTGCGGCCAGTGCCTTCGGCCCGCTCATCGGTGGCGCGCTGGTGGAGACCGGGCAGTGGAAGTGGATCTTCGCGATCAACATCCCGATCGGCGTCATCGTCATTCTCGCGACCCTGTTCTTCGTGCCGGACCTGCACCGCCGTGATGACCCGACGCAGGAGAAGGCCCCGCGCGTCGCCCCGTTCGCCATGGTGCTGACGGTGGGTGCGCTGGTGCTGGTGAACTACGGCATCATCGACGGCGAGAACCGCGGTTGGACGGACCACGCGATCCTCGCCGCGCTCATCGCCGGCGTCCTCCTGTTCACCGCGCTCATCCTCTGGGAGATGAACAAGAAGGACGCCGCGATGGTGGACTTCCGCCTGTTCCGTATCCCCTCCTTCGCCACGGTGACCTTCAACGCCTTCGCGTCCCGCATGTTCAGCTTCGGCATGCTGCCGTTCCTGGTGCTGTGGATGTCGGGTCAGCTGGGGCTCTCCGCCCTGGAGATCGGCTACGTGGCCAGTGGTCTGGCGGTGCCGATGATCATCTTCTCGGCGGTCGGTATCCGGGCGGTGACGTGGATCCCGGTGGGGTGGGTGCAGGCCATCGGTATGGTCGTCGTCGCCGGCGGTCTGATGCTGGGGCTGCGTCTGGACACGTCCTCGGGCTGGCAGACGCTGCTGCCGATGCTCGTGGTGATGGGGGCCGGCACGGGCCTGATGCTGCCGCACGTGATGAGTCTGGCGGTGGAGGTCGTGCCGGCGTCGCGCACGGGTATGGCCAGTGGCCTGGCGAATACGGCGCTGCCGCTCGGTACGGCTTTCGGTGTGGCGGTCTACGGCGCGTACCTGGCGAACAAGGTCGGGTCGGGACTGGACGGCCTGCCGATCCCCGACCAGTTCCGGGATATCGCCCAGGAAGCGGCGGAGGCCGGTCAGTTCCGTGCGATCGCGGAGCAGTCGGAGCCGTTGGCGCAGCAGTCGCTGCAGTTCTTCCTGGACGGCCTGCACGGCATCTTCATCATCGCCGCCGTGCTGGCCCTGGTGGGTGCGCTGGCCTCCGTCGTCTTCATCCGGAAGCCGGCGGAGCGCAACCTCCCCGCCGGGGACTGACTAGCCCGCGAGCACCACGTCCAGTGTCCGCGGCCCGTGGACGCCCTGCACGCGCACCAGCTCGATGTCGACCGAGGCACTGGGTCCGGCGACCATCGTCACCGGGGAGGTGTGCAGGCCGGCGTCCGTGAGCCGGGTGACGGCCTCGGGCAGCAGTTCGACGATGTCGGCGACCTTCACCACCACGATGTGGTGGTCGGGGACCAGGGTCGTGGCGCGGCGTCCGGAGCCCGGTCCGGCGAGCAGGATGGTCCCTGATTCCGCCACCGAGCAGAAGGATGCGGTGACCACGGCGTCCACCCGGTCGAGGTCGGCCACGGCCAGCGGTGCGGTGGTTGAGTCCTGCAGAACCTCACCGCCGGCGTCCTCGAAGGAACCGAGCCAGCGCGCGTCGACGTCGGCGGGGGAGACGACGGTGTTCCCGTCTCCGCCGTGACCGCGGTCGGCGAGGTAGGACGCCACGGCGCCCGCGATCGCGGCATCGGTGTCCGCCACGCGGCGCACGGTGGCGTCGTAGTCCTCGAGCCGGTCGACGAGGAGGTCGACGAGGGCGTCTCCGGTGAGGTCGCCGCTGCGGCGGTAGTCCCGGGGGATGGCGGTGGTCTCACCGGCGGGCAGGGTGCTGTTCTCTCCCTTGCGCAGACCCAGGGACGACCGGATTCTGGCGAGCACCTCGGTGCGGGCGTCAGAGGTGTCACTCAATGTTCTTTCCCTTCTCACCGTTCTTCTCGCGGTCCTTGAACCAGCTGCGGAAGGACTGCGTCGGCGGCTGCGGCACATCGCGTGAGGAGGTCCACTTCCCGGCGACACCGGGCAGTCCCCACAGGCCGGCCTTCGGGGACAGTCGGTTCGCGATCGGCAGGCCCTTCTCGACCAGGCCCATGCGCCGGCCGTCGCTCATCATCCATTTCGCGCCGTCGAGTGCGGCGTCCAGCTGGGTGTGTGGCAGGCGGCTGTTGTGGTTGACCTCCTGGTCCTCGTTGCGCAGCCGGGTGAGCATCTCGGGGATGTTGATCTTCACCGGGCAGGCGTCGAAGCACGCACCGCAGAGGGAGGACGCGTAGGGCAGCGAACCGTTGGCGGATTCATCCACGCCGGTCAGCAGCGGGGTGAGGATCGCGCCGATGGGGCCGGGGTAGACCGAGCCGTAGGCGTGGCCTCCGGCGCGCTCGTAGACCGGGCAGACGTTCATGCAGGCGGAGCAACGGATGCAGCGCAGGGCGTCACGGCCGTGCTGGTCGGCCAGCGCCCGGGTGCGGCCGTTGTCGAGCAGGACGACATGGACGTTCTGCGGGCCGTCACCGGGGGTCACTCCGGTCCAGAAGGAGGTGTAGGGGTTCATCCGTTCGCCGGTGGAGGACCGGGGGAGCAGTTCCATGAACACCTCCAGGTCCTGGAAGGTCGGCAGCAGTTTCTCGATGCCCATGACCGTGATGAGGGTCTCGGGCAGGGTGACGCACATGCGGCCGTTGCCCTCGGACTCGACGACGGACAGGGCGCCGGTGTCGGCGATACCGAAGTTCGCGCCGGAGACGGCGACCTTCGTCTCGAGGAACTTGCGGCGCAGGTGCCTGCGGGACGCCTCGGCGAGGTGCTCGGGTTCGGAGTCGAGGTCGGGGTCGACGTCGTCCATGCCGTTGAGGAAGATCTGCCGGATCTCCTCGCGGTTACGGTGGATCGCGGGGACGAGGATGTGGCTGGGCTTGTCGCCGCCGAGCTGGACGATGAGTTCGGCGAGGTCGGTCTCAAAGGCGTCGATGCCGGCGGACTCGAGCGCTTCGTTGAGTCCGATCTCCTGGGTGGCCATGGATTTCACCTTGATGACGTCGCGGCGTCCCCGCTCATTGACCGGGGCATTCTCCTCGATGAGGCCGGTGACGATGGCGTTGGCCTCGTCGGCGTCGCGGGCCCAGTGGACGTGGCCGCCGGCTGCGGTGAAGGCCTCCTCGAACTGGAGGAGGAGTTCGGGCAGCCGGTCGATGACATCGTTCTTCGTCGCCTCGGCGGTGTCACGGAGGTCCTCCCAGTCCGGCATCTCGGCGACGCGCTGCAGACGCTTGCCGCGGATGGTGCCGGTGGCCTTGCGCAGGTTGGTGCGCATCTGGACGTTGCCGAGCTCGTGTTCGGCGACCTCGGGGAAGGGGTGGAGTTCATTGAGGTTGCCGCGGCCGGGGACGGTCGGCATGCCCAGGACGGTGGTCTTGCGGGTCGGGGTACTCATCGCAGCGCACCTCCCGTCACCGTGGCGCCGTCCTCAGGCAGCAGCAGCGGATTCTCCTTCGTGGACGCGAGGATCCGGGCGAGGTGCACGGTGGCGGGCACATGGCCCTCGCCGGGCACGAGGCGTCCGGTGCGGGAGAGGCCGCCGCCGATATGCATGAGGCAGGACGCGTCCCCGCCGGTGCATGCGGATGCGCCGGTTGACAGTACTGACTCGACCTTGTCACCGAGCATCGCGCCGGAGACCTGCGGGTTCTTCACGGAAAAGGTTCCGCCGAAGCCGCAGCACGAGTCCTCGTTGCCGATGGTGCGCAGTTCCAGGCCTTCGACGGACGCCAGCAGGTCGCGTTGCCGGTCGCCGAGACGCAGCAGCCGCATGCCGTGGCAGGACGGGTGGTAGGCGACGGAGTGCGGGAAATACGATCCGAGTTCCGCGGCGGCGTCGGTGACACTGCAGACGTCGGTGAGGAACTGGCAGAGCTCGTAGGTACGGTCCGCGATCTGGGTGGCCCGGGCTCCGAGATCCGGGTCGCCGTTGTAGTCGGCGATCATCGGGTGCTGGTGGCCGAGGGAGGCGACGCAGGAGCCGGACGGCGCGACGGCGTAGTCCCAGCTCTCGTCCTCGAAGGCGCGGACATGGTTGCGGACGACCGGGTAGGCGTCCTTGAATTTGCCGGAGTTGATGTGCATCTGGCCGCAGCAGGCCTGACGTTCGGGGAAGGTGACCGTGTGGCCGAGCCTTTCCAGGACGTTTACCGTGGCCTGCGCGACCTCCGGATACATCGCGTCGACGATGCATGTGGCGAACAGTGCGATTCTCATGGGGAGTCACCCCTTGTGTTGTGGGACAGTCAGTCACGCACCAGCGTATACCTGGTACGGAGTATTGGCCTGACCACAGGGCAGTGGGGAGCGTACGGGGAGATGAGTTCAGGCACCACCGGTGTCGAACGCCGGAAAGAGGAGGATCCGGTGTCGACATGCGCTGCAGGAGAGTGGCCGTAGGAGGAGAGGTACGGTCGTCTGAGGGGTGTATCCGGCAGCGGGCCGGTTGGTGCCTGATGGAGATAACCCCCGGGGAGTAGAGGGGTGAGCTGGAGAGGCTCGTTTTCCTCGGGGTGTGCAGTGACAATATGCAGGTCAAGTGGGGTATGGCAATCGAACCGGTCGGACCTCGGGGGGTGCCGACCGGGTACCCCAGTGGGGTACCCGGATGGCTACTTTTGCCAGTGAGGTGCAGGTGACAGGTCGTTACTGATAACGATCCGGTAACGTTTCAGCGATTTGACAATCTGTTACACGGGGGTGGGAAAGGGGCAGGTTTGCCAAAGTTATGTGAGCATATCGAGACGATGTCTGGATGGTTAACTCGCAGGTCGACCGGCTTTTCCGGAGGCTCTCCAGGCTTCGGGGCGGTGCCGTCCGGAGGGGGTGTCCACAACTCGGGGTGACCTGGTATTGGCGCCGTCGCCGGTCCACGGGGCGGTGAAGAGTCCCGGCACCGGACGCAGCACGCGCCAGATCGCCAGGGAACCGGCGATGGCGAGGGCGGTGAACAGGAGAGGAACGCCAACCGAGACAGCAGCATTCTCGGGGAGGTTCACGTCGATGCTGTAGAAGACGCCGAGCAGGGGGACATGGAGCAGGTAGATCGGCAGGGTGTGTCGGCCGAGCCGGTCCAGGTGCAGCCACGGAGTGTGGCGTGCCATAAGGCTGGCGGCGGTGATGCCCATGGCCATACCGAGAAGCGTCACGGGGATGCGGCCGATGTTGTCCAGACCGTCGAAGAGGAGATAGAGGACGCCACTGCCGAGTCCCCACAGCAGACCGAGCCCCAGCAGCCTCATGAGAGTGGCGCGGTCGGCGATCCTGGCGAGAACCGTGGGGCCCAGGGCGCCGACCTGGAAGGTGATGAAGTGGGACAGCAGAGTGGTCCAGGCCCAGGAGTTGAGCTCGATGAATCCGCACGCCACCGGGAGGGAGACGGCAGCGCCGATGAGGAACTGTGCCCGGACGGGGAGTGGGCGCATGAGTTTGACGGCGACGAAGTAGATGGCCAGGGCGTAGATGTACCAGGGGCCGACGCCGGGTTCGACGAAGAGGCGCGCCGCGTCCCCGATTCCGTAGTCGGACTCGCGCTGCCAGGGGATCACGTGGAATGCGAGGACCCAGAGGAAGGTCCACAGGACGTACAGCCAGAGGAACGGGCCCGTCCGGTTCCTCAGTTGCCAGGACCAGGGCCGGTCCACGCGCCGGAGGAAGAAGAAGCCGGACATGGCGAAGAACAGCGGCATCCGGACGGTGAGCAGCGCATCGGTGAGAGTGTCGAGCTCATCACCGGACCAGGTCTTGGCACCTGCGAGGCCTGCTGCGTGATAGAGCACGACGAGCACGATGGCCACGCCTTTGACTGTGTCTATCCAGGTAAGTCGGGCGGATGAGGAGGGGGAGGGCATGTCTGATCCTTGGCGGGAAGTGAGGGAGACAGGATGACAGAGGGAGAATGAGGAGAGAGGGAGAGGACGCGTCTTCGACCCTAACACCCTGCTGGCCGGTCACGTCGGGTCAACAGGCGCTGTCCTTCATCGCCTTGATCCATCCCGCGGTCTGGTAGAAGGACTGTTTCAGATGCACTGTCACGGCTCTTCCGGACGCCGGCCGGTTCACGGCCAGTTCCCCTCCCCAGCATCGGGAGAAGTACAGCCGGGCCCGCTCGACGTGCTCACGTCCGGTGGAGAGAACGTAGGCGGAATGCCAGTCATTCTTCGCAGCGAGCTCTGCGAAACCGCGGGCCTCTCCCCGGGTCGTCGACGGGTCCGGGGCGAAGCAGTGGACCCGGACCCCCTCCAGCGGCCCGCAGTAGCGGTCGTGCACCTCGGTGCCGGAGGACGGGTCTGAGAGGACGAGATCCGGGATGCCGAGGCGCCGGGCGGTGTCCCGAGCGGTCTGGTAGTCCTTCCACGGGATTCCACCGACCTGGACCAGGACATCGGCGTTCTCCGGAGCCTGGTCGAGCCGGGGGAAGTAGATCTTCGTCGCGGCGAACCAGCCCCAGGCCCCGACGAGTACCACCAGAACAGCGGTCAGGACGGCAAGGGGGCGGCGTCGCCGGGCAGTTGGACTGATCCGGCGCGGCACGGTTCAGACCTCGACAGGCAGGAGTTGGGCGAGTGCCGCGACGTCGGCGGCGATCACGTCGAGAACCCGGAAGTAGTCGTCGAAGGTCTGGAAGGTCACCGGATCCTCCAGTTCGCAGTTCACGGCGGGGAGTGTCCGGCGCTGTGCCGGCAGGTCGGTGAGGGACGCCAGGTTTCCGGTGCGCTGCCAGTCGGCAAGCTGACAGAGCCGGAAGGTACCGGAGATGGCTGCAGGCTGCAGGGCGAGGCATTCGTTGACGTGGTCCTGCTCGAAACCGATGATGAGGTCCGGTTCCTCGAGGATCCGACGGCTGATCCGACGGGCCGTGAAATCGTTCCCGTCGATGCCGCGGAGCCGCAGATACTCCACTGACCGGGGGTCCATGGCGTATCCGGTCAGTCCCGCGATGCCGGCGCTGGAGACGGTGTGACCGTCGCCGACCAGGTCACGCAACAGGTGTTCGGCGACCGGGGAGCGGCAGATATTGCCGGTGCAGACGAAGAGGATGTTCATTTCTTTCCCTTCTCGCCGAGCATGATGCGACCGACCATGACCGGGCCGATCCGGAAACGGCGGAGGATGACGATGCCGAGGACAGAGCCGAAGAGGCCGCCGAGGGAGAGGATGATGAACCGCGGTACGTCAGCCTCGATGCCGACGGCACCGGTAAATGCCCGGAAGAACCCGATCGCGAAGGCATGCAGCAGGAAGATCCCGGAGGAGTACCCGCCGATCCAGGCCAACGCCCGCGACTGCAGGGACCAGCCGAGGAAGGCGACGGGGAAGACGATGCCCAGTGCGATACCGACCACACTGTGGCGCGAGTCGAACTCCGGAAGTTGGCCGTTCAGCGACAGCTGTACCGCGACGATCAGGGCGATGAGCGCAGTCGTCCAACACAGGGCCGCCGGGACGGACCGTGGAAGCAGTCGGAACCGGTGGATGCCGACACCGGCGAGGAAGAAGGGGAACAGGGTCAGTGCCTGGCCCAGCTGGAGAATCCGGAATCCGGTGGTGTCCTGCAGGATAACGATGGTCGAGACCGCGAGGAACACGCCACCGAAGACCCACGGGCTACGCAGTAGACCGTAGGAGTCTGCGAGCGCGACAACTGCGAACATCCAGAAGGTGGTGAGCAGGAACCAGTACGGACTGAGTGACGTCAGCAGCCAGTTCAGAGGTTCGAAGTCCCGAGCGCCGTTGACGTCCGGGGCGACCATCTGTGTTATTCCGAGCAACGGCACGAAGATCACGTAAGGTACCAGCAATCGACGGGCCTTCCTGGTCATGAAATCCCGGTACTTCGACGGGGCTGCGAGCGGTCGCCAGGCGTAGACCAGGCCGGACAGCAGGGTGAACAGCGGCATGCGCAGGTATTCCACCGAATCGGTGTAGTACCGCCAGGCGCTGTCGTCGGAGACCCGGATGCCGTCAAGCGATGTGTCGCCGATGACATGGAAAGTGACCAGCAGAATGCAGGCGAGACCTCGGAGGGTGTCGACCGGGACATTGCGGGTCGTGGGTTTGTGGTGCCGACCGGGCGTCGTTGTCGCCGACGCCGGGGCAAGGGTCGTCTGATCGGACGTCATGAGGGTTCGTCCTGGGAGGTGTGAGGGGACAGGAACAACAGGGAGAGGGGGAACACAGAGAGAAGGAGAGAGCGGAGAGAAGAGGAGAACGGAGAGGTTCTGCCGTTCATGCTAGCCCCGGCTCCGGGGTGCGGCAATGTGAGCATGCGGCAGTGCGGTACCGGCAACGGGGCCGTACAGTGACAGGCATGTCCAACGACAGGTCCCTCACCCTGTCGCCTGACGCACGGACCCTCTGGGTCCACTGGGGTCGCACCGGTGGTGGCCCCCGTTTCCTCGCCGACCTTGTCGACGGGGATCTTGCTGCAGGCGACCTGCCCACCCGTACCGACAAGATCTTCCTCTCCTGGAACCCGGACGCCGAGATCGCCCCTCGGCTCGCGGAGACCGGAACCCGCTGCGCCGGAGATTTCCCGTTGCGTACCTACACCTCAACCCTCGGTGTGATCCTCGGTGTCCCCCGGCTGCTGTGGAATTCACTGCGGCTGCGTCGCTGGCTCCGGGCACAGAAGATCGACCGTGTCGTCTGTGTGATGGAGAGTGTCTACCAGTCCCTCGCACTTCCTGTGCTCACCCCACGGGATATCGAGTACGTCGCCTGCATCCATGACGCGACCATCCACCCTGGCGAAGAGAACATCCTCCAGATCCTCGGTAAGCGCAATGAACTGCGCCGTGCCGACCGGATCGTCACCTTCTCCGACTCCGTGACCCGGGCGCTCTCTGACAGGGTCGGTGTTCCGGTCGCCACCGGTTCCCACCCGCCCTTCGATCTGCAGGACGCTGCCACGGAACCACGCGAGATCCCCGATGTCCCGGTGATCGGACTGTTCGGCCGACTGCAGGCGTACAAGGGCATCGACATCGCACTGGCGGCGGCCAGGATCCTCCGGGACCGTGGCGTCCCGCCGTTCGAACTCCGGATCACCGGCAGCGGCCCCGAGGAGCGGCTCCGTGAGACCGACCTCGGTACCGAGGCTGTCTGGGACACCCGGTGGATCCCCGAGGACGAGGTCACCGACGTCGTCCGGGGCATGGACATCATGTTGCTGCCGTACACCGAGGCCAGCCAGTCCGGACCGGTGACCCTCGCGCTGGCGCATGCCGTGCCCTGCGTCGGAACACCGGTCGGCGCGATACCGGAACAGCTCGAGGGCTTCGGTGCGGTCTCTGACGACACGACTCCTGAGGCCGTGGCGGACGCTCTGGAGCCGCTGCTCACCGATCCTGACCTCTACCGTGGGTTGTCCGTCGGTGCTGTCCGCCGTGTCGCCGAACAACCGGACTGGTCGGATCTCGCGGCCCTGGTGCGGGCCGGGGACACGATGGAGGACACGGCGTCCCCGGTGTCCCGGGTATCCCCGGTCGACCGGGTGAAATGGCTGGGGCAGCGGTTGTTCGGGCAGGTCAACGTACATATGCCGCTCCCTGCTGCCCCGTCGTCGGGTGCCGGCCGTACCCGGGTGATCCTCCCTGCCCCGCACGGGTCCTTCGGTGATGAGGCGATGGGTGTCGTCGCCGCGCAGATGTATCCCGACACCGACCTGGTCGTTCCCGGTGACCCCGCCCCTTGGAGGTCACTGGTCCCGGGCTCCGTCGGAGTTCTCGCACTGGGCGATCTGACGGTCGGTCCGGGGATGACCCCGACGCGCAGGACAGTTGATGCGCTGGCCGATGGTCCTGTGGTCGTCATCGGTGCGGACACCCTCGCCGGTGACTATGAACTCTCCCTGCTGGGGACACGGATCCGGCTGCTCAACGCGGCGGTTTCCGCCGGGCACCCGGCATCTCTGGTGAACTTCAGTCTGCCGGAGAGAATTCACCCTGATGCCCGACGGATCCTGCGTCAACTCGACGATCGCGTCACTGTGCAGGCCCGGGACGCCGTCTCTGCGCGCCGGGCAGAGGACGTGTTCGACAGGGAGGTCTCCTGTGCCCCGGACATCGCGGCGGAACTGGAACCTGCGGGGGAGGCGGGCGGTGGTTCCCCTGTGGTGTTCGTTCCGAACGCCCATCTGGGCGGCATGTACGGCGTCACCACGGAGCAGTTGGTCGACCTCTGGAGGAATATCGGACTTCAGTTGGGACAGCCGGTGGATATTGTCGTCCACGACATCCGGGAGGAGGTCGGTGATCTCGAACTGGGACGCAGGACTGCGGCCGCGCTCGGGGAGGCGGGGATCCCGGCGACAGTGACCGTCCCGGCGACGGCAGCGGAGGCGAAGGACGCTATCAGCGGAGCCCGGGTCTGTGTCTCTGCCCGGATGCACGCCTGTGTGGCAGCACTGAGCAGCGGAGTGCCCACGGTCGGTATCGGTTACGTGGGGAAGTTTGCCGGCCAGTTCGCCTGGTACGGGGATCTCGGTGCTGTGCTCGAGTACCGGCCGGATCTGACCGCGGCAGAAATCGTGAGCCTGATAGCGCAGGAGGACCGGGCGGTCTGAGTGGTCGACGGGATTCGGTTCAGCGTGCGTCAAGCTCGTCCGTGAACATTCTGGAGGCTGCTTCGTAGACCGCTTCGGCGGTGGGGGACCAGTTTTCCTGTCCTCCGCTACCACGGCGTTGAAACTGCTGACGGACATGCGTTCCTCTTCGGACCACGGCGGTTCTTTCTGCTGCAACTGTGTGGGTTGACACATGATGCGGTCAACCTCTGAGTCTCCACTGTGTAAGCAGGCGTCGCGCCGCGCGGATCCCCGTCTGCTGACGTTTCTCCGACGGGTCGGGCTCTTCGGTTCCCGTGAAAGGTGCAGAACACCCGGAGCAACGCTCTGAGATCGCGCAATCGTGCCGGCTACCGGACTGATACCCCGGGCGTCCACAGTGAACGTCTGATCCTGAAATCGTAGAGGTCGTCCCCGAGTGCCCTGTCCCATCCGATCCTGCAGGTGTCGATCCCGATCGCCGCCACAGGAACTGCACGGTCGACCCCGCCCTGATCACGAACGGTGACTGTCCACGGCGTTTCCCCGATGTCCCCGTGCGATGGAGGTTGCAGGAGAGCTTCCTGGGGCTACCGGGCTTCTCCGCGCACCGGGCGCAGCGCCACACAGAGAAACGCCACGGACGCGAGGGTCTGCACCACCACGGTTCCGGTGAGAAGTGCGGTCCCTGAGGTGAGCAGGAGACCGAGCAGCAGCACCAGGCGACCGGAAGACCAGGCGAGGAACGCGTGGTCGAAGCCCTTCATCAGGGGGATTTTCACCGACAGGTTCGTGGCCAGGGACATCGTGCAGTACACCGCGGTGAGGGCGAGGACGCCGACTGTCAGTGCCTCGTCATCATGGAGGGCGAAGAGCAGGGCACCGGCCTGGATTGCGGCACACAGGACGCCGAGGACGAGACCACCGATGGCGCACATCCTGCACCACCTGGCCGTCGTCGCCGCGTCACCGTTCCTGATCGCCGCAGCAATACGGGCCTCCAGTCCGGGGGCGATCACCTGCTGTGCCAGAGTGCCGAAGCCACCGGTCAGACGCACCACAACTGCCCAGATTTCCTGGTACTGGCCGAGGAACGGGGTAATGAACCCCTGGATCTGGAAGCCGCACTCCGACAGGAAGGTGGCTCCGGTCGCCCGCCCGGCCCCTGCGAGGTAGAAACGGTGCTCACGGTTCAGCATGCGTGGCAGATCGCTGACTGTGGGAGGAAGTATCCGGTTCTGCGTCCGTGCGAGGATCAGCACGGTGCCGACCAGTGGATTCGCTGCCGCGGCGACGATCAGACCGGCCTGGAACGGGACAACGAAGACCACCAGTGAGGTGATGACGATGTTGGTGACGCCGAAGGCGAGTCGTGCGGTGGAGTAGACGTCCATCCGCTGTTCGCGCGTCGCCACGGCCACTGCCATGAGATACAGCCCGTTGGTGACCACGAGCAGCCCGGTCCACAAGGCGACGTCGCGCACCGGAGCAGCAGTCGCCCCGACCAACAGACAGAGCAGAGTTGTCACCGACAGCGATGCTGCTGATACCGCTGTCGCGGTCCGGGTCCGTTCCCCCGGCACCGTCAGGTAGCGGCTGTGGAAGCCGAGGATCGAGGTCCGGGACAGGACGGTCGCCAGGGCCAGGGGAAGCATGAGGTAGGCGAGTTGACCGGTTTCTCCGCCGACGATCGGCAGGAGCATCGCCAGGAAGTTCAGGCCCTGGCCGAACAGGGCTCCACCCATGTTCCACACACGGGAAAAGACCCGGCCGAATCGGCCGGGTCTACGGTGCTGGGCGGCGCTCAGTTCTCCACCTCGGCCCGTTCCGGTGTTCCCTCGGGGATGTCGTCCATGCGATGGGCGGTGGTCCGGACCGAATCGGATTCCGGGGTGGATTCAGGGGACACCGGTGCCTCACCGGAGGTGACGGCCTGGGTCGTGTGTCCTGTCGCGCCGTAGCCGTAGCCGTAGCGGTAGTATCCCTTGCCCTTCGCCGCCGGCGTCAGCGTCACAACGGCACCGAGGACACGTGCATTGACGGCGTCGAGCCCGTCAGCGGTCGCAGTGAGTTGGTCGGAGGTGGTTCGGTTGTGGCGGACAGCGAGAATGACACCGTCGGCGGACGCGGCGACGAGCGCACCATCGGTGACCGGCAGTGTCGGGGAGGCATCGATGATGACGTGGTCGAAGTGGGCGGCCAGGGTGGCGAGTACCTCCCCGAACCGTCGCGAACCCAGCAGCTCGGCCGGGTTCGGCGGGATCGGACCCGAGGTGATCACGCTGAGGCCGTCGACGGCGGTCAACTGGATCACGTCATCAACTCCGGCGGACCCGGAGAGGGTGGTGGACAGGCCGACCGCGGACTGCAGGTTACCGCCGGCGTAGTCGGCGATGCTCGGATTGCGCAGATCGCCGTCGACCAGGCAGACATTCTCGCCGTCATCGGCCAGCGCCAGCGCCAGGTTCATCGCCAGCGTCGATTTTCCTTCACCGGACATACCGCTGGTGACGGCGAGGACGGTCGGGGCGTTGTCGACGTCGAGGAAGCGCAGGTTGGTGCGCAGCTCGCGGAACTGTTCGGCAGCGGGGGTCGGGGCGGCCGTGAAGTCGATGGTGTGGTGCTCGGCGAGAGCTTCGGTCGTGCCGATGGTGCCCACGACCGGGGCATCGACGATCTCGCGGACCTCGTCGCTGCCGCTGATGCGACGGTCGGTGAGACCGCGGATCACGGCGGCGACCGCACCGATGACCAGTCCGACCACCAGGCCGAGGATGATGTTGAGCATGGTATTCGGTGAGGAAGGCGAATCCGGGACTTCCGCGTCATTGAGCACGGCAAGCTGCGGAGCGCCGGACTGGCCGTTCGGGGAAGTCTGTGTGTTGAGGTCGTGGACCATCGCCTGAAGCTGTGCTGCGGCGGAGTTCGCCACGTCGCTGGAGAACCGGGCGTCGTCCGAGGCAACGCTGAGGTCCAGGATGACGGTGTCCTTGTGGGCGCCGGCGCTGATCATCGAGGCGACCTCGCCCGCGGTCTTGTCGAGGTTCAGGTCATCGACGACCCGCTGACCGAGCGCCCGGCCGGTCGCCATCTCGGCGTAGGACCCGACCTGTTTCTGGCTGAGCATCGCGCCGTTGTAGGCGTCAGCGGATCCACCGGAGGATGCGGTGCCGACGTAGAGCTGCGAGGTAGCGGTGTACTCCTTGGTCATCACCGCGGAGATGCCCCAGCCGACGAGTCCACCGACGATGAGGCCGACGACCAGCATCCACCACCACCGGCGGAGGTGTCCGAGGTAGTCGGCGAGCACATTGCGTGCGGTGGCGCCGTCGGTGCGGTCAGTGGTTCTGGCGGTCATGAGGTTCCTAACTGATCGTGGGGGCGTGATGGATGGGGACGTCTGGTCTGGAGGTGGAGAGCCCGGTGGCGCCGCTCCGGTCTGTTCCGACAGAGCTACGGCTCCGACGATGAACGGGATGACCGGTGTGGCGTGCCGTAAGGCGGAGCCCCAGTCCGGTTCGAAGAGCCCCTGGACGACGAGGAAAGCCAGTGGCAGGGCGATGAACCGTCCCAGCATCGGGGTACTGCGGCCGGCGACGGTCGCCGCACGCACCGCGCTGATCCAGATCACGGCGAACAGAACGCCGATGAACAGGTAGTACGGCGAGAGCTTCAGCAGCATCGGCAGTGGGGCGATGAAGAAGAGTGAGGTCAGGGTGGAGTTCAGGACTCCTCCGACCGGCTCCGGTGCCTCGATGAATCGGGTGATCAGAGAGCCGGTGTTCGCCTGACGGGCGGCGGTGTCGTTGACGTCTCCGCGGAAACTGTCCGCAGGAACGCCCTGTGTCACCCACATCGCCAGTCCGGTGAGCACCGAGAACAGGATGATCATCCACACCACGCGGCCGACCGTGCGCCCGTCGCGGCGGGAGAGCAGGAACCGGAAGACCACGTAGACGGCGGCGACGATGAGCCAGTAGGAGCGGAACTCGGCACCCAGCACAATGAGCGTGCCGATGACCAGCAGTTCACCGAGCCAGTTCACCGGCATCAGCACCACGGCCAGCATCGCCAGGGAGATGATGATCTCCTTGGTGTACGCGGCCTGGTAGATGCCGATCGTCAGCGGTGTGATGAACGCCAGTGCCAGGGACAGTCGTCCGCGGTGGACGCCCCCGACACGGATCAGGACGACCGCGAGAACTGTCGCACCGACCACCGCGCCGAGGACACCGGCGGCGGTCGGGGAGTCCGACAGTCCGATCCGGATGTAGAAGTCGGCGATGACGGAGTACGAGCCGTAGCCCAGCTCGACGGCGTCGAACGGCGAGGTCATGATCGACTGGATCGTCTTGGCGTCGCCGCCGAAACCACCGAACCTACCGGTCAGTGCCGGGCGGACGACCAGCCCGACGGTCACGGCGATCGCGCCGAGCACGACCGAGAGCACCAGCGGAGAGGATGCTGCTCCACTGGTGCGTCTGGGATCCGTCACTGATCCTGGCATTTACACGGTCACCTGTTCCTTCGGTAGGCCGACGGCGAGGCGGTAGGCCTCGGTGAGTCGGTCGCGCTGACGGTCGGGGGTGTGGGCACGGTCAAGACTGTCCCAGCGGGCCGGGTCGGTCCCCTCACCGAGAATGGTGAGGGCCTTCTCCGCAGCCTCCTGAGGTGTGCCGAAGCGGGCGGTGGCGGGGCATTCCTGCAGGGCGGGGATGTCACGCACGAGCAGGGGGACGCCGATCCGGCGCACCTCGAGAACCGCCATCGGGAAGCCGTCCCACCGTGCGGTGTGGATGACCAGGGACAGCTCCGAGATGCGGTGGCGCAGCTCTTCGCCGGACAGCCATCCGGTGACCTCGATGCCGGCGTCGGTGAGCAGATCGGTGAGGGCGGCGTCCTTGCCGTCGCCGTCTCCGATCCACGTGAAACGCACATCGGGGCGGGACGCCCGGATCCGCTTCGCGGTCTCGACGAAGAACGCCGGGTCGCGCTGCGGCGTGACCCGGGAGACGACGCCCACGGTCGGTGGCTCGGTCGGTGCCCAACTGTCCGGGATTGCCGGATGGTCGTCGAGCAGCACGTTCGGCACGACAATCACCGGGACGCCCGGGGCGAACCGGTTGCCGAGACCGACCATGAGCTCGCCTTCCCGGTCGGCGCAGGGGACGCCGACGGAGGTCAGCGGGTAGAGGACCCTCTCCATGCCCCGGAACAGGGACCTCTTCCAGCCGGGGATGTCCGCCCGTTCGAAGGCGAAGCTGTGCGGGGTGTAGAGAACCGGACGGGCGTGACCGCCCGGTAGCACCCGGTCGAGAGCTGCCGCGGTACGCGCGTAGGCTCCGGCGAAACTGGAGTGGGCGTGGACGATATCCGGTCGGTAGCGCCGGACAGCGTCCCGCACGGACCGTACCGCCGCGACAGGGGACGCGGGCAGTCCGAGGTCGGTGACGAAGACGCCGGGCGTGCGCTGGACCGGGGCATCCGACCCCCGGGCGTTGTTCGCGAGCAGCAGATGGTCGTGCTCCGGGGTCAGTCGTGCGTACTGGTCGACCGCGGTGGCGACGCCGCCGTGGAAGCAGTCGGTGACATGGAGGATGCGCATCAGTACGCACCCCGGGACAGGGCGACGGCACGGAAGGTCCGGGCGACGGTCTTCACGTCGAGGGACAGGGACCAGTTGTCGACGTAGTAGAGGTCGAGCTGTTCGGCCTGCTGCGGGGTCAGATCGGACCTGCCGGAGACCTGCCACAGGCCGGTGATGCCCGGTCGGACCTCCATGCGCATCCGCATGTCGGAGCTGAAGGCGTCCACCTCGTGGCTGAGGTGGGGGCGGGGCCCCACGACGCTCATCGTGCCGAGCAGGGAATTGATGAACTGGGGCAGCTCGTCGATGCTGGTCTTCCGGATGAACTTTCCGACCTTCGTTATGCGGGGGTCGTCCTTCATCTTGAACAGCCCCTCGGCGCCGACCTCGTCGCGGAGCTTCTGGAGCCGATCGTCGGCATCGGTGTGCATGCTGCGGAACTTGAAGATCCGGAAGGACTGCCCGTGGTAGCCGACCCGCTCGCTGATGTAGAACACGGGGCCGCGGTCCTCGATCTTGATCGCCAGCGCGGTGAACAGCATGATCGGGGAGATCAGGACCAGTGCGACAGCGGAGACGATGATGTCGAAGGCTCGCTTGGCCAGCCCGTTGGCGGCGCTGAACCGGGGGCGGTCGACATACAGGGCATGCCGGGGGCCGAAGGGGACGACGTCGAGGCGGGTACCGCTGATGCCCTCGAGCATCGGGTCGAGGTAGAGACGCATGTTGAGCTTGTTGAGCTGCCAGGACATCCGTCGCAGATTCCGGTGGCCGAATTCGCTGATTGAGGCGACCCAGACGGCGTCGCAGTCATAGGATGCGGCGGTCTGGATGAAGTCCTCGGTGGTCAGGACACTCATGCAGACGGAGTCCACCGGCACCGGTCCTGCATCGAGGAGGTGGTGGCGGTTCTCCGGGTCGGTCAGCAGGATGCCGTGGATGAGGGTGCCGGCCTCCTGGATGTCATGGAAGGACCGCAGGAGACGGTTGATGTCCCGGACCTGACCGATCGCGAGGAAGTTGTGCTGCAGTTCGGCGAGGTAGCGCTTGGTGACGCGGAGGCAGACCATGCGGGAGACCATCAGCAGGAACAGGCCGACCGGCAGTCCGAAGAGGGCGAAGTGGCGGAACAGGGAGTAGCTGGACACCGCGTCCACCATGGCGAGCACGGCGGCGAAGACGAGACTGCCCTTGATGACGTTCTCCCGGCCGATACGGGGGAACGTCCGGGCCTGGTGGCTGTACCCGTGGGTGAAGGCGATCGCGCTGAGCCAGAAGGTGATGACACCGACGGACAGCAGCAGGTTGCGCTCGGAGAAGAAATGGTCGGCGACGAGGCCGACGCTGGGTGCCCAGGTGTATATGGAGAGCAGGTCGGCGATGACGGTCGCGGTGACGATCGCGATCAGGTCACCGGCGACATAGAGCCAGGTGCGCTGTGCATGACGGAACCGGCGGGTGTCGCGGTTTCGGGTGATCCGACGCGAGGACGGTTCGGCGGTGACCGACGGTGTTCCGGGGGCCACAGTGGAGGTGTGGAGAACCATGGGAGAGTCGTTTCTTGTGGGCCGGCCGGTGAGGGGGGTGAGAGGGGTGGCCGGGGTATGGAGAGGTGAGGGAACGCGAGGGAAAGTGAGGGGAAGAGTCGGGGAGTGGGGGTGAAGGAGATCGTGAGGGTGGAAGAGTTGACGGGTCGAGCCTAACGCCTCAACCGGTCACCGCGTTCTCTGACTGTGACAACTGAGTTCTGCCGTGCTCCATGAGCAGGGGAAATCGCCGTGGAAGAAAACTGGCGGTGCCGCACTTTGTCGCCATGACCTGCCGTTACAGTCTCCGTTGTGATATTTGTCACTCGCAGGGACGGCAGATTTCCCCTGTGTGTCCACCATGCGTCCGACAGTTGTGTCGGCAGGTGTTTCCCTCGGTCCCTGCCGCCGATGCACAGCAGCCCGGTGCACCGTCACTACAGTGCGCCGGGCGGCGGAGAGAAATGGAGCCCCCTAGCAGAATCGAACTGCTGACCTTTTCCTTACCATGGAAACGCTCTACCGACTGAGCTAAGGGGGCGTGCGGAAAGCACTGTAGCATCCGCTGAGCCGATGACGGGAATCGAACCCGCGCCGTCTGCTTGGGAAGCAGAAGTTCTACCATTGAACTACATCGGCAGTAGGCCGGACCCGCGGCGTTCGCCGCGGTCCAGCCGACGGTCAGTACTCTAACACAGGCGCTCGACCCCTTGTGCAACCCGCTGGGTTACTCTGGTCACGTGCTTCTTTCCGACCGCGACATACGCTCCGCCATCGACGACGGGGCACTGTCCCTCGACCCCTTCGACCCGGCGATGGTCCAACCGTCCAGCATTGACGTGCGCCTCGACCGGTACTTCCGGGTGTTCAACAACTCGAAGTACACCCATATCGACCCGAAGCTCCCGCAGGAGGAACTGACCACTCTCGTGGAGGTCGGCGACCACCTCGGTGAGAACGGTGTCCCGCTGGCGGAGGGGGATATCGCGGAGGACGCCTTCATCCTCCACCCGGGTGAGTTCGTCCTCGGCTCGGTCCTGGAGTACGTCACGGTCCCGGACAACCTCGCCGCCCGACTGGAGGGCAAGTCCTCCCTCGGGCGCCTCGGACTGCTGACCCACTCCACCGCCGGTTTCATCGACCCCGGCTTCACCGGTCACATCACCCTGGAACTGTCGAACACGGCGAACCTGCCGATCGCACTGTATCCCGGCATGAAGATAGGGCAGCTCGCCGTCTTCAATCTCTCCAGCCCAGCGGACAACCCCTACGGATCCGGTCCGCTGGGGTCGAAGTACCAGGGGCAGCGCGGGCCGACGGCCTCGAAGGCCTACCTCAACTTCCGGTAACTTCCGGCAGACACAGATCACCCCCGTCGAGCGGATGCTCGGCGGGGGTTCTCTGCTGACGTTTCAAGAGGAGAATGCTCAGCTGCCGTATACGGTTCCTTTCCGTCTGTCCCTGTACCGATGAGTGTCAATCTACGGTCCCTGTCTTGGAGGACCCTGGCAACGCCCTGCAGTGTCTATGGGGATCAGATACGGGCCTTCGCAAAGGCCACGGCGTCCGCCAGACCGTCGGTCCAGCCGGCATGACCGGCCGGGTCGTGGTCGACCCGGTAGGTGACGTCCATGCCGTTGCCGCGGGCGGAGTTCACCAGACGGTCAGTGAACGGCGCCGGGCTCACGAGGTCGAACTGCTGCTGGTAGATGAACACCGGTGCGTCCCATCCACGGTCCGGTACGGCCAGGTGCTCCCGCAGTGCGGCGAGGAAGTCGCCGGACGCCAGCGGCCTGGTCACCATGTCGCCGACCGGCAGTCCGGCGACAGCATCCGACATCTCGAAGTAGTCGGCCTCTTCCGCCAGGTCGACGATCTCCCGGCCTTTGTCGGAGAGGTAGTCATCCAGCGGGAAGTCCGGACGGGCGGCGCGGAATCCCGCGAGCACATAGCTGACGTAGGTCTGCAGGTCAGGCTGGCTCAACGGCACGCCCGGGGCGATCGTCGCCATCTCGTCGGCGATTCCGGCCGGGACGCCGCCGGCGGTCGCAGCCGCAAGGTGCAGTTCGGGTGCATATTCGGCGGCCATCCCCGCCGCGGCGATGGAGGCGTGACCGCCCTGGGAGTAACCGTTGGTGACCCACGTGGTACTGAGCTGGTCGGACAGGGCACGGGATGCCCGGACGATGTCGATCATCGCCGCGCCCTCGCTGTGGGTGTTGAGGTAGGGGTGGACGCCGTCGGTGCCGAGACCGACGTACTCGGGTGCAGCGACCGCGAAACCGGCGTCCAGCCACTCGGCGAGGTACTGGTCGCCGCTGTTGTCCTCACCCACCCAACCGGTCCAGCTGACGTTCCTGTCACCGAGGCCCTGGGTGCCGTGGCCGTAGACCAGCACCGGCCAACCGCCCTCGGGTGCCTCGCCCTGCGGCAGGTACAGCGTCCCCAGGCTGCTGGCCGTCTGCCCCTGCGGGCCGTCCGTCTCGTACTCGAAGTGCCAGCCGCCGGAGGAGCGGGTGAGAACCAGGTCATCCGGAAGAGCGGAGCTGGTGAGGACCGCGCCTCGGGTGGATGCGGGCGCCGCAGCGGCGGCGACGGGCGCGGCCGTGCCGGTGACGAGCGTGGCGACGACGACTGCGGCCAGCGTCGTCGGGCGGGTGTCCGGGAAACGTCTCATGTCGGGAAGGATAACCTCACACCCGCGCAAAACCGCTGTTTCTCCGTCAATGTCGGAGAAAATTGCGCGGAACGGTCAGTCGCTGTCGCGGAACTGTGCCGTGGCAGCGGCCCGGGACGCCCGTGATAGAACCGGGGTATGAAGATCACCGTCCTCGGTACCGGATACCTCGGGGCCACCCATGCCGCCTGCCTGGCGTCCCTCGGTCATGACGTCCTGGGTGTCGACATCGATCCCGTCCGCGTGGACTCACTGAACGACGGACGCTCCCCGGTCCTGGAGCCGGGACTCGATGACCTGCTCACCGCCGGCCTGAAGGCCGGACGCCTCCACTTCACCACCTCCGTGGCGGAGGCCGCCGTCCATGCCCGGGTGCATTTCCTGTGCGTCGGGACGCCCCAGTCGGCCGACGGTTGGGAGATGGACCTCTCGGCCGTCGACGGTGTCGTCGATGAGCTGGTGGCACACTGCGACGACGGTGACCATCTGATCGTCGGTAAGTCGACGGTCCCCGCCGGCACCGCACAGGGACTTCAGGACCGGACGCCGGAACAGGTGACGGTGTGCTGGAACCCCGAGTTCCTCCGGGAAGGTCACGGCATCGCGGACACCCTGCACCCGGACCGCATCGTCCTCGGTGTTCCGGAGTCGGCCGCCGACGCCGAGGCGACGGTGCGGGAGATCTACGCGGACCTCGGCGACATTCCGTTCCTGGTCACGGATCCGACGACCGCGGAACTGGTCAAGGTCTCCGCCAATGCGTTCCTGGCCACCAAGATCAGCTTCATCAACGCCGTGGCCGACCTCTGCGACGCCACCGGCGGTGACGTCTCCGTGCTCTCGACCGCTCTCGGGCTGGACCCCAGGATCGGGCCCGGGGCGCTGACTGCGGGGCTCGGTTTCGGTGGCGGATGTCTGCCGAAGGATCTCCGGGGTCTCGCGGCACGGGCGGAGCAGGTGGACGCCACATATGCGGCGGACCTGTTCCGGGCGGTCGACGCCGAGAACATGCACCGACGCGACCGCCTCGTCAACCAGGTGGTCGACGTCTGCGGGGGTTCCGTGTCGGGGCGCCGGATCACGGTGCTCGGAGCGTCCTTCAAACCAGGCAGCGACGACATCCGGGAATCCCCGGCGACTGATGTCATCGGGCAACTTGAGGACGCCGGGGCGCTGGTCACCGTGTGCGATCCTGCAGTACCCGGGTACGGCAGGGATGTGTCCGGGGCACTGCGTGGGGCAGAGGTGACGGTGATCGCCACGGACTGGCCGGAGTTCAGGGATCTTGATCCTGCGACAGCCTATGACCTGGTGTCGGTGCCGACCGTCGTCGACGGGCGAAACTGCCTGCCGGTCGACCGGTGGACCGGCGCCGGGTGGGACTACCGCGGAACCGGATGCGGGGCTCAGTCCTCCGGGTGGAACCCGGCCTCGACGGCGAGAACCGCCAACTGAATCCGGGACTCGGTCCCGAACTTCGCCAGCAGGGAGGACACGGCCTTCTTCACGGCACTCGCCGACCGGCCGGTCTCTCGGGCGATTTCGGAGTTCGACAGTCCGGTGCAGATGAGCGCGAGGACGCGCTCCTCGGCAGGCGACAGCCGGGCCAGTCTGGAGGAGGTCTCCGGACGGTCCGGTGCCGGGGCGACCGCAACCGATGTCGCGTCCTCGGGAGACTGACCGTCGGGCGCGGGAAGATGCTGGATCAGCCGGGTGGCCGGCTGCGGGCTGACCACCGTGCCACCGGCGAGTGCCTGGTGGACGGTGTCGATGATGAACTCCGGACGGGAGCTCTTGAGGATGTAGCCCGCGCCGCCGAGGGAGAGGATCGAGAGCATCGTCTCGTCCTCGTCCAGGGCGGTCATGGCGATGAAGACCGGGGGGTTGTCCAGGGAGCGGACCTCCCGGAGCAGTGAGACGCCGTCCATGCCGGGCATGTGGATGTCCGTCATGATGACATCCGCCTCGACGGTCTTCAGCAGGTCCAGTGCGGCGGTACCGTCCGTGGCCTCGCCGACGACCTCGATGGCCGCTGCGGCAGGTGTCGAGAAGTACAGCCGGAGAGACGACATGACCAGGGGGTCATCGTCGACCAGCAGCAGTCGGATCGTGGCGGGGGCGGGCGTGGTCACCGGGGTCTCGGAACCTGTCAGCACCAGGGGTAGTTGTGCTCTCCGCAGGCGAAGACCTGGCCGAGGGACGCCTTGTAGTCTCCGTGGGTCGGGGCGGCGGAGGCGACACCGGTGGTGAGACCGGCGGACAGGCCGACGGTGAGGGCTCCGATGGCGAGACGACGCAGAACGGACTTCCTGTGGGGGGTGTTCATGACTTCTCCTCTGTCAGGGGGTGTCACGGAGAGTGACAGAATCTTCGGGAACGCTGTCAACAATAGGCAAGGTGACTGTGGTTCGCCAGACTTGAGTGTCGCTGTCCTGCGTGATCAGCCCCGCAGTGAGGTGACCCTCGGCAGCGGTGGCACGGGCAGTCATGGAGCCGATGCCCAGATGGGTGGTCAGCGCGGGATCCTTTTCACCGTCGCCGACAGGGGCCACCGGGTTGGTCATGGACACGATGAGCGCGTCATCCGTGGTCCGGCAGCGTATCTTCACCGTGGCGTGGTCGGGGGAGTGTTTCACCGCATTGGAGGTCATTTCGGTGAGGACGCGCGATAGCGTCCGCCGGTCGACCGGTGGTTCACCGGTCCGTGGCAGGGTGATGGTGGAGGTCACCCGGAGGCGGTGGGCCCGTAGCTCACGGGTGGCGGTGGCGAGCCCCGCACGGACAGTGGGCGGCGGTGCGGATTCGGTGGAGTCCGGGCCGGACTGGATCTCGGAATTGAGCAGTCGGAGCATGGTCCGCACCTGTTCCAGGGCTTCCCTCGAGGTCCGGGAGATGTCTTCCAGACCCTCACGGATCTCTGCGTTGTCGTCTCCGGTGGCCGTGAGTTCCAGGGTCTGGGACCGCATGACGACACTGGTCAGGCTGGTGGCGACCGAGTCATGGAGCTCGCGGGCCATGCCCAGTCGCTGGCGCCGTTGACTGTCAGCCAGAGTCCGACGTAAATCGGCGTTGCGGATCTCCTGGGTGAGGCGGTTACGACCGATGAGATGGCCGGTACCCAGGATGGCGAGGACCACCACCAGGACCGCGGGGTCCATATCCACCGTGCCGCCGGTGAAGTCCACCATGGAGAGGGCCGTGTGCACCAGCACCAGTATCAGTCCCGCCGTCGCCAGGCCAGCGGCGGTGACCACCTCGATGATGATGACGATGAAGAAGACGGCATAGGTGCTGGCGTCCTCGGCGACATAGGAGGAGGCCGCGGCGAAGGGGACGGACAGGGCCGCCACGGTCTGTGGCCAGCGCGTGCCCCCGGCGACGAGGAGGACGCCGGCCACTGCGCAGGCCACGGACGCCAGGGTGACGGGTTCGGAGGAGACGGTGAACTCGGTGACCAGCACCAGCACCGCCAGCACCACCTCCGGACCCCCGAAGGGGATCCGTCCTCGCAGCCTGATCACCGCAACCTCCCCCGGTTACTGCTTGTAGCTGGCGAGGAAGTTGCCGAGCCGCTCGATCGCCTCCGCCAGGTCCCGTGCCCACGGCAGGGTGACGACGCGGAAGTGGTCCGGGGTCGGCCAGTTCATGCCGGTGCCCTGGACCAGGTGGATCTTCTCGGCGCGGAGCAGGTCGAACATGAACTGCTCGTCGTCGTGGATCTCGTGGACGTTCGGGTCCAGCTTCGGGAACGCGTAGAGCGCACCCATCGGCTTCACGCAGCTCACCCCCGGGATCTCGTTGAGCTTCTCGTAGGCCACGTTGCGCTGCTCCAGCAGGCGACCGCCGGGGAGCACCAGATCATCGATGGACTGGCGTCCACCCAGCGCGACCTGGATGCCGTACTGGGCGGGCACATTGGCGCACAGGCGGGTCGAGCACAGCAGTTCGATGCCCTCGATGAATCCCCGTGCATGCTCCTTCGGCCCGGTCAGTACCATCCAGCCCGAGCGGAAACCTGCGGCGCGGTATGCCTTTGACAGACCGTTGAAGGTGATGCACAGCAGATCGGGGCACAGGGACGCGGTGTTGATGTGGACGGCGTCATCGTAGAGGATCTTGTCGTAGATCTCGTCGGAGAGCACCAGCAGGGAGTGCTTCCGGGCGACGGCGACGATCCGCTCGAGCACCTCGCGGCTGTACACCGCACCCGTCGGATTGTTCGGGTTGATCACGACGATGGCCTTGGTCCGCGGGGTGACCTTGGACTCGATGTCCTCGATGGACGGGGCCCAGTCGTTCTCCTCGTCGCAGAGATAGTGGACGGCCTTGCCACCGGCGAGCGTGGTCGCCGCGGTCCACAGCGGGTAGTCCGGCGAGGGGATGAGAACCTCGTCGCCGTCATTGAGCATCGCCTGCATGGTCATGGTGATGAGCTCGGAGACACCGTTGCCGAGGTAGACGTCATTGGTGGTGAACGTGGGGAAGTCCGGGATGAGCTCGTAGCGGGTGACGACGGCACGGCGCGCCGAAGGGATGCCCTTGGACTGGGAGTACCCGGCGGCGTAGGGCAGGCCGGCGATCATGTCCTGGACGATGGTGTCCGGGGCGTCGAAGCCGAAGGCGGCGGGGTTGCCGGTGTTGAGCTTGAGGATCCGGTGGCCGTCGGCCTCCATGCGCTCGGCCTCGGCGTTCACCGGGCCACGGATCTCGTAGAGGACATTCTGGAGCTTCGTCGACTGGTCCAGGGGACGAAGCTCCACGGGGTGCTTCGGTGTGGTGCTCATTCGTCCCATCATGCCAGCGTGGGGCTACTGCGTCCGCGATACCCCGCTATTCGGTGGTCTCTCCGCCGGTGTCACCCGTGTCACCTGCGCCACCGGTGTCACCCGTGCCCCCACCGGGGGTGTCGGTGCCCGGGGTGCCGGACTCGTCCGGGTCATCGCCGTCGCCACCCGGGGCACCGGTCTCCGGACCGTTGTCACCGGTGTCCCCGGCTCCGTCGTCGGTGGTGTCCGTCGGGCCGACGTTCTCGTCATTGTCCCAGTCCCCACCGCTGTCGCCGGTGGTTCCGCTGTCCCAGGTCTGGTTGCCGAGACCGTCACTGTAGGGGTCGAACCCGTAGCCCTGGTCCGCGGTCGGCACGTCGGCGGACGGGGAGGACTCCTCGCCGTTCCAGGCCTCGGGACGCTCGTAGTTCGGCTGCACACTGGTCAGCGGGGCGGGGCCGGAGGTTGAGTTGCCGCGCATGAGGGCGGCGGTGACCAGCCCGACCACGACAGCGAGGACTGCGCCGACAACGAGGATCCAGCCCCACGGGGGAATCCGTCGGAAACCGCTGCGCTCATCATCGGTGCCGTCGTCCCCGTCACCCCCGCCGGCCGTGGTCTCGACAGACGCTTCAGCGGCTTCAGCAGGGACCTCAGCCGCCGCCGGGGCAGCCAGGTCCGCGGGCCGGGGACTGTCGTCGCGGATCGCCGGAATGATGCCGGTCATCTCCGGATCGGAGGTGTGGCCGAGCGCCTCCTCGCCGACGACATCGGCGTCGACGACGGAGCCGTCGGTGGCATTGCCGTTGTCGTCCTTGTTCTCCACGACATCGGCGGTGAAGCCGGAGCGGGATGCCGCATCGCCGAAAGAGAACTCCGTGTCCTCGAACGCCGCGGTCTCCCGGGGCCGGTCACCGCCGGAGGGTCGCTGAGGGTCTGAGGGTTCGTTCATCTGATCTCTTCGTTCCGTCGGGCCTGCGTCGGTCTCAAGGGGTACATTGACTGTTCCATACTAGTCAGAGTCGGGGCCCCCGCTAAGCCACGCGATGACTTCCTGGCGCGCGGCCTTTCCCTCGGGGGTCGGTGTCAGCGGGTGGACGTGTACTGCACCGGGGGTCGTCAGGACCTTGTGTTCCACACCGCAGGCGGTCAGTCGTCGGTCGAGGGCGAGGGCTTCCGCGGAGAGGATGTCGCGCGTCCCGGTCCAGATCCTCACCTGGGGGAGGGACGACAGTACGGCGTCCGTCGCCGCCAGCGGACTGACCAACGGGTCCTGCAGGTCACGCCCGCCGGCCCAGGCCTCACCCGCGATCCGGAGTCCCGTCGGGTGCAGCCAGGGATCGTCGTTGACGAGGGTGTCGAGACCAGGGGAGGAGCAGGTGACATCGAGCCAGGGGGCGATCAGTGCGAGCCGTTCAACCGCCGACGCGGCGTCTCTGTGCCCGGTCGTGAGCAACCATCCGAGTGCGAGGCCGCCACCGGCGGAATCTCCGGCGAGCCGCAGCCGGTGCCCGGACTGTTCCGCCTCCGTCGCGGCGTCCCCGATGACGGTGTCCAGCAGGCTGAGCGCGGCATCGGCGTCATGTTCCGGTGCGAGGCCGTAGTCGGGGACGATGACCCGCATCCCCGCGCCGGCGAGATCACTGACCATCCTCCAGTGTCGTTCATCCATGCCGTGGATGTAGCCGCCACCGTGGAGGTAGACGCAGATGTCGAGCGGGGTCTCGCGGGACGCGTCGGTCGCGGGGACGAGGCCGTGCACGGTGAAGGTGCCGCCGGCGGTGGTGACCTCGCTTCTGACCATGTGGTTGACCTGGTAGAGCTCGTGCGGCACCGGTGCAGACTCCCGGGGTGAGGCCATGACCTCACGGGTCTTCTCCCCGGAGGCCCAGGTCCGGTGACGGGTCCGCTTCACGTAGGCGGCGACAAGCTTCATCTGCAGGCTCATGGACTCCGATCGTAGTGGTCGAAAAAAAGTTGAGCGTACCGGGAACAAGTTCGCGGGCTCCGCCGTTGTACCGTATGTCATCAAGTTGAGCCGGACATACTCAACTAGGTTTGACAGTCCGGAGAACCGGGTGCAGACTTGAGCCTGGCTCACTTAACAAACAGTGCAACATCATCAGCACCAACACACAGGAGGACGTCACTATGGGACGCGCAGTGGGAATTGACCTCGGTACCACCAACTCGGTGGTTTCTGTTCTGGAAGGTGGCGAGGCCACCGTCATCGCCAACTCCGAGGGCGCCCGCACCACCCCGTCCGTCGTCGCCTTCGCCAAGAACGGTGAAGTGCTCGTCGGACAGTCGGCCAAGAACCAGGCCGTCACCAACGTCGACCGCACCATCCGCTCCGTCAAGCGCCACATCGGCGACGACGGCTGGACCACCGAGGCGATCGACGACAAGAAGTACACCGCGCAGGAGATCTCCGCGCGTACCCTCCAGAAGCTGAAGAGGGACGCCGAGGCCTACCTCGGTGAGGACGTCACCGACGCCGTCATCACCGTCCCGGCCTACTTCAACGACGCCCAGCGTCAGGCCACCAAGGACGCCGGCCAGATCGCCGGCCTCAACGTCCTGCGTATCGTCAACGAGCCGACTGCCGCCGCCCTGGCCTACGGCCTGGAGAAGGGCGACAAGGAGCAGACCATCCTGGTCTTCGACCTCGGTGGCGGTACTTTCGACGTCTCCCTCCTGGAGATCGGTGACGGTGTCGTGGAGGTGCGCGCCACCTCCGGTGACAACAAGCTCGGTGGCGACGACTGGGACCAGCGCATCGTCGACTGGTTGGTCGAGAAGTTCAAGACCGCCAACGGCGTCGACCTGTCCAAGGACAAGATGGCCCTGCAGCGTCTGCGTGAGGCCGCGGAGAAGGCCAAGATCGAGCTGTCCTCCTCCCAGCAGGCCTCCATCAACCTGCCGTACATCACCGTCGACCAGGACAAGAACCCGCTGTTCCTCGACGAGACCCTGTCCCGCACCGAGTTCCAGCGCATCACCCAGGACCTTCTCGACCGTGCGAAGAAGCCCTTCGCCGCCGTCCTGAAGGACGCCGACGTCAAGGTCGCCGACATCGACCACGTCGTGCTCGTCGGTGGCTCCACCCGAATGCCCGCCGTTTCCGACCTGGTCAAGGACCTGACCGACGGCAAGGAGCCGAACAAGGGTGTCAACCCGGACGAGGTCGTCGCCGTGGGCGCGGCCCTGCAGGCCGGCGTCCTGCGCGGTGAGGTCAAGGACGTGCTGCTCCTCGACGTCACTCCGCTGTCCCTCGGTATCGAGACCAAGGGTGGCGTGATGACCAAGCTCATCGAGCGCAACACCACCATCCCGACCAAGCGGTCCGAGACCTTCACCACCGCCGAGGATTCCCAGCCCTCCGTGCAGATCCAGGTCTTCCAGGGTGAGCGCGAGATGGCCCAGCAGAACAAGCTGCTCGGCTCCTTCGAGCTCGGTGGCATCGCCCCGGCCCCGCGTGGCGTCCCACAGATCGAGGTCACCTTCGATATCGACGCCAACGGCATCGTCCACGTCACCGCCAAGGACAAGGGCACCGGCAAGGAGTCCACCATCACCATCCAGGACGGTTCCGGCCTGTCCCAGGACGAGATCGACCAGATGGTGAAGGACGCCGAGGCACACGCCGAGGAGGACAAGAAGCGCCGCGAGGAGCAGGAGGTCCGCAACTCCGCCGAGTCCATGTCCTACCAGACCCGCAAGTTCCTCGCCGACAACGAGGACAAGGTCTCCGAGGAGACCAAGACCAAGGTCACCGAGGCCGCCGACGCCGTCGACGAGGCTCTCAAGGGCGACGACATCGAGGCCGTCAAGGACTCCGTCGAGAAGCTGTCCGCCGAGAGCCAGGAGATGGGCAAGGCCATCTACGAGGCCGAGGCCGCCAACGCCGAGGGTGCCGAGGGTGCCGAGGGCGCGTCCGCCGACGATGACGTCGTGGATGCCGAGGTTGTCGACGATGCCGAGGATGAGAAGAAGTGACCGAACCCAACCCCGCCGACCCCGGCTCCCCGTCGGAGACCGACGAGGAGTTCACCGAGGCCGCCATGCCCGAGACCACTCCTGAAGAGGACGCCGTGAGCGCTGACGCTTCCGTGCTGGCCGGTGACGAGGACGTCGTCGCCGACACCGCCGACGCCGACATCGACGATTCCGGTGAGCTCTCGGACGCCGAGCAGCAGCTCGCCGAGCGGACTGCCGACCTCCAGCGGATCACCGCGGAGTACGCCAACTACCGCAAGCGCACCGAGCGTGACCGGGTGGGCATCCGTGAGTCCGCGAAGGCCGACGTCGCCGCCCAGCTGATTCCGCTGCGCGATGACCTCACCCTGGCAGAGCAGCACGGTGATCTCACCGGACCGCTCAAGTCCGTGGCCGACAAGCTGGACTCCGTGTTCAGCGGCCTGAAGATCGAGGCCTTCGGTGTCGAGGGCGATACCTTCGACCCGTCGCTCCACGAGGCTGTCCAGGACACCTCCTCGGGCGACGAGAAGGTGCTCGGGACCGTGCTGCGCCAGGGCTTCCGCCTCGGCGAGCGCACCCTGCGCACCGCGATGGTCATCATCGCCGACCCGCAGTAGGCCCCGCTCCACACCAGAGTCCTCACCACCTGAGGTACGTTCCGACTCTCCGGGCGTTCCTCAGGAGGTGAGGACTTTCGCGTTCACGCGTCTTTTCCCGGTATCACACGGTCCACCGCATCCCAACTCACGACAAGAGGCAAACTGATCCACAACCCGGGGTCATGGACCCGACTTGACCAGATCGAGTTCGCAACGATGGAGAACATCGGGTGCTGTAACCCCCGCGGAATCCACGGCGAGCGTAACCGCCGAACACCCGTCGAAGCCGAGCGCGACTACTTCAATCGCGAGACTCTGGCATATATCTCGTGATGACGGTACGGAAGCCTCTGCAAAAACCGGGGCGATTCAGCACCATTCGGGGTTTGGTCCTGTACTCCGATAGGTACAGAAAGACCATTGCGACCGTCATCAGCTGACTGCTGCCAATCTGATGCCTGGATATACCTACTCCTCGTCGAGTAGCTGCAGTTTGGCCTTCTTGAACTCCTCAGCGGAGAGCGCTCCCGATTCGCGCAGTCGTGCCAGACGCTCGAGCTGTTCCGGCAGCGACGCATTGCTGGGTCTTTCTGGGCTGCTCTGTCCCCGGGCACGCGGTCGGGTTGCCTGGATGAGCGTCCATCCGTCGGGAAACTGCCACAAGTGCACCTTATCGCCGTGGACGGGCGCTTCAAACGGCTGGAATACGGCATCGGCGGCGAGACGGTGCGCAACCATCGGGTGGCTCATACCGGGATGCTCAACTGCGAGGACGAAATCGACGATCCCGCCGGATTCCCCGCGGGCCATCCACGTGTCCACGACAGTTCCCGTCACAGAATCGAGGCTGTCCCGGACTCGTGCGTACTGTGCCCGGAAGTGATCGTCCGCAGGTTTCTTGGTGAGAGACTTAATGAATGAGGTCCACAGCGGTAAAAGAAAGAACCAGGGAAACACCAGCCAGACGATGTTCCAGTACCATGGGAAGAAGTTTTCATGGTCCCACGCTTGGACGGTACTGAGGTAAACCCCGGCAACGGTGATCGCAATGATGATCACCGTTCGCAAGATGATTTTTCCCGGACCAGTCCCGGGTCCTACCCATGACTGGGCCCTCGTGGGAAGTTCACCAGCCTCCTGCCCGTAGGGCGTGACGCGCAGCAGTGCACGCGGGTCAGCGAGCCTTTTCGCGCTGAAGATGTCTTCGGCTAGGCGTGAATTGTCCTGATTAGCCTGCTCAGCCACCATCTACCAGCTCACTGCTGCGGTGCGAGGCCGCTGTAGGCGTATTGTCCGGGAAGTTGCGGGTTCTGCATCAGCAGAACCCTGTCTCCGGCACGAGGGATCTGTAGCTTCGGCACGAGCGCCTGCAGTTGCGTCTGTTCACCGCTGTCGAGCGTAACGGTCATATCGACCACGGGATCAAAGTTGATCAGTTTCCCGGTATCCGACAAGGTCAGGACTGTCGCCGGGATCGTGGGCAGCCCCTGATTCTGGAGAGCCGTGGTTGCCTGTGCCTGACGTGCGGTGTCTATTGCCGAGCTCAGTTGGGCTGCGTTGTCAGCGCCCATGAGTCCTTTCATCAGCTTGCCGCTCAGACCCTTGCCTCCGGAGATGTTCTCCGCCCGGCGCATCGCCTTCTCGGTCGGGTCCTCGTTCTTCTTCCGGCTGAACAGCCCCATCAGATCCTCTTTACGTGCCGCGATAGTTAACGAGGGCATAGCCTACCAAGAGTCCGTTGCGAACTGTGTTGTATGTCGCTGTCACGCAACTCAGTGGACTAGGGCGTGTCTCCTAATGCCTTGACCCAGGCGACGATCGCGGCCAGGACAGCAGCTCCTCGGTAAACCACCGCGAGCTTGTCGTTCCTGGTCGCTAGTTGTACTTCCCGGGGAGGTTGTGAACTCGGTCCTGGTCAACAGGGCACGGCTGTGCCTGTGCGACGGGTCGTCCCTCCACCCACGGTTTCCGGTTGTTTCCCGCTGCAGGCGTTGACGACACCCCGTGGGCTTCCCAGCGGCGAGGTGGACGACGTCGAACGGGTCCGTGACCTTGCGTGTGGTAGGCGTGCGGCAGGTAGGGCGTGGTCCACGGTGGTGGCATGCCCGGTGAACCCGTACCACCGGTCACGACCCCGACCGTGTCCCGGAACTGCGGATCCCGCTGGTTCAGCCAGGTCTTCAGAACGTCTGCGGACCGGCCCGGGCGCATGTCGATCAGACGTGCCGGCCCGCGCCTGTCGACCAGTGGGGTCAGGTCCACCAGTACGGTGACCATCGAAGACGGCTGCCCGGGTCGGTGGGTGTGTTCCCACACGTGTTCATCAACACCCCAGAATCGAAGCACAGCCCCCGCACCCCGGCCAGGTGGATGGGATCGGTGTAGACGAGGTTCCGTCCGGCGGTGACTGCGACCTGATTGACCAGTTCCCAACCCGTCCCGAGGGCTTTGGCGGTCGTCGCCACGCTCATCGGCGTCGATGGTGAGGCGTCGGAGAATCCGGCGGGTCACCCGCCGGGTCAGCTTCGCTGCGTCGTCGGCGCAGGTGAGGGAGGACCGGATGATTCTTCTGCTGCTGGAGGGGTTGGTGCAGGTGAAACGTGGAACCCCGACGTGCAGGCGGGTGAGGAACCCCACGGCCGGCAGGTCCACCTACCGTCGGGTCACATGGTCGGGTTTCACTCCGGGGTACCTGCGCCCCGGGCAGGAGTCGGCGACTGCCGGCGGGGCCGCGTCGATGATGGTGATCGTCAATCCGAGTTCCTCGGTGCGGCGTGAAAAGCGTCGGCGACGAGGTTCGGGGCAGGAGTGGGAAGTGACGGTAGGTTCAGACATGGATCCTGGAGCGGCTGGATGGATGCTGAAGGCACCATCATCCTGTCACTGCAGGGTCCTTCTACGGTCCCGGCCCAGCCCCTACATGTTGTGGTGGCCCGCTCCAAGGGCTTCACTACCGCTACACACTCCCTATCCGGAAGAGCCAATAAACGGCCCCCGGCGGCAACCGGAACCCGCTCCACGCCGCAGGACCAAGAAACACCGGGAAAGTAGGAGAGGTCTTGCGGCGAGCTCACCCCCAGATGTTTCTGCCTGCACTGCCACTGCGTGCGCCTGGATGCTGGTCAGCTCACCGGTGATCTGACCCGGATGACCTTCGTGCGCGAAGGACGAGATCGTTCGTATGATGAGTGGACGTCGCCCCCGTAGGGCGCTCTCGGCATTCGTTGACTTCAATGACCCACTCCGCCGAAGCGGACAGAACCTTCACGAAATCTCCGGTACTCACGAAGGCGTCATGATCGAAGGGAGAAGTGAACTGCGTATCACCGTGCACGTGAGTTCCAGGGATGCCGCTGACATCGTGGTTGATGATCAGTAGTTGTCCGCCGGGTGCCACCGCGTCAAGGAGGTTCGCGGTCCCACGCCTGTCCGGAGTGCGTGGGATCGACGCATAGGACGCGGTGACCAGATCGTACCGATGGCCGGCAAAAGGATTCACCGCGTTAGCATCGGCATGCAGGGTTTCTACCGGTAGGTTCCGCCGCTGCGCTTCGGCGCGTACGCGTTCAAGAGCTCTGTCCGAGATGTCGCTGGCAGTGACTTTCCAGCCTCGTTCTGCTAGCCAGAAGGCGTCACCTCCTTCTCCGGAACCGATGTCTAAGGCGCTTCCCGGGGGTATGCCCGAAACTTCGGCTACGACCGACCCGTTGGGGTTGCCGCTCCACTGGAGATTGCCACTGTAACGAGTGTCCCAATCCGCAGCGTGCGCGACAGGTCGGATGCCGGTAGAAAGATCCTCTTTCGCCAGGTCCATGCTGACCATCGCACCAACCTGTGCTCCCGAGGCCGCAGCAGGCAGTACCTGGAGTGCGGGCGCCGTAAGTGTTCCGGTTGCATATAGGCCTGGTACAGCGGTTGAGCCGGTGACGGCGTCTGCCTCGATATAGCTTCCGATGCCGCTAGGATGCTCGCTAGTGGCCAGGCCGAGACGCTTAAAGGGCGCCACCTGAGCATGTAAGCGGGGTCCGACGAAGATAGTGTCGGCACTGATTTCTCTGCCGTCAGAGAGAAGCAGTCCACGCAACTTCCCTTCCTCGTCATTGAGGATACGTTCAGCTGATGACACGATCACCTGAACCCCCACTGTTCTGAAATCAGACAGGAGCTCTTCGCCGCCCAGGACGCTTGCGTCAACCACAATGGTGAGCCTCTCGGTGAGCTGACGCAGGAGAGGAAGGGCGTGCAGTCCTGCTGGCGATGTCAGGAGGGCGACGATGCGCCGTCCCCTCGATTCATAGCCGTGGCAGAAAGGGCAGTGGATCACTGAGGCCCCCCAGTGTTCCGCCAGGCCGGGGATCGCAGGAAGCTCATCAGCCACGCCTGTCGCTGCGATGACACGGCGGGCGATGATGACGTGGCCACCTGACAGGCTAACGCGAAAACCAACGGAGTCGCGAGCGACATCAACAGCGGTTCCTTCCAGGATCTCTGCACCATAGGAACGCACCTCGGTGCGGGCGATTGTCAGGAAATCTGACGGGGAGCGACCTTCGTGGCCGAGATAGCTGTGCATCGCGGAAGCGGGAGCGTTGCGCGGCCTGTACCCGTCGACCACGATGATGGAGCGACCTTGACGGGACAACTGCAGGGCGGCCGCTAGGCCCGCCGCGGATCCACCGATGACGGCGACATCGGCATGCCGGGAAACGCCAGGACCGGTGGCGCTTGAGAGAGAAGCCGGGTCAGCGCTGTACTGGCGGGTTGGCTCAGAGCTGAACGGGATTCTGGACGACTGAAATGCTGAGGGCATGCGTCGACTGTAGCGCCTCTTGCCGCTATCGCATACAGTGTTGCACTATTAGCAATAGTGGCAGCTCGCAAATGAGGAACCCGTGACCGACTTTGAACTGATCGTGCGCACTCGGCTGCGCAGCCTGCGGCAGTCCCAGTCGCTGTCGTTAGCCGAACTTGCCAGTCTTGCCCACCTCAGCGCTTCGACCATCAGCAGGATCGAGACCGGTAAGCGAACGATCAGCCTGGACATACTTGTCCCGCTGGCCCGAGCCCTCGGTACCAACGTTGACACTCTGCTCACCCATGACATTGACGAAGACGTCGTAATCCGGGCTGAGCCGAGTCACGAAGACTCACGTACTACGTGGATGCTATCTAAGACGACAGGTAGCGTAAGGGCGCTCAAGGTTCGACTCGAGCCCAGCAGGAGGATCCCCGAACAGAAGGTGCACCCCGGCCATGACTGGTTCTTCGTGCTGGAGGGAAGAGTCTGTCTCTACCTCGGAGAGCGTGCGATCATCGTCGAGAAGGGCGAGGCTGCCGAGTTTCAGACGATGACTCCGCACACTTTCGTAGCCGAAGGAGGGCCTGCGGAGATGCTCATGGTGTTCGGTGAAGAAGGCCACATTGTGCATCGCTACGAGGAATGACGAAGCGACGATGAGCCATCCACATCCGCGAACTTCGGGCCTGGCCCGACGTTCGTTGGGTGGGCACGCGATGTAGCGGGACCCGTCCCGCACGAGAGGATGTCACCATGGCCGGGAGGACCCCCGGCAAACGACTCCGGAGACGCACCATCGCCGAGGTCGCCCGGGAGCTGGGTGTCGGTTCCCAGTCGTTGGGCAAGTGGGTCGCCGCCGTATGGGCCACCGGGTCCGGCGGACCGACCGGGGAACTGACCCTGGATGAACGCGCAGAGCTCAAGGCCCTGCGCTTTCAGGTCGCCGAGTTGCACAAGGACAACGAGTTCCTGGGAAGAGCAGCAGCCTTGTCGGCGAGCTTTTGCCAACGTCTGACGAACGGCAGGAACTGGGCACCAGGGTCGGGAAGGTCTTCGCCGGGTCCGATGACGTCTACGGGGGGTTTTCCGGGGCCGTGCGCAGCTCGCCCGGGAGGGCACTGAGGTCACCGTGAAGACCGTGGCGACATTGATGCTGCGCCAGGGCCTGGGGGCATCAGCGGAAGGAAAAGTCCACCCCGGTGACCACGATTCCCGGTGT
>NZ_JALAGU010000017.1 GCF_022712275.1 Corynebacterium sp. | reverse complement strand
CATGCTCCCGATCGGGGGACCGGGAAACCATGCGCCGGTCACAACAACCGACAGAACAGACCTGAGATTCAGTATTTAACACGCAGTCACCCACGTGCCGGCACCAACCCAAGTCACCATCTGCCGACCATGCGACAAAAACTTGATTCATCACGCTATTGAGTTCTCAAACAACATCCGCACACCGGTGCTGACCAGGTTTGTTCCCCCGGTCGCTCTCGGCGACCCGGATTAATCTACACACCTCACCGCGCCGCCACAAACCGCCAGGTCAGAGCACCTGTGGCACCATGGTCACCATGACCGACAGCACAGACATCCAGGCTCTTCTCGCCCAACGCTACGGGCACGCGGCGTCCTTCACTCCCCCGTCCTGGAACAGCACCCTTGATCGCATGGTCAGTCACCGCTCTGTCCGGCAGTGGTTACCCCGCGACGTCGACGATGCCACGCTGCGCACCATCCTCGCCGCCGCGCAGTCCGCGCCAAGTTCATCCAACAAGCAGATCGTCTCGGTGATCGCGGTGCGGGATCAGAGCACCAAGGAGCGTCTCGCCGCCGTCGGTCGGCAGATGTCCAGGCACATCGTCGATGCACCTGTCACTCTCGTCTGGCTCATCGACTTCTCCCTTGCCCGTTTCCTCGCGGACAAGGAGAACCAGGATGCAACCACCGAGGGCACTCCCCCGCCCATCGATGCCGGCCACGGTGTGACCGGTCGTCCCGCCACCGATCTCGGCGCGCTGCACTACATGGACGAGCCGATGATGGCCGCGGCCGACATCGGTATCGCCTCGCAGAATGCGGCCCTCGCCGCGGCGTCCCTCGGGCTCGGCACCGTCTTCCTCGGTTCCCTGCGCAATGACATCGACGAGGTCCGCGACGCTCTCGGTATTCCGGAGACCGTGGTCCCGTTCCTCGCCCTCGAGCTCGGATACGCGGACCCGGCGGAGAACGCCGGCATCAAGCCCCGGCTTCCGATGGAGCTTTTCCTCCACGAGGACCGCTACCGGAACCCCGACGATGATCCCGCCGCCACCACGGAGCTGCTCGAGTACTACAACGGTGCCCTGGCGTCCTACTACTCCCGTTACGGCGCGCACCCTCGGTGGTCCGACCAGCTCCTCAACCGGTTGAGCGCGAAGGCGACCGAAAAGTCGAAACGGCGCTTCCTCCGGGACATCCTGGTCAGAGCCGGGTTCCACCTCAGCTGAATGGTAAAGATGACATGTCAACTATATTGGCGTAGAGTCACCTTCATGAACACCACAGACTGGCCGGACACCACCCACATCACCTCTCTCACCGTGGACAGTGACCCGAACCTGCCGCTGAAGAAGCTCGGCTTCCTCACCATCGGCACCTTCGATCCCGCCGACCCGGTCACCGGCATCAACGCCACCCTCGACATGATCAGCCTCGGCGAGGACCTCGGTTTCGACAGCGCCTGGCTGCGCAACCGCCACATGCAGTACGGCATCACCTCACCGATGACCGTCATCGCCGCCGCGTCCCAGCGCACCAGCCGTATCAGCCTCGGCACCGCCGTCACCCCGCTCGGCCCCGAGAACCCGCTGCGACTGGCCGAGGACATGGCCACCGTCGACCTGCTCACCGGCGGTCGCCTCAACCCCGGTGTCTCCGTCGGCACCCCGATGCGCTTCGACGGGTGGAAGGACGCCCTCTACCCGGACACCGCCGAGACCGAGGACTTCTCCAAGCGTCGTGTCTCCCGACTCGTCGAGAACGTCCGCGGCGACCACGTCGGTAATTTCCCGACCCTGAAGAACGCGGAAGAGTTCTCGGACGTCGTCCAGCCGCACGCCCCGGGGCTGGTCAACCGCCTCTGGTACGGCTCCGGCTCGCGCTCCTCGACACAGTGGACCGCGGAGAACGGTCTCAACTTCCTCACCTCGAGTGTCATCTCCGCCGAGGTCAGCGACAACTTCGACGTCAACCAGCGCGACCAGATCGACCTCTACCGCGAGCACTACTCCGACGTACTCGGCGGGACACCGCGGATCTCCCAGGGCCTCGTCGTCATCCCCACCGACCACGCCACCGCCGAGCAGAAGGCCCGCTACCAGGCCTATGTCGACCACCGGGCAACGGTCGGCGTCGGCCGCATCCGGCAGTTCGGCCCGAAGAAGATGATCACCGCCCCCGACCTCATCGGCAGCTCCGACGAGATCGCCGAGCAGCTCATCGAGCTGGCCGCCTTCCGCGCCGTCGAAGAGGTCGCTTTCGCTCTCCCCTTCGACTTCGAGGCGGACGACTACACCCAGATCCTCACCGACATCGCCGGTGGACTCGCCCCGAAGCTCGGGTGGATCCCTGCCGCGTAGGCTCGGCATACATGACTGGACAGCCACTCGACCGCGTCCTCACCGGCCTCGACGGTTCCGGGTACGGCAGCTACCGGAAACTCACCGGCCGCCGCTTCCCGGTCGGTGATCCCCGGGATGACCTGGAGCTCACCCTCGAGCACGTCCAGGCTGATCCCTATGCCCCACCGTCGGCACTGCGTGTCGACCTTCCGCTGCGCTACACCGGCATCCCCGAGGACCTTCTCGCTGACCCTGTCCCGGTGCGCGACCATCTCCTGCGACGCCTGGTGGAAGCCATCGACCGGCGTAATCCCCGCGGCGGCAAGTCAGCCGGTCACCTGCGCATCGACGTCCCCGGCCAGGAGGTCCTCGACCGCAGTGCTGTCACGGTGCAGAACGGCGACATCCTCCGCATCCGCCTGCAGGCCGCCCTGCCGGCCCACGGCCGCCGGATCAACGGTCGTGCCGCGGTTGACCTGCTCTGCGGTATCCTGCCGGACGTCCTCGGGGACGCCCTGCTCGATCTCACCGAGGAACTGATCGAACCCCTGCGCAGCAACGTCGACATCTGGCGTGAACAGCAGTTTCTCCGGAGTGTACTCCCCGACCGGAATCTCATCGGCTTCCTCGCCGACGGCGCGGTCCTGCCCCGTATCTCCGGAGACTCGCAGCATCCGCTGAAGGACGCCGTGCCCTTCACCTCCCCGGCGAGTCTGCGCACGACCATCGACCTGCCGTCGGGTCGGAGTATCACCGGACTCGGCATCCCCACCGGTGTGACCCTCATCGTCGGTGGTGGCTACCACGGCAAATCCACGGTGCTCAAGGCCCTGGAACGAGGTGTCTACGACCACGTTCCCGGTGACGGCCGCGAACACTGTGTCACCGTCGACGACGCCGTCACCCTGCGCGCCGAGGACGGACGGGCGGTGCGCGACGTCGACATCTCCGCCTTCCTCCACGATCTGCCCGGGCAGACGGAAGCCACGGACACCACCCGCTTCTCCACCACCAACGCCTCCGGCTCGACATCCCAGGCAGCTGGACTGGTCGAGGCGTGCGAGGCCGGGGCGTCCTGCCTGCTCATCGACGAAGACACCTCGGCGACGAACTTCCTGGTCCGCGACGCCCGGATGCGCGTCCTCGTTCCCGCGGACAAGGAGCCGATCACTCCGCTGGTGGACCGTGTCCGGGCGCTCCACCACGACCACGGGGTGTCGACGGTGCTTGTCACCGGCGGGTCCGGGGCTTTCCTCGACGTCGCGGACACGGTCATCATGCTGGACGCCTACCACCCGGTAGATGTCACCACACAGGCCCGTGACCTGGCGGAACCGGTGGCGGAGAGCGCTTCCTTCCCGATGCCCGGAGACCGCACGCCCCGGGTAGGCAAGACCAGGAAGCCACCGCAGGCGAAGGAGCGGGACACGATCAGGCACGGCGACGGCGAGATCGATCTGTCAGCCTGCGTCCAGCTCATCGACACCTCACAGACCCGCACGATCGCCGCACTGCTCCCCCTGCTCGACAAGACCCCCGGCACGCTGGCCGACAAGGCCCGGACCCTGCGCGACCGGATCCGCGACGAGGGCTGGGAGATCCTTCCCCGGGCCACCGGCAGTCTGGCGCTGCCGAGGGTCCAGGAGATCACCGCCGCCGTGAACCGGCTGCGCTGAACCGCTGCACTCCGGCGACTCCCACGCCGGCGACCAGTGCCCAGAACGCTGCCCCGATCCCGAAGAACGTCGTGCCTGAGGCGGCGACGAGAAAGGTCATGATCGCGGGCAGTCGCAGCGATTCGTCCGACCACGCCCCCTGCACCGCACCACCGAAAGCGCCCAGCAACGCCACACCGGCGACAGCGGCGAGCAGCCCGACCGGGGCGGACGCCGCCAGGGCCACGATCGCCGCGGCGGACACCGCGAGCACCAGGTAGGTCGACCCGCTCCACACCGCATTGCGCCAGCGCAGCTCCTTGGCCACCCCGGTCGCCGGGTCGGCGGAGAGGGCTGCGGAGATCGCCGCGAGGTTGATCGCGCTACCACCGGCCGGTGCGACGAGCAGACTACCGACACCGGTGGTGACCAGGGCGTCCTTCCACGGGGTCTCGTAGCCGAAGGTCTTCAGTACCGCGACGCCGGGAAGGTTCTGCGAGGCCATGGTCACCACGTACAGTGGCAGCGCGATACCGACGACCGCCCCGGGGCTGAACGTCGGTGCGGTGAACTCCAGGTGCGGGGCCATCGCGGACGTGTCGAGGGAGGCGGTGTCATCGATGAGCAGGTGGACCGCGATGACCACGCCGGCGGTGAGGAAGGTCAGCGGCACCGCCCATCGCGGGATGAGGACGGTGCCGACCAGCCACACGACAAGCACGGGGATCACCGCGCCCGGCGAATCCTCCAGCCCCGTCACCGCCTTCATGCACAGCGGTAGCAGCACCCCGGCGAGCATCGCCTGGGCGACCGGGGTGGGAATGGAGGACGCCAGCCTGCCGAGCGCGGGCCACAGCCCGGACAGCACGAGCAGCAGGGCGCAGACGATGAACGCGCCGACGGCGTCCCCGAACCCTTCGGCGGACGCCCCGGCGGTGCCGAGCACTGCGCCGCCCGGGGTGGACCAGGCCGTCGTCACCGGGACACGGTGCCGCAGCGCGAGCCACAGGGTGGACGCCCCGACGACGAGGCACAGGCCCAGCAGGCCACTGGCTGCCTGTCCGTCGGTGGCACCGACGGCGTGGAGACCGGTGAGGATGACGACAAAGGAACCGGTGAAACCGACCAGTGCGGTGATGATGCCTGCCGACGCAGACAATGACGCGGGAGCGGGACCAGTAGATGTCACAGGTCCCGCATGATACTCCGCGTGGTGGGTGCTTACTCCAGCCCCTCACCGGAAGGGGAGACGAGGATCTTCACGGCGGTCTCGTTGCGGTTGATGAGGGTGTCGAAGCCCTCGTCGACCAGGCCGTCGAGGCCGATCTTGCCGGTGATGAACGGCTTGAGGTCGATCTTCCCGGATTCGACCAGCTTGATGGTGTCCGGGTGGGAGTTGACGTAGCCGATGGTGCCGCGCAGGTCGATCTCCTTCATGACGAGCTTGTGCATGTTGAAGTCGGACTTGTGGCCCCAGATGGAGACCACGACGATGACACCGGTGGGGCGCACCGCGTCCATCAGCGTGTCGAGGACGACCTGGACGGAGGTGCACTCGAAGGCGACGTCGGCACCCTTGCCGTCGGTGAGCTTGTTGACCTCGTCGACGATATCGGTCTCGGCGGGGCTGAAGGCGTGGGCGGCGACGCCGGAGTCCAGGGCCTTCTGGCGGCGCAGCGGGGACAACTCGGACATGACGACGGTGACGCCCATGGCGTTCAGGACGGCGGCGGTGAGCAGGCCGATCGGACCGGCGCCACCGATCAGCGCGACCTTGCCGGCGCCGTTCTCCTCGGTGATGCCGGAGCGCTTCACGGCGTGGTAGCCGACGGACAGCGGCTCGATGAGTGCGGCCTCGTCGAGCGGGAGGGAGTTGTCGATCCTGTGCACCCAGCGACGGCGCACGACGATGTTCTCCGAGAGTCCGCCACCGCGTCCTGCCAGTCCGATGAAGTTCATGTCCTCGGAGAGATGGTAGGTGTCGTTGTCGGTGGAGGTGTCCACGTCATCGCGGATGATGTAGGGCTCGACGACGACGTGGTCGCCGACACTGAGGTCGGTGACGCCCTCGCCGACCTCGGAGATGACGCCGGAGAACTCGTGGCCGAGAGTGACCGGGGCGGTCTCCCCGGAGATCGGGTGCGGGGTCTCGCAGGTCGGGCAGAAGATCGGGCCGTCGAGGTACTCGTGCAGGTCGGTACCGCAGATGCCGCACCAGGCGACGTCGATGCGGACGGTGCCGGGCTCCAGGGTCTGCTGGTCGATGTCCTCGATGCGGATGTCGTGGTTGCCGTAGTAGCGTGCTGCCTTCATGGGGTTCTCCCTGTTCTCGGTGTTTTTCGCGCGGGGCGGACTGTGGTCCAACCTCCCGCTGACACTTACCGATCGTAGGCCTCCCCGGTCACAGAGGCACTGTGAGAAAGTAGACCCTCACAAAACCTCCCCCCGGGGGTTGCGTCAGAGACTCTCCAGCAGTTCGGTGAGCAGATCCACGTAGCCCGGCGCGGTCTCCAGCACGACGCGCACGGTCGCCCCGGGCACATCCCCCGGCGCCTTGCGCTGACTGCGCAGATCACAGACGGTACTGCCACGCGAGGGACCGTCGGTACAGTCGACTTCGACATGGACCCGCGGGGCATCCAGCAGCTCCACCTCGCCGAGCATGATCGCCGCGGCGAGCGGGTCGTGCAGGGCGGCGGCGCGGCGCCCGAGAACCACGGTCTCGTAGAAATTGAGGTACACGTCGAGCATTTCCCCGCAGGCCCGGGCATACGGGGAGGCGGCCCCGGCGAGGCGTCGCCGGTACGTCTCGTCGAGGGTGTGCTCCATCGTCGTGTCCAGCGGCACCAGGGTCACGGGCCAGGACGCCGCGACCGTGGCCTGCGCGGCCTCCGGATCGTGCCAGATATTCGCCTCTGCGGCGGGCCGGGCATTGCCCGGCACCAGGGCCGCTCCACCCATGACGGTCACCCCGGCGATGCGGTCGACCAGCGTCGGATCCCGGACAAGCGCGTGGGCCAGGTTGGTCAGCGGGCCGATGGCGAGGATCTGCAGTTCGCCGGCGTACTCATGGGACAGCCGGACCAGGAGGTCCATGGCGTCCTCTGTGTCCTCAGTGTCCGGGGCGGCGTCCACTTCCGGCAGGGATGCGCGGACGCCACCGATGCCGTCGTCGCCGTGCACCGCGACCGCCCCGCCGGAGAACTCCCCCACCAGCGGTTTCCCCGCTCCGACCGCGACGGGGACGGCGTTGTCGCCGGAACGTCCGGCCAGGGTCAGCAGGCGCAGCGTGTTCTCGGCGGCACCGGCGGCGTCGATGTTGCCGTGGACGGTGCCGACGCCGACGAGCTCCGCGTTCGGGGACGCCAGCAGGTGCCCGAGGGCGAGGGCGTCGTCGATACCGGTGTCGCAGTCGAGGTAGACGGGGTGGAGAGTCTCGGTCATTCCCGGGAGTCTACTGACCTCACCTCCTGACCACCCGCTTCTCCCCGGCCGGGACGGCGACATCGAGAACGTTCACCGCCGACGGCAACGGGCACAGGTACGCGTCGGAGAAGGCGAAAGCCGGCAGCCGGGCGGCATTGAAGTCGATGGTGGTGTGGCCGTCCGGGTCTGCGGCCGGCACGTTGAGGAATCGGAAGGGATGGGTGCCGGCCTGCGCCCCGGCGTCCCCGAAGGAGACGAAGTAGTCACCGTTCTGCTCCGTGACCTGCAGGCGGTGTGACTCCCCCGGCGCGTCACCGGGAACGGAGAAGCTCAACCAGCCGACGACCTCTCCGGGCCCCTCCACGCCGTCAGCGCTGATGACGGTGACTGTCTGCGGGTCCGCGGTGAACTCCGCATCGACGACCCAGGCGTCATCCTGCCCGAAGACCTCGACCCCGGTCACGGAACAGGCGCCGTCCGAGTCGCGGTCGAAGGTGCGCAACGCAGCGACCCCGGCGCGGGCATGTCCAGCGAGGACGCGCCCACCGTCGACGATGCGGTCACCGGGGGCAAGCCGGACCTGTCCCTGCGGGTTGTCCGGGAGCCCGGTCCCGATGACAGCACCGTCAGCGGTGTACCAGGTTCCGGGGGCTCCGGGGACGGTGACGGCGTCTGACGGGGAGGACACCCGGATCCAGTGGGTGCCGGTGAGCGCCGCGAATTCCTGCTGGTCGGCGGTGAGAGGCCTGATGTCGGTGAGCGTGGTTGTGCCTGCTGCGGTATCTGGGTGTGTCATGGCCCTACCCTGCCCCGGTCGTGCACGGGACGCCAGTGATGCGTTCACCGTGAGCCCGTCGGAACTGCGGTACACAGGAGACCATGACTCTCATTACCGCCACTGCCCTGCGCGACCTGCTCACCACCGAGGCTCCGGTCCGCGTCCTCGATGTCCGGTGGGCGCTCGCCCACCCCGACGGACAGGACGCCTTCGCCGCCGGTCACATCCCCGGAGCGCAGTACGTTGACCTGGACTCCCAGCTCAGCGACCATTCCCGCACCGGGCTGGGACGCCACCCCCTGCCGACCGGTTCTGCACTGCAGGAGTCGCTGCGCAGCCTCGGCGTCTGTGACGGCGACACGGTCGTGGTCTACGACGACGCCCAGGCCGCCGGGTCCTCGCGTGCCTGGTGGACACTCACCGCCGCAGGAGTGAGTGATGTACGGGTCCTCGACGGCGGGTGGGCCGCCTGGCAGGCCGACGGCGGCGAGAGCGAGACAGGTACGGGGAGGACGCCGACCCCGGGTGATGTCACCGTCACCCGTGATGACCTGTACGACGGCGCCCGTCGCGTACTGACCGAGGAACAGGCCGCACACACCGGGGGACTCGGCGTCCTGCTCGACGCCCGGGCACCGGAGCGATACCGCGGGGAGACCGAGCCGATCGACCCGGTGGCCGGGCACATCCCCGGTGCTGCGAACCTCCCCTCGACCGCGGTACTCGACGAGGAGGGCCGGTTCCTGCCGGCGGATCAGTTACGCGAGGTCTTCGCCGGTGTGGGTGTTGCGGAAGGTGACGGTGACCCGGTCTCCGGGGCCTACTGCGGCTCCGGGGTCTCGGCCGCGGTCCTCGTCGCCGCAGCGGACTCTGTCGGCATCAACCTGGCGCTGTTCCCCGGTTCCTGGTCCCAGTGGTCGCAGGACCTCGTGGACAGGTCCGCTAGTCACACCGGGATGGACTGACCGCGAGTTTGCGCCGACTTTTCGCCCCATCTGTGGCACAGAGTTGGTGATGTGTCGGCGCAAACTCCCGAGGAAACGGGTGGACACCTACCCCACGAACCGCGCGACCAGCGACCGGTAGGCCTCAACCGTCAACCGCAGGTCCTCGAGGTAGAGGTGCTCGTCATGGCTGTGCAGTTCGGCGTTGATGTCCGCCAGCGACCGCTCACGGGCGTTCAGTGCGAATCCGTAGCCCACTCCCCCGAGTCGACGGGCGAAGCGCAGGTCCGTTCCACCGGCCGAGAGCACCGGGACGACTGCGGCGTCCGGGAAGAACTCCCCGATCGTCTCCGTGATCGCGCTGTACAGCGGGGTGTCCACCGCACTGACCTCGGCAGGCTCGCAGAGCAGCCGCTCGAACCCGACCTCGTCGGCGAGGTCTCCCAGCGCACGGCGCAGCTCGGCGTCCACGTCGTCGTCGGTCTGCCCCGGCAGCGTACGGATGTCCAGCTCCAGGTACGCCGAACTCGGCAGCACATTGATCGCCTTGCCCGCAGAGAGCACCGTGGGCGAGACCGTGAGGTGGGAGACCGCGTGGGCGTAGCGGGCCAGGTCGGCGAAGGCGAGGTAGTCGTCCTCCACCGGGGCGGTGACCAGCGCGTCCTGGATCTCCGGGGAGAACCGGAAGGAATTGACGAACCCTGACCACAGCGGATCCTGCGACACCGCCGGGGTGATCACGGCGATGCGGCGGGCGACCTCGGCGATCCGGGCGACGGTGAGATCGCGGCCCCACGGCTGGGATCCGTGGCCGGGCTCGCCGGTGACGTACAGGCGACGCTGTGCCGCACCCTTCTCCCCTACGGTGACGATCACGGCGTCCGACCCGTCGGCGACGGGCAGGTGCGAGCCACCGGTCTCGGAGATGCAGTTGCGCCAGTCGAGCACCTCCGGGTGCTCGGTGGAGAGCCACTTCGCGCCGAATCCACCGCGGGCCTCCTCATCGGCGACACCGACGAAGGTCAGCGTCCCGCGGGGAGGACGCCCGGCCAGCGCCTCGCGGGCGACCTCACGGGTCACCACGGCCATCGGAGCGGTGAGACCGAGCATGTCGATCGTGCCGCGACCGTAGATCCGGGCGTCCTCACCGGACCCCTCGATCTCGGCACCGAAGGGGTCGCGGGTCCACTGGGCGGCGTCCACCGGAACGACGTCGGTGTGCCCGAGGAAGGTCAGCGGCTCCGCGGACGGGTCGGAGCCGGGCACAGTGACGATGATGCTGGTGCGACCGGGGCGTGGCTCGAGCCGCTGCACGGTCACCGCACCGGAGTCTCGGCCTGCGGCGATCTCCGCGGCGAAGAACTCCTCCAGGCTGTCGGCGTTGCGCACCTCCTGGCCCGAATCCGGCGTGAGGTCGTTGACGCAGGCGTTGCGGACCAGGGTCTGCAGCAGGGTCACGGAATCATCGAAGAGGGTCACGCGGCGTCCTGCTCTTCAGCATCGTCGGCCTCCGGCACGAACCAGTAGCCGTCCTTGTTCTCCTCGGCGAGGAAGTCGGCGAACTCGTCGGAGTGGTAGGCGTCGATCACGGCCTGCGCCCAGCCGGAGTCGACCTGGTCGGACTGGGTGACGGCGACAAGCACGAGCTCCGGCAGCAGTTCCTCCTGCAGGACCTGCAGCTTCGGGTCGGTGCCGGCGGCATAGGAACGGGAACCGGGGATGACCGCCCAGTCGACGTCGTCGAGGGCACGCGGGATGATCGACGAATCCACCGTGTTGATCTTGAGGTTGTGCGGGTTCTCGGCGATGTCCTGTCCGGTGATCTGCGTGTCGTCGGTGCCGGGCTTCAGCGTCAGCCAGCCGGCCTGCACGAGGATGCGGTAGGCGCGGGAGGTGTTGGAGGAATCGTCCGGGATGGAGACGGTCTGACCGTCCTTCACGTCATCCAGACCGGTGTGCTTCGAGGAGAACAGCCCGGCCGGCACGGTGGGAATCTCCGTGAGGGACGCCAGGTCAGCCCCGGAATCCCGGTTGAACGCCTCCATGTAGGCGGTGTGCTGGTCGACGTTAAGGTCCGCACTCCCCTCCTGCAGGGCGATATTCGCCTGCTGCAGTTCGGTGTAGTCCTTGAACTCCACGGTGTAGCCCTCGTCCTCGAGAATCGGGGCGACCCCGTCACGGAAGAGGTCGGTGTAGGGCCCGGGGGACGCGGCGACGCGGATGGTCTGGTCGTCGCCGCCGTCACCGTCGTCGGCGCAGGCCGAGAGACCGAAAGCCAGGCCGGCGACGAGGGTCGTCGCGCCGAGGGTGCGGATGATGCGGGAAGTGTGCATGGAATTCTCCTGTCATGGGAAAGCGCCGTCAGTCATCTCAGACTAGACCAAGCAGTCTGTTTTGGTGACGGTGGGGGTACCGGGAAGGAACCACGCCTACCCTGGTGACCATGAACGGGTTCGCTGCCGTGGACTTCGGGGTCGCCCGTGAGGTCCTCCAGCGGGGCATCGCGGCGCTCTACCTCATAGGATTCCTCTCCACGCTCCTCCAGTTCCGACCGCTGGCAGGCGAGCACGGTCTGCTGCCCGCCCCGGCGTTCCTCGACAAGATGCGCCGGCTCCGGGAACACAGCGGGAAGAAAGCACTGCGCCCCACCGTGTTCAGCCTGGTCAGATACACCGACCGGCGCCTTGTCGCCCTGTGTGCGACAGGCTGCGTCCTCGCGGTCCTGCTCATCGCCGGACTCCCCCAGGCCGGCCCACCGTGGGTGCCGATGCTGTGCTTCCTGGCGATGTGGGGCGGCTACATGTCCGTCACCGCGATCGGCCAGCGCTTCTACGGCTTCGGCTGGGAGATGCTGCTGTGCGAGGCAGGATTCCTCGCCGCCTTCCTCGGCTCGACCTCGCAGCCGCCGCCGACGGTGATACTCGTACTGTTCTGGTGGCTGCTGTTCCGGCTGGAGTTCGGTGCCGGGATGATCAAGATCCGGGGCGGACGCGAGTGGCGTGACCTCACCGCCCTGACCTACCACCACGAGACCCAGCCGATGCCCGGTCCCTTCAGCCGGACCGCACATCTGCTGCCCCGCTGGTTCCACAGGGGCGAGGTCATCGGAAACCACGTCACCCAGTTGGGCGTGACCTGGCTGCTGTTCGTTCCGGTGCTCTCACTGTTCACGGAGGATTCCTGGCCGCTGATTGTCGGAGCGGTCGCGGCAGGCATCATGGTGGTGACGCAGCTCTGGCTGGTGCTGACCGGCAACTTCGCCTGGCTGAACTGGGCGACGATCATACTCGCCTTCGCCGCCGTGGGGATCTTTGCGTCCGGTTCCAGTTCCGGTTCCAGTTCCGGTTCCAGTTCCGTGGAGGACGCCGAGCTGCCGCTGTGGTGGATGATCCTCACCACCGCCGTCGCCGTCGGTTACCTGACGCTGAACTGGCCGGCGGCGCGCAATCTCTTCTCCCGGAACCAGGTGATGAACGGCGCCTTCAACCGGTGGGGTCTCGGCAACGCCTACGGTGCCTTCGGGACGGTGACGAGGACCCGCACGGAGTACGTCATCGAGGGGACGCTGGCCGAGAATCCGTCCGAGGAGGACTGGGCCGAGTACCAGTTCCGCGGCAAACCGGGCGACGTGATGCGGCGTCCCGGTCAGTTCGCGCCCTACCACCTGCGGTTGGACTGGATGATGTGGTTCCTGCCCCTGGGAGACCGGCTCGACGGCTGGTTCGCCGTCCTGCTGCGCCGCCTGCTCGAGGCGGACGCACCGACGCTGCGACTGCTGGCGTCCGACCCCCTCGACGGCCAGGCACCCACAGCCGTGCGGGTGATCTCGTACCGCTACCGCTTCACCGACCGGGCCGAACACCGGAGGACCGGCGCGTTCTGGGTACGGGACCGTCGCTACGAACTGGTCCCGTCGGTGGATCTGGAACAGATGCACCGGATCAGTTGATCGGCCGACGCGCTCTACTGCGCGTACCTGTCGAGTTCGCCGAGCGCGCGGTCGATGACTTCGAGGCCGCGGACCAGGTCCTCCTCGGAGATGACCAGCGGCGGGCCGACGTGGACGCCGTTGAAGTGGGTCCACGGCCACACGCCCCCGGCCTGACAGAGCTCCGTGAACTCCGCCATCGGGGCGTTGTCGGCTCCGGCGGCGTTGAACGGGACCAACGGTTCGCGCGTCTCCCCGTCCTTCACCAGCTCGATGGCCCAGAACAGGCCGAGACCACGTACGTCACCGACGACCGCGTGCTTCTCCTTCATAGCCTCCAGGCGGGGCCTGACGACACGCTCGCCCAGATCGCGGGTGCGCTCGAGAATGCCCTCGTCGACGAAGGTCTTCATCGACTCGACCGCCACAGCACACGCCAGGGGGTGACCGGAATAGGTCAGGCCGCCGCCGAAGGAGCGGTGGGCGTAGAACTCGCGGATCTCGTCGGAGATGACGACGCCGCCCAGCGGCACATAGCCGGAGTTCACGCCCTTGGCGAAGGTGATGAGGTCCGGCTCGATGTCCCAGTTGTTCACCGCGAACCACTGGCCGGTGCGTCCGAAACCTGCCATGACCTCGTCGGCGATGTAGAGGATGCCGTACTTCGTGCACAGCTGGCGCACGCCGGCGAGGAAGCCGGGCGGCGGGACGAGGATGCCGTTCGTCCCGACGACGGATTCCAGGACGATCGCGGCGATGGTGCCCGCGCCCTCCAGGATGATCTGCTGCTCCAGGGAGCGCAGTGCCGCGGCGGTCTCCTCCTCGGCGGTCTCGGCCTGCCATATCGAGCGGTACAGGTAGGGACCGAAGAAGTGGACGACAGAGCCGTCGCCCGGCTCATTCGACCAACGACGCGGGTCACCGGTGAGACTGATCGCCGTGGAGGTCGCACCGTGGTACGAGCGGTAGGCGCTCATCACCTTCGGCCGGCCCGTGAACGCGCGGGCCATACGCACGGCGTTCTCGTTGGCGTCCGCCCCACCGTTGGTGAAGAAAACGTGGTTGAGGTTGCCGGGGGCGACCTGGGAGATCATCGCGGCGAGCTGGGAGCGGGCGTCATTGGCGAAGCCGGGGGCGATGGTCGGCAGGGTGTCCGCCTGGTCCTTGATCGCCTGGATGAGCCTCGGGTGGCTATGACCGAGGTTGGCGTAGACGAGCTGTGAGCCGAAGTCGAGGTACTCCTTGCCTTCGTAGTCGGCGAAGGACGCCCCGGAGCCGGACGCGACGGGCAGCGGGTTGATCTCGTCCTGGGCGGACCAGGAGTGGAAGACGTGGGCGTGGTCGAGATCGCGGATCCCGGCGTCGGTCGACGGGCGGGCAGGGAAGTAGCTGTCGGATGCCTGTGCAGTGGTGGTCATGACTGTGCCTTTTCCGGTGGGGTAGCTAGTTGGTGGGGAAGCCCATGGTGATCTGGGACTCGGACGGTAGCGGCCAGCGTTCGGTGACGACCTTGCGGCGGGTGTAGAAGTTGAATGACTCCGGGCCGTACATGTGCGTGTCACCGAACAGGGAGTCCTTCCAACCACCGAAGGAGAACGACCCGATCGGCACCGGGATCGGCACGTTGATGCCGACCATGCCGACCTCGATGTCGAACTTGAAGGACCGGGCGGTACGTCCGTCGCGGGTGAACACGGCGGTGCCGTTGGCGTAGCGGCAGTTGTTGATCAGCTCGACCGCCTGGTCGTAGGTGTCGACGCGCACGACTGACAGGACCGGTCCGAAGATCTCCTCGTCGTAGACCGCCATGCCGGGCTTCACGTTGTCGACCAGGGTCGGGCCGGTGAAGAAGCCGGTGGTGGGCATGTCATGGTCCCGGCCGTCGACGACGACGGTCGCACCCTCGGCGGCAGCACCGGCGACGAAACCCTCGATGCGCTGCTTGGACGCGGCGGTGATCACCGGGCCCATGTCCGCACCCGGGGTGGTGCCGTCGCAGACCTTGACGTCCTTGATGCGCTGTCTGATACGGGCGACGAGATCGTCGGCGATGTCACCGACGGTGACGACGACCGAGACGGCCATGCAGCGTTCACCGGCGGCACCGTATCCGGCGGAGATCGCCGCATCCGCGGCGGCATCGAGATCGGCGTCGGGCATGACGACCATGTGGTTCTTCGCCCCGCCGAGGGCCTGGACGCGCTTGCCGTTGGCCGCGGCACGGGTGTAGATCGACCTGGCGATCGGGGTGGAGCCGACGAAGGAGACAGCCTTGATGCGCGGCTCGTCGAGGATGGCGTCGACGGTGTCCTTGTCGCCGTGGACGACATTGAGCACACCATCAGGCAGGCCGGCCTCGCGGAAGGCCTCGGCGAGCCAGAGCACGGCGGAGGGAACCTTCTCCGAAGGCTTGAGGATGACGGTGTTACCGGCGGCGATGGCGGTGGTGACCATCCACAGCGGCACCATGACCGGGAAGTTGAACGGGGTCACGCAGGCGACGACACCGACGGGCTGGCGGATCTGGGACACGTCGACGCCGGTGGACGCCTGCTCGAGGGATTCGCCTTTCATGTGGTGGACCAGGCCGGCGCAGAATTCGACGTTCTCCAGGCCGCGGGTGATCTCGCCGTCGGCGTCGTCGAGGACCTTGCCGTGTTCGGCGGTGACGATGGCGGCGAGTTCGGCGCGGCGGGCGACGATGATCTGGCGGAGGCTGAACATGATGTTCGCGCGCTTGGCCATGCCGGTCGCACGCCAGCCGGGCAGGGCTGCGGCTGCGACGTCGACGGCGTGTCCGAGGGTGGTGGCGTCGGCGAAGGGAAGGGTGCCGGTCTGCTCACCGGTGGCCGGGTTGTACACCTCTCCGGTGCGGTTCGCGGTGCTGATCGCCTCGCCGCCGATGAGGTGGTGGAGGGTCTCGATGTCATTGAGGGTGCTGGTCATCTCAGCTCCTGTGAGTCGTGGTTTCGCCGTGCTGTCCCCTCGGACATTACGGTGGCGAAACCGGCGGCACATCGGCGGTCTGTGGCAGTCTGAGCCTGTGACTGAACAGACTGTCAAGCACACGCTGACCGTGCAGGAGACGCTCGCGCTGCCCGCGTTCCGGAACACCGCGGTGCGCGTCCGCGTCGGCGGAGACCAGCTCGACCGGCCGGTGCGTTGGGTGCATGTCGCCGAATCCGCCCGCGCCGGTCACCTGCTCCGCGGCGGCGAGCTGCTGCTGGCCACGGGGTCCGGCTGGGGTGCGGACGCCGCGTCCCGGCGCGCCCTGGTGCGCTCCTTCCACGACGCCGGTGCCGCGGCCCTGGTGCTGGAGATCGGCCAGTACTGGTCCGAGGTGCCGGCGGAGGTCGTGGCGGAGTGCCGTCGGACCGGGCTGCCGCTGATCACCACAGGGTCGGAGATCCGCTTCATCGATGTCTCCGAGCAGGTGCACTCCACACTGCTGGGTCGGGAGATCGCCCGGGTAGAGGCGATGCGCGAGGTCGCCGAGACGTTCACCGCGATGATCGTCGACGGCGCTCCCCCGCAGCAACTCATCCTCCAGGCTGCCCGGCTGCTCGGTGCGGCGGTGGTGCTGGAGGATCCGGCGCACCGGGTCGTGTACTACGCGGTGGGCCTGGAGCTGCCGTCGTCACTGCTGGACAACTGGGCGTCCCGCTCGACGCGCTGGTCGGCGGCGGTCGGCCGGGTCGGGATGGTGGCCGAGCCGGTGGCGTTGCCGGATGCCGCGGGCTGGTGTGTGGATGTCATGGCCCGTGGGACGCACTGGGGTCGGCTCATCGTGCTCGGTGATCCGTCGCCGGTGGCGGGGACAGCGCATGTGCTGCGGCAGGCGGCCATGGCGTTGGCGGTCGAGCGGCTCGGTGCGTCACGCCCGTTCACCTGGGAGGACCTGCTGCACCGCGCGGCGATGGACCGGCTGACCGGCAACCTGTACACCACCACCGACGGGCTGGCGGAGGTGCTGGCGGCGTCCGGGTTCCGGACGCGCAACCGCTCACTCATTGCAGTGGAGGTGCGGGGTGGTGGTGCTGATATGGATGCTGTGGCCGTGCGCCGGATCGCGGACCGGACCGGCTGGGATGTGCTGGCCGCTCCGGGCGAAGTCCATGACAGCGAGGCATCGGGTGATCCGGCCGACCGGATCTGGGCGGTGGTCTCGGCGCCTGTCGGCGGCGACCCGCTGTCGATGCTGAAGTCGCTGACGGGTTGGCCGGAGGCGTCGGTGCTGCTCTCCCCGGTGCGGCGGGACGCCAGCGACCTGGCCCGTGCGCTGCGGGCGCTGTCCCGGGTGACGGAGGCAGAGCCCGGCGTCACAGTCATCGGAGGGACGCCGGTCTCGACTCTCGTGGATTCGTTGAGCGCCGATGTGCATGTCCGGGACTTCTCCCGGTGGCTGCTGGGACCACTGGTCGACCATGATGCGCGGCACGGCGGGGACCTCGTGGAGACACTGCGGGTGGTGCTGGAGCATCCGGCGTCCCGGTCTGCGGCGGCGACGGCACTGCACCTGTCGCGAACCTCGCTCTATGCGCGGATCGCCACGATCGAACGGCTGCTGGACATGAATCTGGGTGACGGCGAGGTGCAGTTCGCGCTGAGCCTGGCGGTGCGGGTGCGGTGAGTTGACGGGACTCTACCACCTCCGCAGCCCCATCCAGGAGCTTCAGATCTGCGTCAGGCAGGAATGTGGACCTCTGTGGCACAGAATGCCGGATTCGTGCCTGACGCAGATGTGCTGCACGATGGCGGACCCTGGCTAACCTCCGACGGCCCCGGCCGCCCTGCCTCCACTTACCCCCGCGTCGGCTGCGGCGGGTGCCCGGAACCGATGGAGACCCGGTTGTAGGCGTTGATGAGCACCACCGCCCACTCCAGCGCCGCGACCTGCTCGGCGGTGAGCACAGCCAGTGCAGCCTCCACGGCGTCCTCCGGAGTAGTGCGTCCGGACCCGGGTTGCGGTTCGGTGAGTGCTTCGGCCAGGGCCAGAGCGGCACGCTGCTGATCAGAGAAGAATCCTGAGCTGTCCTGCCGCCAACTGGGAAGCAGGTCCAGCATCCGCTGCTCCACCCCGGCTTTGCGCGCGCCCGGAACGTGGATGGACAGGCAGGTCGGGCAGCCGTTGATCTGGGAGACCCGCACATCCACCAGTTCGATGAGCGCCGGTGACAGCCCGGCGGCCTCGTAGGCCTCCTTGGCGACTCGGGTCGTGTTGTTCAGGGCCCGGTAGACGGCGGGCTGGGTCTTGTCGATATAGGGACGTTGGCTCATGCGTGATCTCCGTCCTCCTCGACGGCGGCGATGTCTGCGGCGTCGGGTTCACGGTGCGGCCCGTCCCAGCCGTGCTTGTCGATCCAGGAGTGGACGTAGGGACACACCGCGACGACTGTCCGCCCGGCGTCGCGGGTGTCTGCCAGGGCGTGATCCACGAGAATGCCGGCCAACCCGCGTCCGGCGTAGTCGTCGCCGACGACGGTATGGAAGAAGACACGGGCGGGGATGCCGTCCTCCTCCCGGTCGAGGAAGTGGGTGAGGCCGGCCGGGGAGTCCTCACCGGGGATCCACAGCCCGTAGGCGGTGCCGCCCGGGGTCAGACGGATCTCGACAGGGTGTCCGGAACGGTCGGTGGCCCGGGTGGGGACGGACATGGTGGCCTCCTTCGGCCGATAGGGGTCGTCACCGGGACGGGCGACGGGGGCGGGGTTGGACCTGGCGCGCAGCATGACTGCCGGCACATCGGGGGCGGGCAACCGGTCTGGACCGTCCGGGTCATGGCCGACATACCCGGTGACCTCACCGAAGCGGTCACCGTGGGAGTTCCACTCGGCCTGGAACCGGCGGATCTCGGCGTCGTCCCGACCGACGAAGTTCCACCACATCACCACCTGCTCGGGGAACGGCGTACCACCGAGCAGGATGAGCCGGGCCGGCGTATCCCCGTTGCGCAGCCGCAGGACAGCGGCGCCGGTGCCGGTGTAGGCCAGTTCGGTGCGTTCCACGGTCACGCCCTCGACGGTGACGGTGCCGGTGTCCACGAGGACGCCGTGCTCGAAGTCCGGGTCGACCGGCAGATCGAGGGATGCTCCCGGCGTCAGGCGGATCTCCGCACCGACGAGCGGTGTGAAGGTGTGTACCGGTGATGTCTCACCGAGGAGGGAGCCGACGAAGACGAGGGCCTCCCCACCGTCGAAGGGCACCGTGTCCGGGGCGTGATGGTCGAAGCGTCGGGCTCCGTGGCGGGCGGTCTCCGGCAGAGCGGTCCACAGTTGGACGCCGTGGAGAATGTCGGTGCCGTCGGTGGAGACCTCGGAGTGGCAGATCCCGGCACCGGCGGTCATGAAGTTGACCTCGCCGGGACGGACCGGAGCCTGTACCCCACCGGAGTCATTGTGATGGATGCTCCCGGCGAAAAGCCAGGTCACGGTCTGGAGCCCGGTGTGCGGGTGCGGGGCGACGTCCATGCCGCCGGTCCGGACGACCCGGTCGGGACCGAAGTGGTCGATGAAGCACCAGGCCCCGATGAGACTGCGTCGACGTTGCGGCAGCGTGCGGTGCACTGTCATGGAACGCACCCCGCCGAGCGGGACGTCGCGCGCGGTGATCAGTTCCACCGTGACATGCGGGTCGCCGGCGGCGCAGACGACCGGGACAGGATCGTGATCGTTGACGGACATCGCGTCTCCCTCAGTGTTTTAGTTGAGGTGTCACACAATCGTACCGGACGGCACGACCGCGTGCACCCGCAGCGCGAGCTGCAGATCGAGCTTGCGGGGCATCCGGTTCCAGTCCTCCCCCATCAGTTCCCCGATCCGGTCGAGGCGCTGCCGCACGGTGTTGCGGTGCACACCCAGCACCGTCGCTGTCCGTGCGACATTGCCGTCGGCCGAGAAGTACACGTCCGCGGTGCGCAGCAGATCACTGTGATGGGTGGCATCGTAGGAGGTCAACGGGGTGAGGTCGGCGATCAGCCCGGTCGGCAGACCGCCGGACGCCCCCAGGTGCAGCACCGCAGCGACCACGCCGAGTCCCGTACCGTCGGACAGTCCGGTCCACCCCAGCGTCGCCTGCGCAGACAGTGCCAGCTCGGCGGTACGGTGTGCGTCCGGCAGATCCGTCGGCGCGTCCACCCAGGTCACGCCGCCCCGTAGCGTCCACCCACGTTGGACGAACAGCGACGGCAGGGCGTCCACCCAGCGTTCGTCGCCGGAGATGACGCAGATGTGCCCCTCGTGCGGAGCGACGATCACCGGGGAGGATGAGGACGCCGACAGCGCCCGAACCACCCGGTCGACCACCGGTTCCGGGGCCTCCAGCACGAGAACGCACCACCGTTCCGCCTGGTGGAGCCACCATTCCTCCAGCACACTGCGGGACCCGGCAGCGTCGAGGGAGCCGTCGATCAGGGCGGTGACCGCCTCGGTGCCGTCGCGCAGTTCCACGGCCTCGCGGGCCCGGCTCAGCATCATCCACAGGGCGATGTGCAGGCTGATACGCTCCAGCACCGCCTGCTCCGCCTCGCCGAGGGAGCGGTCGGTGAGCAGGTGGCCGAACTGCTGGCCGGCGGCGGTGACGGTGACAAAGGTTCCCTCGGTCCGGTCGGGCAGAGTCCTGTCCGTCGAGGACGCCAACCGCCGCATCCACGTGAGATCGGTCAACCACAGATCACAGCCGAGCGCCTGGGCACCGATGGCGAGCAGCGAGGAGGAGGGCAGCTCCGAGGTCACCGCTTCAACGAGGCGTCGGTCGAGGTCGAGACTCCGGGAAAGCTCGGCGATGTCGGTCTCGCTGCGCTGCCCGCACTGGTCCGCATCGGACTCGACCAGCGCCATGAGCTGTTCATGACGCTGCGCATTGTCGATGGCCACCGCGGCCTGGTCCGCCAGTGATTCGAGACGTTCGACCTCGGTGTCGCTGAACTCCCGTGGGCTTCGGAAGGCGATGAGCAGGGCGCCGATGACGCGTCCTGCCACACTCAGCGGCGCACCGAGCAGGGCACGCACACCCTCCCCCTCGACGATCTCGTCGATCGGTCCCATGTGGTGCAGCTTCTCGTCCGCGCGGTAGTCGGAGGTCCAGTAGGACGCGTGCCCGATCGCGACGCGACCGAGGACGCCGGTACCCAGCGGCTGGCGGATCGACGCGTACTCACCGGTGCGCACGCCGTCAGTCTTCCGGATCACCGTCTCGTTGCTGTCGAAGTCAGTGAAGCTGACGTAGGCCATGTCGGCGTCCATCAGCCCGCGGGTGTGCCTGACGACCACCTGGAGAGTAGATTCTGTGTCTCGGAGCTCGGTGAGCTGGGTTGCGGACTGGAGTCGGCGGTGGAGCCAGTCAGCATCTGCAGCAGAGGTGTCACTCATGCACAGATTCTTGCATGATGGTGTGCATCGATCCACTTCCACGGTCTTTTCGTCGCGCGTACCATGACGGACATGCACATCACCGGCGCCGTCCTCGAGGAGATCGGTCGTCCCCGCCCCTACGCGGAGACCACCCCGATCACCGTCAGCGACCTGGAACTCACCGCCCCCGGCCCGACCGAAGTCCTCGTGAAGATCGAGGCCGCCGGGCTCTGCCATTCCGACCTTTCCGTTGTCGACGGCAACCGGCCCCGACCGGTGCCCATGCTACTCGGCCACGAGGCTGCTGGACTGGTCGTCTCCACCGGCGACGAGGTCACCGATCTGGCCGAGGGCGAGCGCGTCACCATGGCGTTCCTGCCCCGCTGCGGCGAGTGTGACGGCTGCAGAACCGACGGACGACTGCCCTGCGAGCGCGGTACAGCGTCCAACACCGCCGGCACGCTGCTCCACGGTTCCCGGCATCTGAGCAGGACCACCGGAACCGGCACCGAGACCGTCCAACACCACCTCGGCGTCTCCGGCTTCGCCACCTACGCCGTGGTCGACCGGGCGTCCCTGGTGAAGATCGGCAACGACGTCCCGCCGGAGATCGCCGCCGTCCTCGGCTGCGCGGTCCTCACCGGCGGAGGCGCCCTACTCAATGCGGTGGATCGCACCGAGGGCGAGTCCGTCATGGTCGTCGGACTCGGCGGCGTCGGCATCTCCGCGCTGCTCTGCGCCATCGCCGAGGCCAGGGGACCGGTCATCGCCGTCGATGCCCTGCCCGAGAAGTTGGAGCTCGCCAAGGAACTCGGAGCGGACGCCGTCCACACCCCTGACGAGGTCGCCGAGCAGGGCATCCGGGCGTCCCACACGCTGGAATGCGCCGGTCACCCGCGCGCCTTCGAGACCGCCTTCGCCGCAACGAAGCCGGGAGGACGCACCGTCACCGTCGGACTGCCGCACCCGCAGGCGATGTCGCAGGTCCCGCCGGGCGTCATCACCGCCGAGGCCCGCACCATCATCGGCAGCTACCTCGGTTCGGCGGTGCCGCAACGCGACATCCCGACCTTCGCCGACTGGTGGAGATCGGGGCGCCTGCCGATCGAGAGACTGATCTCCCGGACCATCCGCCTCGACCAGATCAATGAGGCGATGGACGAGCTGGCGGACGGCAAGGCCGTCCGGCAGGTCATCCTCTTCGACTGAACACCCACACCAGAGCCACGAACACCAAGGAACACACATGACTGACTCCTCAACCATCTCCTCCATCCTCGCGAACGTCCCCACCGGCCTGCTCATCAACGGCGAGTGGCGCGACTCCTCCGACGGCGCCACCTTCGACGTCGAGAACCCCGCCACCGAGGAGCACCTCGCCACCCTGGCCTCCGCCACCAGCGAGGACGCCCTCGCCGCCCTCGACGCCGCAGCCGCCGTCCAGAACGAGTGGGCGCGCACCTCCCCGCGCTCGCGGTCCGAGGTCCTCCGCAAGGCCTTCGAGCTGGTGACCGAGCGCAAGGACACCTTCGCCACCCTCATGACCCTGGAGATGGGCAAGCCGCTGGCCGAGTCCTACGGCGAGGTCACCTACGGTGCGGAGTACCTGCGCTGGTTCGCCGAGGAGACCGTCCGCCACTACGGCCGCCACACCGTCGTCCCGGAGGGCACCCTCCAGATGACCACCCGCAACAAGCCGGTCGGCCCCTGCCTGCTGATCACCCCGTGGAACTTCCCGCTGGCGATGGCCACCCGCAAGGTCGCCCCGGCGATTGCCGCCGGCTGCACCATGGTCCTCAAGCCTGCGAAGCTGACCCCGCTGACCTCCCAGTACTTCGCGCAGACCATGCTGGACGCCGGGCTCCCGGCCGGTGTTCTCAATGTCGTCTCCTCGAAGTCCGCGTCCTCCATCTCCTCCCCGCTGATGGCAGACTCCCGCCTGCGCAAGGTCTCCTTCACCGGCTCCACCCCGGTCGGCGTCACCCTGCTCAAGGCCGCGGCAGACAACGTGCTGCGCACCTCCATGGAGCTCGGCGGCAACGCCCCGGTCATCGTCTTCGAGGACGCCGACATCGACGTCGCCGTCGAGGGTGCGATGGCCGCCAAGATGCGCAACGGTGGCGAGGCCTGCACCGCCGGCAACCGCATCCTCGTCCACGAGTCGATCGCCGAGGAGTTCACCGGGAAGCTCGCCGCCAAGGTCGCCGAGCTGAAGGTCGGCAACGGCATGGACGAGGGCGTCAACGTCGGTGCGATGGTCGAGGCCAAGGCCGTCGCCAACCTCGAGTCCCTGGTGGAGGACGCCGTCGCCGCCGGTGGCCGCGCCATCGTCGGCGGCACCCCGGTCGAGGGCAAGGGTCACTTCTTCGCCCCGACCGTCATCGTGGACGCCCCGACCAGCGCACGCGTGTTCCGTGAGGAGATCTTCGGGCCGATCGCCCCGATCTTCACCTTCTCCTCCGAGGACGAGGCGATCGCCATGGGCAACGACACCGAGTTCGGCCTGGCGTCCTACGTCTTCTCGCAGGACCCGGCGCGCATGTACCGTCTCGCCGACGGCCTGGAGTTCGGCCTGATGGGCTGGAACTCCGGCGTCATCTCGAACGCCGCCGCCCCGTTCGGTGGCGTCAAGCAGTCCGGTCTGGGCCGCGAGGGTGCCGCCGAGGGCATCGCCGAGTACTCCACCATCCAGTACGTCGGCCAGCGCGACCCCTACGCGGGATAGTCTGACCCGTTCCGGTCACCCCCAGAGCTCCTCGATGCGCACCTTCACGGCTGCGGCGAGGAGCTCATTGGTTTTCGTGGTGAGGTGCACTCCCCCGGCGAAGATGTAGGTCTGGTCGGCGTCCGGGGCGACAAGACTGTCCGTGTCGCACCAGGCCGCGCCCGGGACGGCGCAGGCGTCCTCCCCCGCCCCGTGCGTGAAACCGTAGGACGCCGGGTCCGTCACCATCCCGTTGACCGCGCCGAAGGTGTCGAAGACACCGATCCGATCGTCGTTCCCGAAGCGCTCGGCGAGCCCCTGCAGCAGGGACTGGTTGTACGACAGGGTGCGGTCGTGGATGCCCAGGTGGGCCTCGGTGTCCGTGCCCCCGAAAGCGGGTGTCGCGGCGAGATCGAAGAGGGTGAAGACAAGGATCTTCTGTGCTCCGGCGTCGAGCAGCCGTCCGATCTGGTCGACCTCGGCGGCGGTCACAGCGGCAGTCTCATCGCCGGAGAGCACGTCATTGGTGCCGGCGAAGACGGTGACGAGCTGGTCGGGACTGATCTCGTCGTACTCCGCGAGGAAGTCATCGATCTGCCCGGTGACCCCGTCGATCCTCGCGCCGCCGACAGCGTAGTTCAGCCCGTCCGGGTCGACGAGCTGCGCCCAGATCTCCCCCGGCACGGTGGTGTAGCGCACGCCGTCGGAGCCGTCGTCAGAGAGACTGTCACCGAAGAAAACGCTGGTGGCCTGTTCCTCGTCATTGCTGCCGCCACTGCTGCAGCCGGCGAGCAGCAGGGACGCCAGCAGGAGCGTCACTGTGCGGCGAGCCATGACGCCACCGCCTTCCGTAGGCTGTCTGCGGCGTTGACCAGATTCTCCTCCAGCGAGGACGCCGGATCACTGATCGCGACGGTGTCGATGAAGATCCCCGGGACCAGGGACTCTGCGGTGGCGTCCACCCGTCCGCCGAAGGCCACGACCGGTACGTTGCCCGCGGAATGCGCGACCCGAGCAGGAGCTTTGCCGTACCCGGTCTGTGCGTCGATCGTCCCTTCCCCGGTGAGCACGAGGTCGGCGTCCTCAACCTTTCCGCGGAAGTCCACCAGGTCGAGCAGCAGGTCAGCCCCGGAGCGCATCTCGGCGCCGAGGACGCTGAGCAGCGCCGCGCCGACCCCGCCGGCTGCTCCGGCACCGGGAGTGTCGCGGATCGTCGTACTGTCTGTGCCGGTGTGGTCGGCGAGCAGGCCAGCCCAGTGGTGCAGGGCCTTGTCCAGCTCCGGGATGTCCTCGTCGGTCGCGCCCTTCTGCGGGCCGAAGACGGCGGCGGCACCGGTCGGGCCACAGAGCGGATTGTCGACGTCACCGGCGATGACGACCTGGACGTCATTCCAGCGGGGGTCACGCTCTCCGGTGATACGGGCGGCGTGGCGCAGGTCTGCGGGTTCGCCGGCAGCGTCCACCGCAGTGACACCGAGGGCGGCGAGCAGGCCGAGTCCGCCGTCAGTGGTGACCGAGCCACCGAGGCCGATGATGAGTTTCTGCGGTGCGGTGTCCAGTGCGGCGTTGAGAAGTTGACCGACGCCGCGGGTGTCGGCGGCCCAGATGTCGCGGTGTTCGGGTGCGACGAGGTGGATCCCGGCGGCCTCGGCGAGCTCGACGACGGCGGTGGTGCCGTCACCGGACCAGTGCGCCTCGACAGGATCGCCGAGTGGCCCGGCAACGGTCTTGGTGTGTTGTCCCAGGTCAAGTGCAGTGGCGAAGGCGTCGGCGGTGCCCTCGCCACCGTCTGCCATCGGAATCCCGATGATGTCGGCGTCCGGCAGGATGTCGCGCACACCGGCTGCCATCGCCGTGCAGGCCTCGACGGCGGTGAGGGACTCCTTGAAGGAGTCCGGGGCGATCACGATCTTCATCGAACACCTGTTCTTATTTGATGGTGGAGGCCGACGGTGCTGTCCTTTCCGGAGTTTAACGTCTCTGACCATGGACACCACCGCACACACCCTGTTCTCCCTGATCACCTCACCGACGTTGCCGGAGGACTTCTCCGAGAACCTGGATGCCGCGATCCTCCGCGAGCGGGACGCCGACCGCGACATGGACACCGGCCCGGACCGCACACCAGCACGGGAGGAGGTGACCACCGTCTCCGGGATGACCGCCGGTCAGGAACATGCCTTCGAGCTCTTCCTTCTGCGACCGTCGACGAAGCGTCGGCGTCAGGAACCACCGGACTCGGCGGCCGCCTGACGCAGCCGGCGGCACTGCCCCTAGGATGGCCGCCATGACCGACGCCAGACTCGACCTTGCATTCACCGGCCCCGACCACGGACGCGCCGAGGAGATCTTCACCGCCCTGACCAGGACGCCGGTCGACGAACTCAACCCGGAGGCACTGGACCTGCTGCTGCAGACCGCCGCCGGCAGTGTCGACCAGATCCGCGCTGTCGAGATGACGGAAGCCTTCCTGCAGCCCCCGGTCATCGTTGACAACGGCCTGATCGTCGCCGTCGGCGCCCAGGGCATGGAGCCACGCCAGTTGTTCGTCGAGGCTCCCGGTGAGCTGCTCGATGAGCTCCGGGCCCTTCCGGGAACCACTGTCACCGGCGCGTGGGTGCAGGCCGTGCTTGCACTGCACAGTATCGAGGCCTTCGCCACCGAGGAGGTCGACCGGATCGCCCTGCACAGTGCCGCCGCGGCCGTACTCGACCAGCTGGCAGCAGAAGGATGCGAGGCACAGGCACAGGTCATCGACGTCACCGACCACAGTGATGACGCTCGCACCGGTGACCGGGGACGCATCGTGGAGGTCCGTCGGTCCTGGCGCGACCATGGACACCTCGACATCGACCAGGGCGTGATCACCGCACTGTTCGCCCTGGCGGTGCAGACCTTCACCGAGGCAATGGCCGAGCACGGCGCCGAGGCGATCCTGCTGCCCTACGAGGTGGCCGGCAATGACCTCGCCGCCGGGTACACGACCCTGGAGAACCTGGAGACCACCGGCATCGCGAAGACGACGATGGTCACCCCGACGGACAACACCGTCTCCGGGCGGCTCACCGGACTGACCGGTGGCAACGCCAACCTGGCCAATGCCCTGTGGTTCGACATCCTCGCCGCCGCGGCAGACCACCTCGGCAAGACCGGAACCACCACCCCGGAGACCGCGGCGAAGATCCTCGATGTGACCGGCGACTGCCTGGCTGCGACGGAGCTGGTGGAGGCCGGCGGGGCGAGCGGTTCCGGGGAGGCTACTGAGCCGACTGCGTGAAGGCCTTCTCAAGGATCTCGAGGCAGTAGACCGCGTCCGAGGGATCCACCGGTGCGGGACCGGAGCCCTCGATCGCGTCCGCCAGGAGTCGGTAGAACTCGGAGTAGTTCCCCTTCTCGGCAGGCACGGGCCGCTGCTCGAGACCGGCCCAGCGCGTCCCCCATCTGCTCTGGGGAACGACGCCCAGGTCCGGATCACCGGGGCGCATGCCTGAGAGCAACTGGGGTTCCTGGGGGTCCAGGCCCCAGCTCGTGAAGCCGGCCTCGGAGCCCAGGACATGGAACCGGGGTGCGGGTCCCGGCGCGACCGCGTTCATCCACAGCTGTGATCGGACTCCGGACTCGTGGTGCAGGGCGATGAAGGCGTCGTCCTCGGCATTGACCTGTTCACGGCGGGTGTCTATCTCGGAGTAGACGTCGGCGACGGGGCCGAAGAGCTGCACGGCCTGGTCGATGAGGTGGGCGCCGAGGTCGTAGACGATGCCGCCGCCCTCGCCGCGGGCACTGGTGGTCTTCCAGGTTGCGCCGCCGGCGGAAGCGGAGCCCTGCTCCGGCTTCCACCTCTCGAACCGGGACTCGAAGCGGCGGACCTCCCCCAGTTCGCCGGCGTCGATGAGCTTCTTCAGGGTGAGGAAGTCCCCGTCCCACCGACGGTTCTGGAAAACGGTGAGGACCTTGCCGACCTGTTCAGCCTTGGTGACCAGGGCACGGCCGTCCTCTGAGGTGACGGCGAAGGGTTTGTCGACGACGACATGCAGGCCGACCTCCAGGGCGCGTCCCGCCAGATCGGAGTGGGTACCGCTCGGGGTTCCGATGACCACCAGGTCGAAGTCGTCCGCACGGTCGAAGATCAGGTGGACCGAGTCCAGGACCTCCACCTCGGGGTACTCCGCCTTGGCCTGGTCGCGACGACCAGGGTTGCCGGTCACCACCGCGGCCAGCTCGAACGCAGGATTCGCGGCGATGAAGGGGGCGTGGAAGATCCGGCCGGACAGACCGAACCCGAGGACAGCTGTGCGAATGGTCATGGGGCCACTGTAGTTACCGGTGACACAGGTAGTCAGGGTGCACCCGGTACGTCACGAACGTAACCGCGACAGTCCTTCTCCCGATAAAATGACCGTTCCGGTGGAGTACCTCCGTACACCGCCCTGCCCTGGAGAGAGAAGCTCAGTTGCATCCGTTCGATGACGTCATCACCTTTACCGCACCTGATGACAGCGGCCACTTCGCGTGTGAAATCTGGTCCCCCAAGGGCCGCTCACTGAAGGTGTTCGGCAATCTCCACGACCCGGAACCGACGGTGACCGGGGACGCGGAACTGACCCGGAACCGCGCTATCGCCCAGAATCTCTGGACCGCGGCCAGTGAGTATGTCCAGGGCCTCGCGATCGAGGAGGCTGAGAGCGAAGACGACGCAGCGAGTGCCGAGCTCGTGAAAAGCTACGAGACTGCGGCACGCGCCTCAGCGAAGACGGCGAAGAAGATCACCGGGTACACCGAGAACCTCGGCGAGGAAACTGCCGAAGGCTGGTGCTCGAACTGCGCGCAGCGCACGACGCACCACAAGGTCATACGGGAAGGACGCAAGCGCTCCCTCTACTTGTGCGACAGTTGCGGAGCCCCCACCGTGAACTGCGCAGCGCCCGGCTGCCGGAACATGGCGGTGAAAGCCGGCGGCACGAGGGGACTCGTCCCCTACTGCGCCGAACACCGGCACGACATCCCCAGTTTCGAACGCTCCGCCGAGACTATCGCCGACCTCTCCGACTGGGAGTCGCTCGTCCAGTTCGACAAGCCTGATCTGGCGAAGCTCACCACCCGCGCCTCGATTGGTGTGGCAGCTGTCGGCGGTGCAGCCGGTGTCGCCTTCCTCGCCGCACCGGCCATCGGCGGACTCATCGGTGCCCAGGTCCTCGGATACTCCGGCGCTGCGGCCACCAATGCTGGTCTGGCAGCCCTCGGTGGTGGTTCTGTCGCCGCCGGTGGTCTGGGCATGGCTGGTGGGACTTATGTTGTCGCCACCGCCGGCGGGCTGCTCGGCGGCGCCTACGGTGACCGCATTCTCGGCAGCTACATCGGCGAAGACAAGTCCTTCCGTATAGAGAAGATCGGCGACGGCCCCGGCGTCCCCGTCGTCATCGCCCGTGGGTTCCTCAACGAAAAGAATCCGGAGTGGTACAAGGCTGTCCGCGCAGTCAAGCAGCTCTATCCGGAGTCCCCGGTGTACGAGCTGAACTGGGGCAGCAAAGAGCTCAAGCACCTTGCCGGAGTCGCCGGCGTCAGCGCCGCCGGACAGGCGGGGAGAAATGCGGTGTTCAAGACCGTCGGACGTGCCAGCAAGACCATGGCGAAGAAGGCCGCCCCGATCGCACCCGCCCTCGCGGCAGGAAGCCTGCTCAAGAATCCCTGGCATACCGCAGTCAACCGGGCGAACCTGACAGGTGCCGCACTGGCTGCGCTGATGGCCAAGACCGAACAGGAAGAGTTCGTCCTCGTCGGCCACAGTCTCGGCGGGCGGGTCATGGTCACCGCGGCAACAGCGATGGCCGGATTCGGCGCGTCGCCGAAGATCCGGGACATCCACCTCATGGGCGCTGCGATCGGAGGCAAGCGGAACTGGCGTCCCCTCAGTGAGGCGGTGAACGGGACGGTGAACAACTACCACTCCGCCAAGGACCCTGTCCTGAAGTACTTGTACTCGACCGCGCAGTTCGGTCAGTCCGCAGTCGGTCGCGTCGGGTTCCACTCGCAGTACCCCAACATCGTCGACCACAACGTGTCCGAGATAGTCAGCAACCACGGTGCGTACTACGACAATGTCGAACTGGTCGACTGACCCCTACCCCTGGTTCGCGACCCACTCCTGAACCTCATCAGTCGCGGGTGCGGCCTTGCCCTGCCAGTTGTTCTTCTCGATCCAGTGGGCGACATAGGAGCACACCGGAATGACGGTGAGATTCTGCGCCGCAGCGTCCGCCAGAGCCTTGTCGACCAGGATGCCGGCCAGACCGCGTCCCCCGTACGCCTCATCGACCACGGTGTGGTGGAAGACCCGCTCCGCACCGTCCTCACCGGGACGGTCGAGGTAGTGCGCCTTCCCGGCGGGATTGACCTCTCCCTCGACGAAGATGCCGTAGGCGTCCTCGCCCGGCAGGTAACGGACCTCCACGGCGTTGCCTTCGCGGTCGGTGAGCTGGTCGGTGGTGTCTGTCATGTGATGGTCCTCGTTCCCTCGGTGTCCTCGGGCAGTGCCGGTGCGTGCCAGTGCGTTCCAGTGCGTTCCAGAACGAACGCATACCTTACCGAGGGTACATTCCCTGTTCATCGGGAGACACCCCCGCCGCGGCCTCCGGCTCACCTTCGGTGCACAGCAGGTGCCCCTCGCGGGTGTGGCCACCGTGTCCTTCTACAGTGACCCCACTGACCCTGCCACCGCACACTGCGGTGAGGCCGTCAGTCCGGCGAGGATCCCGGCGGACAGCCCGTCGACGTAGCGGGCCTTCTCTGCCGTGCTGATGCCGTGGGCCCCACCGCCGGTCGCACTGCCGAACTCGTTGTAGACCCAGGGGGTGTCCGCGATCAGCGAGATGACCGGCAGATTCCCGCCCCACAACCCTTCCCGACCGTCGAAGCTGAGATCCGTGACCGGCACGCCACGCAGCTCCACGACCGAGCGGGCACCTGCCATCATGGTGGAGAAGCGTTGCGACTCCGCGGCGGTGGCGACGTCACCGAAGGTCACCGTGGTCCGCTGCCCGTCGGCGCCTTCGCCGGTACGGAAACCACCCACCCGCTGCGGATACACCGCGGAGCCGTCGGCCCCGGGCGTGGTGTGGATCGACACACCCATCACCGCGTCCCCGGCTGCCGCACGGTCGACCCGGTCCCGGTAGGTGGCATTGTCGTCGATGGACTCCTTGAGCAGGACCGCTCCGAACCCGGCAGCTTCCACGCGGTCGCGGACAGCACGGGCGATCTCGAGGGCGTCCGCGTCCTCCTGCCCATTCGGGTAGTCCGCCATGAGGACGCCCGTCACCGGGTCGAAGGTGTTCGTCGCTACCCCGTTGTGCCCCGGATCCAGTGCGACGGTGCAGGGCGTCGCCCCGCCGGACGAACCCGGGAGATCCGCTGCTTCTGCGGTAGCGGATCCGACAGTCATGGCAGCGGTGATGACGCCCACCGTAATCCTCGGGAAACTCATGGAGTCGAGAATACCTGTGACTGAAGTGACCAGAGTTGCGGAGATTAACTTTCATGATTCTGATTCACCTGAATCCGCGGCGCCACCTGCACCGACCCCGTAGCATCAGATGCGCCCGGACAGGCACGTCGGACCTCGCCGCACCGTCGTTCTGGGCTACTGTCCGCCCAGTCCTCTATGCCCCGGGAGAATCCTGTGCCCCTGCACCTGCCCCCACGTCTTTCCGGACGTCGCGTCACAGCCACGCTGGTGGCGTTGATGACAGCTGCCACCCTCGCGACGCCCGCCGCCACGGCCACCGACCGCGATGTGGAGACCTGGGCCGGGGCGTCCTGCCCGGTCACCGCCGACGGGCCGCTCACCGGTGACGCAGCCGCACTGCACGAGACCTGGCTGCGTCGCGTCACCGACACCGCCGGCATCGACCTGGACGCCTGGGCCCCACGGGCCGGTGTCGCGGCGAACACCACCAACCTGGAGCGCAGCTACGACCGCTACCTCGCCTTCCAACGTGACCACCGCGAACTGCAGTGGGCCGGCATGGGCGGGCTCTCCGGCGCCGACTTCGGTGGAGGGTTGCTCGACATGGACATCATGGCGACCGTCTACCGGATCAACGGCGTGCAGCCGCTCGCCCAGCAGATCGTGGCCGGCATCCGCGACGCCGCCGGTCAGGACGCCGTAGACCAACTCCCCTCCGGACTGCGCGCCCTGGCCACCATGCCGGAGCTGACCTCCTCGGACATGGACTACATCATCGGCGAAATCCTCGTGATGCAGAAGGCCATCTTCTGCGACCTCATGCCGATGCACCAGGCCTACGTCGACGGCGGACTGCCCGCCCTGCAGGAGATGGCGGACGCCGGCGTCTTCGGACCGGAGATCATGGACGCCTGGCGCGACATCGCCTCCGGCGAGCCTGCCCGCATCGCCGCCGGTAACGAGGTGCTTCTGCACCGCGAACAGCTCACCGTCATCGGTGAGCGGTGGGACGCTGTGCGCACCTACCGCGGCAACCTCGGCGAGGCCCTGACCTACGCCACGACCATGGTCGGCTCGCCGTCGGTGGGCGGGGTCCAGCCGATGCGGTCGTGGCGTCCGATCCACTTCACCCGGCAACTCGCCGGTGGGAAGACCGCACAGGTCACCGTGCCGCTGCCGGACTGGGACTGGTCGAACTTCGATGAGCGGTGGGACTACATCACCGACCAGCTGCTGCCCGGCTACACCGACCAGGTCACCCACCACTGGGACGCACTGGACACCCAGCTCAACACCCCGATGGCACTGCAGATGCAGCTGCACCGACCGCTGGCCAACCTCGGTGCGATCGCCGAGGACGCCGCAACCACCTTCACCGTGGAGATCCGATGAAAACCACCCTGTCCGCACTGCCTACGCTGCCTGCACTGCTCACCGCGACCGCGCTGACCGTCGCTCTGGCCTCCCCTGCCGGTGCCGACCCGACCGACACCGTGGACACCCCGACCCGCACCCCGGGCGTCGACGAGATCTTCACCGGCTACGTCGTCTCGACCTTCACCGACGGACGCCTTGCCACACCGCAGGAGATCCTCGACCCGCTGTCCCCGGTGAGCGACCCGTTCTACGACGAGCCCGAACTGACCGACGAGGCCCCGGGCACCCTGCTGAAGTCGGAGCCGGTGCAGGTGCAGTTCACCGGGGTGCGCCCCGGCAATCTGCGCGCCTGGCGCACCATGTTCGTCACCGAGGAGATGGACGGCACCCGGTCGATCAGCACGGGCATCCTCATGGTCCCCGACGACGGCCGCGACGACGCCACCCGTCCCGTCATCGGATACCAGGAGGCCAATGACTCGGTCGGTGCCCGCTGCCACCCGTCGACCCAGTGGACCGGGTCGAACCCCATGGACGGGTCCTCCTGGTCCGCGCTCGGCCCGCTGGCGATGATGTTCGACCGCGGCTGGGCGGTGATGATCAGCGACGTCGGCAATGACGCCCAGGAATCGCCGCACGGCGTCTTCGCCGGGAAGTACGCGGCGAACACCCTGCTTGACGGGGTGCGCTCGGCGATGCGACTGGAGGACGCGGGCCTCGACCCGCAGGCCCCGGTAGGGATCTTCGGCATCGCCGGTGGTGGTGTCGGGGCAGGATTCGCGGCGGAGAGGGCGGCGTCCTACGCTCCGGAGCTCAATATCCGCGGATCGGCACTGGAGGGCATGGTCGTCGACCAGCGCAACTTCTTCCGCGGCTCGGACGGGTCGCTGGGCTCCGGTTTCGTCTTCGCCACCCTGCTGGGTCTGGAGCCGAAGTACCCGGAGATGGACCTCAACTCCCACCTCACTCCCCTGGGCCGGCAGATCGCCGACTGGTACCGCGGCGAGTGCCAGACCCCCGCGTACTTCTCGATGCCCTTCGTCCCACTGTCCGCGTTGTTCACCGCGGGGATCCCGCCGGCGGACATCCCCGAGTTCCAACACGTCTACGATGACAACCTGCTCGGCGCCGAGGGTGCGTCCCCGGAGGCGCCCGTGTTGATCGCTTCCTGCGTCGCCGACGATTCGCCGATGTCGCTGGTGCCGGCGGCGGACGCCCGCGACCTGGCCGACCGCTACCGTGCCGGTGGCACCCCGGTGAGCTACCAACCGACGGACTGCTCGATGACGCGGTTCGTCACGGACATCTACGGCTGGGGAACGGACCTGTTCGGCATGCAGACGGTGAGCTGGTTGGAGGCGCAGTTGAAGGAGTGAGCAGGACTGTCACTCCGTCGACACAGCACAGAAACCTCCTGAAACACCCGGCACCTAACCTCCGTGGAATGACACAGGAGAATCCCACACCCCTGCCCCACGGCGACGCACCACAGTCCTTCGCCACGACCGGTCCCGGACGAGTCTGGCTCGCGCTACGCCACCCTGCCGTCCTCATCGGCCTGGGAGCCACCGCCGGCATCATCGCCGGACTGATCCTCGGCGACTGGGCCGCGAACCTGCAGTTCATCGGCGACATGTTCATCCGCCTGATCCAGATGTCCATCGTGCCGCTGGTCATGGCGTCCGTCATCGTCGCCACCGGGTCGATGACCGGGGCCGGCACCGGACGACTGGCCGCACGCACCTTCGGCTGGATGCTCGGGTTCTCCGCCCTGGCCGCCGTCGTCGCCTGGGGGCTCGGTGGCCTGTTCCGCCCCGGCGACGGCATGGTCTTCGACGGTGAACTCGACCCGACACTTCAGGAGGAGGCGGACAAGACCGAGGGCTGGCAGGACACCCTGCTGAACTTCGTGTCCACCAACGTCGTCGAGGCGATGGCCAACGCCGACATGCTGCCGATCATCGTCTTCTCGCTGATCTTCGGCGTGGCGCTTAACAGCTGGATGGCGAAGACAGGCAACCGCGCGCTTCTCGGCCTGTTCGAGGGGATTCAGAACGTGGTGCTGCTGATGATCCAGTACGTCATGTACGTCGCCCCGATCGGCGTGTTCTGCCTGCTGGCGTCCCTCACCGGTGAACAGGGCCTGTCGGTCGTCACCTCGGCGCTGTCGTACCTCGGGGTCACCGCGCTCGGCGTCCTCATCCTCATGGTCGCGTTCCTGGTGGTCATCTGGCTGAAGACCCGCCTGAACGTGGTCAAGCTCGGAGCGAAGCTCGCCGAGCAGACCGTCATCGCGGTGACGACGACCAGTTCCGCGGTCACCTTCCCCACGGTGCTGCGCAACACGGTCGAGAAGGTCGGTGTGAGCCAGCGCGTCGCGAACTTCACCCTGTCGATCGGCCTGACGATGGGCTCCTACGGCGCGGTGCTCAACTACATGATCGTCATCATGTTCCTCGCCCAGGCCGGTGGCGTGGACCTCAGTGCCGGGGACATCGTGCTCGGTGTCTTCCTGTCGATCATGCTGAACATGGGCACGATCACGGTGCCGGGAGGATTCCCTGTGGTGGCGATGTTCCTGGCGTCCTCCCTGGATCTCCCCGTCGAGGCCGTCGGCCTGCTCATCGCGGTGGACTGGTTCACCGGCATCCTGCGCACCTTCCTCAACGTCAACGGCGACACCTTCGTCGCCATGCTCGTCGCGCACGACGAGAAGGAGATCGACCACGACGTCTACCACGGACGTTCCACCGTCACCGCCGAGATGGACGAGGACCTGCTGGAGGACGCTGCACGGTCGGATGACTAACTGTTGTCCATCTCAAACCCCCGGTATCCCGCATCGGTGATGTCCTCACAGATCCGCCGGTAGTCTGCCAGGCCGGTGGCGCAGGGCGTGAACTCGGCGTCCGCATCCTCGGACGCGTGGTACCGCTCCTCCTTCGAGTGCAGCGAGCTCTCCGCCAGAGACCGGATCATGTTGCCCCAGATCTAAGTGGATTCCTCGGTGGGGTCGACCACAGCGGCGTCCTGCGTCATCACATGCCCGATGAGCCCGGAAAAACCCAGTCGACCTGCATCTCCGCACACGGCGGGGCGCACACCAGCGAAGCCGGACCGCCCGGCCCGGAGAGCACGAACAGGTCCGGGAAGCCGGGCACCGTCATGCCCGGGTAGGTCTTCGGACCGGGCGTCCAGGTCAGCGACATCACGCAGCGGCTGCGCGTTCAGGTCCACGAGATGCACATTGTCGCGGTTGAAGGTCGCATACCAGTGGGTGTCGATGCACAGGCGGCGCGCGCCGACAGGGCGGGGCATCCTCCCCGGGGATGAGCGGCTCCGCGGTCGCCGGATCCTCGACGGTCCCGCGGGTCTTCCCGGCGATGTAGTCGGCGGAGAACAGGTTGACCACCGGGTCGGTGAAGGGCTCCAGGAACTGGAACAGGAAGTGGAACCCGCCCCTGCGCCCACCGGTCGTCGAGAACTTCGCGTCGTTCCGCCACTCTGAGCTCATGGCCGGAACCGGCGGGATCGGCGACGGTCGCGCCACCCGTGGTCGTCCGGGCGGCCGCGCACAGGTCCGCGTAGTCTGCCTTGATCTTCGAGGTCCTCCGGCCAGGTCAGGGTGTGCGCGACGGCGCCACTGAACCTGTCGAAGCACGCGAGATCCGGGATGTCCGGGTCACCGGTGCCACCGGTCGCGGTGATGAGGAAGCGGGCGCTGACGGTCCGCTCCCCCGGCCTCACCGTCCGGCGGGAAGACGCAACGTCCCGCCGTGCGCCATCGCATGTCTTGTTCAACGCGATGCTACGCCGCAGGTCGAAGCGGTCGGCGACGAGGACGTTCAGCCCCATCCCGTTGCGCAACCGGTGCAGGGCGTAGAGCCCGGCGAACCCGGCGCCGATAACCACAGCATCATGGTCCTCCACGGGAAACGTCATCACGGAAAGGTGTCCGAGTCTGTCAGACCCCGCGGGCGGTACCGTCGATGTGCTCGGCGATGCGCGGGGCAATCTCCGCCGAGTCGGCGACACCCTCGTCGGTGTTGAGGGTGAGCACGGCCAGGTCTTTCGCGACGTGGATGCCGCCGAAAGAGTCACTGAGTCCTTGCCAGGTCTCCAAGGCTTCCGAGTCCGGGTAGACGTTGATACCGGCGTCGAAGCCGTTCACGGTGAGGTCGAAACGAGCTTTCGCCCCCGAGAGCTCCACGACACCGCGCACCGGCTCGGAGTGTTCGATACCGAGGTCGTCGAGGGCACCGATGAAGGTGTCCACCGCGGCCTGGATGTCAGAGACCGGCTGCTCGGCGGCGTCAGCGTCCCCGGAGTCTTGCGTGTTTTCCACAGCCTGGTCGGTGGTGATGGCAGTCGTGGCGTCCGTGGCCTCGTCATCGTCTCTGCAGGCGGCGAGAGTCAGAGCGGTCACCAGTGCAACGGCGCCTGCGGTGAGCTTCGTGATGGTCATGTCTCTCCTGAGAACGGAGGAGTCGGTCGGCTCCCGGTCAGCATCAGTTGTAGCCTCCGCGCCGGACAGCGCCGCGTAGCGTTCGAACACCCACCCGGTCAGACAGCCGTAGCGATCCGGGTACCGTCCGGGTTGTCGCAGACCATGGCGACCGGGCCCGTTCCGTTGAAGATCTCCTCACCCAGTTCCTGGCCAGTCATGGCTGTCGGCGAGGAGCAGTTCCACTCCCCGACCTGCATGGCCAGAGTGTTTCCACCGCCTTCGGACATCCGTCGGTCGCGGTACTCGTCGATCACGTTCTCTGCGGTGAGACAGCCGACCGAACCCTCATGGACGTACACGCTGGTCTCCTCAGGATGGGCGACACCGCACCAGGCCCCCGCACCCATCGGTTCATCGGTGGAGCTGTAGTCGCCGTCTACACCGCTGTCCACAGCGGTGGCCTTTGTCGACTCCGACTCCCCCGCCTCCTCAGCCTCCGGCGCCTCAGCCTCTGCAGTGACCCGGACCGTTCCGCGGAGGCTGATCGCGCCGTCCTCGTGGTCGATGGTGAAGCCGTTGTCGCCGAGGCTGCAGTCCAGCGAACCCTCCGCGTCCGTCTCGCAGGTGATACCGCCGTCACTGATGCGCTGGGAAGGCTCCAGACTTCCCGGCGCGGGCGGAACACCTTCAAGCATGTACCAGGTCAGACCGTCCTTGTCGAGGATAATCGCACCCGGGGGCTGCGTCGGGAACGGGGTGATCGTGACGTCCGGGGCGTCCTCCGGAGCTTTACCGGAGCAGGTGATCGAGCCGTCGCCCATCACGCAGAGGGTAGCGGTGCCGTCGTCCCGGGACACGTTGAAGACGTAGTGTCCGCCCATCTCGAAGGACATCGGATCGACGTCGGTCACGTCAGGCGCGACGGTCTCGGTTGTGGTCGTTCCGGTGGATCGCGAGGATGCCGCGTCCCCGTCATCGGAAACGGAACTGCAGGCGGAGAGGGCGAGCAGTGCGCTGCCGAGAAGCACACCGGTGAGGGTCAGGTTGTTTCGGTTCACGCAACTCACTGTAACGGAGGTGAACTGAACAGCAGGGAAGATCATCCGATAGAGTTCCCCTTCTGCCCTTGTCCGGATGGCACACCACGCTTATCCGGCTCCGACACTGACGCCAAGGAGGTTCACGTGGATTACACTCCATTCACCCTGCTCGCCGACGTCGGATGGATCTCGCTGCTCCTCGTGATCGGCAACTTCCTCCGACGCACCGTCCCCCTGTTCCGCGCACTCCTGCTGCCGAGCCCGATCACCGCGGGCATACTCGGTCTGATCCTCGGACCACAGGTCCTGGATCTCATCGGGTTCTCCGACCAGATGGGTGCGTACACCACCCTGCTCATCGCCGTCGTCTTCGCGGCGATGCCGTACTCGATGACCTTCGACCGCGGCACCCGGGACGGAGCGAAGACCATGTGGTCGTACTCCGTCGGCATGTTCCTGGGGCAGTGGGGTCTTTTCATTCTCCTGGGCGTGTTCTTCTTCGCCCCGGTCTGGGGCACGGACGACTGGTTCGGGATGATGCTGCCGGTCGGCTTCGTCGGCGGCTTCGGTACCGCCGCCGCCGTCGGTACGTCCCTGGAGGACGCCGGGGCGGTCGCCGCCAGCTCACTCGGCTTCACCTCGGCGACCGTCGGTACACTGGCCGCGATCGTCGGTGGCGTCATCTTCGCTGCCTGGGGCATCCGGAAGAACAAGACGATGTCCCTGCCCGGCAAGCTGCCCTGGGACCTTCGATCGGGCTACATCGACAAGATTCACGAGCGTCCCTCGATCGGTAAGGCGACGACGAATGCCTCGGCGATCGAGCCGATTGCGTTGCACGCCGGCATCCTCACGCTCACGGTGCTCTTCGCGAACTACCTCTGCGGTTGGGTCAACGACCTGTTCCCGGATGTGTCCATCCCACTGTTCGCCATGTCCTTCCTCGTCGGTATCGCCGGCAAGCTGCTTCTCACCGCGGTGAAGAAGCCCGACTACGTCGACAAGGAGACGATGGGGTCGATCTCAGGTGCCTCCACGGACTACCTCATCGCCTTCGGTATCGCATCGATCGTGCCCGCCGCCATCGCCGACTACTGGGTGGCACTGGCCGTCATGTTCGTGCTCGGCACCGTGTACTGCGTCATTTTCTTCTTCTTCATCGCCCCACGCTTCTTCGGCGAGAACTGGCTGGAGCGCGGCATCTTCGGCTGGGGTTGGGCGACCGCAGCTGTCGCCACGGGTATCGCCCTGCTGAAGATCGTGGACCCGAAGATGAAATCCGGCACGCTCAACGAGTACGGCGTGGCCTACATCGGCTTCGCACCTTTCGAGATCGGCATGACGATCCTCGCCCCGATCGCGGTGATCGCCGGCTGGACGATGGGACTCGGCGTCCTGTCCCTGGGGCTCGCCGGTGTCGTGCTGGCACTGCCCTGGGTACTGAAGTGGATGCCGCACCACCGGGAACAGCGGGAGGACGCGGTGACGCGCGAATAGGCCCGGCACAGACAGACCGTCGATTGCCCGCAGGCCCATGCCTGACTTCGGACCGGACACACTGCCGTTGGCCATCACATCACCGGGCCGCCGGTGGCCCGGACCGGGACCAGGGGACATGGCCCCCAGCGGACTCGTCCCGGGCGCACCACCACACATCCGGGACCTCACCGACTTCTGCCACGCACTCCCGATGGTTCCGGGGGGATGTGGTGGAGACCGTCCCGCTCGATTCCGAAGAAGGACGCAGCGAGTCGGAGTACACCCGGGTCCTCGACTGTGACGACCGGGCGCGGGAGGTCAGCAGGTACCTGGAGATGCACCTGGTGGAGCGGGCGATGTAAGGGGTCCTTCATCCGTCATGGGCGGTCGGGCTCCCGGCGGGACATTCTCCCCCAACTGCTGCCGTGAGATGAACCGGTAGCGGTCGCCGCGGAACGCGGACTCCGTCCACTCCACAGGCCGGCCGTCCGCAGCGAAACCCGTGCGGTGGACCACGAGCAGCGGCAGGCCGGACGTCACCCCGAGCAGTCCTGCCCGGACCGGATCGCACAGGGCGGTCTCCACGACATCCTCGACCTCGACGATCGCCATGCCGTAGTCGGCGGCGAGCATGCGGTAGAGGGAGTCCTGTTCCTCCAGCCGCCCGGCGAGCTCGGTGAGGTCCCCGGGCAGATGCACCGTCTCGTGTGCCAGTGGTTCATCGTCCACGGTGCGGAGCACTTCCAGACGCGTGACCGTCGACCCGGCGTCCACCTGCAGTTTCGCAGCCAGCTCCCCGTCGGCGGCGAGGCGTCCGACCGAGACGATGACGCGTCCCGGCCGCTGCCCACGGGAGACTGCGTTGCTGGAGAACGAGACCTGGGGAAGCATCATTTTCGGGGCGGCGACGAAGGTACCGCTGCCCTGGATCCGGTCGATCCGACCGTCGACGACGAGTTCGGCGATGGCCTGGCGGACGGTCGTGCGCGAGGTGCCGAACCGTTCGGCGAGTTCGCGTTCGGTAGGCAGCGGGGTACCCGGCGCGCGGTCCGCAATGAGCTCAAGGATCTGGTTCTTGACCAGGTAGTACTTCGGCACCCTCATGGCTTCACCGTACAGACAATGGTCTGGACCAATCAATCGCCATTTACATGTGACCCTTGACACAGATAATTGGTCTAGTCCAATATCGTGGGATCGACCGCCCGACACGAGGAGACTCCCGTGACCACCCCGACCACATCCACCACAGATCCCGGCCCCGGCGACAGTTCCGGCCACAGCGCCGGAAAGCAGCGCAGAGGCCTGCGCATTCCAGGATTCGGCCAACTGCAACGGCTCGGCAAGAGCCTCATGCTGCCGATCGCCCTGCTACCCGCCGCCGGTATCCTCCTGCGCCTGGGCCAGGACGACCTGCTCGGCGGCACCGACATCCCCGTCATCGGCCCGTTCTTCGACGCGATGAGTGCCGCCGGCGACGCCCTGTTCGGCAACCTCGCCCTCCTCTTCGCCGTCGGTGTGGCCATCGGCTTCGCGAAGAAGGCCGACGGTTCCACCGCACTGGCCGCCGTCGCCGGTTACCTGGTGATGACCTCCGTCTTCGAGACCATGTCCCCGGTCGTCCTCGACGGGGTGACCGACGCCGCCGGCGAGCAGTCGATGATCGACTACAGCGTCTTCGGCGGCATCCTCGTCGGTCTGCTCACCGCCTGGCTCTTCGACAGGTACCACGACATAGAGCTTCCGCCCTACCTGGGGTTCTTCGGCGGACGCCGGTTCGTGCCCATCGTCGTCTCCCTGGCCGTCCTCTTTCTCAGTTTCGCAATGGCCTACCTGTACCCGCTGTTCAACAGCGGCCTGACCTCGGTCGGCGAGTTCATCGCCGGTTCCGGCGCCCTGGGTGCCTTCGTCTACGGTTTCGCCAACCGCCTGCTCATCCCGCTGGGGCTGCACCACATCCTCAACACCTTCATCTGGTTCATCTACGGCGACTACGAGGGACCCAACGGGCTGGTCACCGGTGAACTCAGCCGTTTCGCCGCGGGTGACCCCTCCGCAGGCGCGCTGACCTCCGGTTTCTACCCGATCCTCATGTTCGGCCTGCCGGCCGCCGCCCTGGCGATGATCCACGTCGCCAAGCCGCGGCAGAAGAAGGTGGCGATAGGTATCTTCTCCGCCGCCGGGCTGACCGCCTTCCTCACCGGCGTGACCGAGCCGCTCGAGTTCGCGTTCATGTTCCTGGCCTTCCCGCTGTACGTTATCCACGCACTGCTCACCGGTCTTTCCCTGGCGATCTCCTACCTGCTCGACGTGCATCTCGGCTTCTCCTTCTCCGCCGGACTTGTCGATCTGCTGCTCTACGGCACTGCACCGGCAGCGAAGAACATCCCGTTGCTGGTGATCCAGGGGTTGGTCTTCGCGGTGCTCTACTACGTGATGTTCCGCTTCGCGATCGTGCGGTGGAACCTGCGCATCCCGGGCCGGGTGCCGGACGAGGAGTTCGAGGCCACAGAAGTCACGGACACCACAGAGTCCGGGGACACCGACGCTTCCGGGGCCGGCACTGACGGCACAGCCAGCTCCGCGCGCGCGGAGAAGCTCATCACCGCCTTCGGTGGACGGGACAACCTCATCCACGTGGACGCCTGTATGACCCGACTGCGTATGGAGGTCTCTGACCGGGCGGCGGTGGACAAGGCCCGGCTGCATGCCCTCGGTGCAGCCGGCGTGATGGAGGTCGGCGACAACGTCCAGGCGGTCTTCGGCACGACCTCGGAGACCCTCAAGGACGAGATCCGGGCTGCACTCGCCGGGGCCGCTCCGGCCAGCACTTCTGACAGCGACTCCGCCCCGGTCGTTCCTGCACCTCCGTCGCAGGACGCGGCGTCCTCCGACAGCGCCGCCCAGGCCACTGAGGCTGCCGCCGGTCCTGTCCTGGTCCGCAGCCCGATCCCCGGGCGGACCGTGACGCTCACGGAGGTCCCGGACAAGACCTTCGCTGCCGGGACCGTCGGCCCCGGACTCGCCATCGAGCCCGCCGGCGACATCGTCGAGGCCGTGGCGCCGGTCAGTGGAAAGCTCATGCAGCTGCTCCCCCACGCCTATGCGATCATGACCGAAGACAAGACCGCCGTCCTCGTCCACCTCGGCCTCGACACCGTCAAGCTCAAGGGCCGGGGGTTCACCCTCCACGCCGCCAAGGGCGACCGCGTGGTCCAGGGCCAGCCGATCATCACCTACGATGTCGCCGCGGTCGCGGAGACCGGCTACCCGACCGTCGTCCCCGTGGTGGTCATGGACGCCCGCGGTGCGGCCGTCGAGCCCACCGAGACCGATCCGGCCACCGTGACCACGATGCGTCCGCTGTTCACCGTCACCAAGGAGAAGTAGACCGCCATGGAAATCGTCATCCTCCCGGACGCCACCGCCGCCGGTGAGCTCGCCGCGGACGCCATCACCGACCTGCTCGACCACAAGCCGGACGCCGTCCTCGGCCTGGCGACCGGGTCATCTCCCCTGCCGGTCTACCACGCCCTCGTCGAACGCTACGAGGCCGGCCGGATCTCCTTCGCCGGCACCCGGGCCTTCACCCTCGACGAGTACGTCGGGCTGGAAGCCTCCCACCCGGAGCGCTACGCCAATGTCATCCGCCGGGACTTCACCTCCCGGGTGGACTTCGACGCGGACGCGGTGCGCGGTCCCGACGGTCTCGCATCGGACATCCCGGCGGCCTGCCGGGACTACGAGGACGCCATCTCCACGGCCGGTGGGGTGGACCTGCAGATCCTCGGGATCGGGACCGACGGGCACATCGCCTTCAATGAGCCGGGGTCCTCCCTGGCCTCCCGCACCCGGATCAAGACGCTGACCCGGCAGACCCGGATCGACAATGCCCGCTTCTTCGACGACGATCTCGACCGGGTCCCCACGCAGTGCCTGACCCAGGGACTCGGGACGATCCTGGAGGCCAGGCACATCGTGCTGCTGGCCACCGGGCAGGGCAAGGCCGAGGCCGTCCACCAACTCGCCGAGGGTGGGGTGAGTGCGCTGTGGCCCGCGACCATCCTGCAGCACCACCCGCATGTCTCCGTGCTCCTCGACGAAGCAGCCGCAGGCCGGCTGCAGCTGGCGGACTACTACCGGCAGACCTGGGCCGCCAAGCCGCAGTGGCAGGGCCTGTGACGGTGGCGGGCATGCTGATCACCGCGGATGTCCTGGTCACCGGTACCGAGGTACGTCGTCCGGGCTGGCTGGAGGTTTCCGGCGGGAGGGTCACCGCACTCGGGACCGGTGACCCGCCGCGTCCCGTGGCGTCAGATCATTCCGCAGGGGGCGATCTGGCACTGGGTGCGGTGACCGTGGTCCCCGGATTCGTGGACACGCATGTCCACGGCGGTGGCGGCGGGGCATTCCCGGTGGCCACCGACGAGCAGACGGCCACTGCGGTGGCCGCACACCTCGCCCACGGGACCACGACAATCATGGCCTCCCTGGTCTCCGCCCGGCCCGGGGAACTTCTCCGCGAGATCGACGTGCTCTCCGGGCATGTGCGCGACGGACTGGTCGGCGGCATCCACCTGGAAGGTCCGTGGCTGGCGCCGTCGAAGAAAGGGGCCCACGATCCGGGTGCGCTGCGCATCCCGGACCTGCAGGAAGTGCGGCGGGTTCTGGCGGCCGGCCGAGACACGGTGCGGATGGTGACCCTCGCCCCGGAACTGGACGGGGCGCTGGACGCCGTCCGGCAGATCGTGGACGCCGGGGTGGTCGCCGCCGTCGGCCACACAGATGCCACCTACGAACAGACCCGCGCGGCGATCGCGGCGGGTGCCCGGGTGGGGACCCATCTGTTCAATGCGATGCGTCCGGTCCACCACCGGCAGCCGGGCCCGGTGACCGCGCTGGTGGAGGATCCGCGGGTGACCGTGGAGATGATCGGCGACGGTGTGCATTTGCACCACTCGCTGTACCGCGGCGTGTGTGAGCTGGTCGGACCGGAGCGGGTCACTCTCGTCACCGACGCCATGGCCGCCGCCGGCATGCCGGACGGCGCGTACCGGCTGGGCACGGTGGATGTGGAGGTGACCGACGGTGTGGCCCATGTGGCGGGCACCGACACCATCGCCGGGAGTACGGCGACGATGGACCAGCTGTTCCGCTTCGCGGTGCAGCACGGCGCAGGGACCACGCCGGATACTGGCTCGAAGACCTCAGCTGCGGCGTCGGACGCCGCACTGTTGCAGGCGGTGCGGCAGACGTCGGTAAACCCGGCGCGGGCGGTCGGCTTCCCCACCGTCGGCCTGCACCCGGGAGGACGCGCCGATCTCGTCGTCCTCGATGCAGATCTGCAGGTGGCGTCGGTGATGCGGGGCGGGGAGGTCGTGGCGGGTGAAGCGTGAGACCCGGTCGGCCGCAGTCACGGCGCTGACCGCCCGATGCACCCTTCGACACCGTGGATCCCGCTGTTCCGGTTAGGGCACAGAAGCAGTACGGGCAAGTAGTCGGCGAGTCATTCCATTCACCCTGGCCCGTTCGCTACCCGCATCTAGACTGCTCTGTCTACAGTGAGCGGTCTTATGACCACACGATCCACACGTCCTTCTCCCGACATCTTCCGTGACGATCAGGATGCCCTGGAGATCCGCACAGACATCCTCATCATCGGAGGTGGCCCGGCCGCGACCTGGGCCGCTATCAATGCCGCCGACATCGCCACCGAACACGGACTCTCCGTCACCCTTGTCGACAAGGGCTGGTGCGGCGCCAGTGGAGTCGCCGCCACCGCCGGAGTCGGGCACTGGCTCACCCCACCCGGCGCGCCGCAACGACGCGAAACCTTCGAGATCAAGAACTCCACCGGTGGCGGACTCTCCGACTGGGCCTGGACAGACGCCTTCCTCGACGAGACCTGGGCCCAGATCAGCCGGCTACCGGACATGGGCTGGAACCGGGTAGAGAAGAAACTGGCCGCCCCGGGTCTCGACCTCACGGGCGACAACCCCTCAGGTGCCCCGTTCTTCCGCGGCCCCGCACCCGACTACCTCCGCTTCCTGCGCGGACAGGTGAAAAAGCGCGGTGTGCTCATCCTCGACCACAGCCCGGCCACCGGACTGCTCGTCACCGACACACGGGACGCCGTCGCCGGAGCCCACGGACATCAGACGCAGAACGACCGCGAATGGACCGTTCACGCGTCCTCCGTGGTGCTGGCCACCGGCGGCACCACCTGGCGCAGCCATTCCCTCGGCGGCGACACGAACACCGGCGACGGCCAGCTCATGGCCGCTGAAGCCGGCGCGGATCTCGCGGCGATGGAGTTCTCGAACTTCCAGGGCATGGTCCCCTTCGGCACCTCCATGGACAAGAACGGCTACTTCATCCAGGCCGAATACCGGACCGCAGGCGGCACACCTATCACCTACACCGACCTGCACTATTCGCGCGTCCCGATCATCGAGCACTCCGTCCACGGCACCGTGTACTCGCGGTTCTCCCAGTTCACCCCGGACCAGTGGGGACGGGTGCGCTCGTCCATGCCGAACTTCTTCGCCGTCACCGACAAGCTCGGTATCGATCCCTTCACCGAGTTCTTCCCCATCGACTGGGTGAATGAGGGGACCGTCCGCGGCACCGGTGGTATCCGGGTGGACGACACGACCTGCGCCGCCGGCCTTCCCGGGCTCTTCGTCGCCGGGGACGTCGCTGCCCGCGACAAGATCACCGGAGCGGCGACCGGCGCCGGTGGCCCGAACCTGGCCTGGGCGGTGGCGTCCGGAGCATGGGCGGGACGCCATGCCGCCCGACACGCCTCAGGACTGGTCAGCAAGGGTACCGGCGTACACCTGGACAGCATCGCGTCCGCCCGGTCCGGCAGCCGACGAAGCCACACTCCGGACTGGCGAGGGCTCACCGACCGCGTCCGGAGCCAGATGCTGCCCCTGACCAACGCTGTCTTCCGTACCGAAGAACGGCTCACCGGCATGCTCGCCAACCTCGACACCGTCTGGTCGGATCTGCAGGAGGCCACCCCAGCCAGTTCCGCAAAGCACTACCGGCTCCGCGAAGTCGCCGGCATGGCGGCAATGGCACGGTGGGCGACGGCGTCCGCGCTGGAACGTCGGGAATCCCGCGCGATGCACTACCGCGTCGACCACCCCGAAACCGACCCCACCGCCACCTACCGGCTCGTGGCCTCGGGAGTCGACGAGATCCGGGTCCAGCGTCAGCATTCCCACGCGGAGGTGGCCGCATGATAGAGGTCATCGATCCCGAGCGTTGCACCAACTGCGGCCTGTGCGCGCAAGTCTGCCCGATGAACGTCTTCACCCTGCGTCCCGACGGCTTCCCCGTCATCGCGGACAAGGACTCCTGCCAGACCTGCTTCCAGTGCGAGACCTACTGCCCGGCGGACGCGCTGTTCGTCGACCCGTCCCGATCTCCCCAACGACTCGTCCCCGGTAACGGCGGGGATGCCGACCTGGCGTCCTTGCGCGAGAGGGACTTCCTCGGGCGCCACCGGGACGCCGTCGGCTGGCGCCGCACACCGAAACCCGCACCCTGACACCCGTACCCCCACCCACTGACCCGAGAAGAGAACACCATGACCACTCCCCTACGCCGCATCGGCGGCGTCCTCACCGGACTCGCACTCGTCGCCGGGCTCGCCTCCTGCGGTAGCGCGGACGCCGACAACGGCAACGGTCTGACCAGGATCTCCGTCGGTCTGCCGTGGAACGGCGGCGCCGGCTCCACCCCGCGTGACACGAGCCCCTTCGGGTACGCCGAATTCCTCGGTCTGGCCGACCCGATCCTCGAGAAGCACGGCTTCGAGTTCGACCGCTACGTCGGCTTCAACAACGGGCCACCGGTGATCCAGGCCCTGCAGAGCGGGGACATCACCCTCGGAAACCTCGGTGACGTCCCCTCCGTCCAGGCCAGGGGCAACGGGCAGACGATCAGCCCGATCGCCGTGGACCGACCGACCTCCGGTATCTGGTTCCTCACCAACGATCCTTCACTGGACAGCATCGAGAAACTCAAGGGGAAGAAGGTCGGCCTGCAGTTCGGCTCGAACTTCGACCGCTACGGCCGCGCCGCCCTGGACCGGCACGGTGCGCTGGACAACGACAACCTCGTCAACCTGCTCTTCGCGGACGCCCTGCCCGCCCTGCAGAAGGGCAGCGTCAGTGCTGTCGCTGTGCCGGCGAACACCGCTGCGGTGTGGCTGGAGAACAACGACTTCACCGTCGCCTCGAAGGCTGAGGTCGATGACCCTGACCTGTTGTCCACCGGGCTCAGCGTGACCACCGACCAGTTCCGCGAGGACCATCCGGAGATCACGGACGCCTACTGGGAGGTCGAGCAGGCGGGCATCGCCGAGATCCGCAAGGACCTCGACAAGTACATCGCCTGGGCCGCCGACCAGCAGAAGGTCTCGGAAGATTCGTTCCGCGTCTCGAACACCTGGGACTTCAGCGACGAACGCATTGACCCGGACGGGGTGACCACCCTGAAGAACTCGCTGGACTTCCTCGTGGACCAGGGCATCGTCAAGGAGCCCTTCGACATCGATGAGTGGGTGAACTCATGAGTACCTCCGTACTGAACCACCGCACAGGACGCCCGGATGCGGCGTCCTCAACTCCGGTATCTCCGTCCGACCCCACCGCGTCCACCGCAGGACTCGTCCCGCCGACCGTCCGGACCCGTAGAGCCCAGCCGCTCTGGCTCAACCTTCTGCTCCGGGCCTCCGGGCCGGTCGTGCTCGTCGCCGCCTGGTTCGCGGCGTCGGTGTCCGGGGCGATCACCTCACAGCAGTTCCCCGCACCGTGGGAGGTCTGGAACGCCTTCACCGAACTCGCCCGGTCCGGTGACCTGTGGGCGAACCTGTCCGTCTCGCTGCGACGGGCAGCGATCGGTCTGGTCATCGGCATTGCGGTGGGGCTGGTGACCGGCATCGTCTCCGGACTGTTCCGACTCGGTGACCAGCTCATCGACCCGGTCGTGCAGATCGTGCGCACCGTCCCGATCCTCGCGATCACCCCACTGCTGATCATCTGGTTCGGGATCGACGAACTGCCGAAGATCATCATCATCGCCCTGGCAGCAGGTATCCCGACGTACATCAACACCCATCTCGGCGTCCGGCATGTGGACGCGAAACTCATCGAGGCCGGTCGCGCCTACGGCCTGGGCCATGCCCGGCTGGTGCGGACTGTGGTGGTACCCGAGGCGCTGCCGCAGATTCTCCTGGGCTTCCGTATCGCCATGACCGCCGCGCTCGGCGCACTGGTCGTGGCCGAGTTGTCGAACACGCAGTCCGGACTCGGTTTCCTCATGACCTCGGCGCAGCAGTACTTCCAGACCGACATCGTCGTCGCCTGCATCGTCCTTTACGCGGTCGCCGGCCTACTGGCGGATACCGTCGTCCGCGTCCTGGAGCGCGTGACCATGCCGTGGAAGTTCTCGAAGGAGGCGCGGAAATGACCGCGGCACAGGTACAGACACAGACTTCGGTCGTGGTCGACGGGCTGACGAAGAGCTTTGCCGGACGCCGTGTACTGGACTCGGTGGATTTCACGGTGGACCAGGGCGAGTTCGTGGCGCTGCTGGGACGCTCCGGTGGTGGCAAGTCGACGATCCTGAAAATCCTCGCCGGGTTGGAGTCCACCGATGCCGGCACGGTGCTGACCAGACCGAACCGGACGATCGTCTTCCAGGAGCCGCGCCTGGTCAACGGCCGGAAGGTGTGGGACAACATCACCGTCGGGGTTCCCGGCGGGCGTGCCCGGCGGCGTGCCCTCGCCGCCGAGGTGCTTGTGGAGGTGGGGCTCGAGGGGTTCGGGGACGCCTGGCCGACCTCCCTGTCCGGTGGTGAGGCACAGCGTGTCGCGCTGGCCCGTGCCCTGATCCGGTCGCCGGAGCTGTTGCTTCTCGACGAGCCGTTCGGCGCACTGGATGCGCTGACACGGTTGAAGATCCAGTCTCTCGTCGCGAACCTGCACGAGCGGCACAACCCGTCGGTGGTGCTGGTAACGCATGATGTGGATGAGGCGATCCTGCTGGCCGACAGGATCCTGGTGCTGCAGGAAGGTGCGATCGGCGCGGAGTACGAGGTGCCGTTCGGACGCCGCCGCTCCCGGTCACTGCCCGGGTTCAGTGACCTGCGTGGGAAGCTGCTCGCGGATCTGGGGGTGAGTGAGGAGGTGGGGTGAGGTGTCTGTCCGGTTTCAGAGATCCCGTGTGGAAGCGCAGACGGCCGTACGATCATGCGGAACGGTCCCAGCGCACTCGTAGCCGCACGGATCGCCTTCGGGCGTCGTCGCCGGACGCCAGCGGTCCAGCGACGCCGGACGGGAAATGATCAGGACCCGGCGCCCCTCCTCCCGGTGCCACATCAGGATCAGCGCCAGAGGATCAACGCATCACCCTGACCACCGCCCCCGCACAGCGACACAGCAGCCCTACCACCACCACGACGGTTCAGCTCAAGGGCAGCCGTCACCACCAGACGCGCACCCGAGCAACCGATCGGATGCCCCAACGCAATACCACCACCGTGAATATTCGTCCGCTCCAACGGGTAATCCAGATCCCGCAGCGACTGCACCACCACCGCACCGAAAGCCTCATTGATCTCCAGGAAATCCAGATCAGACACCTCCCACCCCGCCTTGCCCAACGCCGCGGCCACCGCCTGCGCCGGCTGGGAATGCAGGAACGTG
>NZ_JALAGU010000016.1 GCF_022712275.1 Corynebacterium sp. | reverse complement strand
TCCGTCTATCCTCCAGCACACGCTCGGCCCCCACCCAACCGCCGTAACGCCCTCTCCCAAACCCCGCCCCCCCCCCCCGGGGGGGGGGGGGGGTCGGGTGTTTCTGTGTGGCCTTTCCGACGTTTCTGTCGTGCCCGATCGTGTCATGACTGATAGACTGACGCGGTTCTGTTCCACAAGAAAGAGGAGTGTGACCTTCATGGTCAAGCCGCAGATCGATGCCCAGCAGGGACCTGCACCCGTCGAGCTTGTCATCGAGGACATCACCGTCGGTGACGGTGCAGAGGCTGTTCCCGGCGGCATGGTCGAGGTCCACTACGTGGGCGTCGACTACGAGACCGGTCAGGAGTTCGACTCCTCCTGGGACCGCGGCACCACCATCGAGTTCCCCCTCGCCGGTCTGATCCAGGGCTGGCAGGACGGCATCCCCGGCATGAAGGTCGGCGGACGCCGCAAGCTCACCATCCCGCCGGAGCTTGCCTACGGCCCCGTCGGCAGCGGTAACCCCCTCGCGGGCCGCACCCTGGTCTTCATCATCGACCTCATTGACGCCAAGTAGCGTCAGCGCCGCCATAGTGCGGCACATCCGCCCGGACCGACGCCCCGGGTGACGGCACAGGGCCCCGGGGTGACTCCCGGGGCTCTGCCGTGTTCAGCGTCGGGGGTCTCAGCCCCGCACCACGCTGCGCAGCCGCAGGGTGTTGATCCTCCCCAGTTCACGGACCGTGGTCTCCCATTCGGTGACCGTGGGGTTGTCGAGCCGGCGGCGCAGCAGCCGCAGCACCTCGTGACCTCCGATGCCCTGGGCGCAGACGAGGAACAGGTGGTGGAACCGCTCCTCGTAGCGTCGGCAGAGGTCGGCGACCTCGGTGAGTACCTCAGGTGGGGATTCTAGGATAAACGACTGCTCCTCGCGCGAGTAGATGTCCGTGGTCTGCTCGCCGAGCACGGGGTGGGCCTGGATACTGGCCAGTACCTCGACCCGCGGCATGCGCAGCAGCTCCCGGTGGGCGACGTCCAGCAGGTGCTCCAGGTTGCGGAAGGGGGCGGCGGACGCCACCTCCTCGCCGAGCGTCGGGTTGTACAGCAGGTCACCGATCAGGGCGGAGATCTGCGCCGGGGTCATCCGGTTCAGCTCGGCCAGTGTGGTGTGGAAAGGGGTCGCCGTACGGGTCGGGGCGATGAGGTCGGAGTCGGTGGAGGTCTCGGTGATCGTCTGTGATTCACTCATGATCACAGGTAACTCCCCCATCATTTCGGAGCTGTTACGGCGCAGTGACCCCAGGAGTTAACCTGCCGTCAGCAGGATTAACTGTCAGTGTCCGACTTCCACCGGGGTGACGCGGTCACGCCTGCTTGAGTGCCCGCATCCAGGTGAGACGACGCCCGTTGTTGAGGATCGAGCCGCGGTAGATCCTCGCCACGACCATGAGCACCAGCAGTGTCGCCACCGCCAGGATCAGGAAGGACGCCACCAGGCCGAGGAAGGACAGGTTGCCTGCCGCGTACTGCATCGGAGCCACGCCCATCGAGATCGGCGGCACCCAGGCCAGCACCTCCATCACCGTGGAGTCCATGGCCGACCAGCCGAAGATCGGCGGGTACATCACGGCGAAGAAGAGCAGCATCACCGGCATCTGGGTGCTGCCCAGTTCCTCGGCGCGGCTCACCAGGGAGCCCGCGGCCGCGTACAGCGCACTGAAGAACAGCATGCCCAGGATGTACGAGACCAGGAGAATCCCCAGTGTCGCCGGATCCAGGTCGACATCAGCGAGCATCCCCGTCACCGCCATCGATGCCAGCGCCGTCCCGAGGATCACCGCGGTGCCGACGAAACCGACGATGAGCATCGCGACGACCTTGCCGATGAGCAGGTCCAGCGGACGGATCGTGGCCAGGATGATCTCCACCACCCGCGACGACTTTTCCTCGGTCACCCGGCCACCGACATTGCCGGAGAAGGTCATGATGAACGTGAGGATCACCATCGTGCCCAGCATTGTCGTCACCACCGCCGGCAGCGTGTCATCGGTGGCCTCGTCGGAGACGTCGACCGTCTCCACCGCGGCATCCGGCAGGGAGTCAGCGAATTCGTCAGGGTCCACGCCCACGGCGTCCAGGGCCTCGTTCTGGGCGATGGCGGACGCCGCGACCTGGGACGCGGCTACCAGGGCGTCATCCGGGGTGCCGTCGGCGATGAGGGTGAAACCGTCATCGTCGCGAACCAGGGCAGCGTCCTTCCCGTCGTCTTTGACCGCGCCCACCGCCTCGTCGCGCGACTCGACCGAGGTCACGTCGATGCCGTCGCCGACAACGGCCGTGACAGTGGTCTCCTCGACTCCGGCGACGACGAGCGAGGGGTTGTCCTCGTCACGGCCGTCCAGCCAGCTGAGCAGGAACACACCGCCGACGACCACGACGAGCACGATCGCCGCGGTGATGATCAGCCCCTTACTGCGCATCGCGACCTGGATCTCGCGTCCGGTGACGGTCCGGATCGCGTCGGCACGGGAATACTTCGGTGTCGTACTCATGAGGTCACGACCTCCTTGAAGAGTTCGTTGAGATCGGGGACGCGGCGGGTGAAGCCGTGTACCGGGCCGGCGGACATCGCTGCGACGAGAATGGTCTGGTCGTCGATGTCACCGGCGTCGAGGATCACTGCGTCCTCGGTGGTGTCGGTGACGGTGGTGCCGGCGGGGTACCAGTCGCGGGCGGCGGTGCGGATCTCGTACTGGACCGGGCCGCGGGTGCGGAGTTCGTCGACGGTGCCTTGGGCGCGCATCTCGCCGTGGGTGATGATGCCGACGCGGTGGCAGAGCCGCTGCACGAGATCGAGCTGGTGGGAGGAGAAGAGGACGGGGACACCTTCGGACGCTTTCTGCAGCAGCATCTCGCTCATGACGTTGACGGCGACGGGGTCGAGGCCGCTGAACGGCTCATCGAGGATGAGGATCGCCGGGTCATGGACAAGAGAGGCGGCGAGCTGGACGCGTTGCTGGTTACCCAGCGAGAGCTCCTCGAGTTTGGAGTCGGCGCGGTCGGCCAGACCGAGCTGGTCGAGCAGATCCGTGGTGGTCTGCTGGGCTTTGTGCTTGGTGAGGCCGTGGAGCTTGCCGAAGAAGACGAGCTGGTCGGCGATGCGTTCCTTGTCGTAGAGCCCGCGTTCCTCGGGCATGTAGCCGATGGTGCGGCGGATGTCGTCGTTGATTCTCTCGCCGTCGACGCGTGCCTCGCCGGAGTCCGCGGAGAGGACGCCGAGGGTGATGCGCATCGCGGTGGATTTCCCCGCGCCGTTGGAGCCGACGAAGCCGTAGACCTCGCCGGGGTTGACGGTGAGGGACAGGTCGGTCAGGGCGCGGACGGTGGAGTCGCCGGTGCCGAAGATCTTGGTGAGACGGTCAAGTTCCAGGGTGGACATGGTCGCTCCTCAGGGTCGGTGATTCCGATTATTGCTGTTTGTCGCGGGAACTTCCGGGGGTGCCGGGCCGAAGGTCGTGGCGTAGGCGATGGTCGGCAAGGCGCTGGCGGTGAGCAGGCCGATGAGCGTGAACAGGCCTCCGGTGTAGATCCAGTGGGTGAGGTCTCCGGATCCGACCGAGCCCAGGACGATCATGTAGAACGCGGTTGCCACGGACAGAACCACGAGCCAGCCGTAGGCGATGGCCTGCCAGTTCCGGATGATCTCCTGTTCGTACTCGTCGAGCTCCTCCTCGGGTGCGACGTCCCGGGTGTTTATCACGGTGCGCAGCATCGTCCATGCGACGAGCATGATGACGGTGAAGAGGATCCAGGCGAACAGGGCGGGTCGCCAGAAGATCTGGACGACACCTATGAGTAGGCCGAAAGCCAGCGACCCGAGGTAGATCCTGATGAGCAGCCGGGTGCGCGCCTCGGTGCGCCAGCCGGGCAGGGACGCTGCGACAGCTGCACTGCGCTGACGCCAGCGGTTGGCGCGGCGGGCCAGGTGGCGTTCGGCGCCGTCGTTGAGGCGGGTGAGCGGATTCACGGTGTTCATGACTGGTCCTCTCCGGTGGTGGATGGGGTGTCTGTCGTGGCTGTGGCGGCTGTGGAAGTAATCACGGCTGTCGCGTCCATGGCATCGGTGTCCCGGATGCTCGTTGCGTCCGCGATGCCCTCTGTGCCCTCTGAGCCCTCTGAGCCTTCTGAGATGAGGAGGTCACGGTTCATGCCGCCGGCGATGTCGCTGAGGATCATGAAAGGGCCGAGCAGGATTGCCACGGTGGTCATGACGTAACATGCGTGGAGGGTGGCGATGAGCGTGTCGAAGCTGTCCGGGCGAGTGGTTGTTCGGTCGGTTGGTGGTCCCGGTGGGAGAGGTCACGGGGACTCCTTTCCTGCGGTGGGAGGGGTGTATGTGGTGTCGGTGGTCGGGGTGTCGGAGGTCCGGTAGATCTCGGTGGACAGCGGACCGAACGGGGTGTGGCTGAACACGGCCTCGACCGGGAGGGAGAAGACTTCGCAGATGCGGAAGGCGAGGTCGAGGCTGGGGGAGTGGTCCCCGCGTTCCAGCGCACCGACGGTCTGGGGATTGACGCCGATCAGCTCGGCGAGTTGCGCACGGGACATGTCCCGTTCCGCGCGCAGCACCCGGACCCGGTTGTGGATCACGGCCTTCTTCTTTGGGGACATAACTCAGAGTGTTGTATAAACCCAACTCTTTGTCAACGATTCACATCATCTTGGCGTCCTTCCGGTCTTCCTCGCGGAGTTTGCGCCGACAAACCCGGGATATGCTGCCGATCAAGTGTCGGTATGTCGGCGCAAACTCGGATGGCATGAGCAGGATCCTCGATGGGAGGAGGTCGGAACCAGCGCATGGTCAGGACCTGCGCAGGATCAGAACCGGCCCATCTCCCAGAACTCACCCATGGCGGGGTGCCAGGTCCAGACCTGGGCGTCGGTGGACATGCGTTCCCCGGCTGTGCGCTTCCGGCGCGTCCGCGGATGCCTGAGGTTGTAGGTCACAGTGTCGAGAACCTGCTCCACCATCTCCGTTGTGGCGTATTCCACGCAGCGGCCGGTGTAGCAGAGCAGGGTGTAACCGGACCTGGTCACTGCGTTCCGTTTCCAACAGTCCCTGATCTGGTCATCCTGTGTCGTCGACGCCCCGCCGTGGAAGGCGAAACCGTCGATCTCGATGAGTACGTCGGCGTCCTCGATGACCAGGTCGAAACGGTATCCCTCCACCATGGCGTTGATCTTCACTTCCACTTCGACACCGTCGAGGGCCGCGGTGATGGCGGTCGCCGCCTTCAGCTCGTAGCTGCTGGCGGTTCCGGTGACGAGGTCCTCCAACAGCACACCGGCTCGTCGACGCTTGCGTGGTGGCAGTGCGGCGAGGTCATCCGCCAGAGCGTCATTTCCTTTCACTCCCAGGTACTGCTCGGTCAGGAACGTCCGGAGTACATCGTCGGGGAGGTTCAGCATGACGGTGGTCTCCAGCGGTGATGTGACGGGGATTCCCCGAAGCGTCCGGGTACGGCGGGTCTGCCCCTCGGAGAGACGGAACCGTTCTCCACCGTTGTGGCTGCTCCGACGTGGCACCCGGGCAGGCGCCGGCCAGGTGAACGGAACGATGCCGTAGAGGAAGCCTGCGGCCTGGCCGGTGTAGACCAGTCCGTCGCGGAGGGAGGCGAAGATGCCGAGGAGCTCTTCGTCCGTCGGTTGCCGTGGCGTGTAGATGCCGTGGAAGGGTCGGAACAGTGTCCCTTCCTTTACCGCGCGGGCGATGCTGTCAGCATTCATGCCCTGCTTGAGTAGTGTGCTGGTCCGCCAGAACCATGCGTCCCCCATGATGATCCCCGTTTCGTCTGTACCGCAGGTCCCCGCCTGTGGCGTCGACGCCGAGCATAGCGTCATGGTCGTGATTGGCGGGGAGCATCGGGCGGTCCGGAGTCTGCGCCGACAGATTGGCGGTTCGCTGCCGCAGATTGGCGGATTTGTCGGCGCAAACTCGGCACGGGATGGCGCTGTGGCGCAGCACCGAGGATGCAGGACGCAGCGAGGACGCGCGGAACCGGGGCGCAGCAGACTCTTCGCCGTGAGTCGATCGCTGCATGCACCCGACGAGGACGCGTACAACGGGGGACATGACTGAATCGACAGCACAGAACACCCCGACCGGCAGCACCCCCACCGACACGGTCACCCTCAACGACGGGCACACCATCCCACAGCTCGGCCTCGGCGTCTGGGAACTCACCCCCGAGGAGGCCTACACCTCCACCCGCGCCGCCATCGCCGCCGGCATCCGCCACATCGACACCGCCGCCGGCTACGGCAACGAGGCCAACGTCGGCCGCGCCATCGCCGACGCGATCGAGGCCGGTGAGGTCACCCGCGACGACCTCTTCATCACCACCAAACTGTGGAACGCCGACCAGGGCTTCGACGAGGCGAAGGACGCACTCGACGTCTCCCTGTCCAACCTCGGGCTCGACCGCGTCGACCTGTACCTCATCCACTGGCCCGTCCAGCCCTGGGGTCGCTACGTCGACACCTGGAAGGCCCTCGTCGCCGAGCGCAAGGCAGGCAAGGCCACGTCCATCGGCGTCTCCAACTTCTACCCGGAGGTCCTCGACGAGATCATCGCGGCCACCGGCGTCGTCCCGGCAGTGAACCAGATCGAGATCCACCCCGGCTTCTCCCAGCAGGAGCAGCGCGAGGACAACGCCAAGCGCGGCATAAAGACTGAGGCTTGGTCGCCACTGGGCCGTGGCGTCCTCGATCATCCGGTCATCACCGGCATCGCGGAGGCGTACGGCGTCACCCCGGCCCAGGTGATCATCCGTTGGCACCTCGATCAGGGGCTCATAGTGTTCCCCCGGTCGAAGCGTCCGGAGCGGGTCGCGGAGAATGCCGCGGTCGGCGGCTTCACGCTCACCGACGAGGAGGTCGCCGCGATCACCGCGATCGACGGGGACGCCGACTACGCCGGTCGTGTCGGCGGCGATCCGCACACCGCGGTCTTCGGCACTCCGCTGGCCTGACCCCGGCCTGACCCGGGCCTGACCCGGGCCAGGTTCCGCCCTGCCCGGACGCCGACCACCGAAATGGGGGACAATGGTCGGCATGACAGAGAACGTGGTGTCGCTGGAGATCGACGGGCGGGTGGCGGTGGTCACCCTGACCCGACCGGACCGCAGGAATGCGCTGGATGCGGAGGTGTGCACGCAGCTCACCGCGGCACTGGAGGACGCCACCTCCCGCAGCGGCATCCGGGCCGTCCTGCTGCGGGGTGAGGGCCCGGCCTTCTGCGCCGGGGCGAACCTCAAAGGCGGGGTCTACGCCGACAGCTTCTTCGCCGCACTCGAGCGGATGCTGATCACGGTCACCGACGTCCCGGTGCCGGTCATCGCGGACATCCAGGGCCCCGCGGTCGGCGCGGGCTGCCAGCTTGCCCTTGCCTGTGACCTGCGCATCATGGGGGAGGACGCCGTCACCTGGGTCCCCGCTGTCCAGCACGGTTTCGCCCTGGACCCGTGGACCGTGAACCGTGCAGTGGAACTGCTCGGCGGCGCTCATGCCCGCAACATGCTCGTCGCCGGCGCGAAGGTCGACCGGGACGCCGCGGTGACCTGTGGCTTCGCAATCCAGGCCGGCACCTCCGAGGACGCCCTGGCCTTCGCTCACCGCGTCAGCGAACAGGCCCCGCTGTCGACGGCCTGGTTCAAGAAGGCGCTCAACCATCCCGAAGCCCCGGAACTCGCCGAGGAGGCCCTGGCCTGCTGGGCCAGCCGGGATGTCCGGGAGGCGCGCACCGCCCGGGCGGACCACCGGGCCCCGGTCTTCGAGGGGCGGTAGGGATGGCAGAGTACACCGGCCCGGCCGAATCCACTGAGCCCACTGAGCCCACTGAGCCCACTGGGCCCACCGGGCCTACCGAACTCACCGGGCTCACCCGCGCCGAGGTCGGGCAGCGCGTCGCTGACGGGCGCGCCAATGTCGTCGGCCGAAGCACGGGGCGCAGCGTCCTCCAGATCATCCGGGCGAACGTCTTCACCAGGGTCAACGCGATCCTCGGCGTCCTCGCGGTGATCGTGATCTCGACCGGGTCGTTCATCAATGCGGCCTTCGGGCTGCTGATCATCGCGAACTCGGCGATCGGCATCATCCAGGAGCTGCGGGCGAAGCGGACCCTCGACAACCTGAAGATCGTGGGGGAGACGAAGCCGACCGTCATCCGCGACGGGGAGAAGCTGACCGTCCACCAGAGTGAGGTGGTGGTCGACGACCTCATCGTGCTGCGCTCCGGTGACGAGATCGTCGTCGACGGCCCGGTGGTCGACGGGGCGTTCTCGGTCGACGAGTCCCAGCTCACCGGCGAGGCGGATCCGGTGCACAAGGAGGACGGTGAGGAACTGCGGTCCGGTTCCTTCGTCACCAACGGCCACGGCATCTACCGTGCGGAGAAGGTCGGCGACGAGGCCTATGCCGCCCAGCTGGCCAAGCAGGCCAGTGAATTCTCGCTGACCGATTCGGTGCTGATGAGCGGCATCAACTCCATCCTCAAGGTCATCACCTGGCTGCTGATCCCGACCGGCATCCTCACCATCTGGACGCAGCTGGTCCGCTCCGGCACCGACGTCAGGGAGTCGATCCTCTCGATGGCCGCGGCGATCGTGCCGATGGTCCCGGAGGGGCTGGTGCTGATGACATCCATCGCGTTCGCCGCCGGTGTGATCCGCCTGGGGCAGTACAAGGCGTTGGTCAACGAGCTCGTCGCGATCGAGGGGCTGGCCCGGGTCAACACGGTGTGCACCGACAAGACCGGCACGCTGACCACCAATGAGATGGAGCTCGACGGTGTCCACGCCGCGGACGGGTCGGATGCCCCGGACGAGCTGCGTGAGGCGCTGGGCAGGCTTGTGGCCACCCAGGAGGACCGCAATGACACCTCCGAGGCCATCGGCACGGCGATTCCCGCTGACCCGCTGACCGGCACGGAGATCCCCTTCAACTCCCGGTACAAGTTCTCCGGCGTCCAGACCGGGGACGCCGCCTGGATCCTCGGTGCCCCGGATGTCCTCCTGGCGCCGGACGGAGAGGCGGCGGCGACCGCAAAGGAGCTGGGGGACGCCGGCCTGCGCGTCCTCGCATTCGGGAAGGTGCCCGGCCAGCTCACCGTCCCGGGGGAGGACGCCACCATGGCGGACGCCCCCACCCTCGATGAACCTGCACTGGTGACGCTGCGCCAGCAGCTGCGTCCGGACGCCCGGGAGACCCTCGACTTCTTCGCCGAGCAGGACGTGGACCTGAAGATCATCTCCGGCGACAACCCGGACTCGGTGAAGGCCGTGGCTGCCGGGGCGACTGACCGCGAGCTCGTCGCCGTGGATGCCCGGGAACTCGACGACCTGTCCGAGGCGGACTTCGATGCGGAGATCGCCCGGGCGAATGTCTTCGGCCGGGTCTCCCCGGAGCAGAAGCAGCAGATGGTGGAGTCCCTGCACCGGGCGGACCGGACCGTCGCGATGACCGGTGACGGCGTCAATGATGTGCTCGCACTGAAGAAGGCGGACATCGGTGTCGCCATGGGTTCCGGTTCGGCGGCGACCCGGTCGGTCGCACAGCTGGTGCTGCTGACCAACAGGTTTTCCGCGATGCCGAAGGTCGTCGCCGAGGGCCGTCGGGTCATCGGCAATATCGAGCGGGTGGCGAACCTCTTCCTGACGAAGACCGTCTACTCGGTGGTGCTGGCGCTGGTCGTCGGCATCCTCGGGATCTCCTTCCCCTTCCAGCCGATTCACGTGACCATCACGGGGTGGTTCACCATCGGTATTCCGGCGTTCATCCTGTCACTGGCGCCGAACACGGAGCGTCCCCGTGACGGTTTCGTCAAAAGGGTGCTGTCACTGGCGCTGCCCTCGGGGGTGCTGATCGGCGGTATCGCGGTGGGCATGTGGATCGCGGTCTATCCGGGCGGGGACGCCCCACAGCTCGAGCGTGACCAGGCCGGCACCGCGGTGCTGCTGGCGCTGATCATCATGGGCCTGTGGGTGCTGGGGATCGTGGCGCGTCCGCTGAACTGGTGGAAGGTACTGCTGTTGTGCGGCTGCGTGGTCGGCTACCTGGTGATCTTCACGGTGCCCTTCCTGCGGGAACTGGTGCTGCTGGAGCCTGGGGATGCGTCCCTCATGGTCACCGGTGCAGTGGTCGGCGTGTGTGGTGCGGCGGTCATCGAGGTGGTGCACCGGGTGCTGTCGCGGATGCGGAAGGCGAAAGTGGGCGAAGGGATGGCGTCCACAAAGTAGTTGACATATCAACTAAATAGGAGCATGATCGGAGCCATGGAATTCGGAATCTTCACCATCGGCGACGTCACCACTGACCCCACCACCGGTCGCACCCCGACCGAGCATGAGCGGATCCGCTCCACTGTCCGCTATGCGAGAAAGGCCGAGGAAGTCGGCCTCGACATCTTCGCCACCGGCGAGCACCACAACCCTCCGTTCGCGGCCCCGGCCAACCCGCCGATCCTGCTCTCGCACCTCGCCGCGCAGACCGAACGGCTGCGCTTCTCGACCGCCACCACCCTGATCACCACCAATGACCCGGTGCGCCTGGCCGAGGACTACGCCTACGCCCAGCATCTCACCGAAGGACGCCTCGACCTCATGCTCGGCCGCGGCAACACCGGACCCGTCTACCCGTGGTTCGGTGCAGACATCCGCCAGGGCATTCCGCTGGCCGTGGAGAAGTACCATCTGCTGCGCCGGCTGTGGCGGGAGGAGAACGTCAGCTGGTCCGGTGAGTTCCGCACTTCGCTGCAGAACTTCACGTCCACGCCGCGTCCTCTCGACGGCACCCCGCCGTTCGTCTGGCACGGGTCGATCCGCTCGCCTGAGATCGCCGAGCAGGCCGCGTACTACGGCGACGGCTTCTTCCATAACCACATCTTCTGGAACATCGAGCACACACGGAAGATGGTCCGGCTCTACCGGCAGCGCTACGAGCACTACGGGCACGGTGCGCGTGAGGAGGCGATCGTCGGCCTCGGCGGTCAGGTGTTCATCGGCGAGACCGAGGCTGCGGCGAAGAAGACCTTCCGCCCCTACTTCGACAATGCCCCGGTCTACGGCCACGGCCCGTCGATGGAGGACTTCACGCAGATGACGCCGCTGACCGTCGGCACCGTCGACCAGGTCATCGAGCGTTACCTCGGGTACGCCGACGAGGTCGGTGACTACCAGCGGCAGCTCTTCCTCGTCGACCATGCCGGACTGCCGGAGTCGGCGGTCCTCGAGCAGATCGAGATCCTCGGTACCGAGGTGGTCCCGGTGCTGCGCCGGGAGTTCGAGGCGCGGCGTCCTGCGAATGTACCCTCGGACCCGCCGCGCGGTGGGCTGGCCGCCGTCGAGCCCGCCACGAAGCACAACCACGCTGCAACGGACAAGTAGCGGAGAAGCAGAGGACAAGTGGAGGAGAAGTGATGAAGACTCTCGTCATCGTCAACGCCGGCCTGGGTGATCCTTCGACCACCCGCCAGGTCGCCGAGCAGATCGCGGATGCCACGGTCCGTCAGGTCACCGCCGCCGGAGAAGGGCTGGACGTCCGGGTTGTCGACGTGCGCACCCTGGCCGCAGACCTTGCGACATACATGACCACGTTCATCGCCACGCCGGCCCTGGAGGACGCCCGACGCACCGTCACCGATGCTGATGCTCTCATTGCCGCCACGCCGGTGTTCCAGGGCAGCTACTCCGGGCTGTTCAAGATGTTCTTCGATGCGCTGGACATGAAGTCACTGGCCGGGATCCCGGTGACCATGGTCGCCACCGCCGGGACGGCGCGCCACTCCATGGTCCTGGACTTCGCGGTGCGTCCGCTGCTGTCGTTCCTCCATGCCGTGGTGCTGCCTACGGGTGTCTTCGTGGACACCGCCGAGTTCGGTGCAGATTCTGCCCTGCCCCGACGTGTGGCGACGGCGGCAGGGGAGTTGGCTGAGCAGCTGACCTCTGTTGTGTCCGGGGTCGCGGGATTCACGGGATCCAGAGGGTTCACTGGATCCGCTGAGTCCGCTGGATCCGCTGAGTCCGCTGAGTCCGCTGAGTCCGCTGAGTCCGCCGAAGTGGACGCCGCCCTTGACGCTGGTGTCGATGACTCCACATCGGAGGAAACGGACTTCCGCGTTCCCGCCGGTGGCTTCGCCGCAATGCTGGCCGGTCACTCGGGGGAGTAGCCGGCGGCTCGGGGGTCTCCTTGCGTGGAGCTCGGGAGCGACCCGACTGGTTGGTCCCGGTCCGCTGAACCAACCGGTCGAGTCGTTGTGGGGGACTGCCGTGGCCACGAAATGCCCTCTGACCTGTACCCCGATATTCGATTGAATCAATACTTGTGCCCCAGGGCAGATTCGAACTGCCGACACCCGCTTTAGGAGAGCGGTGCTCTATCCCCTGAGCTACTGGGGCGCACCGCGTCAGTGTACCGCACGCTTCGTCGGTCCCACGGCATCGGCCACCATGGGGAAGACTGCGACAGTCAGGGCTCCGGCAGCGACAAGGAGGGACGCCTCCTCGTCCGCGAGGAGCCCTGAAGAGGTCGCCACCTCGGTGACGGCGACGATGATCGGCAGGCCAGTCGCGGCATAGAGTGAGAGCTGCAGTTTCTCACGCCATCCCTGCAGCGAAGAGCCGGTATGACCACCCAGTTCCCGCACCAGGACCGGCAGTCCGCGGGCCAGGAGGATCACCGGGACCAGTCCGAGGAGGAACCACGGGCGGTCGCCGATGACGCCGGTGTCGATCTCCATGCCCGAGGTGACGAAGAATGCCGGGATGAACAACCCGTAACCGAGCACCTCCAGCTTCTCGGTGAGGTCGGGGAGTGCGCTGCCCGGGACGATCTGCCGCACGATGATGCCGGCGGCGAAGGCCCCGAGGACGACGTCGAGCTCGAAGATCGAGGCCACCGCCATGAGGACGGCCAGCATGACCACGATGGCGCGAACGACGGTCTGGTTGGTGGAGCCGACACCGTCGCGGATGGCCCAGCCGACCCAGGGCACAATTTTCCGGACCGTCCGGGGGAGCAGGGCGATGACCAGCGCTACGGCGAAGAAGATCACGAGAATGACAGCGGTCGCCCACGTGGTACGCGCCGAGAGCAGCAGGGCCATCGCCAGCACCGGGGCGAGTTCGCCGACCGCACCGTGGATCATGACGCTGTTGCCGACGGGTGTTCCGGCCAGCCCCTGCTGCCGGATGACGGGCAGCAGCGTCCCCAGCGCGGTGGAGGTCAGTGCGATGGCGAGGACGGTGGCGGTGCCGGTCTCCCCGCCGGTCAGTGCCATGGTCGCACCGAAGGCGAGGAGTGCGCAGATGATCCAGGTGAGGATGGCGTTGCGCCCCTCCTTCCCCCTGAGGTCGGAGGGTGCGAGCTCCATACCGGCGAGCAGGAAGAGCATACCCAGGCCGAGCTCGCGGACCAGGTCGATGGCTTCGCTGTCGGTGGTGAGTTCCAGCCCGTAGGGCCCGATGAGGACGCCGAGGATGATGAGGAACACCACCGCCGGAACCTTCTTGGAGGTGGCGAAAGACAGGACGGGGGCCAGCAGTCCCGCGGCCGCGATCCACGCGAAGGTGATGAGCGTGTCGGTCATGGTGACCAGCGTAAACGAACGGACCCCCGCACCGGTGAGGTGCGGGGGTCCAGGGGTGGTGCGGTGGTCGGCGGTGGTGTGTCGGAGGAGTCGGATCCTAGTGGTCGACCGGAGCCTCGACGCCCACACCGGTGAGGGAGCGGACCTCCATCTCGGCGGCCAGGGCTTCCTTGTGGTCCGGCTTGCCCAGGTAGGTGCCGAGGATGGCGAAGGCGAAACCGATCGGGATGGAGATGATCGCCGGGTTGGTCAGCGGGATGAAGGACCAGTCGGAGTTCTCGAACATCGCTCCCGTGGCACCGGAGACGGCGTCGGAGAAGATCAGGACGATCAGCGCGGAGATCAGACCACCGTAGGTGGACCATACGGCGCCGGTGGTGTTGAACTTGTTCCAGTAGAGGGAGAAGAGGATGGTCGGCAGGTTCGCGGACGCGGCGACACAGAAGGCCAGGGAGACCAGGAAGGCCACGTTCTGGTCCATCGCCAGGATGCCGAGGACCACGGAGATGACGCCCAGGACGACCACGGTGATCTTGGAGACCCGGACCTGCTCTTCCTCGGTGGACTGACCCTTGCGGATCACCGAGTGGTAGAGGTCGTGGGCCACGGAGGCGGAGGCGGTGATCGCCAGGCCGGCGACCACGGCAAGCACCGTGGCGAAGGCGACCGCGGAGATCAACGCCATGAAGATCGAGCCACCGAGTTCCAGGGCGAGCAGCGGGGCTGCCGAGTTCGCGCCACCGGCGGAGTTACCGATGCGCTCCGGGCCGACCTTCCATGCGGCGGCGTAACCGACGACCAGGGTCATCAGGTAGAAGGCGCCGATGAGGATGATGGCCCAGACCACGGACTTACGGGCTTCCTTGGCCGTCGGGACGGTGTAGAAGCGCATGAGGACGTGGGGCAGACCGGAGACACCGAGGCAGAGTGCCAGGCCCAGGGAGATGAAGTCGATCTTGTGGGCGGTGTCCACGCCGTACTTCATGCCCGGGTCGAGGATGGCAGATGCGTTCTCGGCTCCGTCTGCGGCGTGCTTGTCGACCGCGTTCTGCAGCAGCTCGGAGAAGTTGCCCTTCACCGCGATGGCGACGAGGACGACCATGACGAAGACGCCGGCGATGAGCAGGACAGCCTTGATCATCTGGACGTAGGTGGTGCCCTTCATGCCGCCGATGAGGACGTAGGCGATCATCACGGCGCCGACGATGGCGATGATGAGGGCCTGGACCCCCTTCTCGTGGATGTCCAGCAGGGTGGAGACCAGTGCGCCGGCACCTGCCATCTGCGCGATGAGGTAGAACAGCGTCACGCCGAGCGTCGCGAAGGACGCCGCGAGGCGGACCGGACGCTGCTTGAGGCGGAAGGACAGCACGTCGGCCATCGTGAACTTGCCGGTGTTACGCAGCGGTTCGGCGACGAGCAGCAGTGCGACGACCCAGGCCACGAAGAAGCCGATGGAGTAGAGGAATCCGTCGTAACCGGTCAGGGCGACGGAACCGACGATTCCGAGGAAGGACGCCGCCGACAGGTAGTCACCGGCGATGGCGAGACCGTTCTGGGTGCCGCTGAAGCTGGCACCACCGGTGTAGAAGTCACCGGCCTGGGTGGTCTTCTTGCCGACCCTCGTCACGATGGTCATCGTGATCACGATGAAGGCGACGAAGATGATGATGTTGAGTACGGGGTTACCGGCGTCCGAATCGGAGGCCGCGAGGAAATTGATGTTCATGGCGCTCCCTTACGCAGTCTTCGTGTCGGAGTAGGGGCCGGTGCGCTCAAGGCGGTTCCGGATGTCTTCGGCGCGCGGCTCGAGCTCGCGGTCGGCGTACTTCACGTAGGCGTAGGTGATGACGAACGTCGTGACGAACTGCAGCAGACCCAGGATCAGGCCCAGGTTGATGTTCCCCCACACCTTGTTCGCGTAGAGATCCGGAGCGAACATCGCCAGGATGACGTACGCGACGAACCACACGAGTGCGGCGATCGTGATGGGGAAGGTGAAGGCACGGCGCTTACGGCGGAGTTCCCGGAACTCGGCGCTCTGCTGCGTCGCGATGAACTCCTCGGCTGTCGGTGTATGCCGGGGGTCGGGTGTCGACATGGGCTCCCTTTCGTGTTCGGTGATCCCTCTTGAAAAACGGATATCGAGCATGTCGCGCCCACGGCCGGGCAGACTCATTGAGTGACAGCTGTCACAGCCGTGTTGCGGATGGGGGATAAGTTACAGACTTGTGTGAAGCCATTTCAATGCGGAACGGAAAAGTGCCCCCCTCTCGACGGGTTCCACCCCCGCGAAATTGTGTGACATGCAGTGACGCAAAGCACACAGGGGGTGCCCCCGCTAGCCCCTTCAGTGGTCTGACCTTTATGTTGTGCTCAGACTTACTGTCGAAAATATGCACAAATCCCACCGCAGCAGATGCGGTGGGATGGTGGAGCGACGCCGGGCGAAGCGACGTGGACTATGTTAACCCGGCTACTCCGCCTCGCCGGTCAGCTCGGCGACCCGACGCCTGACCTGGCCTGCCGGCGGGTTGGTGGCGTAGGAGCCGTCGGCGTACATCACGGTCGGGACGACCCGGTTGCCGTTGTTGACGGACTCGACCCAGGCCGCGGCGTCCGCATCCTCCTCGACGTCGATACGGGCGTAGGCGGTGCCGGAACGGTCGAGGTTCTCCACCAGCGAGGAGCAGAACGGGCACCAGGTGGTGGTGTAGAGGGTGACGGCAGGGGAGTCGACGGAGTCGGAGGGGGCGGTCATGATGGTTCCTTTCAGGAGTTGTCGCGGGTGAACTCGCAGATCCGGTAGCGGAGCGGATCCTCCCCGGTCAGTGCGGTACCGCGCCCGGAAGTCAGCCACGGACCGTCGTGGGTGGTGAAGCCCGGCTCCGCCCGCATGTCCGGGGCGTAGACCTGGAAACGGTCGGGGGCACCACAGGCGATCTCGGTGACGACGACCCGGTCGGTCACCGGCACGCACTGACGGTAGACGTGGCCACCACCGAGGATCCACACGGTGGAAGCTCCGGTGCCCACGGCGGAACGCCCGGCGGCGAGGACGGCGTCCGGCAGGGAAGTGTGGACGGTTCCTCCCGGGGCGTCATAGGTGGCGTCCCGTGTGATGACGTGGTTGTCGCGTCCCGGCAGGGGGCGGAATCTCGGGTCGAGGGCCTCCCAGGACACTCTGCCCATCACGACGGGTGTGCCGAGGGTGGACTGCTGGAAGTGCTTGAGGTCCTCGGGCAGGTACCAGGGCATGTCGGCGCCGTCGCCGATGACACCGTCGGTGGTCTGCGCCCAGATCATCCCGATCTCGATGTCGGCGGGGAAACCGGGCAGATCGGCGCGGGTGATCTGCGGCTGCTCGGTGAATACCGCGTCGGTTGCCGTGGTGCCCATCAGACTGCCACCGGAGCCTTGATACCCGGGTGCGGGTCGTAGCCGATGACCTCGATGTCGTCGAAACCGTAGGAGAACAGGTCGGCGGCCCTGTGCAGGTTCAGCGTCGGGTAGGGACGTGCCTCGCGGGAGAGTTGCAGGCTCACCTGGTCGACGTGGTTGTCGTAGATGTGGCAGTCGCCGCCGGTCCACACGAACTCGCCGACCTCCAGGCCCGCCTGCTGGGCGAACATGTGGGTGAGGATGGCGTAGGACGCGATGTTGAACGGCACACCGAGGAACATGTCCGCACTGCGCTGGTAGAGCTGGCAGGAGAGCTTCCCGTCGGCGACGTAGAGTTGGAACAGGAGGTGGCACGGCGGCAGAGCCATGTTCTCCAGTTCGGAGACGTTCCAGGCGGAGACGATGTTGCGGCGCGAATCCGGGTTGTTCTTCAGCGTCTCCAGGGCAGCGGTGATCTGGTCGATATGGCGTCCGTCGGGGGTCGGCCAGCTGCGCCACTGGACGCCGTACACCGGGCCGAGGTCTCCGGACGCGTCAGCCCACTCGTCCCAGATGCTCACCTTGTTCTCGTGGAGCCAGGCGACGTTCGAGTCGCCGCGGAGGAACCACAGCAGTTCGCCGACGATGGAGTGCAGGTGCACCTTCTTCGTGGTGATCAGCGGGAATCCCTCGGCCAGGTCGAAACGCATCTGGCGGGCGAACAGGCTGCGGGTGCCGGTGCCGGTGCGGTCGTCCTTGTGGATGCCGTGTTCCAGGATCTCGCGGAGGAGGTTCTCGTAGGGTGTGTGGACGGGGGAGACCGGTGGTGCGACACTCATGGGTCCCAGAATAGGCGAGTGTCGGTGGGCAGGTCATTGCAGGCGGCCCGGAGTAGCGGTCAGCTGCCGGATCCCGCGCCGACGTTGCGGGAAGGGACAGCGCCCCGGGCCGGGCACCCGGGGCCGGCGACGGCGTATGAACCGGATATATCGTCCCACTGGGAAAGCTGTTGCCGGGGACCACCGGCGCCACTACAGTTTTTCCTGAACTCACAGTCGAACTGTTCCGTCGCACAGAGGAGTGGGGACCATGTTCGAGATCGCCGACGGATCTGCTGTCGTGCAGCATGCTCTCACCGGACCGCTGCCTTCCGAGGGGACAGTCACCCGGCTCGTCGACGCGGCCTACAACCGCTACCGGGACCGCTGTGGTGGTCAGGTAGCCGACTACATTCCCCCGCTCGGCCGCGTAGATCCTGACCTGTTCGGTGTCGCTCTCACGGATGCGGCCGGTGTGACCGATTCCGCGGGGGACACCGACGCCGTCTTCACGATCCAGTCGATCTCCAAGGCCTTCGTCTTCGCTCTCGTCTGCGAGGAGTCGGGGCATGACCAGGTCCACGAGACGGTGGGAGTGAACAACACCGGCCGTTCCTTCAACTCGGTGATGGCGGTGGAACTCTCCGCCGGGTCCCCCGGCAATCCGATGGTCAATGCCGGTGCGATGGCGACGACCGCCCTCGTCCCGGGGGAGACCCCGGATGCGCAGTGGGAGTTCATCCGTGCCGGACTGTCCCGCTTCGCGGGTCGGGAACTGACCGTGGACGAGGAGGTCTTCGCCGAGGAGATGGCAACCAACCAGCGCAACCGGGCGATCGCCCGGTTGCTGGAGAGTTACGGGCGGATCACCCGGGAACCGGGGCCCGTCGTCGAGGTCTACACCCGCCAGTGCTCTCTGTCGGTGACGGTCACGGATCTCTCGGTGATGGGTGCGACTCTAGCGAACGGCGGAGTGAACCCGGTGACCGGTGAGTACGTGGTCTCCCCGGAAGTCTGCCGGGACACGATCGCCGTCCTGGCGTCCTGCGGGATGTACGAGTGTTCCGGGGAGTGGATGTTCGAGATCGGGATGCCGGCGAAGTCAGGTGTCTCCGGCGGCATCGTCGCTGTCGCACCGGGGAAGTGTGCCGTCGCGGCGTACGCGCCGCCGTTGGACCCGGCGGGCACGAGTGTGCGCGGTCAACGGGTGTGCTCGTACCTGTCCCGGTCGTTGGGACTGAACCTGTTCGCCTCGGCGGCCGGCCAGCTCGGCCATCTTCCGGAGCTACCTGACGCGACCTGACATATGCGGGCAGGTGTATCGACCCACAAACTGACACAGAGGAGAAACAACCGATGAGTACGACAACCGGGAAGCAGCAGGAGGAACGGCGGTCCTGGCTACCGATGGTGGGCCTGTTCCTCGCCCAGGTCCTCATGTCCTTCAATGTCGCCGCACTACCGATCTCCCTCGGCGGCATGGTCGAGGACTTCAACGTCTCCCCGACCACGGCCTCCACCACGATCGTGATATACGGCCTCGCTGTCGCCGCCCTGGTGATGACCGGTGCCAAGGTGGGGCAGCGGTTGGGATGGCTCGGAGTGTTCCGTACGGTGGTTGCGGTATTCGCGGTCTCCTCCCTGATGATGATCTTCTCGCCGTCGGTGGGCTGGGCGATCGGTGGACAGTTCCTCGCGGGCGCTTCCGCTGCCCTCATCGTGCCGGCACTGGTCGCCCTGATCGCCCAGAACTACCATGGTGACCAGCAGGCGACCGCGGTTGGTTCACTCGGGTCGGCCCGGGCGTTCTCCGGTATGGCGGCCTTCCTCGTCGGCGGGACGATCGGCACCCTCGTCGGCTGGCGTCCCGTGTTCATCATCACCCTCGGGCTGGCGGTCGCGGTGTTCTTCCTTACCTGGACCCTCGAGAAGGTCCCGGGCGACACGACCGTGAAGATTGATGTCACGGCGTCCGTCATCATCGGAGCTGCGGTGGTGCTGCTGACCCTGGGCTTCAACAACCTCAATGGCTGGGGCATCCTCCGGGCAGAGGAGGACGCACCGTTCGCCATCGGCGAGTTGTCCCCGGCCCTGCTGTTCATTGTGGGCGGTATCATCCTCGGGTCTCTCTTCTTCTGGTGGACCGCACGACGTGGGGACGCCGGCAAGGTCCAGCTCGTCGACCTCTCCGTCCTGCGCAGTCCGAAAGAACGGGCCGCTGTCTACGCGATGTTCATCATCGTGGCAATGGAGGCGGCGGTGAACTTCACCATCCCGACCTACATCCAGGTCGTACAGGGACGCACCGCGTTCTCGACCTCGATGGCGATGCTCCCGTTCAACCTCACTGTTTTCCTCACCGCCTCCGCCGTGGTGTTCCTCTACAGGAAGTTCGCACCCCGGACCATCGCCCTGTTCTCTTTCGTGCTGACCACCGTTGCCCTGGTGTGGCTGGCGTTCGTCGTCACGAACAACTGGGAGACCTTTCCGACGATCCTCGGTCTGATCGTCTTCGGTATCGGTCAGGGTGCCCTGGTCACGCTCGTGTTCAACGTCCTGGTCACGGCATCGCCGAAGGAACTCGCCGGTGATGTGGGGTCGGTGCGGGGGACGACCCAGAACCTCGCTTCCGCGGTCGGCACGGCACTGATGGGCGCGGTGGTCGTCACCCTGCTCAGCAGCGGCATCATCAACGCGATGGACGACCACCCTGAACTGCCGGAGGAGCTGATCGCCCAGGCGGAGTTCGACGAGTCGACGTTCATAAGCAACGACGACCTGCGTGAGGCCTTCGCCGCCACGGGTGCCTCCGACGTGCAGATCGATGCCGCTGTCGAGGTCAACGAAGACGCCCGCCTCGACTCCATGCGTCTCGGTCTGCTGCTGCTCGCCGGCATCAGTGCGGTGGCGGCCATCCCGGCGTCCCGCCTGCCGAACTACCGGCCGCACGAGATCCCGGCGGGCGTCAGTCACGGCGGTGAGTGACCCGCCCCCGCGTCCACCATCTTAATCCTCCTGCCCCCGCCGTCCGGTCTGGCCGACGACCTGGCGGAGGGGAAGACCTGCTCCGCGCAGGTGTGGCCACTCCCGCCGGGTTAGAGGTGCTCAGGGTGGGGTTTTCGCGGGTTGGGAGGGTCAGGCCTGGACGGAGTGCTCCGGCCAGTTGCCGTCCAGGGTGCCCAACTGGTCGAGGAAGAAGTCGATGCACTGCCGCCAGTGACGGTACGAAGCCTCGTACAGCTCGTCGAGGTCGGTGATCTCCACTCCCTCGGCACTGAACGTACGGGGCGGGGCGACAGTACCAGACGGCCGGGTCAGTTCCGCCGTCCGACGCCGAAGGCGGGCCGTGGCGGCGGTGGTGAGGCTTCCGATGTGGACTGCGACGAAGGTGGCCTGGGGCAGGGAGTAGCCCAACGGCCGCAGCCGTTGGTGGAGGTACTCGTTGCCGGGCCACACTTCCCGCAGAAGACCCGGGTATGAGTGGAGGACCAGGTCGAGCCCGGGGTACCGGGTGAGCAGCTGCCAGGTGTGTTCCGCGGTCTCGCTGAGAATCTCGCGCCACGCTGCCTTCTCGGATGCCGGGGGAGTGAGCGGCATCTCCGCGAGAATGTGCCGGAAGCAGGCGTCGACGAGGTCGGCCCGTCCAGGGAAGAGCCGGTAGAGCGCCGGGGTGGTGACGCCGAGGGTCCGCGCGACCTCACCCATCGTGAAGTCTGCGATGCCGACCCGGAGGGCGGCCCGGACGGCATCCTCGGCGGTGAACTTCGGGGGCCTTCCTGTGGCGCGGCGTGGGGACCCCGGATCCGGGGCACCGGTCTGTGAGGAGATCATCGGTGGGTGGGCCCTTCGTGGACCGGGACAGCGAGAGGCCCCTTCATCGCCGGGAAGTGGGGGGGCACTGGCGGCGAGTCCGTCGAGGAGGACATGGACGTGGGTGCGGTACAGGCGGTGCAAGTTCACGGTGAGTGCGTCGGCGTCCGGGCCTGTGCCGACGCGGGTGATCTGACGGTGGAGTTGGGCGGTGGCAGTGGTCGCCAGGTCCGTGAGGTACTGGGTGGCGAAGAGGGTCTGTGGGTAGGTGAAACCCTGCCTGGTCAGATTCCAGACCATCCGGCGGGTGGGTTGCAGTGCGTTGCCGAGGGACCGGGGGAAGGTCGACACCACCTCGCTCAGCCCGGGGTAGTGCAGCAGGGTGGACCACAGCTGGTCTGCGAACACGGAGAGAGACTGGCGCCAGGGAAGGTTGCCCGGTGATTCCGGCTGATCGCGGCCGATCGTTGCGAGGCAGGCTGCGGTGAGATCATCACGTGTCGGGAAAAGCCGGTAGAGGGCGGGGGTCGTCACGCCGAGAGCGCGGGCGACGCGGGACATGGTGAACTCCGAGATACCGAGATCCAGAGCGGCGCGTACAGCATCGTCTTCGGTGAAACGCGGGAGACGGCTACCGCGGGGAGTTTGTGCCACGAGGGTGTCTGCACCACCTTCAGGGTCGGGAAGTCCGGACGTTCCGGACGGGTAAAGAGCGGTGAGGGATCACCCGGGGACGGGTGGGCGCAGACGACTGTAATTCCGGCATACGAGTAGCGATTAGTAACGGGGTGAAATATGAGGGTGGAACAATGACGTTTATTCACGCGTGTGCGATGATCACTTTTCATGGGAACACGCGGCAGGACGACTCGGTTGTCTGTCGTCGGCGAAATTCTGCTGACAGTCGGAGTGGTCGTCGGACTGTTTGTGGTCTACCAGGCGTGGTGGACGAATATCGAGTCCGGGAAACTCCAGTCCCAGGTGTCCGGGGACCTGGACCGCTTATGGGCAGATGAGAATCCACGTCCTCTGAGCCGAAATGCTGAAGGTACCGCCTTTGCCCGGATGTTCATCCCCTCCTTCGGACCGGACTTCAGTTACGCCGTGGTGGAGGGCACGTCGGACGCGGCGCTGAACACGGGACCGGGGCATTACTCGTCCACGCAGCTGCCGGGGCAGCCGGGGAACTTCGCGGTGGCCGGCCACCGGGTGGGGCGCGGGGCGCCGTTCAATGACCTGGGGCATCTGACCACCTGTGATGCGGTGGTCGTGGAAACCGCCTCGTCCTGGTTCGTCTATCGGTTGCTGCCGGTGGAGGACGCGCCGGGCGCGGATCCGGTGACACGTCAGACGGCAGCCGCGCAGTGTCTCGACGAACAGACGGCTGCGGAGGTGGCGACGGGGCGGTACGCCGGCTTGTCCGGTCGGCATATCACCCTGCCCGGTGACGTCGGCGTGCTGGACCCGGTGCCGGGCTCGGGGGTCATGGATGTGCTCGACGGGGATCTGCCGTTGCTGACATTGACGACCTGTAATCCGCAGTTCTCCAACCGGGAGCGGATGATCGTTCACGCCGTGCTGCAGCGTGCGGAACCGCGGGTGGACGGGCAGTTGCCGGCTGAACTGGTGGAGGGGGTGTGAGATGTACGCGTGGATCTGGCGGCACCTGCCGGGGCCGGTGACTGTTCGCCTGGTGATCGTCGCGGCTGTGCTGGCAGGGGTGTTCTTCCTGCTGATGGACGTGGTCTTTCCGTGGGTGGAGACGCTGATGCCCTACGGGGACGTGGCGGTGTGAGAGTTGTGGGGAACTGGGAGCAGTCACGCCAGTCACGGTGATGCCTGACCGACGTGGACGGAGTCCACCGAACGACGCGGTGACCGGCGCACCTTGACAGTAACGTCCGGCACGTCGAACTACTGGCTGCGGCATTCGCCCGGGTACCGTCTTCTTACCTTGACCTGGTCTGCACACGCGAGTGCAACGCGCTGTCCTGGATTTCCTGTCTTCGTCCCAACGAATCATCCTGCCCGCGTCTCTGGTGTGAACGCTGGACGGTGATGTCGCACATCGTCCGTAGTGCAAGGTGCAGTTCGGTGCCGCCTGGTCCAAGAACAGGCGATGTCTACCGCCCAGTGAAAAACCCGGGAGATTTCAAGCGAGCATGTGTGGGGGTAGTACAAATGAAAAGCAGGGGGTATTACTTGGCGGACTGAAGAATTGGATATATTGTCGCGATCGGTAAAAGTGGCCGGACTAATGGTGTTGTTAATCAGAATTGAAGCCTGGCAGATGATGGCGGAGCTTACTTTTACCTGGTATTTCCACCTGCATTGAGGAGAATCGAAGTGAATCAATCATCAAGGATGAGTGCAATTCTCGGATGGAGGCGTGCGATATCGACGATCGGTGTCTCCGCCCTCGTCGTCGGCATGACCGTGTCCGTGGGGACGGCGGGTGCCGCTGACGACGTGACCACGTTCAATCCCTTCGAGGTGAACAACGGATTCACGATCGTGGGGCGCGGTGACGTCACCCTCGGTAACGGCGAACTCGAGGGATCTGTCGCAGCTTTCGGATCGCTGTCGTCGACAAACCAAAACTTCCCGGTGATCCACCAGGCGGCAGGGATGTCGGACTACACCGTTCCCACGGTGGACGACACGCCTGTTCGCATCCTGGCAGGCAGTTTCTCCGGGGAAGGCAATTTTCAAATCACGAACAGGGACGACAGCCGTTCGTTGGAGGAAAACTCGCCCGAGGCGACCGCTGTAGCCAAACTTGTTAGCGTTGACGGGCTGACAGCGGTGGAACGGAGCAGTGCCATGCGAATCCACCGTGAAGATGCAGGGGACGGTGAGAAGGGAAACATCGATCTGGCGACTGCTCCCTACGGAAGCGGTGATCTGGCGCCCTACAAGACCACCAAGGACAGTGTGGCGTCTTACTTCGAAGGCATGGAGGCCAAGGTCGAGCAGGCTGACAAGTGCCTGAAATCGCTCTACAAGCCGGATGCCAGTTACGCGAACAGAGTCAAGGTCGAAGACCAAGGCAACTTGGCTATGCCGTCCGACTTCGCGACCGACAAACCAAATGTCGTCGAATACACAGAGTTGGCGGGCAAGGACATCAAGATGGGGCAGGCGAATGGCTACAAGCCCACTGCTGAAGCCCCCCTTATCGTCCACGTTCCTGCCGGGACAACGACACTGGACCAGCTTAAGTTCGAAGGCTGGTCCGAGCATGCCAGTGCTGACCAGAGGCTGGCCCGCTATATCATGTTTGATCTGTCCGATGTCACGGGTGTGGTCATGATTCAACACGCACTCGGGGCGGTGTGGGCGCCGAATGCTTCGCTGAAGTACGACACGGGCGTGACCACGAACGGCCAGTGGTTCGCCGGTGAATCTGTCACAACCGCAGGTGGCGGAGAAGTGCATCACCATGACTTCTCCGCCCAACTGCCCTGCGGCACCTCGGGTGAGGAGATGGTGCCCACCATCGCTACCTCGGCCGAGGTCACCGAGGGCAGTGTCGAGGATGCAGAAAAGACCGTCTCCTATGACGGTGGTGTCATCACCGACACGGTGACCTTCGCAGGTCTCAAGCCGGAGACCGAGTACACCATGTCCGGTGAACTGCAAACGGCCGAGGGTGAGTCCACCGGTATCAAGACTGCCGTCACTTTCACCACTCCCAAGGCTGAAGATGGCGAGACCACAGTCAACGGTTCTGTGAAGCTCACCTACGAGATCAGCGCAGAGCAGGCTGAGCAGTACGCCGGTCAGTCCCTGGTCGTCACTGAGCTTCTCGCTCTTGACGGCGAGACAGTGGCCAGCCACACCGAGTTGAACGACAAGGCCCAGACCTTTGTGATCGAGGATGAGCCGACTGAGCCGACCGAGCCGACGGAGCCGACCGAGCCGACCGAGCCGACCGAGCCGACCGAGCCGACGGAGCCGACGGAGCCGACGGAGCCGACGGAGCCGACGGAGCCGACGGAGCCGACCGAGCCGACGGAGCCGACGGAGCCGACGGAGCCGACGGAGCCGACGGAGCCGACGGAGCCGACTGAGCCGACCGAGCCCGAGGATCCTGAATCCGGGATTGTGATCGAGAAGACCGTTACCGGTGACAACGCCGATGCTGTCAACGCCGACAAGGACGCGACCTTCGAGGTCCTCATGTCCTGGGAAGACGAGGACGGTGTCGAGCAGTTCAAGAAGGTCACCGTGACCCCCGGTGAACCGGTCGATGTCTCCGACCTTCCGGCCAACACCGAGATCACCCTGACCGAGTCGAACGCTTCCTCCTCCGCCAACGGCGTCAAGTGGGCCGACATCATCTGGTCCGGCGAGGGTGTCACCGATGAGTCCGGTACGTCCCGTCAGGGCACGGTCGTCCTCAAGGAGGGCGAAGTCACTGAAGTCTCCCTGGAGAACGTCACTGACAAGGACGACAAGAACTGCCTGATCATCATTCCGATCATCCCCATCATCCCGATCGTTCCGATCGTTCCGGTGACCCCGATCGACCCGACCACTCCGGAAGGCTCTCAGGTCACCTACCCCTCCGAGAGCCCCTCCCAGGGCGGTTCGACCGGTAACAACGGTTCCAACGGCGACTCTGAGCAGAACACCGCCGCAGGCGCCAACGGCCAGAACAATTCCACCGGTGGTGGACTGGCGAACACCGGCGCCTCCGTCATCGGTCTCACTGGCCTGGCCGCGGCACTGATCGCAGGTGGCGCGTGGCTACTGCTGCGCAACCGTCGCGAGGGTGAAGCCTAGTCTCTCCCCGGACGACCCCCGGGCTGACTCTTCTGTGAGCCGGACCAGGGGGGGGAGAGGCTCCGGCTTACGCCGGGGCCTCATCTCCATCTCCATCCGTTTGAGTCTTGATCTACCTGCCACACCACATCACCTGAAAGGTCCATCACTTTGAAGAACATGCGTAAGGCACTGCTCGCAGCGGCGACCGCTACCGCTGTCACCTTCTCGGGAACCGCTGTAGCGACCGCCAACGAGAGCACCGACCAGTCGGTCGGCGTTGACATCCGGGAGCCCGGTACCGACGAGGGCGACGGTGAGGCCGGAGACGGTCCCGCCCTCCCCGGTGACGAAGACGATAAGGAGATCACCGGTTCGACGGACTTCGGTGACGTCTTCGGCTCCCGCGACGACAACGGGAACTTCTCCTTCGACAAGGCCCTGTCGTCCCTGAAGAACGTCGCGGCCTTCGGTGCAGCGGTTGCCGGTATCCTCGGCGTGATCGTCACCCTGTCGACCAAGATCCCCGAGGTCCTCGAGATCTTCGGCATCGACACCCCGTCGAGGAAGTAGTCTGAGGCTTCCGGACGCAGAAGAGGCCCCGCGGGCAGATTCACAGAGAGTCTGCCCGCGGGGCCTCTCGCTGTCCGCGTGACTTTTGGCGCGTGATCTTCACCGCGTGGCCGTCACAGTCCCAGATTCGTGATCGTCTGTTCGGCGATCTTCTGGGCCTTCACCGACTGATCCTGGGCCGTCGTGACGGTGACAGCTTTGTTGTCCTTGAAGACCGAATAGACAGCCCCGCCGCCGGGGACGCCGTACTCACTGTCGGAGGTGCCGCCGCGTCCTCCCGACCAGCCTTCCGGCTGCAGGGCCTTCGTGGTGGTGTCCACCGGTGCCGCCCAGTTCACCACGGCCACGGCGTCCTGATGCGTGGTCATCCACCGGACCTGCACCACTGCCTGCGGGACCTCCTCATAGGACCAGTACACACAGGTGGGTGTTTCGAACCGGGTGTCCAGGCTCGTTCCCGTCCACCGCTCACCGGTGAGCTCTTCGACCACGCCACCGTCCAGGTACGGGCAGGTCGCGTCCCGTGGTCCCGCAAGATCGGGGGAGGTGTCCGCAGGTAGTTCTGACCCGTTGACCGCCGGCCAGTTCTGTTCGGAAGTGATCCCGGCGTCTGAGGTGACCGCAGGGGAATCGTCGGAGTCTGTACAGGCGGACAAGACCAGGGCCGTCAGTACCGCGCAGGCTGTTGCGGCTGCGGACGAGACCGCAGCGGAGAACGGATGCTTCATTGAGCGGCCGACCTGTCGCCGTCGATCTCCCACCCGTCGGTGTCTTTGTCAATGCCGGAGACGATGATCTCTACCGCCCGTGTCCGCAGGAAGTTCCTGGATGGGCATCGTGTTTCATCGTCAGGCATACGGAAGATCTGGTCGAGGGTGCTGATCAGCAGGGATGCCACGAAGTGGGTCTGCTGAAGCGAGAAACCGAACTCGATGAGTCGCCGACCGTAGGTCCGGAACGGGACGGCGACGAACCTCGTCACCTGGTTCTCGTAGCCGGAGACCACCTGTGGAAGCTCCGGGTATCTCAGACACAGTGCCCACCATTCGTCGGCGGCCCGGCGCAGCGAGTCCTGCCAGCTGACCGCCTCGGTCAGCGGAGCAACTTCCGAGAGGATGCGGTTGAGGCATTCCTCGAGCAGGGCCCGGTGGGAGGGGAAGCGACGGTAGACCGCGGCTGTGGTGACGCCCAGTTCCCGGGCGACGGCGGCGACGCTGAATGAGCGCAGACCGAGCTCCATGGCGGTCCTCACGACGTCATCGGCAGAGAACCGGGGGCGGCGACCTGCCTGGCGGCGGTGGGCGGCAGTGGCGGCGGTGTGGGTGGGGGTGATGCGAGGTGTGGGGGTGGCGTGTGCGGTGAACGTCATGGGTCAAACGCTAGGCTGCCAGGGGATTCTGCGCGCTTTTTGGTGCCGTGGAGAAACTTACAGCCTTTCACCGGGGGTATTGAATGCCCTTCATAAAGGGTGTCGGGGCCTCCGGCTGGACAAAGCCGCCACGGAGTGAAACTAAAACATGTTGTACTCTTATACCGTTCTGCGGTGAATGAGATGAACCTTCAGGTTCGCACTATGGCTGCGGAGCCGGGTCGGTGTACCGACCGCGTCCTCGGCCGTGAGCTTCGCCCGGCGCCCGGCCATCAGTCCTCCGGCTGGTAGCTGCCGTGCTCGCCGAAGAAGGCTGCGGCCTGCGCCAGGATCCCGTCGGCCAGCTCGGGACGGCAGATCAGCACGTCCGGCAGGTAGGTGTTCTCGTTGTTGTAGACCAGCGGGGACCCGTCCAGTCGACTGCAGTGCAGGCCGGCGGCCGCGCACACCCCCACCGGCGCGGCATTGTCCCACTCGTACTGGCCACCGGCGTGAAGATAGGCGTCATTGTCGCCCAGCAGTACGCTGATCGCCTTCGCGCCGCAGGATCCCATCGTCACCAGTTCCATGCCGGTCTGCTCCGCGACATGCACCGCGACCTGGGGAGTGGAGTTCCGTGAGATCACCAGACGGTTCGTGGGATGTCCCGTCACCGCCCGGGACTCCCCGGTGGTGAACACCTGGCCCAGATCGGGCATCCCCACCGCCGCAGTGGTGACGGCACCGTTGACCGCGAGGGCGATATGCACCGCCCAGTCCTGGCGGACGCCCGCGTACTCGCGGGTGCCGTCGAGCGGGTCGATGATCCACACCCGCTCCTTCTTGAGACGGATCAGGTCGTCAGCGGCTTCCTCGGAGAGGACCGAGTCTTCCGGACGGTGAATGGCCAGTGCACGGGCGATCCACTCCTGGGCGATGGAGTCCCCGGCATCCCCGAGTTCACCGTCACGCAGCAGTCCGACATTGCGGACACCCTTGAGGATCTCGCCGGTTCCCTGGGCGAGGCGGCGGGCGAGGGTCTCGTCGTCAATCGTAGACGTCATGGGGACAGTGTAGCGGTGGTGCGGAACGACAGCCGGGTCGTGGTGTGGTGGGGCGCATATTTTTCCGCCCCTTGTGCTGTCGGTGACCCCGGCTCCACCTACGCAGGTATTGACGACAACGGAACGACGGCGGCTGAGGTCGGCGAAGCCCGGCATCCGGCGTGCCCGGTGCTCTCGTGCGTGCCCTCCCCGGGAGTGCTGCTGGAGCCGGTTGCCGACACATGTGCCGACCTCGGAACGAACCGGATGTATGTGCCAGCATCTGCTGCCGCACTTTACGGGTGGATCGCGACAACCATTCCTCTGTCGAGTGTCACGACCCGGTCAGCGGCCGTCGCCTGGTCGCGGTCGTGGGTCGCGATGATGACGGTGACCCCGGCGTCCTTCTCCTCGGCGATGGCCCGGCTGATGAGGTCCGCGGTGGCGGCATCCACTGCCGACAGAGGTTCATCGAGCAGGAGCAGGGGTGCTTCCTGTGCCAGCCCCTGGGCGATGAGCGTGCGCTGACGCTGACCGCCGGAGAGGTCGGCGAGGGTGCGGTCGGCGAGGTCCGTGATCCCGGTACGCTCCATCGCCAGGTGTACTGCGGTGTGGTCGGAGCGGTTGAGACGGCGCACATACGGCAGATACTGCAGGATGCTGTGCCTGCTGCGTCCACCAGCCCAGTGCCACCGTCCCATGGCGACGGTGTCATGGACGGTGACCGGGAAGAGCTCGGGGATCTGGCTGTGCTGGGGGACGATGCAGATGTTGTCCGGTCGGCCGGTGATCCGACCGTGTGAGGGGGGCAGTGTGCCGGCGAGCAGGCCGAGCAATGTTGACTTTCCGCAGCCGTTGGGTCCGGTCAGTGCGGTGACGGATCCGACCGGGAAGGCCACGGTGACGTGGTCGAGCGAGAGGCTGTGCCCGTGGCCGGAACCGGGGTTCCGGCCGTAACTGTGACAGACGTCGTGGAGGGAGACAGTCTCGCGCATATCTTGATGGTAATGATAATCATTACTACATGGAAATCCTGACCGACCCTTTCGAGGTCTCCTTCGTGTTCCGGGCCCTGCTGGCCGGCAGTTTCACCGCGGTGCTCTGCGCCTGCGTCGGCACCTGGGTGGTGCTGCGCGGCCTGGCCTTCTTCGGTGACGCCATGAGTCACGGCATGCTGCCGGGGGTTGCGGTGGCGTCCCTGCTCGGGGCGAATCTCATGCTCGGCGCCGCTGTCAGCGCGGTGGTCATGTCTTTCGGGGTGGTGGTCGTGAGTCGTGCGACGCGACTGTCGAGGGACGTCAGTATCGGTCTCCAGTTCATCGTCATGCTGTCGCTGGGTGTGGTGATCGTGTCGCACTCCGGGTCGTTCGCGGTCGATCTCACGGCGTTCCTCTTCGGTGACGTGCTGGGGGTCGGATCCACTGATGTGCTGACTATCGGCATTGCGGCGCTGGTCGGACTCGTCGTCTGCGTGGTGATGCACCGGCCGTTCACGGCGTTGACCTTCGATCCACGCAAGTCGCAGACCCTCGGACTGCGCCCCGGATTCGCCCATGTCGCAATGCTCATCCTCGTGGCGTTGGCGACGGTCGCGTCCTTCCAGGTCGTCGGGACGCTGCTGGTCTTCGGTCTGCTCATCGGCCCGCCGGCGACGGCGGTGCTGCTGGTCCGGGGGATCGGGCGGGTGATGGTGCTCGGCGCAGTGCTGGGGGTGACCCAGGTGTATGTCGGGCTGCTGGTCAGCTGGTACGCGGAGACGGCGGCGGGGGCGACGATCACGCTGCTCGGAGGTTTGACCTTCCTCGTGGTGTTGGCGGTCCGGGAGGTGGTGTGTAGAGTTCATTCCGCTAACGCACATGACAATCATTTTCATGAAGAGGAGATATGAGACGACCGGACACCACCACGCGGCTCGTTGCCGTCACAACCGCCACACTTGTTCTCGGACTCGCTACCGGCCTCACCGCCTGTGGATCCGGGGACGACGGCACCGGGCAGGACGCAGGCCAGGACACTGCTGAGGCATCCCCGCACGGCTATGTCGAGGGCGCTGAGGAAGCCACCGAACCGCAGCTGCGGCTCGCCGTCTCGGATGCGGACTCCGGCACACTCACCCTGGTGGACCTGCTCACCGGTGACACGGTCCAGACCGAGGACGCCGCAGAACTGCACGGATCCGACAACCGCTACCTGTTCACCACAGGGGAGGACACCACCACGGTGACCGACTCCGGCGTCTGGACCGTCGACCACGGCGACCACTTCCACTACTACCGCTCGGAGCCCGGCACGGTGGGCGAGGTGCCCGCCGAAGAGCCCGGCCACGTCATGTCCGCGGACACCCGCGTCGCCTTCTTCGATGACGCCACCGGCGACGTGAAGGTCTACCCGCGCGCCGACATGGACGATGACGTTCTTGCGCCGGTCACCGAGTTCAGCGCCGGAGCGCACCACGGTGTCGCCGTGCCATTCGCGGATCAGGTGGTCAGCACCATCGCCCCGGAGAAGGACAGCGCTGAACTCCCGGACACCCTGGCGGTCTTCGATGAGGCGGGGGAGAAGTCCGACCTGGCCGGAGACGCCGCCTGCACCGACATCCACGGCGCGGCCACTGTCCGCGACGCCGTCCTGTTCGCCTGCGCCGACGGTGTCCTCACGGTCACGGAGAAGGACGACCCGGATACTCTCACTTCGACCCTGGTTCCTTATCCGGAGGACGCCGACGGCCGTGCCTGGTCCCTGGCCGCCGGTCGCGACCTGGTCGGCGTGCCCTTCGAGGGCGGTGGACTGGGACTGCTCGACCCGGAGACCGGAACCTGGACCGTCGCCCCCACTGATGCGCCCGTGACGTCCGCCGCCGTATCCCCGGACGACGGCTCGGTGCTCGCCCTCGACGAGGACGGCACCGGATACACGGTCGACCCGCAGTCCGGGAGGATCCTCGCCGACTCCTCACTCGTCGAGGTCGGCCGGAGCGGGGCCGAGGGTGCCTCTGTGGTGCTCGGTACCGAACGCGGCTACGTCTCGGACCCGGCGTCCGGCACCGTCACCGAACTCGACGTGGCCGACGGACTGCGTGAGACCCGCGAGTTCGATCTCGGCGGAGCGCCCGGTGCCCTGGCCGTCACGGGAGGTAAATGATGCGCCGACCATTCAGCCTCCGCGTACCCGGCGCCGTCCTGGCCCTGGTGCTCGGTGCCTCCGGCGCGGTCGCCTGCACCGGCGATGACGGGAAACCGGACATCGTCGTCACCACCAACATCCTCGGTGACGTGGTCACCCGGCTGGTCGGCGACACCGCCGAGGTCCGGGTGCTCATGAAACCGAACGCCGACCCCCACTCTTTCGGCATCTCCGCCAGGGAGGCCGGGGAGGTGGAGAACGCCGACCTGGTCGTCGCCAACGGACTCGGTCTGGAGGAGGGGCTCGGCTCCATCCTCGACAGTGCCCGCGGTGAGGGCGTCGAGGTCCTCGAGGTCGGCGAGCTGGTCGACCCGCTCGACTACACCGCCGGTGCCGACAACAGTGCCGACAACGGTGCCGACAGCGCCGAGGCAGCGAAGGACCCGCATTTCTGGACTGATCCGGCGCGGATGGTGGAGGCCACCGGGATCATCGAGGAGAAGCTCACCGACGAACTCGACGGTGATGAGGCGGACCGGGTGCGGGAGGCTGCGGCGTCCTACCGCAGTGAGCTGGAACAGCTCGACGCCGAGGTCGCCGAACTGCTCGGGTCGGTGCCGGAGGACAACCGGAAACTCGTGACCAACCACCACGTCTTCGGCTACCTCGCCGACCGGTTCAACTACCGGGTCATCGGCGCGGTCATCCCCGGCGGCACCACCCTGGCCTCCCCGTCCGCCGCCGACCTGCGGGACCTGTCCACGACCATCCGGGACAACCACGTCCCGGCGATCTTCGCCGACTCCTCCCAGCCGCAACGCCTCGCCGAGGTCCTGGCTCAGGAGGCCGGCGTGGATGTCGAGGTCGTGGCGCTGTTCTCGGAGTCCCTCACCGAGCCCGACGGTGAGGCCGGGAACTACATCGACATGCAACGCACCAACGCCGAGCGCATCGCCGACGCGCTCATGCCGCGGTAGACATCCCCACTTCATCCACTGACTTTTTCAAGGAGATACCCCCATGAACCGTTCCACCCGTACCCGTCGTCGCTCTGTCGCGGCCGTGCCTGCGGCGCTCGCCGCCACCGCCCTTCTCCTCGCCAGCTGCGGTGACAGCGACAGTGACAGCGGCGACAGCACCGCCGCCGGCACCTCCGCCGCAGCCTCCGCCACCGGAGAACACGACCACGCCGCCGAGCCCGAGGTCGTCGAGGCCGCGCAGCCCCGCATCCTCACCACCTACGACGGTGGCATCCTGACGCTGGATGCCAACACCCTGGACGTCATCGCCGACGAGAAGATCGAGGGGTTCAACCGACTCAACCCGGTCGGCGACGGACGCCACGCCCTGGTCTCCACCTCCAAGGGGTTCCAGCTCTTCGACGCCGGTGTGTGGACCGAGCCCCACGGCGACCACTCCCACAGTTACGCCACCGACCCAGAGTTCACCGATGTCGTCTACAGCGTGGACAAGCCCGGTCACGTCGTCCGCCACGACGGGAAGACCATCCTGTTCAGCGACGGTGACGGCAAGATCCAGGTCTTCGACAGCGCGGCCTTCCTCGAGACGACCGGTGAGGGTGACGCCCCCGAACCGACCGTCACCGAGACCGAGCCGCATCACGGTGTCGCCATCGAGATGTCCGACGGCACCCTGGTGCACACCGAGGGGACCGAGGAGTACCGCGACACCGTCGTTGCCGTCGACGCGGACGGTCAGGAGACCGCCAGGAGCACCGGGTGCCCCGGCGTCCACGGGGAAGCCGCAGCGCAGGGTGAGGCCGCGGCCTTCGGCTGCGAGGACGGACTGCTGGTCTACAAGAACGGCGAGTTCACCAAGATCCAGGCGACCGAGAAGTACGCCCGCACCGGAAACCAGGCGGGGTCAGAGGAGTCCACCGTTGTCCTCGGCGACTACAAGACCGATGAGGACGCCGAACTCGAGCGTCCCACGAAGATCACCCTGACTGACACGGCGGCGGGCAGCACGAAGGTCGTCGACCTGGGTACCTCCTACAGCTTCCGTTCCCTGGGACGCGGCCCGGCCGGTGAGGCTCTGGTGCTCGGCACCGACGGTAAGCTGCACGTCCTCGACCCGGAGTCCGGCGAGGAGACCGCGGCCTGGGACGTCATCGACGAGTGGGAGGAGCCGATCGAGTGGCAGGACGCCCGCCCGACGCTGTTCGTCCTGGGCGACCGCGCCTACGTCAGTGAGCCTGACACGAAGGAACTGCACGTCGTGGACCTGTCCAACGGTGAGGTCCTGGCCTCGGCGGAGCTGCCCGAGGCTCCGAACGAGCTCACCGGCGTCACCGGGTAGCGGTCCCCGGCCGTTAAGGCGCACGAAGCTGTCCGGTCCGCGTGGTTGACTGGTGGGCATGACTGCTGACCCCCTCGACCGCTTCTTCGCGCCCGTGGCGTCCTGGTTCCGCGAGGTCTTCGTGGAGCCGACGGTCGTGCAGTCGCAGGCGTGGGACGCGGTGAGTCGTGGTGAGCACGCCCTCGTCGTCGCCCCGACCGGTTCCGGTAAGACGCTCGCCGCTTTCCTCTGGGCACTGGCGCGGCTGACCTCCGCCGGGCTCATGCAGGACGGGGCGGGGGAGACTGCACGCGAGGGGACCCGCGTCCTCTACATCTCCCCGCTCAAGGCCCTCGGTGTGGATGTGGAGCGCAACCTGCGCGTCCCGCTGGCCGGGATCGCCCGTACCGCCGCGGCCACCGGCACCGACATCTCCCCGGTCACCGTCGGGGTGCGCAGCGGAGACACCCCGCAGTCCGAGCGGGCGAAACTGCTGCGTACCCCACCGGACGTGCTCATCACCACGCCCGAGTCGCTGTATCTCATGCTCACCTCGAAGGCTGCCGGCACGCTCGTGGACGTGGACACCGTCATCGTCGACGAGGTCCACGCTGTCGCCGGTACGAAACGGGGCGCGCACCTGGCGTTGAGTCTGGAACGTCTGGATGCGTTGGTCGCAGACCACGGGGGATCCGTGCAGCGTATCGGCCTGTCGGCGACGGTGAATCCGGTGGACACCGTGGCGTCCTTCCTCGGCGGTGACCGGCCGGTGACGGTGGTCAACCCGCCGGCACACAAGCTGTGGGACGTGAAGGTCCGCTCGGTGGTGCCGGACTTCCGCGAACCACCGGAGGTTGAGCCGCTGGTTCCCGAGGACGCCGCGGACGCAGCGGGCACGTCTGACCCCGACATCCCCGTTGACGACGCCCTCGTCGGCCCCGGCCTCATCGGGGAGGGAGTCGGTGGGATCACCGACGCCGGATCAGGACGCCGCGTCGCGTCCGGCGTGGACCGTGAATCTGCCCTGCCACAGCAGAAGTCCGTGTGGCCGCACGTGCAGCGGGCGATCTACGAGCAGGTCATGGCCAACCGCTCCACCCTCGTCTTCGTCAATGCCCGACGCACCGCCGAACGACTTACCGGCGCACTCAACGAACTCTGGGCCGAGGAGCATGATCCGGAGTCCCTGGCCGCGCCCACCCGCCGTGACCCCGCCCAGCTCATGGCACAGTCCGGGTCGGTCGCCGCTGCTCCGCAGGTCATCGCCCGGGCCCACCACGGGTCGGTGTCCAAGGACGAGCGCGCGGACATCGAGCAGGCGCTCAAGGAGGGGTCGCTGCGGTGCGTGGTGGCGACCTCCTCCCTGGAACTCGGCATCGACATGGGTCTGGTCGACCATGTCGTGCAGGTCGGGGCGCCACCGAGCGTGTCTTCGGCGGTGCAGCGGGCAGGACGCGCCGGGCACTCCGTCGGCGCGGTCTCCCGGGCCACCGTCTACCCCCTGCACCGTCAGGACGCCGAGGCCGCGACCGTCATCGTCGACCGCATGCTCGCCGGTGACCTGGAGCCGCTGCATGTGGTCACCAACGCCCTCGACGTGCTCGCCCAGCAGACCGTCGCCCGGGCGGCACAGGCCGAGTCGACCGGTGGCGACCCGGTGGACGTGGAGGAGTGGTTCCGCACCGTGCGCCGCGCCCACCCTTACGCTGCCCTGCCGCGGGAGGCCTTCGACGGTGTCATCGAGCTGGTCAGTGGCCGGTACCCCTCGACCGACTTCGCGGAGCTGCGTCCCCGCGTGGTCTACGACGCCACCGCGGGCACGCTTGTCGCCCGCCCCGGGACCAGGCGTGTCGCCGTGACCAGTGGCGGGACGATCCCGGACCGGGGACTGTTCGGCGTGTACCTGCCCGCCGACGGGGAGAACGCCGGAGGACGCCGCGTCGGTGAACTCGACGAGGAGATGGTCTACGAGTCCCGGGTCGGGGACGTGTTCACGCTCGGCGCGTCTTCCTGGCGGATCAGTGAGATCACCCGTGACCAGGTCATCGTCACCCCGGCGGCCGGGCACACCGGACGCCTGCCGTTCTGGGTGGGGGACGCCGAAGGCCGGCCGGCGGAACTCGCGCCGGTGATCGGGGCATCGCGTCGGTCGTGGGGGACCGGTGGCGACGGTGACCTGCGGGCGGCGTCCTTCCTCGACGAGAACACCCGGGCCAACCTCGACATGTTCTACTCCGGGCAGCGGGAGGCGACACAGGTCATACCGGATGAGAAGACACTGCTCATCGAACGTTTCCATGACGAGGTCGGGGACTGGCGCGTCGTCATCCACACTCCCTGGGGCCGGTCGGTGAATGCGCCGTGGGCGCTGGCGATCGGTGCCGCACTCGCGCGACGGTCCGGCATCGACGCCATGGCGGTGGCAGGGGACGACGGTATCGTGCTGCGCCTGCCGTACACCGAGGAGCCGCCCGGGATGGAGCTGTTGACCGGCGGTGCTGACGATGCCTCTCCTGTGGTCGCAGAGGTAACGGACGCGGTGGGCTCCTCGGCCCTGTTCGCCGGGCGGTTCCGTGAGTGTGCCGCCCGTGCCCTGCTGCTGCCGCGGCGCAACCCCGGCAAACGTCAGCCGTTGTGGCAGCAGCGCCAGCGGGCCTCCCAGCTGCTGGATGTGGCCCGGCCGCACCCGGAGTTCCCGGTGATGGTCGAGACGATGCGCGAGTGCCTGCGCGATGTCTACGACCTGCCGGCACTCGAGAAGATCGTCGGCGCGGTCGGGTCGCGGCGGGTGCGCGTCGCCGAGATCACCACGGACACGCCGTCCGCGTTCGCCGAATCCCTGCTGTTCAGCTACACCGGTGCCTTCCTCTACGAGGGGGACTCCGCCGAACGCGCTGCCGCCCTGTCAGTCGACCCGGCGTTGCTCGCCGCGGTACTGGGTGCCCGTGGCGAGGGCCTGGAACTTGATGAGGCAGTGGTCGCCGAGATTGTCGCGGGGCTGCAGTGGCTCGCGTCCGGGCGGCAGGCCCGCTCGGCCGAGCAGGTCGTGGACATGCTGCGTGCCCTCGGGCCCCTGGCCGTCGACGAGGTCGCCCGGCGGGTCGATCCTGCGGTGCCTGGCGGGGTGGACGCGGTGTGCGACGAGGTCCGGGCGATGATCCCGCGCCGGATCTGCGGGGTGAAGGTCGGTGGCGTGCTGCGCTGGGCCGTCGTCGAGGACGCCCCGCTGCTCCGCGACGGGCTCGGTATCCCGGTGCCCCCGGGAGTGGGGGCACCGCTGGAGACGGTCCCCGATGCCGTCGACCAGCTCCTGCTGCGGTGGGCGAGAACGCACGGGCCATTCACCGCAGCCGAGGTCGCCACCGAGTTCGGACTCGGTGAGGCGACCGCGGACGCTCTGGCGAAGCGCTGGGTGAGTGGCCGACGGCTGGATACCGTGTCCGTCAGCGGGACAGACGGGGAACGGTACGTCGACACCGGCGTCCTGCGCAGGCTGCGCGCCGCGACCCTGGCGAAGGCCCGTGGTGCACTCGAACCGGTGAGCCGGCAGACCTATGCGTCCTTCCTGCAGTCCTGGCACGGGTTGGGCGAGGGGGAACGCGAGGACCTGGCTAGCGTCATCGAGCAGTTGGCGGGTGTCGCGCTGCCGGCGAGTGCCTGGGAGACCGTGGTGCTGCCTGCGAGGATTCCCGGGTATGCGCCTGCGGACCTCGACGATCTCATGACCTCAGGTGAGGTCGTGGTCGTCGGTGCCGGGGCGGCGTCGCCGACGGATCCGCTGGTCATGCTGCTGCCCGCGGACCTGGCGCCGCTGCTGGTCGCTGCGACCGAGGGATCCGATGTGCCGCTCGGGCCGGTCGCGCAGCTGATCCGTGACCGGGTCGCAGGGGGAGGGGCCTTCCTCGCCGCGGAGATCGGGCGTGCGCTCGGGGAGGCCGAGGACTCTCCCGGCAGTCCGTCGCATGATGCGGTGGACGCCGCGATCCGTGAGCTCTTCGACGCGGGCGTCCTCATGCCCGATTCCTTCGCTGCGGTCCGGGCCCGGCTGGCCGGTACCGGGATCACTGACGTGGCTGGTCACCGGGGTGGGGCAGTATCGAAGGGCGCGCACAAGGCGCCGCGGCGCGGACGCGGTCGGGGTTCCACCGCGCGGCTGCGCATGGGTCGCACCACCTTCGCCCAGACCGTGAGGTCGGAGGAGGTCCGTTCGCGCCGGGCGGCGATGAACGCCCATGCCGGGGTACCGGGACGTTGGTCCCTGGTGCCCGCGCCCGGTGGTGCAGCGGCCGACCGCGCGATCGCCCGTGGCGAAGCCTGGCTCGACCGGTACGCGGTGGTGACCAGGGGCTCCGTGATGGCGGAGCACACCGAGGGAGGCTTTGCTGCGGCGTACCGGATGCTCACCGCCTGGGAGGACAACGGCACGGTACTGCGCGGGTATGTCGTCGACGGTCTCGGTGGTGCGCAGTTCGCATCACGGGAGGTCATCGACCGGCTCCGCGAGATCGAGGAGGACGCGGTCACTGACCCGGGCGTTCCGGTTGTGCTGGCCGCCTCGGACCCGGCGAACCCCTTCGGCGCGGCGGTGCCGTGGCCGGAGGTCTACGGGGCAGGTGGTGACTCTCCCGGTGGTGCCGGGCGACCGACCCGTGGCGCCGGAGCGTTGGTCGTGGTACAGGACGGCCGCCTGCTCGCCCATCTCACCCGGGGAGGACGCAGTGTGCTGCTGTTCTCCCGACCGACACCTGGTGAGGGTGATGGTGCCGGTGGTGGAGGTGCCGGCAGTGCTGCCGTCGCCGCTGATCCGGCGGATGTGCAGGCCGTGGTGACGGGGTTGACGGCTCTCATCTCGGCCGGACGCCTGTCCCCGGTGACCGTGGAGAAGATCAACGGCACCGAGGTCATGGCGCTGGGTACGGCGACCCGGGCGTGGACCGAGGCGGGTGCCCGGTTCACCCCGAAGGGGCTGGTCGTGCGCTGACTCCCGCGCTGACCCACTCCGCACTCTGACGGTCGGATCCTCGAGTGGAGAAGGCGTCCGTCTCAGTCCCGGGACGGGTGCTTCCGGTGCGTGTCCTCGTTGAACAGTGCGGTCATCGCATCGAGGAACCCGATGACCGCCTCGCGCGCCTCGGCGGGGACGCCGCGCGCCACCTCGAACATGGCTTCGTGCATCGGGCCGGCCCACGCGGCAAGTTCCCGGTGGGAGCGCTCAGTCGCGCCCAGGAGGACGGCCCTGCGGTCCTCGGGATGGCTGTTGCGGGCCATATGGCCGGACCCGGTGAGCCGGGTGATGAGCTTCGCTGTGGCAGCGGTGCTGATCCTGAGCTGATCAGCGAGCTCCCTCGCGGTCAGGGGGTGACCGGACCTCTCGGCGGCGATCACACGGCGCAGGGCCTCCAGGTCGGTGCCGTTCATCCGCATGTCCGCGCCCAGCCGACGCCGCATCTCCTGGTCCGCGGTGCGGAACCGGCGTACTGCGGCAAGCAGTGCGACCGGCGGTGCCTCTTCGTCGTACCAGTATTCCCGGGGCATTCACGGGTCCTTCCGCGCCAGATGTGTCACAGGTTTCCCAATATACAAGGCCCAGGATAAGCCCACGGGGGAGGTGGGGAGCGTATTGAGGTATGCGCTTCGCCATTATGCTAACTTGGTTAGCGCTATCGAGAGACGATGTTGACCGGAAGGAGACACCCTATGAACGCCGGGCCTGCCACCACGCTCGTCTGGTTCCGCGACGATCTCCGCCTCGCCGACAACGCTGCACTTCAGTGGGCTGCGCAACGGGGTCAGGTCATTGCGGTCGTCATCGACGAGGATGCCGCTGCCACCGGAGCCCGCCCGCGCGGTGCCGCGGCATCCTGGTGGCGCGACCGGAGTCTCTCACAGCTCTCCGCGCGTCTGCTCGACCACGGTGTCCGGCTGCTCCACCTGGCGGGGGACCCGGTGGAGATCATGACGACCCTTCCCGGCATCCTCGACGTGGACGCGGTCGTGTGGAACCGGCGGTACGAGGAACCGCTTCGGGCCGTCGACCGTCGCGTCAAGGACATTCTGCAGGGCGGTGGCAACGAAGTCCACAGCTTCCCCGGCCACCTGCTCACGGAACCCTGGCAGATCACCACCGGGGAGGGCCGACCCTACCGGGTCTTCACCCCGTACTCCCGTGCCGCGGCGCCGGTCGCCCAGGACGCGGTGGAGCGGTTCGTGGAAGCCACGGCGCAGGCGCCCGATGCACTGCACGGTCCCGAGGGGGATCTTCCCGAGGTCCCGTTCCCCTCGGTCCGGTCGTCGGCCGCTGCGTCGTGGACCGCGACTTTGGCGGCCCACTGGACACCGGGTGAGGAAGCGGGGCAGGCGACCCTCGCTGCGTTCGTGACAGGTGACCGGAGGACGACGGCGACCGGTAGCCCCGGTTACGCCGACGGGCGTGACATCCCGGATTCCGACGCGACCACCAGGCTCTCCCCGCACCTGCGTTTCGGTGAGGTCAGCCCGCACCGGGTGTGGTTCGCGGTGGCCCGTGCCGTGGCCGCCGGTGACCTGCCTGTCGCAGACGGCACGTCACTGCACAGCGAGCTGTTGTGGCGGGACTTCGCGTGGCAGCGCCTCTACCATCGGCCCGATCTCGCGTCCCGGTGTGTCCGTGGACAGTTCACGCAGTTCCCGTGGCGGTGGGACGACTCCTTGCCCGGCGACGCGATGCGCCTCGGTGGCCGAACGGCTCTGGCGGAGGAACTGTCGGCGTGGCGGTCCGGGACTACCGGTATTCCACTGGTGGACGCAGGGATGCGGGAACTCTGGGCCACAGGCTGGATGCACAACCGGGTGCGGATGGTGGTGGGCAGCTTCCTCACGAAGAATCTGCTCATCGACTGGCGGCACGGTGAGCAGTGGTTCTGGGACACCCTCGTCGACGCAGACCCTGCGTCCAACCCGTTCAACTGGCAGTGGATCGCCGGATGCGGCGATGACGCCTCCCCGTACTTCAGGATCTTCAACCCGGAGACCCAACGCAGGAAGTTCGACCCGGATCTCAGGTACGTCAACCGCTGGATCCCGGACCTCGCAGCTCGGACGGAGGGCCGTACGGAGCTGTATCCGCCGCCGCTGGTCGACCTCGGAGAGTCGAGGCGACGCGCACTGGACGCCTACGAACAGGTCACCGCTGAGTGAACTGGACCCGTCAACACCAAGGAGATCATGTGAGCACCCTCGTCAACGAACAACCGGTCGACGCGTTGTTGTTCCTGTCCTTCGGCGGACCTGAGCGGGCGACGGACGTCGTCCCTTTCCTGGAGAACGTCACCCGTGGACGAGGAATACCCCGCGAACGTCTGGAGGTCGTCGGTGAGCATTACTTCGCGCTCGGCGGCCGCAGCCCCCTCAACGACCTGAACCGGGAGATGATCGGCAACATCGGGGATGAACTCGCCTCACGTCACCGTGACCTGCCGGTCTACTTCGGCAACCGGAACTGGCATCCGATGGTCGAGGACACCGTGGAACGGATGGCCGACGACGGTATCCGTAACGCGCTCGTCTTCGCGACCTCGGCCTGGGGTGGATACTCCGGGTGCCGCCAGTATCACGAGGACATAGCCAGAGCCCGCCGGGCGGTCCTGGAGCTCGGCAAGACTCCGCCCCGGCTTCAACGGCTGCGGCAGTTCCATGACCATCCGCTGTTGATCAACACTTTCGCCTCCGCTGTCGATGACGCCCGGCGCTCCCTCGGTGACCCGGGTGACCTCAGCGACAGGGCCGTGGACGCCGATCTTGTCTTCACCGCCCATTCCGTGCCGGTTCGTGCAGACCGGGAATCAGGTCCGGCCCAGGGTGATGGCCACCTCTACTCAGGTCAGGTCCGGGAGTCCGCACGGTTGATCCGGGCGGCGTCCTCGTTCCGAGTTGCCACGGACGCTGACGTGGATGTGGTGTGGCAGTCGCGTTCCGGTCCGCCGACAGTGCCTTGGCTGGACCCGGACATCTGCGACCATCTGCGGGACCGGGTGAGCCACGGCAACCGCCGCCCGGTGGTGCTGTGCCCCGTGGGATTCGTTTCGGACCATGTCGAAGTGCTGTGGGATCTGGACACCGAGGCGAAGGAGGTTGCCGATGAGCTGGGGATCGGCTTCCGACGGGCCGCTACTCCCGGACCGACGCGGTCCTTCGCACAACTCGTCTGCGATCTCATCGATGAGGTTGTGGTGTCTGACGGCGTATCGAACACCGCAGGTGCAGGCGACCGTTGCGGAACAGTGCCCAATTTCGGCGGTGCCGTCAACGGCTCACCGTGTGCGGTCGGGTGCTGCGGGGCCTGAACAGCGGCGGCCCACTCCTGTACGTCGGTCGCGGCGTCCTACAACTCCGTCAGGTCCAGTGAACGGTCCGCGACCGCGACGACGTCGGGATCATGCGTGGCCACCACGGTCACGCACCCCGATGCCGCAGTGACCCGGTGCAGCAGATCGGCGAGCAGCTTCGAGGACACGACGATCTCGCCGGGCCCGGTGGCAGGAGTGCCGTCGGTGATGTCCGGGGTCAGGGAACCGGAGGGGTCCATACCGAAGGTGGCATGTCCACGGTGGTGCTGTCGCTGCCGGTGACCTCGCTGCGGACCATGGAGACCCCGAGGGGTTCGGCGGCCACGTCGTCACGGGAGGTCCAGACCTCCACATCGTGTCCGGACACGGTGCTCCGGTTGAAGTCCGAGGTTCCGGTGGCGAAGGCCACGGAGTGCACGTCGAACGGTCTCAGGGCCGAGACCGTGTCGTTGCCGAGGCCGATGGTGAAGCCGGAGACCATTCCCACCAGTGCTGCGACGAGGGCGACGACGACCCCGATCATGGTGAACCGGCCCCAGGCGGAGCGCAGTTCCCGTAGGGCGATGAACACTGACATCTCACTCCTGCGACATTCTGTCGCTATGTGTGGCGCAGCCGCCCCGGACCGGAGGACGCCATTCTCAGACGGGGTCGACCGGGGCGTCGGGGGCAGCTCTGAGTCGGGCAGGGCCTGCTGGAGCTCATGCTGACCGGAGAACGCCTGCGTCAGGTTGCAGTGCACATAGGCGATGACCGCGGACCGATCCTCCACGTCAAGCCTATGACCCGCAGTCGTCGCCGGTTGCGGGGGAGTAGTCTCCCCGATGACACGGTCACCGCAGGAACCGACGGATGACTGAACCGACGGAGGTCAGAGAGGAGCCACCCATGCCCGAAGGCGATTCCGTCCTGCAGCTGTCCAACCGCATGCAGTGGATGGGTGGCCGCATACTCACCCGCTCCGACATCCGCGTCCCCCGTTTCGCCACGGAGAACCTCGCCGGACGCACCGTCACCGAGGTGTGGCCCTACGGGAAACACCTGTTCATGGACATCGGCGGGCGCGTCCTGCACACCCACCTGAAGATGGAGGGCGTCTGGTCGATCCACACCGCCGGTACCCGGTGGAGACGCCCCGGCTACACCGCCCGCGTCGTCCTCGGCTTCGCACCGCAGCATGCCGGCGGCCCGGAGATCGAGGTCGTCGGGCATTCACTGGGTTTCGTGCGTCTCTTCGACCGAGACCGGTACGGGGAAGTCGTCGCCCATCTCGGTCCTGACATCCTCGACCCGGACTGGGCGTCCACCCCGTCGGATGGCATCTCGGGACGCGACGAGGCACTGCGACGCATTCTCGACCGACCCGAACGGTCCATCGGCGCTGCGCTGCTTGACCAGCGCAATGTCGCCGGCATCGGCAACGAGTACCGGGCAGAGGTCTGCTTCCTCGGCGGCGTCGACCCACGGCGTCCCGTCGGAACGGGGGAGGTCGCCACGACCACCGCCGCGCATCTTCTCGACCTTTCACGCCGGGTGATGTGGGAGAACCGCCTGGAACCGCGGCGCCTGTTCACCGGCGACCGACGCCCCGGCATGGGCAACTACGTCTTCGGACGCGCGGAGAAGGCCTGCCGACGCTGTGGATCCCCGATCATGAAGAGCTTCCTCGGCGGGGTGGACGCCGACGGTGACGAGGGCGAGCTCGAACGCGTCATCTGGTGGTGCCCGGTCTGCCAGGCGGAGTGATCTTCCCGACCATCAGCCCCTCGCCGCGTGAGCGACCCGACAGGGTTGTTGCCCGCCGCGGACCAACCAGTCGGGTCGGTCACGCAGCAGCTCCGGAGTCGTTTCTGCGGCGCATCGCCCGGTCTACCGCGTTCTCCACGAGTTTCAGCATCGCCTGCGGATCGCGGAGATGGCTCCTGTTGAACCGGAGCACCTCCCAGCCCAGATCACGAAGCGCGTGGAACTGGTCGAAGTCGACCTCGGTCTGAGCCCCCTCGGTGTGGTGGCCCCCGTCGTAGTACAGGGCGATCTTCAACTCTTCACACCCCAGATCAGGAAGGGTCCGGGGTGTCCACCCGGCTCCGGCGTCCGGGGGAAAGTCGACCCGGATCTGTGACTTCCACCGGTATGGCGCCGGCAATGCATCCCGGACGATCAACCGCATCACCGTCTCCATCGGGGACTGTGCCCCGCCATCCGAGAGATCCAGCAACCTGGTCACCACCTTCTGCGGAATGACGCCCTTCACTGTCGTCCGGATCTCTTCGCGGGTGATCCAGGTGCACTGGGCGAAAGCGTCGAGAAACTGCACCGCCATGACATCGACCCGGGTCAGTCCGGGAACATCATGGACCCACCAGGAGTGTCGCCCGGTGATGACCGTCCACAGGCACTGCACCGCCGCGACCTGCGGTGCCACCACCTTCATTGACGGGAAACGAAGACAGGGCGTCCGGGTCTCTGTGCCCGGTGGAAGTCGCAGGAACACCGGACGCAGCGGGTGCAGTGCAGCCTTGGCCGAGGCCAGCGTCCCTTTCGGACGCCTTTCCGCGAGAAGGACAACGGGGGCGCAGTCAGCCCGGTCCCACTTGAGTCCGTACACGGCGACCGCTGCCCACCCACCGACCACAGCCTCGGGATGCACCAGGTGATTTCCCCAGGTTCTGGTGACGATGTCGAGGCCGAAGCCGTCAAACTGAGACGGGTCCCAGTCTTCCGGGGTCGGTATGACGACACCACGTGCGACAGCGGTGTAGCTGTGTCGAAGTGACCAGTCGGTGACATCGTCCCTGGCGGCGACAGTGGTGCGACTGACCGGGACGACCGTCGGCATCACCCGCCATGTGTGTGAAGGCCCCCGGCCCCGAGATCGTTCTCGCTTTCCCATGCTCCCCTGTCCCTGATTGCGCGATGATCGGCCACCCCGGTCCTGCCGGGTGCGGGGAAGTACAGCAGAGGAGGGGCGGACTGTCGAGAAAACCGTGGGTCCCTGTGGACAACTCTGTTCCGGTTTCGGTCGGTACCTGTGGAAAACCGGGGCAGCCGGACGCCAGGTTCGGGAGAGTCGAACGCCGAAGACGACTCGACAGGGTGGTCTACGTCGGGCAGACCACCCTGTCGAGTCGTTCTCGCAAGTGACGAGAGGAGCGGGGCCTGAAGCGACCTACCGCACCTACCACACCTACCGCACCCGGCGGGACCGGATGAACTCCACCAGGTCGTCGGTGGAGGCGTCGCCGGTGTCCACCGGCAGGGAACTGCCCTCGGTGAGCAGAGGGAGCAGGTCGGAGGCACGCTTCTTACCGAGCTCCACGCCCCACTGGTCGAAGCTGTTCACGCCCCACACCAGCCCCTGGACGAAGGTGATGTGCTCGTACAGGGCGATCAGTGCGCCCAGCACCCGCGGGGTGAGCTTGTCGGCGAGGATCGTCGTCGACGGCCGGTTGCCCGGCATGACCTTGTGGGGGATCAGGGACTCCTCGACCCCGGCCTCGCGCAGTTCCTCCGCGGACCGGCCGAAGGCCAGGACCTTGGTCTGTGCCAGGAAATTGGCCAGCAGCATGTCATGCATGCTCGTCGAGCCGTCGGCGGCGACCATGTCGTCCTGCGGGTTGACGAAGCCGATGAAGTCGGCGGGGATCAGGTGGGTGCCCTGGTGCAGCAACTGGAAGAAAGCGTGCTGTCCGTTGGTGCCCGGCTCGCCCCAGTAGATCTCACCGGTCTCCGTGGTCACCGCCGAACCGTCGAGGCAGACCGACTTACCGTTGGACTCCATCGTCAGCTGCTGCAGGTAGGCGGGGAAACGCCCCAGGTCCTGGGAGTAGGGGAGCACCGCGTGCGACTGCGCGCCGAGCACGCTGGTGTACCAGACCCCGAGCATGCCCATGAGCACAGGCACGTTCATCTCGAGCGGCTCGGAGGAGAAGTGGTCGTCGACCTCGCGGAACCCGGCGAGGAACTCCATGAAGTCACGCGGCCCGATCGCGGCCATGAGGGACAGCCCGATGGCGGAGTCCACCGAGTAGCGTCCACCCACCCAGTCCCAGAAACCGAACATGTGCCTGGTGTCGATGCCGAACTTCGAGACCTCTTCAGCGTTCGTCGACACGGCCACGAAGTGCTTGGCCACCACGGCACGCACGGCGTCCTCGTCGGAGGTGTCGGTGCCGAGCTTGCCCAGCAGCCAACGACGTGCAGCATGGGCGTTCGCCAGAGTCTCCGAGGTGGTGAAGGTCTTCGAGGAGATGACGAAGAGGGTGGATTCGGGGTCCAGTCCGTCGAGCTTCTCCACCAGGTCCGTAGGGTCCACATTGGACACGAAGTGCGGGGTGATGCCCGCCGTCTGGTAGGGGCGCAGCGCCTTCGCCGCCATCATCGGGCCCAGGTCGGACCCGCCGATGCCGATGTTGACGACTTCCTTGACGGTGTGGTTCGTCGAGCCGCGCCAGGCGCCCGAGCGCAGGGCCTTGGCGAAGTCACGCATCCGGCCGAGGACGTCGTGGACGTCGGCGGCGACATCCTGGCCGTCGACCGACAGGTCCTGGTCCACCGGGATGCGCAGCGCGGTGTGCAGCACCGCCCGGTCCTCGGTGACGTTGATGTGCTCGCCGGCGAACATCGCCGCGCGGTGCTTTTCCACCCCCGAGGCCTGGGCCAGGCCGGTGAGCTTCCGCAGCAGCGGGAAATCCACCAGGTTCTTCGACAGGTCGACATGCAGGGGTCCGCAGTCGAACGACAGGTCCCCGGACCGGCCGGGGTCGTCGCGGAACATGTCCCGCAGCGTGGTGTTGCGGATCCGCGCAGTCTCGTCGACCAGAGCGTTCCATTCAGGGAGGGACGTGAGTGGCGTCATGTTTTCCACGGTAACCTACTTTGCCTCGGTCTCGCCGTGGGAGACGCCGCCGCCGAGTGCGGCGAGGACGTCATCGTGCAGCAGACCGTTGGATCCGACTGCCGAACCCTGGTCAGGGCCGGGGACTCCGGACAGGGAGGTGAATGTACCCCCGGCCTCCCTCACGATGACGTCGAGTGCGGCGAGATCCCACAGGTTGACCTCGGGTTCCGCGGCGACATCCACGGTGCCCTCGGCGACCATGCAGTAGGACCAGAAGTCGCCGTAGCCGCGAAGCCGCCAGGCCGAGTCAGTGAGGGTGATCAACTCGTCACGCAGGCCGGCGTCCCGCCACCCGGTCAGGGAGGACAGGGAGACCGAGGCGTCCGCCACGTCGGCGACCTTGGAGACGTGCATCCGGCGTGCGGTGTCGGTGCCGTCGGCGCTGAAGGTGCGCCAGGCACCCATACCCTCGGCCGCCCACCAGCGCCGTGCCAGCGCGGGGGCGGAGACCACACCCACGGCGGGGACGCCGTCGACGAGCAGGGAGATCAGTGTGGCCCACACCGGAACGCCGCGGACGTAGTTCTTGGTGCCGTCGATGGGGTCCACGACCCACTGGCGTCCGGCCTTTCCGGCATCGCCGCCGAACTCCTCGCCCAGGACGGCGTCCTCGGGACGGTGGGTGGAGATGAGGTCGCGCACCTTCTGCTCGGTGGCGGTGTCCGCGTCGGAGACCGGGGTGAGGTCCGGCTTGGCATGGACCTCCAGATCGCCGGCGCCGAACCGGTCCATGGTGATGGCGTCGGCGGCGTTGGCGATGTTCAGTGCCAGATTGAGGTCGTCGGCGTACGTGTGGTTCGGGCTCGCGGCCGGGGGCTGACTCATGGCCTCCAGAATAGGCGGGGGCCGAAATGCCTGCAGTGTGAGCCCGGCGGAATCCGGGGTCCGTGCGGCGTCCCCGGTCTTCCGTCGCCGTGGCCCCCTGCGCCGGGATGGGCACCGGTGGGATCCACGGTGAGCCGGACGTGGTGCGGGAGCATCCGGTCCGTCCGGGTGATGGCGTGGAGTCGGCCCGGGCACGTCGTCGGTGACGCTCACCCGGCCGAGAACACCACCACGGACTGTCCGAGGACGGGGTAGGGGCCGGTGCCGTCCCAGGTTCCTTCTCTGGTGCTGTCCCCGGTACGACCCGAGGGGGTGGTCTCAGCATCCTGAACCACCCTGTCGGGTCGCTTCCGTGACTCGTTGAGGACGCCGGGACGCGCAGAGTCGAGTTCGAGCGTCCAGGTCCGACTGTTGTCGTCACCATCGACCGGGCCGCCGACACCCTCCTCAACACTGCCGCCCGCGCCTCCACTTCCACCTGAGGGCAGGGACACCTCGGCACCACAGCCGGTGTTCACCACCAGAGCCACGGCACCGCAGTTCGCCTCGCCGTCGGTGTCCCCCGCCGTGCCCCGCAGGATCACCCCGACCGGGCGGCCGTCGGTCGCGTGCCAGTCGGTGTCGGTCATCGGGGTGCCGTCGACGCGGAACCACTCCACGTCCCGGTGCCCGTCGGCGCGGGGCCGCCCGTGGCGGTACGCCGACTGACGTAGCACCGGCAGCCGTCGACGAAGAGCAATGAGTTCACGGGTGAAGGCCAGCAGGTCACCGTGGACCCCCGACCAGTCGACCCAGCCGGTGGGGTTGTCCTGGACGTAGGCGTTGTTGTTCCCACCCTGGCTGTTGCCCAGTTCATCACCGGCCAGCAGCATCGGCGTCCCCTGGGAAAGCAGCAGCGTGGCCAGCATCCCGCGGACACGTCGTGCCCGGGCCTCGACCACACCCGGGTCATCACTGGGCCCCTCGGCCCCGAGGTTGTCGGAGAAGTTTTCGCCGTGGCCGTCGTTGCCGTGCTCGCCGTTGGCCTCGTTGTGCCGGTCGTTGTAGGAGACCACGTCGGTGAGAGTGAAGCCGTCGTGGGCGGTGAGGAAGTTCACGGAGGTTGTCGCCGGGGCGACCGGCCAGCGCGTCGGACCGTCGAACAGACCCGCCGATCCGAGCAGCAGGGAACCCAGGTCGGTCGCGCCGGGACTGTCCCCACGCCACAGCCGGCGGATCCCGTCGCGGAACCGGTCGTTCCATTCGGCCCACGGCCAGGGGAACTGGCCGAGCCGGTAGCCGTCCGGCCCGATGTCCCAGGGCTCGGCGATGAACCGGACCTGCGAGAGCACCGGGTCCTGGGCGACGGCGCGGAAGAAGGCGGCATCCGGGGTGAATCCGGCGGAGGATCCCACCCCGACACGACCGAGGGTGGCGCCGAGATCGAAGCGGAAACCGTCGACGCCGATGTCCGTCACCCAGTACCGCAGACTGTCGGTGACCAGGCGGAGCATCGGCGGACGGTCGACGGCGAGAGTGTTGCCGGTGCCGGTGTCGTCGACGAACTCGGGTCCGTCCATGAGGTGGTAGCCGTTGTTGTCCAGGCCGCGCAGCGACAAGGTGGGGCCCAGTTCGTCACCTTCACCGGAATGGTTGTAGACGACGTCGAGGATGACCTCGATCCCTGCGGTGTGGAGGGTGTCGACGAGTTCCCGCAGTTCCCGGTCCGCGGTGACGCCGCTCCGGTCCGTGGCGTAGCGGGGTTCGGGAGCGAACCAGTTCACCGGCTGGTAGCCCCAGTAGTTCGTCAGCCCGCGGTTGACGAGGAATCGGTCGTCGATGAAGGTCTGCAGCGGCAGCAGTTCCACCGCGGTGACGCCCAGGCCGGTGAGATGGTCGATGACCGCCGGATGAGCCATGCCTGCATAGGTGCCACGCAGGTCCTCGGGCACCTCCGGGTGCGCGGCAGAAAGACCTCTGAGGTGGGACTCGTAGATGATGAGGTCGGCAGCGTCATGCCGGGGGTGTTCCGGCCGGGATGACAGGGATGACAGGGAGGACACCCCGGGGATCACACATTTCGGCACGACCGGCGCACTGTCCCGTGGGTCGGCGTCCCCGTCATCGGTGAAGCCGGACATCAGCGGATGCCAGGTCAGCGGGGATTCGATGATCCGCGCGTACGGGTCGATGAGCAGCTTGGCGTGGTTGGCGTAGCGGCCGGTGTCCGGGTCCCACACACCGTCGACCCGCAGGCCGTAGCGGTCGCCGGGCCCGGGGCCGGTGATGCGGGCGTAGCGGATTCCGCCGGAACGCCAGGGCAGGGGGACGCGCAGCTCGGTGTCTGTCCCGTCGTCCCGCGCCGTGAACAGGCAGAACTCCACGGTGGTCGCCTCCGGAGCCCACACCGCGACATTCACGGCGTCCCCGTCGACGGTCACCCCGAGCGGTGCAGGTGTGCCCCGTGAGACGGTCAGTCTGCTCACCCGACCAGCTCCCCGAAGAGGTCGGCGTAGCGGGACGCCGAGGTGCCCCAGTCCACCGGGGTGGTCATCGCGGTACGTCGCAGTCGGTCCCAGGCGTCCGCATCGCGGTACAGGTCGGCGGCCCGACCGAGGGCGAAGCCGAGACCACCGGCGTCGACCGTCCCGCCGAGGCGCACGTCACCGAAGCTGAACCCGGTGGCGGTCCCGGCATCGAGATTCTCCGGGGTGGCGTCGGTGACGGTGTCGCGCAGCCCGCCGGTCGCGGCGACGAGCGGCAGGGCACCGTAGCGCTGCCCGTAGAGCTGGGTCAGCCCGCACGGTTCGAACCGTGAAGGCACGAGCACCAGGTCCCCGCCCGCGTACATGCGGTGGCTCAGGGCCTCGTCGTAGCCGATCCACACACCCATCGCCCCGGGGTAGCGGGCGGCCAGCTCACCGAGGGCGAACTCATAGCCGGGATCGCCCGAACCGAGCACGGCGACGGTCCCGCCGGCATCGAGGAAACCGGGCAGTGCGTCACACAGCAGGTCGACACCCTTCTGGTGGGTCAGCCTGGTGACGACGACCGCCAGCGGCCCGGGGCGGTCACCGGCAGGGTCCAGCCCGAACTCGGCGAGCAGTGCCCCGCGGTTGGCGTCCTTCCCTGCGAGGTCGGACGCCGAGTAGGGCGTCACCGCGGGATCGGTGGCGGGGTCCCAGGCTGCGGTGTCGATGCCGTTGAGGATGCCGGTCATCTCACCCCGGTCCAGGCGCATCGCCGCGACCCCCTCCAGCCCGAAGCCGAACTCCGGGGTGGCGAGTTCCGTGGCGTAGCTGGGGGAGACGGTGGTGACCCGCGAGGAGTGCACCATCCCGGCCTTCAGCGTGGAGACCAGGCCGTGGTACTCCAGGGATTCCGGGTGGAAGTCCCAGGTCGGCAGCTTCAGCCGGTCGAGTTGGTCGGGGCCGAAGATGCCCTGGAAGGCGATGTTGTGCACGGTCACGACCGTGGGGACGTCACAGTCGGCGTACTTCAGGTAGGAGGGCACCAGCCCGGCCTGCCAGTCATGGGCGTGCACCAGGTCCGGACGCCACCGGTCGGTCGTGCCCTCCACCGCCAGGCGTGACCCGACCCACGACAGCGCGGCGAAGCGCACATGGTTGTCCACGTGGTCGTGGCCGTCGACGGAGTAGGGGCCGCCGGGCCGGTCGAACAGGTGCGGGGCGTCCAGCAGCATGAGGTCGAGTTCGGTGCCGCCGGCAGCGCGGTACACACCACGCCGTACCGTCGCCGGCCCACCGAAAAGGTCCTCGGTGGCCCACACCCGGCGCAGCGTCGTGCCGGCCTCGGCCAGCTTCGCGAGGACGGCCGGATAGGCGGGCAGCAGGACGCGGGTGTGCCACCCCAGGGGTTCGAGTGCGGCAGGCAGGGCGCCGACGACGTCGGCGAGACCACCGGTCTTGATCAGCGGTGCGCACTCCGAGGCGACGGAGAGGACGCGCCGGGTGCGGTGACGGGGAGACATGCCGGTCACTTCTCCAGTTCGCGGCGTCGGTCGAGCATCGGCCGGGTCACCAGGGTGATGCCGGACTCGGTCCGGCGGAACCATCTGGCGTCCTCCTCCGGATCCTCGCCGATGACCAGCCCCTCGGGGACGACCACACCGCTGTCGACGACGCAGTTCGTCAGCCGGGCGCTGCGTTCGACCTGCGCGCCGGGCAGCAGCACCACATGGTCGAGTTCCGAGTAGGACCGCAGGCGCGTGTTGGTGAACAGCATGGAGTTCTTCACCTCGGCGCCGGAGATGATGCAGCCGCCGGAGACCGTCGACTGGACCGCGGAGCCGCGGCGTCCGTCCTCGTCGTGGACGAACTTCGCCGGCGGCACCAGTTCGGAGTAGGTCCAGATCGGCCAGGAGTTGTCGTAGAGGTCCAGGTCGGGGACAAATGCGGTGAGGTCGATGTTGGCCTGCCAGAAGGCGTCGACGGTACCGACGTCCCGCCAGTAGGGGCGGGTCTCATGACCGGTCATCACGCAGGACTCGCTGAACCGGTGGGCGTAGGCGGAGCCGTCCTTGACGATCTTCGGGATGATGTTGTGGCCGAAATCGTGGGCTGAGGTCTGGTCGGCGGCGTCCTCCCGGAGAATCTCACGTAGGAAGGACCACTCGAAGACGTAGATGCCCATGGACGCCAGGGACATGTCCGGGTGCCCCGGCATCGCCGGCGGGTCAGCCGGCTTCTCGAGGAAGTCGACGATGCGGCCGGTGACGTCGGTGTGCATGACGCCGAAACCGGACGCCTCCTCCCGTGGCACGGTGAGGCAGCCGACGGTGACCTTCGCACCGGTGTCGACGTGCTGACGCAGCATCAGCTCGTAGTCCATCTTGTAGATGTGGTCACCGGCCAGGACGATGACGTACTTCACGCCGTAGTCGTCGACGATGTCGATGTTCTGGGTGACGGCGTCCGCCGTGCCCGCATACCACTTCTCACCGGCGACGCGCTGGGACGCCGGCAGGATATCGAGGAACTCGTTGCGCTCGGCGCGGAAGAAGCTCCAGCCGCGCTGCATGTGGCGGATCAGTGAGTGTGCCTTGTACTGGGTGGCGACCGCGATCTTGCGGATACCGGAGTTCAGCGCATTCGACAGGGCGAAGTCGATGATCCGTGACTTTCCGCCGAAGTACACGGCCGGTTTCGCGCGCCGGTCGGTGAGTTCCTGGAGCCGGGAGCCGCGGCCACCGGCGAGGACGAAGGCCATGGTCTGGGCTGTCAGCCGTGGCTGGGCGCCGACGGGCATACCACCGGATTCGGGACGGGGAAGAGCTGCTGTGGTCATGGTGTTTCCTCCGTGATGTCAGGTGTGGAGTCTGGTGTGGAGTCAGGTTTCTCGACGAAGAAGATGGCGGACAGGGGTGGCAGGGTGACCAGGGCGGAGTGTTTCTCGCCGCCACAGGGCACAGCCTCGGTGGTGACGGTGCCACGGTTGCCGACGTCACCGCCGCCGTAGAAGGCCGAGTCGGTGTTGAGCGCCTCGGTCCAGGTCCCGGCGGCGGGGAAGGGCAGCCGGTAGCCGGAGCGCTCCACCGGGGTCAGGTTGAGCACCACGACCACCCGCGGGTCACCCGGGCCGCCGTGGCGTACCCAGGCGAAGACCTCGTCGGCGGCTTCCGGGGTATCCGGGGAACCGGACCCGTCGGCGTCGACGATGAGCCAGTGGAAGCCGCCCGGATCGCCGTCGCGGCGGTACAGGGCAGGTGTGGTCCGGTAGAGCCGGTTGAGATCCCGGACCAGGGACTGCACCCCGGTGTGACCGGCATCGTCCAGGCAGTTCCACTCCAGTTCACCGGCGAAGTCCCATTCGGCGACCTGGCCGAACTCGGTGCCCATGAACAGCAGCTTCTTGCCCGGATGCGCCCACATGTAGCCGTAGAAGGCCCGCATGTTCGCCAGCCTCGCCCCGTGGTCGGGGCCACCGGGCATCCGGCCGTACATCGACCCCTTGCCGTGCACCACCTCGTCATGGCTGACCGGCAGGATGAACGCCTCGGTGAAGGCGTACGTCAGCCCGAAGGTCAGCTGGTTGTGGTGGAACCTGCGGTACAGCGGGTCGCGGCCGAAGTAGGTCAGCGAGTCATTCATCCAGCCGAGATTCCACTTGTAGTCGAACCCCAGTCCGGCGGGGCGTCCGTCGGCGTCCGGTGGCTCGGTGACACCGGGGAAGGTGGTGGATTCCTCGGCGACCATCGTGGTGCCGGGGAACCCGGTGGCGGTTTCACCGGTGGTGTCCCGCAGCATGTCGATGCCCTCGTAGTTCTCGCGTCCGCCCTCGTCATTGGGCACCCACTCGCCGACGCGGCGGGAGTAGTCGCGCCACACGACCGAGGAGACGGCGTCCACCCGCAGGCCGTCGAGGTGGTACTCGTCGAGCCAGTAGAGGGCATTGGCGGTGAGGTAGTTCGCCACCTCCGGGCGCCCGTAGTTGAAGATCCAGGTCGTCCAGTCCGGGTGGAAGCCGCGGCGTGGATCGAGATGCTCGTAGAGGGCGGAGCCGTCGAACCGGCCCAGGCCGTGGGCGTCGGTGGGGAAGTGGCCGGGCACCCAGTCGGCGAGCACCGCCAGACCCTTCGTATGGGCGGCGTCCACGAAGGCAGCGAAGTCCTCCGGCGTGCCGTAGCGGTTCGTCGGCGCGTACAACCCGATCGGCTGGTAGCCCCAGGAGCCGGGGAAGGGGTACTCCGAGACCGGGAGTACCTCGATATGGGTGAAGCCCAGGTCAGCGACATAGTCGAGGAGATCCACGGCCAGTTCCCGGTAGGTCAGCGGGGTGCCGTCGGCGTGCCGGCGCCAGGACCCCAGATGGACCTCGAAGATGCTCACCGGCCGGTCCCGGTCACCGACACCGGGTGTGGTCGGGTCGCTACGACGGTTGATCCATGTGGCGTCCTTCCAGTCGTGGCGCCCGAGCCGACGCACCACCGACCCGGTCGCAGGTGCCGGCTCGGCACCGAAGCCCACCGGGTCGGCCTTCTGCGGCAGCTGCTCCCCGTGCGCGTCCAGCAGGTCGTACTTGTAGACCGCCCCCTCGCCCAGGCCGGGCAGGAACAGTTCCCACACCCCGGTCGACCCGCGCAACCGCATCGGATGGGCGGAGGCGTTCCAGGCGTCGTGGTCCCCGACCACGCTCACCCGGGAGGCCTCCGGGGCCCACACCGCGAAGTGGACGCCGTCGATCCCCTCGTGCGTGGTCACATGCGCCCCGAGCACCTCCCACAGCCTGCGGTGCGTGCCCTTACGGAGCAGCTCCTCGTCGGCCGGGCCGATGACCGGGCCGAAGCGGTAGGGGTCTTCACGGATCTCGGTGGACCCTTCGCCGTAGCCGATCCCCGGCCAGGTCACCCGCAGCCGGTAGTAGGGCAGGATCTGACCGGTGAACACGCCGGGGGCGTCCGGGAACGGGGTCAGGTCCACCTCGTCGGTGTCATTGACCACCGCGACGGAGGACGCGCCGGGGATGTACACCACGACATGGTGCCCGTCGGAGGTCGGACCGAGCACGGCGAAGGGGTCACTGAGGGTGCCGGCGACGATGTGGGCGGCGTCCTCGTCGGTGAGGACAGGGGGTGGTTGTTCCTCACGGGGAGTCACAGCGCACTCCTGACGTCCCAGATCTTCTCCATGTACTCCCGGATCGACCGGTCCGAGGAAAAGAAACCCATCCGCGCCACATTGATCAGGGCCTTTCGCTGCCACTGCGCGGGATCGCGGTAGACCTCGTCGACCCGGTCCTGGGCGGCGTCATAGGAGCCGAAGTCGGAGGCGACGAGGAACCAGTCGCTGTTCCACATGTTGTCGACCAGCCCGCCGTAGCGGTACATCTCGCCGGGGCTGAACGTACCCTCGGCGACAGCCTGCAGCACATCGCGCAGTGCCTGGCTCTGGTCGATCGCGGCACGGGAGTGGTCCGGCATCTGCCGCCGCCCGGCGACCTCGTCGGTGGTGAGGCCGAAGAGGAAGAAGTTGTCGGCGCCGACCTGCTCACGGATCTCGACGTTCGCACCGTCCAGTGTGCCGATCGTCAGCGCGCCGTTGAGGGCGAACTTCATGTTGCCGGTGCCGGACGCCTCCATGCCGGCGGTCGAGATCTGCTCGGAGAGGTCGGCGGCGGGGATGAGCTTCTCCGCCATGGAGACGTCGTAGTTCGGCGGGTAGATCACGCGCAGGTGATCGCGGGTGTCCGGGTCGTTGTTGACGACCTCGGCGACATCGTTGATCAACCGGATGATGTCCTTGGCGGCCTCGTAACTGCCCGCTGCCTTGCCACCGAAGATCTTCACGCGCGGCACCCAGCCCCTGCCGCCGTTGGTCGGATCGCGCTTGATGCGCTGCCACCGGGCGATGGTCCACAGGATATTGAGCAGCTGCCGCTTGTACTCGTGCTGACGCTTGATCTGGATGTCGTAGAGGGCGTTCACCGGCACCTCGATGTCGTGGTGCTCCTTCAGCCAGGCGACGAGGCGCTCCTTGGCCAGCCGCTTGGTCTCACCGAAGGCGTCGAGCAGGCCCGGGTCGTCGAGGTGGTCCTCGATGCCGGTGAGCCGGTCGAGGCGGGTCTCCCAGCCCTCGCCGATGGTGTCGGTGACCAGCTGCGCCAGCGGCGGGTTCGCCAGCTTCAACCAGCGACGCGGCGTCACACCGTTGGTGACGTTGAGGATCCGGCCCGGGTGCCGCTGGTCCATCACGGGGAACAGGTCCCGCTTGACCAGGTCGGAGTGCAGGGCGGAGACGCCGTTGACCTTGTGGCTCGTGACGAACGCCAGCTCGCCCATCTTCACGTGACCGTCGCCGATCAGCCCGACCCCGTAGGGGCGCGGCCCGCACAGTTCGATTTCCCGGTGGTCGAGACGCTCGATGATCTCCAGGTGACGGGGCAGGGTCTTCGCCATCAGCCCCAGCGACCAGCGCTCCAGCGCCTCCGGCAGCAGGGTGTGGTTGGTGTACCCGAGGACCTGCGTGGTGATGTCGGCGGCGGAGTCGAAGGCGAAGCCGTGCTCGTCGACGAGCAGGCGGATCAGCTCCGGACCGGCGATCGCCGGGTGGGTGTCATTCATCTGGATCGCCACGTACTCCGGCAGGCGTGACAGATCGGAGTGCGAGGTCAGGTAGCGGCGCAGGATGTCCTGCACCGAGGCCGAGGTGAGGAAGAATTCCTGGGACAGACGTAGTTCCTTGCCGCCCTCGGTCGAGTCGTTGGGGTACAGCACCTTCGACAGGGCACGCGCCATGGCCTCATGGTTGGACGCCGCGACGAACTCTCCGGCGTTGAAGCGGTCCAGGTCGAACAGGTCGGCGGTGGGCAGTGCGGCCCACAGTCGCAGCGTGTTCGCCCAGTTGCCGCCGTAGCCGATGACGGGCGTGTCATGGGCGGCGGCCCGGACCCGGGCGCGGGGGTGCCAGATGCGGCGACCGTCCCCGGCATCCTCGACATGTCCGCCGAAGCCGACGTCGTAGGCGGATTCCGGACGGACGAAGTCCCACGGGTTCTCCGTGGCCAGCCAGTCCTCCGGGGTCTCGATCTGGCGGCCGTGGTCGAAGCTCTGCTTGAACAGGCCGTGCTCGTAGCGCAGACCGTAGCCGAAACCGGGGCAGCCCAGGGTGGCCATGGACTCCATGTAGCAGGCCGCCAGCCGACCCAGACCGCCGTTGCCGAGGGCGGCGTCCGGCTCATCGTCGGTGAGCTCGGCGAAGTTCAGGCCCAGCTGATCGAGGGCTTCCCCGACGACGTCACGCAGTCCGAGGTTGATGGTGGCGTCCTCCAGAAGACGCCCGATGAGGAACTCCATGGACAGGTAGTGGACGCGCTTGCGGTCCTCGGCCCAGGTCCTGCGGGTCGACTCGAACCAGGGGGCCACCGCCCGGTCACGGATCGTGTGGGTCAGGGCTAGACGCCAGTCTGTCTTCGAGGCGTGTTCCGGGTCCTTGCCGACGGTGAACTGGAGGTGGTGCAGCAGCCACCAGCGGAAGGTGTCGGCGGTCGGCTCGGGCAGCGTGAGATCGTCGCGTTCAACGCCACGGACGGGAATTCTCTCGGACATGGGGCTCCAGGTTGTCCTCAGGGGGACACCGGCGTCACGTTCGGTGGGGCCCGGTGTCCCGACCGGATGGTTTCGTCACTCCACCTGCGATCCTAGGCGAGCCAGCCAGACGGTGCAGTCCACCGGGACCGAGGTGGTGACCCCCGGTCGGCTTGCTGCGATGACCTGCCTGTTCGCCGGAACCGGCCAGTTGTCGGCGCCCAGGTTGGCGACGATGAGAACACCCCCGTCGCCGTGGTCTGCCGTCGTGACTTCCACGGCGACGATGTCTGCGTCGGCATCGGTGCCGGTGTCGGGAACCCGCGCGGTGCCGTCGGCGAGCCCGAGCTCTCTCCGCAGTCGCAGCAGTGAACGGTAGAGCTCCAGGGTGGACGTCGCGTCCCCGGTCTGCCGGTCTACCGCCAGGTCGGCGAAGACCGCGGGCTGCGGCAGCCAGGGAGGCGTCCTCCCGTCCCCGGCCGTGGCCACCTCGTCGGCGGACCAGGGGATCGGGACGCGGCAGCCGTCGCGTCCCAGCTCGGGCTTGTCGGTGCCGTGAGTGCGGAAGAAGGTCGGGTCCTGGCGCTTGTCGTCGGGGATGTCGAGGACCTCGGGAAGGCCCAGTTCCTCGCCCTGGTACAGGTACGCCGAGCCCGGCAGACCGAGCATCAGCGTGGTGGCGGCTCGTGCCCGGCCCAGGCCGACTGTGCGGTCAGGCTCGGTCACCGGACCGGCGAGCTGGGTGGTCGCCTCCTCCGGGGCCAGTGCCAGGCGGGTGGCATGCCGGATGACGTCGTGGTTGGAGAGCACCCAGGTCGTCGGCGCGTTGACGGCGTCATTGACCCGGTAGGATTCACTGATGACCTCACGCAACGCGGCGGCGTCCCACCGGGTGTCGAGGAAGGAGAAGTTGAAGGCCTGGTGGTGCTCGTCGGGGCGGACGTACCGGGCGATCCGGTCGATCGGCTGCACCCACGCCTCGGCGACCATGATCCGTGTGTCTGCGTCTGTGCTGTAGCTGTCCAGGATCCTCCGCCAGCGACGGTAGATCTCGTGGACGCCGTCCCGGTCCCAGTAGGGCATTGAGGTGGACGCCATGGCGGTGTCGTCGGTGCAGACCTCGACATCCGGCAGTCCGGGCGCCTTGATCATCCCGTGGGCCACATCGACCCGGAAACCGTCCACACCCCGGTCCAGCCAGAACCGCAGGATGCCGTCGAACATGTCCCGTACCTCGGGGTTCTCCCAGTTCAGGTCGGGTTGGGAGGAGTCGAAGAGGTGCAGGTACCACTGGTCGCCGCCGGTCGCCCCCTCGGTCTTCGACCAGGCCGTGCCGCCGAAGTTGGACTCCCAGTTGTTCGGCGGGATGTCCCGGGCGGCCGGGTCACTGTCATCGATGTCGCGGAAGATGTAACGGTCGCGCTCCGGGCTTCCGGGCGGGGACGCCAGGGCCGCCTGGAACCATTCGTGCCGGTCACTGGTGTGGTTCGGTACGAGGTCGACGATGATGCGTAGACCCAGTTCATGGGCGGTGGCGATGAGGGTGTCGGCGTCGGCGAGGGTGCCGAAGAGGGGGTCGACATCGCAGTAGTCTGCGACGTCGTAGCCGGCGTCCTTCTGCGGGGAGGGGTAGAACGGCGAGATCCACACGGCGTCCACCCCGAGGTCGCGCAGGTAGGGCAGGTGCGCGGTGATGCCGGGCAGATCACCGAGGCCGTCGCCGTCGGAGTCCGCGAAGGACCGGGGATAGACCTGGTAGATGACGGCGTGACGCCACCAGTCGGTGGGTGTGTGGCTCATGGCGCCACCCTACGTGGCCAGGAACGACCCGGCAGGGTGGTGGTGCTGCCGGAAACCGACCGGTCGAGTCGTTCCCGGCTGAGGAGTTGGCGTGAAGGTGGGGCTCAGCCCTGGGCGTTGAGGATCTCGACGACCTTGGCGACAGAGGCCGGCGCACCGGCGACGGACCAGAGCTTCCCGGCTGCCTCGACCTGCTCGACGCGTCCTCCCGCGCCCTCGACCAGCGCGCGACCCGGCAGCAGGTCCCACGGCAGGACGCTGTGCTGCATCCAGCAGCCGTTGTTGCCCTGCGCCACATTGCCCAGGTCGACGGAGGCGGAACCGTTCCAGCGCACCGTCGCGAACTCCTTGACGACCGCGGTGTAGGCCGCGCCGACCGCCGGATCGGCGATGTCGGTGGGGTGCAGGTAGCCGCCGAGGCAGGTGGCTGACGGGGTGACGTTGAGCGGGGCGTCGTCGAGGCGTCCGACCGGGCGACCGTCGACGGTGGTGGGGAAGTCCGCGCCGCCGAACCAGGTGTAGCCCATCGCCGGACGGTGCACCGCGCCGAAGTGGAGCAGGTCGGGGTCCTCGGGATCGCCCTCGACCAGGGCGAGTGCCGAGCACCAGTAGTCCGAGCCGGTGGTGAAGTTGTAGGTGCCGTCGACCGGGTCGATGACCCAGGTGCGTCCGGACTGGGAGGGGGCGGAGGTGCCCTCCTCACCGAGCAGACCGTCCTCGGGACGCAGGGTGCGCAGCGTGGTGGCGATGAACTCCTCGGCCGCCTGGTCGGCGACGGTGACGACATCGGAGACCGAGGTCTTGTACTCGGTGGTCAGACCGGCTTCGCGCATCCGCCACGCGAGACGACCGGCGTTGTAGACGAGGGCCTGCGCGAGGGCGGCGTCATCGTCCCGGTCGTGGGCGATGATGAAGGTCTTGGTGATGGCCTGGAGTGCTTCGGCAGGGATCGGTGAGGACTGCGAACTCATGGGGCCATTGTATGGTGCGCCCTGCGACGGGGCCGGTCGGGGGCCGGTCGGGGTCTGCGCGATGGGGTCGGGTGCGGGGCGGTAGAGTAGGCGACCATGCAGCCGGATGTCACCCAAGCGCTCGACCACCTCGACAGCACCCTCACCACCATTGAGAAGGTGCTGGACCTCGACGAACTCGATGACCGTGTCCGTGAGCTCGAGGCGCAGGCCGCCGACCCGTCGCTGTGGGACGATCCGGACCACGCCCAGCAGGTCACCTCGCAGCTGAGCCATGTGCAGTCGCGGCTGAAGAAGGTCCGTGGCCTGCGCTCGCGGCTCGATGACCTGCCGGTGATGTACGAGATGGCCGACGAAGCCGCCACAGAGGACGCCGCCGAGGGTGCCGAGGCCAAGGGACTGGCGGACGCGGAGCTCGCCGAGTTGAAGACGGACATCGAGTCCCTCGAGGTCACGACCATGCTCTCCGGCGAGTACGACGCCCGCGAGGCCGTGGTGAACATCCGCTCCGCCGCCGGTGGTGTGGACGCCGCGGACTGGGCCGAGATGCTCATGCGCATGTACACCCGCTGGGCGGAGAAGAACGGCCACAAGGTCGAGGTCTACGACATCTCCTACGCCGAGGAGGCGGGCATCAAGTCCGCGACCTTCGTCGTCCACGGTGACTACATGTACGGCACCCTCTCGGTCGAGCAGGGGACGCACCGTCTGGTGCGCATCAGTCCCTTCGACAACCAGGGACGCCGCCAGACCTCCTTCGCCGAGGTGGAGGTGCTGCCGGTGGTGGAGACCTCCGACCATGTCGACATCGACGAGAATGACGTCCGCGTGGACGTCTACCGGTCTTCCGGCCCCGGTGGTCAGTCGGTGAACACGACCGACTCCGCCGTGCGTCTGACCCACATCCCGACCGGCATCGTCGTGACCTGTCAGAACGAGAAGTCGCAGATCCAGAACAAGGCCTCGGCCATGCGCGTCCTCGCGGCGAAGCTGCTGGAGCGTAAGCGCCAGGAGGAGGCCGCGGAGATGGACGCGTTGCGTGGCGACGGCTCCAATTCCTGGGGCAACCAGATGCGGTCCTATGTGCTGCACCCGTATCAGATGGTCAAGGACCTGCGGACGAACTTCGAGGTCAACGACCCGTCCAAGGTGCTCGACGGTGGCATCGACGGGCTGCTCGAGGCAGGCATCCGCTGGCGGATGGCCCAGCAGCAGGGCGAGGGGGAGTAGGGGTTCGCGTTCTCCCGTCAGTCGGGACGCGGTGCACGTGGGCGGGTGCCTTCGTGTTGGGAAACCCGGCCATGCGCGTGCTGCGTTCCATGTGGTCGGTGAGGCTGTCGCCGTGCTCGCGCTGAGCGAGGCGTCCTTCTGCGGTCTCGTCGGACGCCTGCAGGAGAACCGCAGTGACCTCAGGAGCGTCGCCCATGGTGGCGGCGGAGCGTCCGCCGATGAGGAGGAGTCGGGACGTCATGTCGGCGAGGGTACAGCACGGCCCCACGTCAGGAACTGACCCGGACCGGCGGAATCTGCCCGACGGATCGTGCAGATCCGGGTCAGCTCATGACAGTCGTCGTCGGGGTCCTGGGTAGGCTGGCGTTCCTCTGCTAATGTCTGACCAGTCAGTCAAAGAAACTGTCTGGAGGACGCCGGGAGGCGCCGAGGAGAACATGGCCAGGAAGATCGACCCGGAGAAGGTCGCGCAGAAGAAGGCGGAGATCGCCGAGGCCGCCGCCCGACTCTTCGCGACCAACGGCTTCGAGTCCACCTCCGTCGCTGAAGTCGCCCGCGACGTCGGCACCAGCCCGGCCAGCATCTTCTACTACTTCGACGACAAGGCAGCGTTGTTCCGGGCCCCGTTCGAGGCCGACCTGCCGGCGGCGGAGAGGTTGATTGAGGTGCACAGAGAGTCAGCCGACCCCCTGGCGTCCATTCTCGACATCCTCAGCGAACTCTCGAAAGACGCCGCGTACCCCTACGCCCAGGGGATGCTCATCGAGTCGCTGCGCAGGATGGGGCATGACCCTGACCTCGTCACCGCGTCTGAGAAGGTCACCGCAGTCCAGCGCAAGGGTCTCACTGATCTCATCCGACGATCCATCAACGCAGGTCAGGTCGATGCAACCCTCGATCCGGACCACACCGCAGGCTGGCTGATGACCATTGTCGACGCCTGTTACCTCAACGCCGAACCCGGCCACGATCCGTCACCCGAGGTGCGACGCACCGCGCAGGGCTACCTGCGACCGGGCTACCTGAAAGATTCCGACCATGTCTGAACGGCCTGAAACGTTCGAGCCCACCACCGTCACCATCCCCGCCTGGTACCGGCCGGTCTTCACCGTCATCGGTGCCGTTCTCGGACTCGTCCTGGCATTCCTCGTCGGACCGCTGGTCAGCTGGCTCGTCGACATGTTCGACAGTGCTCCGTTGCTGCTGCGCGCGCTCGATCAGCTGTCGCTTGCCTGGGTGCTGCCGATTCTCGTCGCCGTCGGTGGAATCGCCGGCTTCGTCATCTGCACCTCGTGGATGGATGATTCGGGTGCGATCGAGGTCGCTGACTGGGGCATCACCCTGCACCACAAAGGCGACGACCGGTTCCTCTCCAAGGACAGGATGACGCTGCTGGTGGCGTCCGAGAAGGAACTGGTGGTTCTTGACGGGGACGCTGAGCTCTACCGCGGCGGCATCGAGGACGAGATGGTGCCGGGGCTGCGTTCCGCACTGGCGGACCACGACTACCCGCCGCTGGTGGACGCCGACCCCTTCGCCGCCGATTTCACCGACTGGGTCGACGGGGACGGACGCAAGGACACCGCGGTCGATGATCTGCTCCGCGCCCGCCGACGTGCCCTGTCGGACAAGAAGGACGGGGAAGCGGAGGCTGCACTGGAGAAGCTCCGCGCCGCCGGTGTCGCCGTGCGTGACCGCAAGGGACGCCAGCAGTACCGGCTGGTGTGACCGCTACCCCGTCAGCTTCTGCTGTACATCGGGGGCAAGGCGGGCGACGACCTCATCCAGTGGTTCCTCGGCGATCAGGGGGATGTGCAGCACGTAGCGGCATACGGCCACGCCGAGGATCTGGGGAGCGAAGGTCGGGAACCTGCCGATGAACTCTGAGGTCAGGGCTCTCCCTGACCGGCCCTGGAGGCTGGCGACCATGGAGTCGACGAACAGGGGCGCAAGATCCTCGGAGGCGACGGCGGAACGGAACAGTGTCTGCAGGACCGGCCCGGTCCCGGGGGACTCCCAGAGGTTGAGGTAGGCGCGGACGATCCGTTCTCCGACGGAGTCGGTCGGGCCGTCGAGGGCGTCCAGTATCCGATCGCCGAGCTCGCTGCGGTCCACCACAGCCGCGGTGAACAACTGCTTCTTGCTTCCGAAATAGTGCCTGATCAGGCCGGGATCCACCTCTGCCTGTTTGGCGACGGCCCGGACGGAGGTTGCGTCATACCCCCGGTCGGCGAAGGACTCAAGTGCTGCCGCGAGGATCGCCTCCTTGGTTCCGGAGTCGCCGGTGCGGCGTCCGGGCCTGCGGATTCCGGTAGTCTGACCTGCCATGATTCAGTAATTCCTCACGTGGGGAAATGCGTGTACGCTACCGGACAGGCTATATCGGCCCACCCTGGGGCCGCGAATACCGGACACCGCACCCGACAGAGAAGGCACACCATGTCGTCATCAGACCCGGCCACTGAGAACCCCGTCATCGAGGTCCGGGGCCTCGACAAGTTCTTCGGGAAGTTCCAGGTACTCGACGATCTTGACCTCACCGTCGACCGCGGGGAGGTCCACGGCTTCCTCGGCCCCAACGGGGCCGGCAAGTCCACCACGATCCGCGTCCTCCTCGGACTGCTCAAGAGCAACGGGGGCACCGTCCGCCTGCTCGGCGGCGATCCGTGGACGGACACCACCGAACTGCACCGACGTCTCGCCTATGTCCCCGGCGACGTCACCCTCTGGCCCGGCATGAGCGGTGGCGAGGCCATCGACCTGCTCGGGAACCTGCGCGGTGGCCTCGACGAGACGCGGCGTAAACACCTGCTGGACCGGTTCGAGCTGGATCCCACCAAGAAGGGACGCCAGTACTCCAAGGGCAACCGTCAGAAGGTCGCGCTCGTCGCTGCGCTGGCCTCCGATGCCGAACTTCTCATCCTCGACGAACCGACCAGCGGCCTCGACCCGCTGATGGAGAACGTCTTCCAGGAGGAGGTCGCCGCCGCTGTCGACCGGGGTGTCACCGTGCTGCTGTCCAGCCACATCCTCGCCGAGGTTGAGAACCTCGCCGACCGGCTGAGCATCATCCGCGACGGTCACATGGTGCGCACCGGCACCCTCGACGAACTCCGGGGGGACGCCCGGACCACCGTCCGCGCGACCCTGGACTCCGTCCCGGACACCGGTATCCCCGGGCTCCACGACATCGACATCGACGGCCACCACCTCACCGGCACCGTCGACCCCTCCGACCTCGGGGACGCGATGACCGCGCTGTCCTCCCACGGGATCACCGCGCTGAGTGTGGAGCCGCCGTCACTGGAGACCCTGTTCCTCGGGCTCTACGGCGAGGATGATGCTGCATGACCGGCACCGGCAATCTGTTCAAGGCCCTGCTCAGGTACGACGGGCGGCTTTTGGTGCCCTGGATCGTCATCGTCACCTTTATCGCGGCGTCCACCCCGGTGATCTTCGGCTGGCTCTTCTCGAGCCAGGAAGACAAGATGCTGCTCGCCTCGTCGATCGGCTCGAATCCGGCGCTCACCCTGATCTTCGGCACCGCCGGTGACCTCACCACCACCGACGGCTTCACGGTCTGGCGTGGTCTGACCCTCGGTGGCTTCCTCACCGCACTCGGTATCGTCCTCGCCGTCACCCGCGCGACCCGCGCACAGGAGGTTTCAGGGCAGGCCGAGCTGCTGGCGTCCGGCGTCCTCGGCCGCGGTGCCCGGCTCATGGCCCCTGTGGTGCTGGCCGTGCTCGCGGGCCTCGCGATCGGCGTCGTCGCCGGTGCGGCGATCGGTCTGTGCGGCGCGAGCTGGGGGACCGCCCTGCTCATGGGTGCGACGTTCACCGCCGCCGGCTGGATGTTCGGTGCCTGGGCGGCGGTCTCCGCGCAGCTCGCCTCGGACTCGCACGCGGCCAACAACATCGGCATCGGTGCCCTGGCCGTGCTGTTCCTGCTCCGCGGTGCCCTCGATGCCCTGGACGCGCCGGCCTGGACATCCTGGATCAATCCGCTCGGCTGGCTGTCGGAAACCCATGCCGGTGAGGAGGACGCCCGGTGGTGGCCGCTGCTGTTCGCCGTCGCCCTCGCCACCGTGCTCTGTGTCGTGGCATTCCGGCTGCACGGCAGCCGTGACTTCGGACAGGGCGTCATCGCGACGAAGCCCGGTCCGGACCACGGCACGATCCGTGGCCCGTGGGCGCTGACCTGGCGGCTGCACCGGGGCGTCATCTCGGTGTGGGTGGTCATGTTCCTCGTCCTCGGCATCGTCTTCGGGTACATGTCCGACTCGGTGGAGGACCTGCTCAGCGGCGGCGGTGGTTTCGCCGACGTCTTCACCGGTGGCGCCACCGATCCGTCGCTGATGACCCGGTCGTTCCTGACGATGATGCTCAACCTCGCCGGGATCATCGCCTCCGTTCCGGGCGTGCAGATCATGAACCGGCTGCGGACCGAGGAAGAGGAGTTCCGGATCGAACCGTTGCTGGCCACCCCGCTGACCCGGGCGCGGATGTTCCTCGCCCCGGTTTTCATGGCGCTGCTGGTGACGGGAGTGCTGAACCTGCTCGCCGGTACGGTGGTCGGCCTGTTCGTGGCGAACGGCGACAGTGGTGTTACCTTAGGTGAGACTCTCCTGCAGGCCCTGGTGACGGTGCCGGCGATCTGGGCTGTCGTCGGCGTGGCCGTCCTGGTCATCGGCGTCCGGCCGCAGGTCAGCATCGCCGCCTGGGTCGGCGTGGTGGCGTCCTTCGGGCTGACACTGCTCGGCCCGACCTTCAAGCTGCCGAACTGGGTCCTGGGCATCAGCCCCTTCCACCACGTGCCGACGATCGGTGCGGACGGGGCGACCTGGACGGGCCTGATCGTGGTGGGCATCGTGGCCCTGGTGCTGACGGGGGTCGGGCTGGTCGGCTACCGGCGCCGCGACATCGTCTGATGGCTCAGAGCGGGATGACCTCGAGTTCGCCGAGTTCGGCCAGCGGATCGAAGTCACGGTCCTGTGTGTAGACCGGAAGACCGTTCGCTGCGGCGATGGAGGCGATCCACAGATCATTGACGTTGATGCGGCGTCCGGCCTCCAGTTCCGCGAGGGTGATGACCGATACATAGCCCTCATCGGGAAGCCGGGCCGTATCGAGGGGGTGTCCGGATTCCCTGGTGATGAAGACACTCGTGTCCAGCAGACCGCGGGAGCCTGTTCCGCTCATCGGACGGGTCCGAGGTCATCGGTTGTGTCTCCGGCGAGAACTGCAAGTTCGTCCCGCAGGCGGGAATCTGCCTGGTGAGGTCCAAGCTCTGCCGCGAGTTCAGCGCGGGTGAAGAAGACCGGTCGGCCGGGGGGACAGCGGTGCGATCTCCGCGACCGGCCGACCATGTTGGGTGACGGTGATGCGTTCGCCGTCTGCGACGCGGCGAAGCACATCACCGGTGTGATTGCGCAGATCGCGCGAGGCAATGTGTGTCATGTGCGCAGCTGTAGCCACCTGCGCACACATCGGGTACCCCCTACACCGGGTACTCCATCGGCGCGCCCGGCCCCAGCGGGATCCCCAACGACCACCAGAGCACGAAGAACAGGAACCAGCCGATGAGGATGGCCAGGCAGTAGGGGATCATCATCGACATGACTGTGCCCAGCCCGGCCTTCCTGTAGTAGCGCAGCACGAAGGCGAAGGCCATGGCGAAGTAGGGGTTCATCGGGGTGACGACCGCGGTGGCGGAATCACCGATGCGGTAGAGCATCTGGGTGACTTCGGGGGAGATGCCCAGGTACATCATCATCGGCACCACGATCGGAGCCATCAGTGCCCACTGCGCCGAACCGGAGGTGATGAGCATGTTGATCAGGGCGACCATGACCACGAAGCCGCCGAGCAGGACCACCGTCGGCATGTTCCAGCTCTGCAGCAGGTCGGCACCCTTGATCGAGACCCACACACCGATATTGGACGCGGTGAACCAGGCGACGAACTGCGAGACGACGAAGAAGAGCACGAGGATGGGCAGCATGGACTCCAGGCCGCGCTCCATGAAGACCGGGATATCGGTGGTCTTCGTGATGGTCTTGCGCGACAGGCCGTAGACCACGCCGAGGATGAAGAAGATCACGGCGATCGGCACGGCGATGCTGGTGATCAGGGGGCTGTCCATGACCTCTCCACCATCACCCTGCAGCGGAGAGCCGGAGATGAACAGCAGCGCGAAGTAGGCGGCGAGGCAGAGGGCGAAGACGATGCCGGTGAGCTTCAGGGCACGCTGCTCGCCGGGGTGGAGGGTGAGGTCCTTGATCTCGTTGCCGTCGTCGTCGGTGAAGGCGACGGTGGAGTAGTCGACCTCGTCGTGGTTGACGATCTGGTGGATCTTCCTGTCCATGAAGAACTCGGTGACCGCGGTGATGATGCCGGCGAGGACTATCGAGGAACCGATGACGAAGTAGTAGTTCGACAGCGGGTTGACCTCGTAGTCGGCGTCCACGATCTGTGCGGCGGAGGTGGAGATACCGGACAGCAGCACATCGGTGATGTTGAGCAGCAGGGAGGCGTCGAACCCGGCGGCGGAGCCGGCGAAGGCGACCACAGCACCGACGACGGGGGAGCGGCTGAGGGCGTTGAAGGCCATCGCGCCGAGCGGGATCATGATGATGAAGATGGCGTCGGACGCGACGGAGCCGGTGACGGCGGTCAGGGCGACGACGAAAGTCAGGGTCCTGGGGCCGGTCCTCGCGACGACGGAGCGGACCGCCGCGGAGATGAGCCCGGAGTGCTCGGCCACGGAGACACCCAGCATGACGGTGATGATGACGCCGAGGGGCGGGAAGCCGGTGAAGTTGTCGACCGCGCCGCTGACGATCTCCTTGAGTCCGTCGCCGCTGAGCAGGTTGGTGACCTCGACCTTGTCGCCGGTCTGAGGGTCGGTGGCCTCCATCCCGATGAGGGAGCCGAGCCAGCTGAGGACGAGGACGAGGCCGCCGAGGCAGACGAAGAGCCAGAAGGGGTTGGGCAGCAGGTTGCCCATCCGCTCGACGACGCCGAGGAGACCCGGTGTCCGCGTCTCTCCGGAGGAGGTCTTCTCCGGTGGTGACGGGGCCTCCGGAGGCGGAGGCCCGGCGTCGTGGCTGAGGTTCTCTACGGAATCCTGCTGGATTTCTGAGGGTGTAGGCGCATCACTGTCAGACATTTCTGCAGAGTATCAACGGGGGTGCCCTGTCGCACGGGAAAGCAGTCCAATCCGGACGCCACATCAGTCACATCTGTTTCATCAGTCCCATGCGACCAGGTAGGGTAACCGACGTGATCACTTTCGAGAAGGTCAGCAAGACGTACCGCGGGTCAGGTCGGCCCGCGCTGAAGGATGTCTCGGTCAGCATCGACAAGGGAGAGTTCGTCTTCCTCATCGGTCCGTCCGGCTCCGGAAAATCGACGTTCCTGGAACTCATGATCCGCGAGGAGATCGCCGACAGCGGCACGATCAGCGTCGCGGACTACCAGGTCAACACGCTCAAGGCCCGGGACGTGCCGAAACTGCGTCAGCGCATCGGCTACGTCTTCCAGGACTTCCGGCTGCTGCCGAAGAAGAACGTCTTCGACAATGTCGCCTTCGCCATGCAGGTCATCGGCAAGAAGAAGGAGGAGACCGCCACCGCCGTGGCGCGTGCCCTCGACCTCGTCGGGCTGTCCGGCAAGGAGAACCGCCTGCCCAACGAACTCTCCGGCGGTGAGCAGCAGCGCGTCGCCATCGCCCGTGCCGTGGTCAACCGCCCGCTGATCCTGCTCGCCGATGAGCCGACCGGCAACCTCGACCCGGACACCTCCACCGAGCTCATGGGGCTGCTCAGCCGCATCAACCGGGACGGCACCACCGTGGTCATGTCCACGCACGACAACACGGCGGTGGACTCGATGCGTCGTCGCGTCCTCGAACTGTCCAAGGGAAAGCTCGTCCGCGACGACGCCCACGGCGTCTACGGCGTGGGACGCTAGGGGAGGAGAGAACCATGAAACTCGGATTCATTCTCAAGGAGGCCTTCGACGGCTTCCGGCGTAACGTCACCATCACCGTCGCCATGGTCATCACCACGGCGATCTCCCTGGCCCTGGTCGCGACCGGCGTCCTGCTGACCAACATGACCTCCGACACCAAGGAGATCTACCTCGACCGCATCGAGGTCATGGTCCAGCTCGACGACCACACCTCCGGTACCGACACCGACTGCTCCGGCACCGAGTGTGCCGCGGTGAAGGAGAAACTCGACTCCAATGACGAGGTCGAGGCCGTCACCTTCCGCAACAAGGACCAGAGCTTCGATCGCTTCGTGGAGCTGTTCAAGGACTCTGACCCGCAGCTCGTCGCCCAGACCAGCCCGGACGCCTTCCCTGCGGCCCTGCACGTGCGGCTCGCGGACCCGCTGGACACCTCCGCCATCGACGAGATCCGTGACATGCCCGGTGTGGCGACCATCGTCGACCAGGGCGATGACCTGCGCGGCGCAACCCGCAACCTCGACTCGATCCGGAACGCCAGCTTCATCCTCGCCGTGGTCCAGGGCATCGCCGCGATCCTGCTGATCATGAACATGGTGCAGATGGCCGCCTTCCAGCGACGGACCGAAGTCTCCATCATGCGGATGGTCGGCGCGACCCGCTGGTACACCCAGGCACCGTTCGTCATCGAGGCGGTTCTCGCCGCCCTGCTGGGTTCGGTCCTGGCCGTGGTCGGCATGTTCGCCGGCAAGCAGCTCGTCCTCGACAAGGCACTGAAGTCGCTCTACGACTCCCACCTCATCGCACGCATCGACTCCTCGGACATCTGGACCATCGCGCCGGTGGTCATCATCGTCGGCGTCGTCATCGCAGCGGTGACCGCACAGGTGACGCTGCGCTGGTACGTGAAGAAATAGTGGTGACCGGGTAGTATTGCCCGGGTTATGGCGAAGAAGAGTACGCCGGTGGACTCCGGCAAGGGCGCGGGCAGGAAGGCTGCCAAGGCGAAGGGGACGCCGGGCGGCAAGGGCGGCGGCCCACTGGTCGTCGCGACCAACCGTAAGGCGCGGCACAACTTCAAGATCCTCGAGACCTACGAGGCCGGCCTGGCCCTGGTGGGTACCGAGGTGAAGTCGCTGCGTGAGGGCAAGGCGTCCCTGGTGGACGCCTTCGCCACTGTCGACGCCGGCGAGATCTGGCTGCGCGGTCTGCACATCCCCGAGTACACCCACGGGACCTGGACCAACCACGCGCCGCGGCGTACCCGCAAGCTGCTCATGCACCGCGGCGAGATCGACTCGATCATGGGTAAGGTCCGCGACGGCAAGAACACCCTCGTCCCGCTGCAGATCTACTTCTCGGGAGGACGCGCCAAGGTCGAGCTCGCGCTGGCCACCGGAAAGCAGGACTACGACAAGCGCCAGGACATCAAGCGTCGCACCGAGGAACGTGAGGTCACCCGCGAGCTGGGACGCCGCGTCAAGGGCATCAACGCCTGACGGTCGGCGCCGCCCGGCGGGTGGACCTGCTCAGGAGTCCCAGATCGGCCCGAACGCTGGCACGCCCCGGCTCTCGAGCCCGCGCACGACACGGTCGGTGACACCGGCATTCGCCACACAGATCACCGCGTCCGCCCCGGTGGAGACGAGTGCGTCCCCGTAGGTGTCTCGGGGTTGCTTCGCCACCCACACCAGCCGGGTGCCCTGGGTGTCTGTGAACAGGTGTCCGGGGACCGGCCCGACACCACTGCCCGTCGCCACGTGCAGCACCCGGGTGAACAGCTTCTTCGCTGTCGCCACACCCTTCACCCAGCCATGCGTCGGCGGATTGTCGATGAAGTCTGCGGTCCAGTTCCCGGCCCGGGAGACGACCATCCGGTACCCGGGCTCACCGGGGACGGTGGGGACACAGGCGAAGGGGTGCCAGCCGAGCAACGGACGCCGGCTGATCGCCCGGGTCGTGTCCACCGCAGGGACATACCGGTGCCCCGGCCGGACCACGGCAGCATGGTCGGAGGGGCGATCCACGGACACGGGGACGCGGCGCAGCAGCAGCCAGGGCCAGACAGCGAGGCAGGTCGAGACGGCCAACATCCAGAAGTGCGGTGAGGCCAGCAGTGTTACGGCGGCATCCTGGGGACCGCCTTCCCGGTGGGCGAGCAGGACGGCGTTGATCCAGCCGGGGAGGAGGACGGCCCAGGCGCCGAACCGGTGGGAGGCCTCGAAGATGTCGTGGTGCCGCTTCCGGAACTCCGGGGTGGCGAGAGCGCTCACCGTGACGAGGGTGAGCAGCGCGAGTCCGGTGAGGAAGAAGATCAGGTTGGCGGTGAGGTGAGCCGTGTCGTGCAGTAGCCGGCGATGCCGATACCGAGGGCGACGGTGACGGCGTCGTCGGCGTGGAATGCAGGGGGCGCCCGATGCGGCACGGAGCCGCAGATGGGGTCCTGACCGTCAGTGTATCCGTGGCGGAGCCGGGACGATGGTGACGGAGGGAGTCTGAGGGAGGCTGAGGGAGTCTGAGGGAGGCCGAGGGAGGCCGAGGGAGGCGGATGGAGGCGGATGGAGGCGGATGTGGTGCCGCCGGGAATTGAACCCGGGCGCGGTGGGTTATAGTCTGTAGATCCTGCCGTTGATCGAGCTTTCCGGCGGCAGGGGATGCAGACTTCCGGTGTAACCCGGGGGTTCATGAGGGGTCGATCAGGTTTCGACTTCGTGCATTGAGCCAGGGGAAGCGTGCCGGTGCAGGCTAGAGACCACCGCAAGCGTCGCAGCAACCAATTAAGCGCCGAGAACACTCAGCGCGACTACGCTCTCGCTGCCTAATCCAGCGAAGCGTGTCTGTCGGCCCGGGGTCTGTTCCCCCTCCGGTCACCGGCATCGTTCCGGGAACTCACCTGACGGCCCCGTCATCCGGACCGTCAGGGACATTTCAGGGTGACTGGGCTCATCGTCCGGGCAGGTCTGCGTGACCCGGAGAGCCGAGCAGGGATAGAGCGGACTGCGCACGGAGAAGCCCTGGCGAGGTCGCGAAGGACCCGGGTTCAATTCCCGGCGGCTCCACGACTAGACCCCCTGACCAATTGCAGGTCAGGGGGTCTTTCTCTGCGCTGTCGGCTGTGGGGCGACGGGGTAAGGGTCAGCCCGACCGGTGCCGCAGACATGAAGCCCTGTGGTTTCGGCTCGCTGAAAGGAGTCAGGCGAAGCCGGGGGTCATGCCGCGACCGAAGCCGCGGAACCCTCCGAAGCCTTCGTGTCCCCGGCCGTCGCGGTGTCCACGGCGTCCACGGTGTCCATGTCCGCTCCGGTACTCGCGGGTCTCGCGGTACTCCCGGAACTCCGCCTCATCGCGACGGTGGGGACGCTCGCCGTCGGGCCGGCTGTGTCCACGTCGACCGCGCCCGGGGCCGTCCTCAGGCTCACAGTTCGGCCCACCGTGGGGTCCGCCGTGGGGTCTACTGTGTGGACCAGGTCCGACCCCGGGACCGAACCCGGGACCGCGACCGAACTCCCGGCCCGCCTCGCGGAAGTGCCTGGCCCGCTCGCCGATCTCCGGATACTTCTCCTCCAGTGCATCAGTCACCTTGGTGGTGAGGGTGCACCACGTCTCCCGCTCTTCATCGGTGAGTACGTCGAACGGATCCTCTCCGGTGCACGCGTCGATCTCGGACGCAGCCTCGCGACCGGTCTCGGTGAGCTCGATGAGGAAGGACCGGCGGTCGTTCTCATCGCGCTCCCGGGTGACCAGTCCCGCGGTCTCCAGCTTGGCGATCAGTTCGCTGAGGGACTGGGGGCGGACACCGAGCATGTAGGCGAGGTTCTTCTGGGGGAGCGGGGACTGCAGGGCGAGGATGCCGAGCACCCGGCCCTGGCCGGAGCGGATCTCCCCACGGAAGCCGCCGCGCCCGCCGCGTCCGCGGCCGCCACCGTGCCCCCTGTGTCCTTCGTGTTCCTCCACGGTGCCGTCATCGCGGCGTCGCTCCCGGTCGGCGGCGCGCATGAGCACGAACAGCCGGGCGGCGAGTTCGGCGGTGTTCCCGGTGGTGTTGTTGATGCCAGTCATGATCTCTCCTTGAGGTGTGTAGGTACCTGACTATCAACATGATACGCAGGTACCTGACAAAGTCAACAGGCACCTGACTAATTATCGGTATGCGCAGGTCACTGCAGATATGTCGACGCCCGCGTCCTCTCCGGAAGTGGAAGATGACGCGGGCGTCGGACGATGCAGTGTGAACTGCGGGGGACGAGCCCCGTAGGTCAAGCCCTACATGTGCGGCTTGACCAGGTCAGCGATGAGCTGGCTTCCCTTGTCGGAGGGGTGGAAGAGGAAGTTGTAGTTCGGGGTGGTGGTGTCCACCACGCCCGCCACGTACCGCTCGGCGTCCGGGGTGGAACAGGTGTCGTGCCCGGCCGAGGCGGCACGGACGTCGACGAAGGTCGCTCCGATCTCACGGGCGGCGTCACGCTGGGTGGCCTGCAGCCACCGCTCCACATCGCCCAGCACCGGCACGGGCAGACCCAGCGGGAACTCGGGGATGACGTTGAGCGGGCAGACCATGCTGTTGCCGCTGATCTGCAGCATGCCCGGCATCACGATGTTCGCGTTGGGGGCGTAGTTGCGGATCTTGTTCGCGATGGTGTGCATGTCCCGGATGTAGGTGGAGCGAACCACGCCCGGATCGAGGAAATTGTTGCCGTCGTGGAAGTAGCCCCACGGGCCGTAGTTGTTCATGCCCACGGCGACGGCCACGGTGCCGGTCCCGCCGTTGAGGGCGCCGGCATTCCTGGCGGCCTCGATGCGGTTGATCACGTCACCGGTGGTGTGGCCGTTGCAGGACCAGTCGTTGAGTACGCGACCGGTCTGGGCCGCCAGCTTCCGCGGCCAGTTGTTCGGGGACTGCACGCAGCCGCCGGTACGGGGGTAGTTGTCGTCCGGAGCCAGGCCGTAGGTCACCCAGAAGTCCGGGTTGGAGGCGTAGGAGTCGCCGAAGACGGTCAGGGCGCCCGGAGCGGCCTCCGCGGTCGGGGTGTCGTTGCCGGACACGGCCAGACCGCCGGCGATGAGGGCTGCCGCGGAGACGGTGGCCGCCACCGTCCCGGCGATCCGCCGCCGGATGCGGGAAGCAGGCTTGTCGGTCTTGTGGCGCGCGTGCATGAGTGCCTTTCTCGAAGCGTCAGTACAATTGTCATACCATCGCACATTCGCCCGGGAAAGTTACCTCCGTTGATGAAAACCCTGGCCAGCGACTATGTGGCGGGGGAGGGAAAGTGTCGCCGAAATCACCCCTGCAGACAACCGGTTCCAGTTGTGGAGGGTCCCCTCACCCCATAGATTCATCACCTATGCGCCTTTTCCCGAACCGTCGTCGTGCGACCGTGGTCGCCGCGACCGCTACCGTCCTCGCAGCCGGTGTCAGCCTGCTGACCGCCCCCGCCGCCGGGGCATCCAGTGTCTCCCTCGGACCGGTCGCCACCCCGGTCCTCCCGCGGTGCGAGCCGAGCATCGTCATCATCGTCCCCGGCGGCGGTAACTCCGTGGAGGGCATTCCGGAGAACCTCCCGGTCGGTGGCTACACCGCGGACATGGGGGCGCGGGTCGACCAGATCGGCCGCTCCACCAGCCGCACGGTCTCCTACAACTCCGGCGCCTTTGTCGCCCGTGACTACCTCGACGCCGCCGCGGACGCCACCAGCCAGACCCGGGACCTGGTCCGACGCACCGCCGCAGAGTGTCCCGGTGCGAAGATCAGCCTCTACGGCTACTCCCTCGGGGCGGACGCTGCGGCCCATGTCGCCGCCGAGATCGGTCAGGGCAACGGCCCGGTCTCCCCGGAGCGTTTCGGCTCCGGGGTCTTCCAGGCCAACCCCTACCGGGGCAGGACGACCGCCCAGGGTGGCACGGCAACCCCCGGCACCGGCATCCTCGGCGACCTCTCCGGCGCCTACGGCTCGGTGAGTGACCGGATCATGGACGTCTGTGACCGCGGTGACTTCACCTGTGACTCCGACACCTGGACCGGTGACGTCCGCGCGAACCGGGAGGCCTTCCTCGGTGTTTCGGCCCGCGGAGGCTACCAGGGGCTGACCGCCATCCCGGGTGACCAGCGTCAGTCCCTCGCCTTCGAGACGCTCATCGGCGTCCTGCCCGGAACCTGGCTGCACACCAACAGCTACTCCGCGACCGGCAGCTTCTCCCGCGGTGAGGGCTTCCTCCGCGGCCACATGGCCTGACCGTCACGGCTGTCGCGGCGCAGCAGCCACAGCGACACCACCCCGGCGATGAGGACGACCAGCGCTCCCTGCCACGTGTACCAGGTCGCGCCCCAGGCGCCCTTCTCCTGCATGACCCAGTAGGTGAGGTTGAAGTAGAAGGTCGTGCTGACGTACGGCAGCATGACCAGCGCCACGACCGCCGCTCCGACAAGGACGCCGGCCTGGGGCACCCACCATCCCCCGATACCGGCACGCGCGGCGGTCTTCTCTGCGGTCCGGACCGCTAGGTCGACCAGGCAGAGCGCCAGCGGCACCAGCCAGACCCAGTGGTGGTGCCAGGAGAACGGGGAGATGAGGCAGGCGGTGATCCCGCCCAGTGCCATGACCAGTGCGTCGTTGCCGCGTCGGGAGGCGGCGATGACCGCCAGCGCCGCCGCAGCGAGGATGACCACCACCAGCACCAGCCACAGCAGGGTCGCTCCGGTGCCCTCGTGGCCGATCCAGCGCACCGCCGTCGACTTCAGCGACTGGGCGCCGGGGTTGTCGAGGGCGCCGATGCGGGAGTCGTCGAACAGGGCGGAGGTCCAGAACTTCGTGGCGTCCGGCACCATGACCAGGCCGATGACCACGGTGGCGAGGAAGGTTCCGGTGGCGACCGCGGCATCCCGGAAGCGACGTTGCAGCAGCATCACCCCGATGAAGATCGCGGGTGTGAGTTTCAGCCCTGCGGCGAGGCCGACCCCGATGCCGCTGAAGCGGTCCCGGCGTCGCAGGAAGTCCAGTGAGACCAGCAGCATGAGGACCAGGTTGATCTGCCCGTAGAAGAAGCTCTCCCGGACCGGCGCCAGCGACATCGCCCCGCACGCTGCGAGGACGCCGAGGGCGGCGGTGCCCGCATCCGGTCGCCAGCCACGCTGCACGAGGACGCCGATGGTGACTGCGACGAGGCACCCGGCACAGGCCATCGCCCAGAGGATCGCCGCGTTCATCGGTGGGAACAGCGGCAGGATCCGGAAGACCGCGGCGGCGAACGGCGGGTAGGTGAACGGCAGGAATCCCCACAGTCCGCCGTCGTACACCCCCTGTCCGTTGTTCAGGTGCTCACCGGCGGTGTAGTAGACCATGAAGTCCGGCGAGAGGCGGAAGAGATTGAGTCCCCGCTCCCCGAAGATGAAGGGGTTGGTGTCCCGCTTGAGGACGACCAGCGCGAGGACGAGCAGAACCACCCAGAGCGCCGCACGGGGACGACGGGAGGACCGTGGAGAGGTCCGGGGGCAGCCTCAGTGGTGCCGCCGGGAGTTTCGGTCAGGGACATATCTCCCACAATTACCAGTGCGCTGCAGAGTCTCCGGTGAGGCGGCACCGGCGGGGGTGAACACTCACAGGTTCGGTTCACCCCGCCGACACAGGATGGGGCCGGTCAGTTCACGCGCTGTCCGTGTTCGTCCTCGTGCTCGGCCCAGGCGTCGTCGCGCAGTGCGTTCTTGCGTACTTTGCCGGTGGAGGTGCGGGGGAGTTCGTCGAGGACGCGGTAGTCGCGGGGCACCTTGTAGCCGGCGATCTGGCCCCGGCAGTGGTCGATGACGGACTGCTCCACCTGTGCCGCGGCGTCCCCGGTGGCGTCGGTACCCGGGGTGAGGACGACATAGGCGCGCAGTCGCTCACCCCACTTCTCGTCGGGGACGCCGATCACCGCGACATCGTCGACGGCGGGGTGGCTGATCACGGCCTGCTCGACCTCGATGGTGGAGATGTTCTCACCACCGGAGATGACGACGTCCTTGGCCCGGTCGAGGATCTGGATGTAACCGTCCGGGTGTTTCACGGCGAGGTCACCGGAGTGGAACCAGCCACCGACGAAGGCCTCGGCGGTGGCGTCCGGATTGTGGAAGTACTCCTTCATCACGCCGTTGCCGCCGAGCACGATCTCGCCCATCGTCACTCCGTCAGCGGGGACGTCGACGAGGACGGTGTCCGGCGGGGCGCCGGTGGGGACCATCTCGACGACGCGGGCGTCCGCGTTGGTGATCATCGGGACGCCCTGGCGGGCCTTGAGTTTCGCCCGACCGGCGACGGGCAGGTCGGCCCAGTCCGGCTGGGGCTCACAGACGGTGTAGGGGCCGTAGCTCTCGGTGAGTCCGTAGACGTGGGTGACGACAATGCCGAGGTTCTCGCAGGCCTCGATGATCGTCGGGCTCGGCGGGGCACCTGCGGTGACGACGGACAGGCCCTCGGCCGGGTGTGCTTCATCTGCGCCGACGAGTGTGGAGAGTACCGCCGGGGCGCCACACATGGCGGTTACGCCCTCGGTGTCGATGAGGTCCCATATCTCGGGTCCCCGCACAGCACGCAGCGCGACCTGGGTGGCGGAGACCGCCATGGCCGCCCAGCCCGTGCACCAGCCGGAGCAGTGGAACATCGGCAGGGTCCACAGGTAGACCGTGTCGCGGGTGAGGTCCTGGGTGGTGACCTCGCCGAGGGCGTTGAGGTAGGCGCCGCGGTGGGTGTAGACCACGCCCTTGGGTCGCCCCGTGGTGCCGGAGGTGTAGTTGATGGCGATGGCGGCGTCCTCGTCATCGACGGTGAAGGGGAAGGTCGTGTCGTCGTCCGCGTCCTCCTCATGATGGACACCCTCATCGAGGAACTCGTCCCAGGTGGTCACGGTGCCGGCGTCCGGGTGCTTCGGCTGTGGCTGGGATCCGTCGGCGTTGTGGATGAGCACGAAGGTGTCGACCAGTCCGGCGGATCCGAGGGTGCGACGCGAGGCGAGGATGAGGTCCTGCTCACCGAAGAGGATGCGGATGTCGGAGTGGTCGCAGATGTAGCGGACCTCGGCGGGGGCCAGACGCGTGTTGATCGCCACGAGGACGCCGCCGGCCAGCGGGACGGCGAACTGGGCGAGCAGGGCCTCGTAACTGTTGGATGCCAGCATTCCGACCCGTTCGCCGGGGCGCAGCCCGCGGCGTCGCAGGGCCCGGGCCAGTTTCACGGCGTCCGCCCTCATCGCGGCGAAGGTGATGCGGCGGGGGCCGTCGATGCAGGCGGTCTTACCGGGGTGCACCTGGGCAGAGCGGTCGAGGAAGCGCAACGGGGTGAGTGAGGACTGTGCGGATCGTGACACCGGGATGGTCTCCTTGTCGGGACGAAAGTTGTGGTGCGTGCCACTGTAGCGGTGCGGGGGTTGTGGGGAGCGGGGTTGTGTGGGTGGCGTGGTCAGTTGTCGGGCGACCGGGCTGCATTCAGGGCCGCCGACCCCTGTGCCACGGCGAGCGGGCGCTGCAGGAACTGCGAGTATCCGAACACGCCCCGGGCGACGAAGTGCGCGAGGCGGTCACGGGTGAGATTGTGCGGCGGTGGCAGTTCCATCTCGAACTGTGCGACCTGGTCCGCGGCGCGGGCGTAGACAAGTGCGGTCTCCATGTCCGGGGCGAGACCCCACCCGGCCATGCGGTCCAGTTCAATGTCGAGTGCGGCCGTCGCATCCTCCGCGCCCGGATTCCATTCCATGGTGGTGACGATGTCGGACGCGGTGACGGGGGATCCATGGGTTCCGGTCGGGGTTGCGGGTGATGTCGTGGATGTCGCCGGGCCCGCCGCAGTCGGCAGGCCGAGCACCGTCGACTGCACGACGCCCATGAGCTGTGCCGGGGGCATCTCGGGATCACGTACGGCGTCCACCACAGACACCACAGACACCACAGACACCACAGACACTGTCCTCGCCACCGTGGCCGCTGTTCTCGCGGCCTGTCTGATCGTCATCCGCTTCAGTCTCTTCCTCCACCTCCACCTCGTGCGCCGCGATCTCACCCTGGTGCTGCCGGCGGGCCTGCAGGAGGCGATGCGGTGGGCGGTGCGCGTCAGTTTCTACGTCTTTTTCGCCGCCCGGATCCTTCCGAAGCTCCGTCGCCGCTGGCCCGGTCTCGCCGAGCGGGTCTTCCTCGTGGTCACGCCGCTGTGGTTCCTCGTGGTCGCGGTAGCGCTGGGCGTCGCCTGATCCGCAGTGGCGGACTCAAATGTAGGACATTTGGCACTATCACGTAGGATGGCGGCCATGCCCAGGATCGAACCAGTACAGACCAGGTCGGAACAGGTCGCTGACCAGCTCCGTGACCGGATCGCCGCCGGGGAGTTCCCCGTCGGGTCGCTCATCCCGACCGAGAAGGACCTCGCCGAAGAGACCGGCGTGAGCCGCAACAGTGTCCGTGAGGCTGTCCGCGCACTAGTCCACGCCGGGATGCTCGCCTCCCGCGCCGGCTACGGCACCTATGTCACGGACACCAGCGATCTCGCCCCCACGCTCGCCCGGCACATCGACCGCGACCGGGAGCAGGACGTCGCCGAAGTCCGTGCGATCCTGGAACGTGAGGGTGCCCGGCTCGCGGCACTGCGTGCGACCCCGGAGCAGGTCGACGCGCTGCGATCTGCTCTGGCCGTCCGCTCTGACGCTCTCGCCGACGGGGACGAGGACGCCTTCACCGCCGCGGACATCGGCTTCCACCGCATGCTCATGGCTGCCTCGGGCAATGCCCTGCTCGCCGAGCTCTACCGGGGTGTCGGTGGCAATGAGCTCGCCCTGCACAATGTCGGGATGGCCCGGGAGACCGCCGAGATGACCGCAGCCCACGAGGCGGTCGTCACCGAGGTCGCCGCCCACGACCCGGGTGCCGCCGCCGCTGCCGCCGACCACCTCATCGCACTGGTGGAGGCTCTCTCATGACGGCCGACACAACGGTTCCGACCCTCCGACGCCATGCGCCCACCATCCTGATCATCGCCGGCATCCTGCTCGTCGCCGGGAACCTCCGCGCCGCCCTCACCACTGTCGGTCCGGTCCTCAGCAACATCCGTGACGACCTGGGACTCTCGTCCTCCGCTGCGTCCTTCCTGGTCAGCCTGCCGCTGTTGGCGTTCGCCGTGGTCTCCCCGTTCGTGCCACGGGTCGCACTCCGACTGGGCCTGGAGCGCACCATCGCCGTGGCACTGGGAGTCCTCGCCGTCGGACTCGTTGTCCGCTCCACCCCGCCCACTGTGCTGCTGTGGGTCGGCACGCTGCTCATCGGTGTGGCGATCGCGGTGCTCAACGTGGTGCTGCCCTCCTGGGTGAAGCGCGATTTCCCCACGAAGATCGGACAGGTCACCGGCGCCTACTCCGCAGTTCAGTCCGGGTTTGCCGCCGTGGCCTCCGGTGTCGCCGTCCCGATCGCCGGACTCACCGGACTGGGCTGGCGGCTGCCGGCCGCCATGTGGGCGGGGCTGGCGTTGATCGCGGTCGGCGTCCTGCTGCCGCTGATGTGGCGGGAGGCTGGAGAGACGACGGAGGAGGCCACGGACGCTCCTGGCCTCGTGCCGACGGACACCGGCCACACTGTCCATCCCGGTCCTCCGCTGTGGCGCTCCCTGCTGGCCTGGCAGGTCGCCGCGTTCATGGGCCTGCAGTCCACCAACTACTACGTGCTCATCACCTGGCTTCCCTCGATCGAACAGGACGCCGGCATCAGCGACACCACTGCCGGTCTGCACCTCGTGCTGTTCAGCATCTTCGGCATCGGCGGCAGTCTCGGTTGCTCGGCACTGCTGGCCCGGCTGCGCAACCAGCAGGTGCTTGGTGCATGCATCGCGCTGGTCCTGGTGGTAGCGAACCTGGGGATCATGCTCGCGCCGGGTGCCACGGTGGTGTGGGCGTGTGTCGCCGGTATCGGCGGCGGATCTTCGATAGTCTTCGCCCTGTCGCTGTTCGGGATGCGCGCCCGGTCACACCGGACCGCGGCATCCCTGTCCGGTATGGCACAGAGCCTCGGCTACATCCTCGCGGCGGTGGGGCCGGTCGCCGTCGGTGCCCTGCACGATGCGACCGGATCGTGGACGCCGCCGATGGCCGTCCTGCTCGTGCTGTCCGGATGCCTGGTGGTGGCGGGTCTTCTCGCCGGACGTGACCGGACAGTCGACTGAGCTGCCTGCGGAGGTCGGTTCGTCTCATCGGGGGACGCCGCCTGGCCTGTCCCGCCACGGGTTCACACACGGGTCGCTTCAGTACGGACCACCCCGTCCATCCCGGCGGCACAGTCGTCTCCACCGTGACCACGGTCCCGTCGGCGTCCCCTGTCGGACTCGGTAAGGCGCTGCTGCGGGCGCGGCGGCTCGTCGGCCCGGTCCGGCGTGCTGGCGGCGGTGGAAGCGTTCAGCAGGGTCGCCTCAGGCGTGCATTACGTCCACGACGCGCTGTCCGGGCTGGCACTGGGACTCGTGGTCACCACCGCGACGGTGCTCGCGCTCGTGCCGCGGCTGACCCCGGTGGTCGCCCGGCGGATGCCGGGACTGCTCACTCCGCCCGGCCGTCAGTTGTAGTCGTAGAAGCCCTTGCCGGACTTGCGGCCCAGCTCCCCGACGGCGACCTTGTCGCGCAGGATCTGCGGCGGGGTGAAGCGGTCACCCAGCTCCTCCGAGAGGTATTCGGCGATACCGAGGCGGACATCCAGCCCGACGATGTCTGTGAGCGCGAGCGGGCCCACCGGGTGCTTGTAGCCCAGCGTCATCGCGTTGTCGATGTCCTCGGCGGAGGCGACACCCTCCTCGACCATGCGCATCGCCTCGAGTCCGAGGGCGAGTCCCAGGCGGGAGGACGCGAACCCGGGCCGGTTCTTCACCACGACCGGGGTCTTGCCCAGTGCGGTGACCCACTGCGGGGCCAGCTCACGCAGTTCCCCGGCGGAGGCGTCCGCGATGATGACCTCGATGAGTTTCGATGCGGGCACCGGGTTGAAGAAGTGCAGACCGCAGATCCGCTCCGGGTGACCGGTGACCTCACCGACAGCCTGGGCGAGCTCGTCGACGGAGAGGGAAGACGTGTTCGTCCCCAGCCAGGCGTCCGTGCCGACGACCTCGGCGACGCTCTCCAGTGCGGCGGTCTTGATGCCCATGTCCTCGGGCACGGCCTCGATGACCAGGCTGCATCCGGCGAAGTCCGCGACATCGGAGGTGACGGTCAGGCGGGAGGCGGCGTCCTCGACCGAATCGGCGAGCTTGCCGCGGTCGGCGGAGGCCTGCACCTGGTCGAGGACGCGGTCCCGGGCGGCGTCGGCGGCGTCGGGGTTCGCCTCGACGACCGTCACCTCGGACCCGGAGACGAGGAAAGCGTGGGCGATCCCGGCACCCATGCGTCCGCCACCGAGGACGCCGACGTGTGCGGGGAGACCGGTGGGGAGGGTCGTGTCAGTCATGTTCTACTTCTTCTTTCGGTCGATGAAAGCCTGCATACGGTCGAACTTCGCCTCGGACTCGAAAAGGATGGCCTGGGCGAGGTCGTCGACGGCGGCGATGACCGGCATGGCGAGCGTGGCGATGCGGTCGAAGATCCGGGAGCTGATGCCGGCCAGTGCGTCCGCCCGGCGCCGATCGCGCAGCTGGGTGATGTCCGCGCCGGAAGCGAAGATTCCCTTGGGACTGTTGCGTCCCTCGACCTCACAACCGGTGATGACGAGGACGCGGGGATCGTCTTCCAGCTCGTCACAGACGGCGTGCAGGCCATCGACCATGGCCTGGTCGACGGCGTTGCGGACCTCGGGGCGGTTGAGGCGGACGAGCGTGTGGGTGTCGGTGGTCTCGACAGTCAGGGTGGAGAAGGTCATCCCTGAAGTATGGTTCAGTTCCATTCCTTTTCACACCCTTTCGAAGGGAATGGCGCGGGCGAGGTCTCCCCGAGGGTGGGTTGCCGCTGACGGTTTCCTGTCAACTGTGCTCACAGGACCCGCATGTCTGGTGGTTGACGTGTCCCGGGGGATAGGGTGGACGCTGGTACAGCAGTGCTGACCGGGCACATGCACACGAAGAAAGAGCAGGATTCAGGTGAGCCAGAAGATCAAGGCCCCGAACGAGAAGAGCAACGGCTTCCTCTGGGGACTCGTGGCGATCGTCGTGATCGCCGTCGTCGTCATCGCCGTGGTGGTCATCCAGGGCCGCGACAGCAAGTCCAGCAATGAGGGGCTCGCCCCGGCTGAGAACGTCAACTTCTCCGTCGGTGTCGAAGACGGCAACATCGTGCTCGCCTCCGACGCTGTCGCAGATGATGCACCGGTCGCAGACCTCTACGAGGACTACAGCTGCCACTTCTGTTCTGACCTGGTCACTGCTGACCACGAGTCCCTGAAGGCCGCCCTCAACGACGGCAAGATCACCATGCGCTACAACACGGTGAACTTCCTGGACGGCGGCGAGGGCGGACATTCGACCGTCGCGGGCGCAGTGGCCATGGCCATCGCGGACTCCGGCAACGCCGAAGCGTTCTGGGCGTTCCACGACTGGGCCTTCATGAACCGCACGGACATCTCCGGCTACAGCTTCGATGATTTCGCAGACGCTGCGGAGAACCTCGGTGTGGATGCCGACACTGTCTCCGCAATCCGTGATGAGTCGGTCCGGGACACCTACCAGTCGGTGCTGGAATCCAACATGGAACGGCTGCAGGACAAGGAAGGCGAGGATTCGGGCACTCCATCCCTGTACGTCAACGATGAGAAATTCCAGCTCCAGAAGGACCCGGAGATGGACACCCAGACCCAGATGGCTGACTGGGTCCCGGACGTCGTCGGCTGACCGACGACGCCTCAGGCTCGCAGTTCGACGGCCCCTTTCCCGCTTCGGGGAAAGGGGCCGTCGGTCTCCGCCTGCAGCTGCGACGACCCGTCTCTGCTCGCGGACCGGGTACCTGACGCGGTGGGGTAGCGGTCGGGGGTGGCGTCTTCAGGTGGCGTTCAGCAGGGCGTCCGTAGCATGACGGACAACAGCATTCACCCCCCCCCAGACCACCGGAGGTAGTCCGATGAACAGCCGATACACCCGCACCACCCTCGCAGCGTTTACCGCATCCCTCCTCGGCATCGGTGTCCTCGCCGCCTGCGGTGACGATTCCGACGACGCTGACTCGACCGTCACCGTGACCCGGGAAGCCCCCGCCGACACCTCGGGGACGGAATCCACCGCTGCCACGACCACCTCACGATCCGACGGCAGTGGCAGTTCAGACCACACCGATGCCCGGACCTCCGCGGTGGACGCGGCCGGCGCTCTCGAGGCCGCGCTGGACGCGAAGCCGGGCTCCTATGCCGTGGAGGTCGATGAGGAGGACAGCCGCGCCTGGGAGATCACCCTCGTCGTCGACGGTCAGGGCGTGGAGATGACGGTGGACGCAGCCACCGGTGAGATCGCCGGCGAGCGGTCGACAGATCTGGACGCCGAGCAGCGCGAAGCCCCGTCAGTCACCGCCGCCGAGGCGGTCGACGCCGCTCTCGCCGAGAAGCCCGGCACCCTCCACTCCCTTGACCTTGACCGGGACGGCGGGACCGTCGTCTGGGAGGCGACCGTCATCGACGGCACCCAGGAATGGGACATCGTCATCGACGCGTCCTCCGGTGACGTCCTGCGCGCCGACCTGGACGACTGATCTGACGTCACCGGGCACCCGGATATCGGCCGGACGGGTCAGCCGGACTCGTCAGCCGAGCTGGTCAGCAGGACGCAGGAGCACCTCGTTGATGGCCAGGTGCCGGGGTCGGGAGAGGATGAAGGCGATGACCTCGGCGATCTCCCCGGGGGTTACCCGGGCGACGTCGTACATCTCCTGCACCGTCTCCCGCGTGGCATTGTCGGTGATGTGGCTGGGCAACTCGGTGTCCACGACGCCGGGTTCGATGAGGGTGACGCGCACATCCGGCAGGAGCTCCTGGCGCAGCGACTCCGACCAGCCGTTGATGCCCCACTTGGTGGCGGCGTAGACGCCATTCGTGGGGCGGGCGGTGCGCCCGGCGACCGAGGAAATGTTCACCAGATCGCCGCCGCCGTCCCTGAGCTGGTCGAGGAAGACCTCGGTCGTGGTGATCGCACCGAGCAGATTCGCCTCGACCATCGTCCGGTAGTCCTCACGACGTTCCGGGGAGAAGGGGCCGAGGAGCATGACCCCGGCATTGTTGACGAGCACGTCGGTGCCACCGAGTTCGTCCTTCACCCGCTGCGCCGCGGCAACGAGAGAGTCCCGGTCGGTGACGTCCGCTATGATCGCGGTCGCGCCGTCGCCGAGCTCGTCAGCGAGAGAGTCGATACGATCGGCGCGGCGGGCGAGCAGCGCGACCCGGTACCCGGCGCCATGCAGGGCGCGCGCGGTCGCCGCGCCGATGCCGGAAGATGCGCCGGTGATCACTGCGGTGCGGCGGGCGTGGTCAGAGATGGTGCTCATGGGACGGGGTTCCTTACTGTCGAGGCTGTCGAGGTTTCTGCCGGATGACTGTTGTTCTTCAGTCGCGTGCAGTTCTGTACGTCGTAGCGCCGGCGACCCGCGCGACGCGCACCGTGGACCCGCTCAGGCCTCGGGAATGTCGCGCCAGAACGCCTCGCGGGTGACGTCCTCCGGCTCCGGACCGCCGCGCACCCCGGTGTCCAGGGCGTCGATGCGGGCCAGCTCCTCGCCCGTCAGCTCGAATCCGAAGACATCGGCGTTCGCGGCGATCCGCGCCGGGTTCACGGACTTCGGAATCGCCGACCGCCCCTGCTGCAGGTGCCAGCGCAGCATCACCTGGGCGGGTGTCCTGCCGTGCGCGGTCGCGATCTCGCCGATCGTCGTGTCCTCGAAGGTGCTCGTACCGCTGCCGCGGTTGGCGGTGATACCGCCCATCGGCGACCACGCCTGCGTCACCGTGCCCTGGGCGCGGTTGGCCTCCTGCACCGCCTGCTGCGTGAAGTACGGGTGCACCTCGATCTGGTTCACCGCCGGCACGATCTCGGTGTGTTCCCGCAGCGCGTCGAGGTGCTCGGCCATGAAGTTCGAGACGCCGATCGCGCGGACCCGGCCATCGGCCAGGAGAGTCTCCAGGGCCCGGTAGGCATGGATCGTGCGGTCGAAGTCGGTGGGCACCGCCTGGTGCAGCAGGAGTAGATCGATCGTCTCGACACCTAGCTTGCCCGCGGATTTCTCGAAGGCGTGCAGTGTCTCGTCGTAGCCGTAGTCGCTGATCCAGATCTTCGTTTCAACGAACACCTCACTGCGGTCCAGACCGGAGCGGCGGATGCCCTCACCGACCTCGCGCTCGTTGGAGTAGGCGGCGGCGGTGTCGATGAGCCGGTAGCCCACCCGCAGCGCCTCGACGACGGAGTCAACGGTCTGCTCGGGCGGGGTCTGGAAGACGCCGAATCCGAGGGCCGGCATCTCCACACTGTTGTTCAGGGTGATGTTCATGATCTTCTCTTTCTTGTCGTGGGCAGCATCGCGCTGCCGTCAGGTACCGTGCCGTCCGGGTGACGCGGCGGGTCTGCGGGAGGTGCGCTCTGCTCGGTCGCCGGGGGCGCCGCGGTGGCGCTGAGGCTGCCCAGGAGCGTGAGACGCTCCTCGGTCGGGCTGCCGGGCCCGGCGGTGTAGCCGAACATGAACCACTCGGGATTCGCGGGCAGGTGCATCGCCTCGTAGACCAGTTCGAGATCACCGACGTCGGGATGGTTGATGCGTTTGATGCCGGTGCGATGGTGCCGCACATCGTGCGTGCTCCATCGCTGCCGGAAGGCATCGGATCGGGTGACCAGTTCACCGATGACATTGGTGAGCGCCGTGTCGCGGGGGTTCTGCCCGGCGTAGGTGCGCATCGTGGCGACGATGTCGTCGGCGCCCTGCTCCCAGTCGGGGAAGAAGCTCCGTGCCGCAGGGCTCAGGAACATGAACCGTGCGGTGTTCCCGCGACCGTCGGCGTCCTCCAGGAGAGGGCGGTACAGTGCCCGGCCGAGCTGGTTGGTCGCGATAACGTTCATGCGCCGGTCGCGCACCCAGACCGGCGCGCCGGTGACGGCGTCGAGGAAACGCTGCAGGCTCGGTCGTACCGGTCCCTCGGAGCTGGCTTTGCGTGGTCTGGGCGGGTGGGGGTCGGCGGCGCGGGCCAGGTCGTGCAGATGATCGGTCTCGGCATCGTCCAGCTGCAGCGCCATGGCCACCTGGTCCAGGATGACCGGGGCCACGCCGCGCAGGTCGCCGCGTTCCATCTTCGCGTAGTATTCCACGCTGATGTGGGCCAGGATCGCGACCTCTTCCCGGCGCAGCCCGGGCACCCGGCGGCGACCGCCGCCGATGAGGCCCACCTGCTCGGGCGCTATCCTGTCACGTCGGCTGCGGAGGAACTTTCCCACATCGGTGTGCTGGTCCATGGTGTCAACGGTAAGCGCGTTCTCCTGCTGTCGGGGTGTACCGCCAGTACATGGACGGAACGGAACTTCCCCGTCCCCGGGCCGACGGCGTCAAGTGGTGGCATGGCTTCCTCTCTTTCCCCCGTCGAACCCCTGACGACACGTGGGGTACGCACCGGCATGATCCTGGCGATCGTGCTGGTCTCCTACTTCATGGTCGTGCTGGACAACTCGATCATCTTCACCGGACTGCCGCAGATCCGGGCTGGCCTCGGACTGTCACCGACCGGGCTGGCGTGGGCGCAGAACGCCTACACGCTCGTGTTCGGCGGGCTTCTTCTTCTCGGTGCGCGACTGGGCGATCTCCTCGGTCGACGCCGGGTCTTCATCGTCGGTCTCGCACTCTTCGGTCTGGCGTCGTTTCTCGTCGGCGTGGCGCAGAACGCCGCCTGGATCGTCACTGCCCGGGCCTTCCAGGGCATCGGTGCGGCAATCGTCGCTCCGTCCTCGCTGGCTCTCATCACCGCCCTGTTCCCTGCCGGCCACGAGCGCACCCGTGCCACGGCGGCCTACGGAACCACCGCCGGTCTCGGCGCCAGTCTCGGCCTCGTCGTCGGCGGAGCGCTCGCCTCATGGGTCTCCTGGCGGGCAGGGTTCTTCATCAACGTGCCCGTCGCCGTCGTCATGGTCATCCTCGCGCTGCGTTTCCTGCCGTCCTTCGAGACCGAACGGGGCCGCTTCGACCTCATTGGTGCCGCCACCTCCGTACTCGGCATGGGTGCACTGGTCTACGGCATCATCAATGCCGGGGAAAGCGGGTGGGGAGACCCGTTCGCGATCTGGCCGATGACCATCGGGGCGTCGGTCCTGGCACTGTTCATGCTCAACGAGTGGCGAGCGAGGCAGCCGATCCTGCCGCTGCGGCTGTTCGCCAGTGCCGGGCGTTCCGGAGCGGCGATCGCCCGTCTGCTGTTCGCGGGCACGATGATTGCGTTCTACTTCTTCACCACCCAGTACTTCCAGGGTGTCTACGGTTGGACACCCCTTCAGGCCGGCCTCGGGTTCCTGCCCATGAGCCTCGTCCAGTTCTGCTCGTCCCTGCTGGTCCCACGGCTCACGCGCAGGTGGGGCAATTCTGTTCTTCTCCTCGGCGGACTCATCCTCGTCCTCGTCGGGATGGCCTGGATCAGCCGGATCACCCCCGACACGTCGTTCGTGGCCGGTGCTGTCGGTCCCCTTGTCCTCCTCGGCCTCGGCCAGGGCCTCGGTTTCGGGCCGATCACCTCCGCCGGAGTCGCGGGAGCCCGTCCCGGGGACGCCGGCGCAGCATCCGGCCTCGTGAACACAGCCCACCAACTCGGCTCCACGCTCGGCGTCGCGGTCCTGACCTCCGTCGCAGCCGGCGCATCGACGCTGTCCGGGCGCGTCGTCGATGCCTATGCCGGTGGTGTTGTCATGATCGCCGTCGCTGTCATCGCGTCGCTGGCGCTGATCGTTCCGTCCGAGGTGCGCAGCCGGAGGATGACGACACCGGCGTGACTGTACTCCGCCGCAGAGTTCCGAGGGAGCAGCCTGGCCGTCAACGCACTGACCCCCGACACGCTGGTGCATGTCGGGGGTCCGGGTACGTCGTCAATGGTGGAGCTAAGGGGACTCGAACCCCTGACCCCCACACTGCCAGTGTGGTGCGCTACCAGCTGCGCCATAGCCCCGCACGCGTGGTGGTCCGTGAAGACCGCGATGCGAACGAGGGATAACGTACAACACTCCGACACCTTCCGACAAATAGCCAGGTCCAGCCACATCGATGTGGGTAGGGATGGGTGTTGCGGGTCGGTTCAGCGGGACTTCAGCTGGACTTCAGCTGGACCGTGGGAGAATAACCTCCATGCGGATACTGGTGGTGGATGATGAGGTGCGGCTCGCCGCCGGTGTCCGGCGTGGTCTGGAGGCGGAGGGCATGGTCGTCGATGTCGCCAACGACGGGGTCACCGGTCTGGACATGGCGTCTGACGCCGACTACGACGCCATCGTCCTCGACATCATGATGCCCGGCATGAACGGCTACCGCGTCTGCGAGGCGTTGCGTGAGGACGGCAACTGGACCCCGGTGCTTTTCCTCACCGCTAAGGACGGGGAGTGGGACGAGGTCGAGGGGCTCGACACCGGTGGCGACGACTGGTTGACCAAACCCTTCTCCTACCCGGTCCTCGTCGCCCGACTGCGGGCGATGGTCCGTCGCGGCTCCCGGGGACGCCCTGAGATCCTCTCTGCCGGTGATCTTCGGCTCGATCCGGCGGCCCGGCAGGCCTACCGTGGCGATGACGAGATCCCGTTGACCGCCCGGGAACTCGCCGTGCTCGACTTTCTGCTGCGCCACTCCGGCGAGGTCGTCACCAAACAGGAGGTGCTCGCCAATGTCTGGGGCGGGTCCTTCGACGGGGACGCCAACATCGTCGAGGTCTACATCGGCCACCTGCGGGCCAAGGTCGACCGGCCCTTCGGTCGTGCGGCGATCGGGACCGTTCGCGGCGCGGGCTACCGGCTCGACCGGAACGGGGGCTGACATGGGCAGGCTTTTCCGGGGTCTGCGCCCGGTCCGCTCGATCCGGGCCCGCGTCACCGCCGGGGCGACGCTCTTCGTCGCCGTCATCCTCATCGTGGCCGCGGTGATCGCGGTGCCGGTGCTCGGCCGGGTACTCACCGACTCGGTCGCCGAATCCGTGTACCAGGACCTGGACTCCCTGGAGTCGCAGCTGGAGGCGTCCCCGGACCGGGCAGCGGCGGTGGTGTCCGGGATCGACGATGACCTGCTTGTCCGGTTGCAGACCAGGGGCGGCACGGAGGTCGTCAACGATGAGGACGCGGCAGAACTCGCCGGCACCGACGGGGAGGACGCCACGACGGTCACCGTCGACGACGAGTCCTGGCTTGCCGCGACGGAGGACACGGACGCCGGGACGCTGGCCGTCGCACGCCCGATGGAGCATGTCGATGACACCGTCTCGGCGACGACGACGCTGCTGGTCGTGACGGTGCCGCTGATGGTGCTGCTCGTAGGCCTCGTGGTGTGGGTCGTCACCGGGCGCGCCCTGCGTCCGGTGGAGCGGCTGCGCCGGCAGGTCGACAGTATCGAGGCCTCGGATCTGTCCCGGCGGGTGGATGCCGGTGATGATGAACTCGGTGCCCTGGCCGCGACGATGAACCGGATGCTCGGCCGACTCGAACAGTCCCAGGCGGTGCAGCGCCGCTTCGTCAGTGACGCCTCCCATGAGCTCCGCTCGCCCCTGGCGACGATGCGTCAGTACGCCGAGCTTGCCGTCGCCCACCCCGAGACGGTGCCCACCGGGGAACTCGGGGAGGTCGTGATCGCGGAAGGGGAGCGGATGCAGGACCTCGTCGAGGGGCTGCTGCTGCTCGCCCGGCTCGACGAGGGGCAGCGTCCTCCCACGGCGCCCGTGGACCTGGACGATCTGGTCCTGCGGGAGGCTGACCGGCTGCGTCGTACGGGCGGACGTCCAGGTGAGAGGTCGACCGCCGTGGAGGTCGACACCTCCGGCGTCGGGCCGGGCCGGGTCGAGGGCAATGACCGGCTGCTGGCCCGGGTGGTCCGCAACCTCGTCGACAATGCCTCCCGGCATGCGGAAGGACGCGTCGAGCTCCGGGTGCGCGGTGAGTCGACGGAGCTGGGGGAGAGGGTGCTGTTGACTGTCGCCGATGACGGCGCAGGTGTGCCACCGGAGGACCGGGAGCGGATCTTCGACCGCTTCACCCGCCTGGACGAGGGGCGTGCCCGGGACGTCGGCGGCAGCGGACTGGGCCTGGCCATCGTCTGCGACGTGGTGGAGGCGCACGGCGGCACGGTGTCGGTCACCGCCGGTGACGGTAGAGGGGAGGGCGCAGGCGCAGCGTTCACCGTCGACCTCCCGGCCGATACTCGCGAATAGCCTGAAACCGTGTTCAGTCACTGCTACTTTCGGTGAGGTAACTGTCAGCGTGGAGAGAAGGCACTGTGAGCGGGTCCGTGAACAACGGGAATCTGACCGTCCCGACCGCCGAAGGGCCGGTCACCGGTGTGTGCCAGGGGGCGACCGCCGCCTGGAACGGCGTCCCCTATGCGACGCCGCCCGTCGGCGAACTGCGGTTCCGGCGCCCGCAGCCGGCCGCATGCCGGGATGAGCCGCTGGAGACCACCACCTGGGGTCCGTCTCCGATGCAGCCGGCGCAGCCTGAGACGAATGGTGGGGTGGGCGACAACGGCGTCACCGACGAGGACTGTCTGACCCTCAATATCGTCCGACCGGCCGGGGGCGCGACTGACCTGCCGGTGATGGTGTGGATCTACGGCGGCGCGTTCACTGTCGGTGCGTCCCGCAACTATGACGGACGCTACCTCGCCGCCCGTGGTGACGTCATCGTCGTCACCGTGAACTACCGGGTCGGGTCGTGGGGCTTCCTCGACCTGTCGTCGTTGACCACCCCGGAGCATGTATTCGAGTCCAATATCGGTCTTCATGACCAGATAGCCGGACTGCGGTGGGTCCGCGACAATATCGCGGCCTTCGGCGGCGACGCGGACAATGTCACCCTTTTCGGTGAGTCCGCCGGCGGTTCCTCGGTCCTGTCACTGATGTGTATGCCGGAGGCCCGGGGGCTGTTCCACCGCGTCATCGCCGAATCCCCGGCCGTGGCCGGTACCCCGGCGAAGGTCCATGCGCAGGACGCCCGCCGCCTCGCCGGCATCGTCGCCGGGGAGGACGCCACGCCCGCCGAGGCGGCCGCCGCGCTGGTCGACTGTTCCGCCGACGAGCTGCTCGCGGCGTCCCTGCGGCTGACGGCGGAGACCGCGAAGACGGACCCTGGCCGGCTGATCTACGGCCCGACGGTGGACGATGAGTCCCTGCCTGTGGCGCTGCTGCCCGGTTTCCTGTCCGGACGTCAGGCGAGGGTGCCCCTGGTCATCGGGACGAATGCCTCGGAGGGGGCGCTCTTCCTCGTCGGCGCGCAACAGAGTGGTGCGGAGCTCCTTCCTGTCCTGCCGGACACGGTGCGTCGGACGATGGGGGTCTCCGCCGCAGCAGACGGCGTAGTCGCGGCCTATCCCGGATTCGACGACCCCCAGGTCTCCGCGCAGGTCGGCGGCGACATGGTCTTCTGGTACCCGTCCACCGTGTTCGCCGATGCCCATGCCGCGGTCGCGCCGACCCGGATGTACCGCTTCGACCATGTCTCCGCCGATCCACGCTTCGGCGGTCCGGGTGCCGCCCACGGCGCGGAGATCCCCTTCGTCTTCGGTCGGGTGGCGGCGGTGCTGCAGGCAGAGGGAGCGTCCGCGGACGACCGGGACGTGGTCTTCGCCGGTCGGATCATGGACCGCTGGCTGGCCTTCGCCCGGGACGGGGAGCCGGGGGAAGGGTGGCCGCACTACTCGGCGGCGCAGCGCGAGGTCCTGGTGCTCGACGGCCGTTCAGACGGTGGTACCCGGGTGGAGGCTGATCCCCAGTCGGAGCGTCGGGAAGCGTGGGCTGCGCTGTTCAGCTGAGGTGCTGGTGTCTGCGCACGACGGAACCCCCGGTCGGAATTTCTTCCGACCGGGGGTTCTGCGTGTTCTGTGGAGCTAAGGGGACTCGAACCCCTGACCCCCACACTGCCAGTGTGGTGCGCTACCAGCTGCGCCATAGCCCCGCACGCATGTCAGTCTGTAATGACATCGTTGCGAACGGATTGAAATCTACAGGACCCCGGCAGGAATCGGCAAACCTGCAGGTGGTCTGGCCTGCACTGTGGTGGATCACATGCAGTGTGCCCGGAAGTGGCGTCTTCAAAAGTAGTTGACGTGTCGCCTATCTCGGTCGGTGGTGGTAGAACGGCATGCGTTCACTTCTCTTCACATAAAGGACTTTCCCATGAGCAAGAATCGTTCCATCCGCCGCTCGGCGCGCACCCTCTCCCTTGCGGGCTACGGCTTCATCGCCGCCGGTGTCGCCGGCTACGCCGCCGTGCGCCAGCAGCTCCTCGCCGAGAACATCACCGTGCACCCTGACGTGAAGTCACTCGCCGGTAAGAAGGTCGGTGACCCGGTGACCGCCTACGCCCAGGCAGACATCGTCAACAGGCACGCCCTGGCCATGAGCGGCGGCAAGCCCTTCGCCGAGCTGCCGATGGACGCCCCGGAGCGCGAGACCGCCCTGATGGCCGCCAACGTCCGCTCCTCCCTACTGACCTCCGTCCTCTCCTTCGGGGTCTCCGGTCTCGCCGCCGGTACCGGCGTCCTCGCTGTGACCGCAGGGTGCGGACTCCGTGCGCTGGCCAAGGATGCGCAGTAGGTGAAAGCAGTCTCAACCGGGGGTGACGCGGCGGTTGTAACCCCGCTCCGTTGCCTCCCGGGCGGGAGATTCTGCAAGGATCGGACAGTATGAGTCACGAGACGACAGACGGACCGGCGGCACAGGCGCCGGTGACGGAGGGTGCGGACACCGGATTCTGGGGCGCTTCCCGCCTCTACGGACTGGTGGTGACGCTCTTCGGGGCGATCGGCCTGTACATGTCAGGTCTGATCATGTACGACAAGATCGAGATCATGAAGAACCCGGACTTCGTTCCGGCCTGCACGATCAACGACGTCATCTCCTGTACCGACGTGATGCAGTCGGACCAGGCGTCCGCCTTCGGGATCCCGAACCCTTTCATCGGGCTCTTCGGGTTCGGTGTCGTGCTGACCATCGGTGTCGCGCTGCTGGCGGGGGCGAAGTTCCGGGCGTGGTTCTGGTACGGCTTCCTCGCCGGTCTCGTCTTCGCCGTCGGCTTCGTCCACTGGCTCGCCTATGAGGCGGTCTACGAGATTGACGCGCTGTGTCCCTACTGCATGGTGGTGTGGGCCGTGGTACTGCCGCTGTTCCTCATCACGCTGGTGCACATCGTCTGGGAGAGGCAGCGGGACGCCGCGGGGATCCACGGTGCCGACCGGTACTCCTTCTCCGGCGGCTGGATCATGCCGACGGTGGTGCAGGTCGTCTGGTACGCCGCGTTCGTCGTGCTGATCCTGGTCCAGTTCGCCTGAGCGTGGCCGGTCGAGTTTGGTTACTCGGCCGCATCGGGCTAAAGTGTTCCGATGTGCCATGACCCGGTTTCTTTCCGGGTCTGTCTGTTTTACATCAAGCCGCGGTCGTCATCAGGCGTCGGGGCCCATGACGAGGAAAGGAGCGCCCGATGAAGGTCCGCAAGTCCCTTCGGTCGCTGAAGAACAAGCCGGGCGCCCAGGTCGTTCGCCGCCACGGCAAGGTCTACGTGATCAACAAGAAGGACCCGCGCTTCAAGGCCCGCCAGGGCTGATCGCCGGTTCTTCGAGCCGAACAGCACCCCCTGTCAGTCACCTCACGGTGACGGGCAGGGGGTGCTGTCGTCTGTGTGGGGTGGTGCCCGGCGCTCAACTCACGGTGATGGAATTACATGAGTGTTCTTGAGCCCCAACATGTAGTGCCGACCCCCTCTGGCCACCTGCGCCTTTGCCGATCAGTACCACTATATATGGTATTTAAGGCGTGTAATTACCCCAACATCTCGTGGCCAGGGAGGTTGTGCCCTGTCTCTGAGCTGTGTAGGGTCGACGTCATCGCAAGGCCGGGCGGGGACCTGTTCAGGGAACTTCCCGGACGGTCTCCGACCATCACATCGGCTGCCCTCTCCGAACGGCACCGTGCAGTCAGCAGAAGTCTCAACCTCGCAGTCTCAACCTTCTAGGAGTTGTCACGATGATCACCGTCTACACGAAGCCCTCCTGCGTCCAGTGCACCGCCACCAAGCGCGCCCTCGACAAGGCAGGTCTGGACTACGAGCTCATCGACATCAGCATCGATGACGAGGCCCGTGACTACGTGATGGCTCTCGGGCACCTCCAGGCCCCGGTGGTCGTCACCGCCGGCGAGCACTGGTCAGGCTTCCGCCCGGAGCGGATCAAGGAGATGGCCGCCCAGGCCGCCTGACCCTCCGGTCACACCCGAGACACAGGGAGCATGCGCCGGTCGGCGTCTGCTCCTTTCGTCATGGTGCGGCTTTCCGCAACTGTCGGACACAGTCGGACACCGACGACATCCGATCCACCCCGTGACTTCAGTGAGAGGCCCTATCCTTGCCGGCATCCGGACTGCTCCGCTCCCTGCTCGCTGACACGACCCCGCTCGAGCATCCTCACTTCCGCCGCCTGTGGACGGCCAACATCATCACCGTCATCGGTGCGCAGCTCAACATCATCGTCGTCCCGCTGCAGATCTACGACATCACCGACAGTTCCGCCTACGTCGGTCTGGCCGGGGCCTTCGGCCTGGTCCCGTTGGTCATCTTCGGCCTCTACGGTGGTGCTCTCTCCGACCGCATGGACCGCACGAAGCTGCTGCGCATCACCACCGTCGGCATGATCGTCACCGCCGTGGCCTTCTGGGCACAGGCGGCGTCCGGCCTGGACAATGTGTGGCTGCTGCTCTGCGTTTTCGCCGTCCAGCAGGCTTTCTTCGCGGTCAACCAGCCGACCCGCACCGCGGTCATCGCCCGCATCGTCCCGCTGGGCAAGATCGGCGCGGCGACCTCGCTGAACATGACAGTGACCCAGGCAGGCGCGATCCTCGGCCCGATCCTCGGCGGACTGCTCGTCCCGGTCACCGGGTTCGCCTGGCTGTACCTCATCGACGCCGTCTGTCTCCTCTCCACCCTCTGGGCGGTGCTGAAGCTGCCGGCGATGCCGCCGACGGACGCGGCGTCCTCCGGTAAGGATTCCGGGAAGGACGCCGCGGGCGACCGTGGCGGTTTCCGGTCCGTCCTCGACGGCTTCGTCTATCTCTGGGCCATGCCGCTGCTGCTCATGAGCTTCCTCGTGGACATCATCGCCATGACCTTCGGTATGCCACGCGCCCTCATCCCCGAGATCTCCACCGTCGACTTCGGTGAGTCCGGCGACGGTGGACTCTTCTATGCCCTGCTCATGGCCGCTATGCCGGCCGGCGCGGTCCTCGGCGGCGTGTTCTCCGGAGCGGTGACCCGGGCCCGGCGTCAGGGCCTCGGCATCGTCGTCTCGGTGATCTGCTGGGGTGCGGCGATCATCGTCATGGGCCTGGCGGTGACCTTCGCTGACGGGCAGGCCGGACTGTGGGCCTGGGTGGCTGTGATCTCCTTCCTTGTGGGTGGCACCGCGGACATGTTCTCCTCGGTACAGCGCAACGCCATGCTCCAGGAGGCCGCTGACGACCGGATGCGTGGGCGCCTCCAGGGGGTCTTCCTCATCGTGGTGGCGGGCGGGCCGCGGTTGGCGGACATGCTCCATGGCTGGATCGGCTCGTGGATCGGCGCCGGACCGGCGACGGCGGTCGGTGGCGTCCTCGTCATCGTCGGCGTCCTCATCGCCGTGGCCTTCGTACCGGCGTTCCTGCGTTATGTCCCGGCCCGCTTCGGTGTCGTGGACTCCAGCGCCGACCTCTCCGACACAGAAAGGAACTGACATGCTCATCGTCTACTTCTCGTCGACCACACGGAACACGGAGCGCTTCGTGGCGAAGCTCGGCCTGCCGGCTGAACGCATCCCGCTGCGTCGTGGCGATGAACCGCTGCGCGTCGACGAACCCTATGTGCTGATCTGCCCGACGTACGGGGGAGGGGCGTCGATCACCGGCGACCTCTCGCGTCCGGTGCCCAAACAGGTCATCCAGTTCCTCAATGACGAGTGCAACCGGAGTCTGATCCGTGGCGTCATCGCCGGCGGGAACCTGAACTTCGGCGCGGACTTCTGCAAGGCAGGGGACGTCATCGCGGCGAAGTGCCACGTCCCGTACCTCTACCGGTTCGAGTTGATGGGCAACGAGGAGGACGTCGTCCGGGTCCGCGAGGGCCTGGCGGAGTTCGAGGCGGCGTGCCGGGCGGACGCCACGTGGGAGCAGACCGTGACCTGAGCCAGACAGTTGACCAGTAATACATGCGGCAGCGGCCGATAACCGGTAGACATGAGCAGACAGAACTATGAACGGGGAATGATGACCACGGATCTCGGAAAGAGCGTCGCAGAGCCGGTGGCCCAGACGGAACAGCTGGACTACCACTCGCTCAACGCGATGTTGAACCTCTACGACAGCAACGGCAACATCCAGTTCGACAAGGACCGGGAAGCCGCCAACCAGTACTTCCTCCAGCACGTCAACCAGAACACGGTCTACTTCCATGACCTGGAG
>NZ_JALAGU010000015.1 GCF_022712275.1 Corynebacterium sp. | reverse complement strand
GCGTCAACGGGCGGGACCACCGGGGGCGGGGATACCGGAACCGGTGGAGGAGCAGGTGCAACCGGTACGACAGTGAACATCAACACCGCTGACCTCGCCGGGCTGACCACGTTGAGCGGGGTGGGGGAGAAGACCGCGCAGGCGATCATCGACTGGCGTGAGGCCAACGGCCCGTTCACCGCGCCCGAGCAACTCATGGAGGTCAAGGGCATCGGCCCGGCGAAGTTCGAGGCGCTGCGGGACGCCGTCAGTGTCTGACCTGTCTGAACGACACAACCGGCCCGACCGGCCCGACCGGCCCGGAAGGCTCTACCCGGACCCGGACCTCACGCCGGCCCCCGGCACCGGTCGCGCCTGGACTGTTCCGGACCGCGACCCGCACAGCCCCGCTGCCCTGCGGCGTCGCCGTGGCCCGGACCTGCGGCTCGCCCCGGTGGCACTCACCGTGTGGCTGGCAGTCACCCTCACCGTTGTCACGAGGACGCCATGGCCACTTCTGGTCACCGGCACACCCGTCCTGATCACAGCGCTGGTGGTCGTGGTGCGACGGTGGGGCCGTCGGAGACGTCGACGACCCGGCCTCACCGGCACCCGGGCCGCATTCGTGCGCACCGGCGTGCTCGCCGGACTGTGCGCTGCGGTGTGGTCGGCACGGGCGGCCTGGCTGGTCCACCGGGCCGACCGGCATCCGTGGCTGACCGGCACCTCCCGGCGGTTCACCGGGGTCCTTGAACTGGTCGGGGCACCGAAACGGCTCACCGGGGGAAGCCTGCTGGCACCGGTCGACGTCCCCGGTTTGGGGACGGTGCCGCTGTTCATCTCCCCGGACGGCGTACCGGGCGACACACCGGCCGGTTCGTCGACAGTCACCGACCCCCTCGCCGTGATCCTCGACCTCCAGCCGGGCAGTGAGTTGGCGGTCACGGCGACGGTCCGTGCGTCCGACCGGCCCGGCATCGCCCCGGTCACGCTCTCTGCGGTGTCCACGCCGGAACCGGCTGACGGGCCCGACGGCATCTCCGCGGTGACGGCACATCTGCGCGACGGTCTGCGGGACGCCGCGTCCCACCTGCCCGACGCCGCCTCTGACCTGGTGCCGGGGATGGTCGTCGGGGATGTCGGCGGGCAGGACCCCGCCACCCGGACCGAGTTCCTCGCCACGGGACTCTCCCATCTGACCGCCGTGTCCGGGGCGAATCTGGCGATCGTCTCCGGCGGGGTACTGGTGCTGGCGGGAGCTCTGGGCGCCGGTAAACGGGTGCAGGTCTTCCTCGCCGCCGCCTGCCTGACAGCCTTCGTCGTCCTCGTCGGCCCGGAACCGAGTGTGCTGCGTGCCGCCGTCATGGGTCTCGTCGGACTGGTCGCCGTGTTCAGTGCCCGCCGGACCCACGGGTTTGCCGCCTGCTCGGCCGCGGTACTGCTGCTCCTGCTCATCGACCCGGGCCTGGCCGTGGAGTACGCCTTCATCCTCTCGGTCGTTGCGACCGTCGGCATCGTCGCCGTCGCACAGCTGATCTCCCGACGCCTGCTGCAGTACTGGACCGGCCGGAGGGCCGATCACCGCACCCCGGTCGGTTGGCAACGCAACCTCTGCCAGCTCATCGGGGTGAGTCTGGCCGCCGACGTCGTCACCGCCCCGGTCATCGCACATATGACCGGGGTCATCTCACCGACCGCCGTGATGGCGAATCTGCTCGCCGGCCCCGCAGTTCCGGTGGTTACGGTGGTGGGTATGGTCGGCGCCCTGCTCGCCGGCGCGTGGGTGCCGGCCGGTGCGGCGGTGCTGTGGATCTGCGCCCCCTGCGCAATGTGGATCACGCAGGTCGCACACACCCTCGCCAGGGTCCCGGTGCTGTCGGCGACCGCCGGTTGGTGGGCTGTGGTAGCCGTCGCGACCGTGGGGACGGCGCTGGTCACGGTGGTGGTCTCCGCCCGGTGGCGTTCCACGGCCGTCGGCGTTCTCAGCGTCGCCCTGGTGGTCGGGGCAGCGGCCTGGCGGAGTGGATCACTCACCGCCGGGCCGTACCCCACACCTGCAGTCACACCACGGTTCGGTGCGGGCATCGACCGGACCTGGGCCGAGAACCTCGACGATGTGACCGGCTGGCGGATCGGGGTGCGGTGGACCGACGACGGTCCGGAGCTGCTGAGTCCAGGGGACAATCCAGGGGAGACCGATGACAACACCGACCCCACGGTGCAGGTAGTCACCGTGGCCGACGATGAGAGCGTCCTGCGTCATGAACAGGCTGCCTCCGGGACCGGCACGCGGCGTCCTGAGCTGTACGTAGTGACCGCCTGCGGACGCTCCCGCGGCATGCCGAGCATGACGCCGGTCGGCGTGCCCGTGGCCTACCCCTGCCGCGACGGCACAGTGCTGCTCGCCGGGGACGGACTGCATGCCTCGGGGCGTGGGTGAGCAGCCCCGGCGGGCTGTCTACTATGGCGGTCATGGCTCCAGCGTCTTCCGTGTCGTCCACGCAACCGTCGGCCACCGCGCAGATGTACCTCATCGTCGGCGGGGACGACTTCCTCGCCGAACGACGACGCACCGCGATCGTGGACCGGGCGCGGCGCTCCGCCGGCAACCCTGACCTGCCCGTGGAGATGCGCAAGGTCAGCGAGATCGACGCCGGGGAACTCGCCGAACTGCTCAGTCCGTCCCTGTTCGCCGAAGACCGCATCGTCGCGGTCACCGGGCTCGCCGAGGCGTCCAAGGACACTGCCGGGCTCATCGAATCCGCCGTCGCCGACCCCGCGCCGGGTGTGGTCCTGATCCTCCAGCACTCCGGCAAGGGACGCCAGAAGGCACTGGTCACCAGCCTGCCGAAGAAGGCGCCCGTCGGTGCCCTCCAGGTGCTCTCCGCCGAGGAACTCAAGGGCCGGGAACGGGCCGGTTTCATCGACGCCGAGTTCCGGGACGCCGGGGTGCGCGTCAGTCCGGATGTCACCGAGGCCCTGCTGGACGCCGTGGGTACCGATCTGCGTGAACTGGCCAGTGCGGTCAGTCAGCTCATCTCCGATACCGGCGGCAAGGTCACCGCCGCCGCGGTCCACCGCTACTACCAGGGATCGGCCGAAGTCTCCGGCTTCGATGTGGCCGAGTACGCGGTGTCCGGCCGTACCGACCAGGCGGTGGGGGCGGCGCGCCGGGCACTGCAGCTGGGCGTCCCGCATGTGCTGCTGGCCTCCGCGCTGTCCGGGACGGTGGGGGACATCGCCAAGGTGCACGGGGTGGGACGGATCAACGCCAGGGCCCAGGCCAGTGAGTTCGGTATGCCGCCGTGGAAGCTGGAGAAGACTGTCCGGCTGGCACGGGCGTGGTCGGCGGCGGGGGTCGCCGCAGCGGTCCAGGTTGTCGCGGAGCTGGACGCCGGGGTCAAGGGCTGGGCGGCGGACCCCGAGTACGCGGTTGAGGATGCTGTCAGACGTATTTCCGTTCTCGCGCGGGGGTAACAAGAATCACCCCCTAAGGGGTGTTTCGGAGCACAGTTCGCAAGGTTCCGCCGAGCGGATCTGGCGGCCTGCAGGGGTTTCTCTGAGATGTCTCCCCCATATAGGGGGCTGTAGCTGGGGGTGAATAGTCGGTTTACTGTGGTTAATCCGGGCATACAGTGGGGTCTGGGACTTACCCCCACGTTCTCCACACAAAGGAGCCGACAATGAATCCCCGGACCCGGGTACTCACAGGGACGGTGCTCGCCCAACTCGGACTGGGCACCGTCTACTCGTGGTCTATCCTCAACCCCGCACTGGCCGACAAGTACGACACGAAGACCTTCAGCATCGCGATCACCTTCTCGATCATGATGATCTGTCTGTCGGTCTCGACCCTGACGATCAACTGGCTGCAGGCGAAGTTCGGCGTCCGCAATGTGCTTGTCGTCTGCGGTGTGGTCCTGGCCGTCGGCCTGTTCCTCGCCGCGTTCATGCCGAATGTCATCCTGCTGTACCTCACCGCCGGCGTCATGGTCGGTATCGCCGACGGCATCGGTTACCTGCTCAGTCTGACCAACTGCCTGCGCTGGTTCCCGGAGAAGGCGGGCACCATCTCCGGCATCTGTGTCGGCGCCTACGGCCTGCCCGCCTTCATCCTCCCGCTCGTCGTCACCCCGGTGCTCGGCGACGCCGAGGACGGCTACCCCGGGCTGCGGACCTGTTTCATCCTCTGGGCGGTCATCGCCGCCGTACTCATCATCGGTGGTGGTGTGCTGCTCAAGGACGCCCCGGAGATCCCGCACTCCGAGACCCCGTCCGCCGGCGAGTACAGCCGGACCCAGATGCTGCGTACGCCGCAGGCCTACCTGCTGTTCTGGGGCATCACGGCGTTCTGCTTCGCCGGCCTGTTCATCATCGGTAACGCCGGTGGTGCCGCCGCGGACGCCGCCGACCCGAAGAAGTACCTCATCGGTACCACGGTCACCCTGGTCTCCCTGGTCGCCCTGGCGAACACCGCCGGACGTTTCCTCTTCGGCTGGCTCTCCGACCGTGTCTCCCGCACCCTCATCGTCGCCTGCTCTCTGACGGTGCTGACCGTCATGTCGGTCGTCGTCGGTCTGGCCTGGCGTCCGGAACCGTGGCTCTACATCCTCGCCTTCCTGCTCTTCGGCGCAGCCTTCGGCGGCTGCATCACCATCTACCCGACGATCGTGGGCGACTACTTCGGCCACAACAACCAGGCGAAGAACTACTCGATCATCTACCAGGGGTTCGCCTGCGGTGCGGTCATCACCCTGATCTTCAACACCCTGATGTCCAATGACGCCCTCGGGTTCGGTACCGCCCTGCTCATCGGCTCCGTCTTCCTCGCGATCGGCGCGGTCATCCTCTTCCTGGTCAAGGCCCCCGGCCCGCCGCCCGCGGAGGACACCGCCACCACCACGACCCCTGAATCCGTCAACGTCTAGCAAAGGACAGTGACCACAAATGTCTGACACCACAGCAACCGCCCCGGTCGTCGACTTCGCCGCCGTCAAGGCAGGTCTCGGCGAGGAGTACGACAACCCCGTCCAGGTCCTCGACGAGAACCACAAGGTCGTCAACCAGGAGGTCTTCGACACCTTCACCGACGACGAACTCGTCCACTTCATGGAGATCATGCTCCGCGAGCGCGGCCTCCACGAGCAGACCACCGTCTTCTCCAAGCAGGGACGCCTAGGCTTCTACGCCCCGACGCTCGGCCAGGAGGCCAGCCAGCTCGGCAGTGTCACCGCATTCCAGCCGCAGGACTACCTCTTCCCGAGTTACCGTGACCTGCCGCAGATGATCGAGCACGGTGCGATCACTCCGGCCCAGGGCTTCCTCTGGTCCCGCGGCCACGTCCAGGGCAACCGCATGGCCGACGGCCACCGCAGCTGGTACCCGCAGATCATCATCGGCGCGCAGCACATCGCCGCCGCGGGCGCCGCGCTCGGCCTCAAGAAGAACGGGGAGGACGCCGTGGCGTTCTCCTACTCCGGTGACGGATCGACCTCGCAGGGTGACACCTACGAGGGACTCAACTTTGCCGGAGCATTCCAGGCCCCGCTCGTCATGATCATCCAGAACAACGGCTGGGCGATCTCCGTGCCGCGCGACTACCAGACCCACACCCGCACCCTGGCCCAGAAGGCCGTCGCCGCCGGCGTCCCGTCGGTGCAGGTCGACGGCATGGACATTCTCGCCGTCCACGCCGTGGCCAAGGCCGCCCGTGACTTCGCCGCCGCCGGCAACGGCCCGGTGATGATCGAGACCCTGACCTACCGCTTCGGTGCCCACTCCTCGGCCGGCGACGACCCGTCCCGCTACCGCACCCACGGGCAGGAGCAGCCCTGGTTCGACAAGGACCCGCTGAACCGCCTGCGTGAGCTGCTCACCGAGAAGGACCTGTGGTCCGCCGAGCACGAGGCCGAACTGAAGGACGCCTACAAGAAGGAGTTCCGCGCCGCCATCAAGGAGGCGGAGGCCGCTCCGCACCAGACCGTCACCGAGTTCCTCACCAACACCTTCGAGGAACCCACACCGAACATCGTCAAGCAGCTGGAAGAAGCGGCCGCTGCAGAGGCTGAGGAGAAGTAACCATGACCACCATGAGCTACATCGAGGCCGTCACCAGTGCCCTCGACAACGTTCTCGCGGAGGATCCGAAGACCCTCATCTTCGGCGAGGACGTCGGTAAGAACGGCGGCGTCTTCCGCGCCACCCAGGGACTCCAGGACAAGTTCGGTGAGGACCGTGTCTTCGACACCCCGCTGGCCGAATCCGGCATCCTGGGGCTGTCCATCGGACTGGCCGCCACCGGCTGGCGTCCGGTCCCGGAGATCCAGTTCTCCCCGTTCTCCTTCGAGGCTGCGGACTCGCTGATCGGGCAGATGTCCCGCAACCGCTTCCGCACCGCCGGCGACATCGCCCAGCCGATCACCGTGCGCTCCCCGTACGGCGGCGGCACCCACACCGCCGAGCTGCACTCCGACAGCATCGAGCACGTCTTCGCCGGTGTGCCCGGTCTGCGCGTGGTCGCCCCGTCCTCCGCCTATGACGCCAAGGGGCTGCTTGTCTCGTCGATCGAGAACAATGACCCGGTCCTCTTCCTCGAGCACCTCAAGCTCTACCGTTCGATCAAGGAGGACGTGCCGGAGGACATCTACCGCATCCCGCTCGACAAGGCCAACGTCGTCCGGCAGGGCACCGACATCACCCTCGTCGCCTACGGTGCGATGGTCCAGGAGTGTGTGACGGCCGCCGAGGAACTGGCCAAGGACGGCATCGCCGCCGAGGTCATCGACCTGCGCACCATCTCGCCGATCGACACGGACACCATCTTCACCTCCGTCGACAAGACCTCCCGTCTCGTCGTCGTCCAGGAGGCGCAGAACATGGCCGGTGTCGGCGCCCACGTCGTCACCGAAGTCGCGGAAAACCGGATCCTGTCGCTGGAGGCCCCCATCGGTCGCGTCTCCGCCCCGGACTCGGTCTACCCCTTCGCCGTCGACGAGCACGCCTGGCTGCCGGACGCGTCGAAGATCGTCGCCAAGGCCCGCGAAGTCCTGAGCTACTAGAGCCGTCAGAGCCACCGAGGAGCACATCATGGCTTATTCATTCATCATGCCGGAGCTGGGCGAAGGCCTGGCCGAGGGAACCATCTCCAACTGGCTGGTCGCCGAGGGTGACACAGTCGAGGAGGACCAGGACCTCGTCGAGATCGAGAACGACAAGGCGGTCACCGAACTGCCCTCGCCAGTCGACGGCACAGTGCAGAAGATCAACTTCGGGCCCGGTGACGTCGCCAAGGTCGGTGACGTACTCATCGTCATCGACGACGGCTCGCCGGACACCGAAGGCGACACCGTCGAAGACGCCGACCACCCGGCCGTCATCGCCGACGCCACCGCCCACGAGGAGCACTCCGCCAAGGGCGGTGCCGATGAGGCGGTGACCGCCCAGGAGAACCCGGTCAACCGGCAGACCCGCCCGGCAGCCCCGACCGAGCCTGGTACGACCCCCACCGACGTCGCACCGCTGCGCAACGGCGACCCCGCTGTCGCCGAGGCCCAGGGCACCCGCGTCCTCGCGATGCCGTCGGTGCTCCGCTACGCCCGCGAGCGCGACGTGGACATCACCACAGTCACCCCGACCGGAGCCCACGGCCACGTCACCCGCGGTGACATCGACCGTGCTTACGGAGCCTACGGTGCGCCGAAGGTTGCTGAGGCCGCCGACGCCGGCGCAGAGACCGCGTCCGAGCAGGACGCCGCGGCGTCCTCCCCGGTCGCCGCCGCGCCCGCGCCGGTGCGTCCGACCGAGGACGACCGCCGCGAAGCCTACGCCGGTATCCCGGCGGCGACCGGCCGGGCGATGTCCGCGTCCCACGCGTCCATCCCGCCGGTCACCAACTTCGGCGAGGTCGAGGTCTCCAGGCTGCTCAAGCTGCAGAAGAAGTACAAGGAGCACGCCGCCGAGCAGGACGTACACCTCACCGTGCTGCCCTTCATCGTCAAGGCGCTCGTCGCCGCGATGAAGAAGTACCCGGTGCTCAACGGCGCGCTGGACACGGAGACCAACGAGATCGTCTACCACGCGGCCTGCAATGTCGCGATCGCCACTGACACCCCGCGCGGGCTCTACGCCCCGGTGGTCAAGGACGCCGACCGCGCCAATGTCCTCGAGATCGCCAAGGTCATCGGCGACAATGCCGGCAAGGCGGCCGAAGGCAAGCTCTCCGCGGACGACATGTCCGGCGCCGGCGTCACCGTGAGCAACCTCGGTGGTGTCGACGGCGGCTGGTTCACCCCGATCATCAGCGTGGGCCAGTCCGCGATCCTCGGCGTGGGCCGTGCCGTCAAGGCGCCCTATGTCAACGACGAGGGTGAGCTGGCCGTCGGCCGGATGATGAAGCTCTCGCTGACCTACGACCACCGCATCATCGACGGTGTGCGCGGCCAGGAGATCCTCAACACGGTCATGCAGCTGCTGCACGACCCGAACCTGCTGGTCATCGAGGGTTAGAAGGAGAAAACCATGGCCAAGGAACTGGAACAACACGGCACCGTCATCATCGGTGCAGGTCCCGGCGGGTACGTCGCCGCGATCCGTGCGGCGGAACTCGGACAGCAGGTCACCGTCATCGAGGAATCCGACACCCTCGGCGGCATCTGCCTCAACGTCGGCTGCGTGCCGTCCAAGGCACTGATCTCGGCCGGTAAGCGGCTGAGCCAGGCGCAGGACTCCACCATGTACGGGATCACCACCGGTGACGTCTCCTTCGACTTCGCTGCCCTGCAGGACTGGAAGCAGCACAAGGTCGTCGACCGGATGACCAAGGGCATCGAGGGGTTGTTCGACAAGCATGGGATCGAGGTCGTCCGTGGCTCCGCGATGCTGGTCAGCGACACCGAGATCCAGATCATGCCCGCCGGCCCGCAGCAGTTCATGAGCGTCACCGAACCGCGGCGGATCGCCTTCACCGACCTGATCATCGCCACCGGGTCGCGCCCGGTCGAGATCCCCGGCTTCCAGATCAGCGGACGCGTCATCGACTCGACCGGTGGACTGGGGCTGGAGAGTCTGCCGAAGGAGCTCGTCGTCATCGGCGGCGGCTACATCGGCACCGAGCTCGCCGGCGCCTACGCTGACTTCGGTACCCACGTCACCATCCTCGAGGGCACCGACCAGATCCTCCCCGGCTTCGAGAAGGACCTGGTGAAGGTCGTCGCCAAGAAGCTGAAGTCCAAGGGCGTCACGCTGCTCACCGGGGTGCGCGCGAAGCACTCCGAGCAGCATGACGACGAGGTCTCCGTCACCTACGCCACCAAGGGCGGTGAGGAGAAGAAGGTCACCGCCGACTACTGCATGATCACCGTCGGCAGAACGCCGAACACCGACTCCCTCGGTCTCGACGCCACCGGTGTGACGCTCGACAAGCACGGCCTCATCGAGGTCGACGCGCGCGGCTTCACCGGTGTGGACCACATCTGGGCCGTCGGTGACGTGACCATGGGCCCGGCTCTGGCACACATGGCCTTCATGGAAGGCAAGACTGCCGCCGGTGCCATCGCCGGACGCCCTGACGCCAACGAGTACTTCGCTGTGCCGGCGGTGTGCTTCTCGGACCCGGAGATCGCGACGGTCGGCATGACCGTGGCCGAGGCGGAGAAGAACGGGCTGACGGTCAACTCCTCCCAGTTCCCCTTCGCCGGCAATGCGCGCGCCGTGTCCCTGGGTGAGGGCGAGGGTTTCGTCCGCCTGGTCTCGACGATCGACACCGGAACGCTGGTCGGTGCACAGATCGTGGGTCCGGGTGCCTCCGACCTCATCTCGGAACTGTCCGTGGCGGTGAACTGCCAGCTCAACGTGGAGGACATCGCCCTGACCATCCATCCGCACCCGACGCTGGGTGAGCCGGTGGCCGAGGCCGCGGACATCGCGATCGGGCTGCCGACGCACCTGTAGGACTTCCGTAGGGGGTCCTCCAGGACGCCAGGATGAGTCGTCGGGCAGAGTCGACCGCCACCGCGTCGGGGGTAGCGAAAACCACCCCCGCCGCGGTGGCGGTCCTCGTCATGTTCAGGGGGCACAACCTCTGCAGACGGGGGAGGTGTCAAGTATGTGGACACAGGTATGTGGACAGAAGGGTAGCCGGGCCGCGGGGGAGCGGCCTAGCGTTGTCGGCGTTGCCGCCGATGTGACACTGGGCACAAAAACCTTGCACTGTGACTTGTGCCGGTCCGTCGGCGGCGCGAATCTACCGTTGCATCCCCTCCGAGAGGACCTTCCTTGTCTGCTCCGACGATCGACCGTACCGACCTCAACGACCGGGTCCTCACCTGGTTCGCGGACTTCGCCGACGCCCTGGCCACCCCGGACGCCGAGGCCGCGGCCTCCGCCACCGCCGACCTGTTCGTCGAACAGGGCTACTGGCGTGACCTCACCACCTTCACCTGGAACCTGCACACCGCAGAAGGCCGGGAGAGCATCGCCGACCTGGTCAAGGGGACCCACGGCACCGGCAACCTCACCATCAGTGAGGTCGCCATCGACCGCGACGCCGTCATCGAGGACGCCGTCGACGGCTCCGGTACCGACATCTTCGCCTTCGTCACCTTCGAGACGCCGGTCTTCACCGCCCGCGCCCTGATCCGCCTGAAGAACGAGGGCACCGACGAGGCCCCGGTCGACAAGTGCTGGACGCTGCTGACCTCGGCACGGGAGCTCAAGGCACGTCCGGAGAAGAAGCGGCGCAACCGGATCCAGGGTGCCGAGCACGGCGTCCACGCGGACCGGAAGAACTGGGCGGACCACAGGGCCGAGCGCCGCGAGAACCTCGGCTACTCCGAGCAGCCCTACGTCGTCATTGTCGGCGGTGGTCAGGGAGGCATAGCCCTGGCGTCCCGCCTGAAGCGGCTCGGTGTGCCGACGCTGGTCGTGGAGAAGTCCGCCCGCCCCGGTGACCAGTGGCGCGGCCGGTACCACTCCCTGTGCCTCCACGACCCGGTCTGGTACGACCACCTGCCCTACCTGCCGTTCCCCGATGACTGGCCGGTGTTCACGCCCAAGGACAAGATGGGCGACTGGCTGGAGCACTACACCGGCATCATGGACCTCGACTACTGGAACAACACCACCTGCGAGCGGGCGTCCTACGATGAGGCGTCCGGCACCTGGGAGGTCGTCGTCGACCGTGACGGTGAGCAGGTCGTGCTGCGGCCCGAGCAGCTGGTGCTGGCCACCGGCATGTCCGGTGTGGCGAACAAGCCGACCTTCCCCGGGCAGGAGAACTTCCGCGGCGAGATCCGGCACTCCTCCGAGCACCCCGGCGGCGAGACGGACAAGGGACGCCGCGTGGTCGTGCTCGGGGCGAACAACTCCGCCCACGACATCTGCGCCGACCTGTGGGAGAACGGGGCACAGCCGGTGATGATCCAGCGGTCCTCGACCTACATCGTCAACTCCGACAAGTTCATCAAGCACGTCACCAGCGGCCTCTACTCGGAGGATGCCCTGGACGCCGGCATCGACACCGACACCGCGGACCTCATGTTCGCGTCCTTCCCCTACAAGGTGCTGCCCTACGCGCAGCGGCCCGGGTCGGACGCCATCCGTGAGGAGGACGCCAAGTTCTACGCCGATCTCGAGAAGGCCGGGTTCATGCTGGACTACGGCGACGACGAGACCGGCCTGTTCCTCAAGTACCTGCGTCGCGGCTCGGGCTACTACATCAACGTCGGTGCATCCCAGCTGGTCATCGACGGGTCCATCGAGCTGCACTCCGGTGTGGGGATCGAGCGGTACACCGAGGACGGTGTGGTGCTCACCGACGGCACCGAACTGCAGGCGGACGTGGTGGTGCTGGCCACCGGCTACGGTTCGATGAACGGCTGGGCCGAGCGGCTGATCAGCCCGGAGGTCGCGGACAAGGTCGGCAAGTGCTGGGGCCTCGGCTCGGAGACGACCAAGGATCCAGGTCCGTGGGAGGGCGAGCTGCGCAATATGTGGAAGCCGACCCAGCAGGAGAACCTGTGGTTCATGGGTGGCAACCTGCACCAGGGCCGCCACTACTCCCGCTACCTGTCGCTGCAGCTCGCGGCCAGGCATGAGGGACTGGACACGCCGGTGTATGCGCTGGCGCCGTCGTACCACGAGAAGTAGGTGGCGGCCTACCCGGTGAAGAGGCCCGCGGCCTTGATGATGGTCTGGATCACGCCGTAGGACAGGGCGGCGACCACGATGAACGCCAGACCCGAGGCGACGGTCGTGTAGAGACCACCGGCGGTGGTGGCGGTGCCGTTCGAGCGTGCGTCGGAGGCCTGGGCGGCAGCGGCGCGGTCGGCACGGACCTTCTCCTCGACGATCTCCGGATCCTCGACGTGCTTCTCGTTGACCTTGCGGACCAGCAGGTTCGCTATGAAGCCGACGACCAGCACACCGACCATGATGAACAGGGACAGCCGGTAGAGGTCGAATCCGGAGTGACCCGCGTCCTCCTGGGACTCGACGACGGAGTTGACGATCAGCGGGCCGGCGATACCGGCGGCGGACCAGGCGGTGAGCAGGCGACCGTGGATCGCGCCGACCTGGTAGGTACCGAAGAGGTCCTTGAGGTAGGCCGGGATCGTCGCGAAGCCGCCGCCGTAGAAGGATAGGATGATCAGCGCGCAGATCACGAACAGGGCCAGGGAGTGTGAACCGAGGCTCGCGAGCAGCAGGTAGAGCAGCGAACCGAGACCGAGGTAGAGGATGTAGGTGTTCTTGCGGCCGATGTAGTCGGAGACGGTGGACCAGACGAAGCGTCCTCCCATGTTGAACAGCGACAGCAGGCCCACAAATCCACCAGCAGCCACCGCCGTAATAGCGAAGGAGTTCTGGATCATCGGGGAGGCGGACTCGAGGATGCCGATACCCGCGGTGACGTTGGTGAACAGCACGATCCACAGCAGCCAGAACTGCGGCGTCCTGATCGCGCTCTTCGCGGAGACATTGCCGGTGGTCTGGTGGGAGCGTGCCGGGGTCTTCGCCGGCGTGTAGCCCGCCGGCCTCCAGTCCGGGTGCGGCAGACGGATGACGAAGGCGCCGAGGGCGATGATCACCAGGTAGATGATCGCCAGGGTGAGGAAGGTGGCCGGCATGCCCGGGGTGAGGGAGTCCGGGTCGTCACTGAACAGCGACATGAGGTCGTTGGACAGCGGGCTGGCGATCAGCGCGCCACCACCGAAGCCCATGATCGCCAGGCCGGTCGCCAGGCCGGGGCGGTCCGGGAACCACTTCATCAGCGTGGATACCGGGGAGATGTAGCCGATACCTAGGCCGATGCCGCCGATGAAGCCGTAGCCGAAGTAGACCAGCCACAGCTGGTCGGTCCAGATTCCGAGAGTGGCGACGAAAAAGCCGACGACCCAGGCGGTGCCGGAGGCGACCATGGCCTTACGGGGGCCGACGCGTTCGACCCACGGGCCGAAGAGTGCGGCGGAGATGCCGAGCATGCCGATGGCCACGGAGAAGATCCAGCCGGTGGCGACCTCACCGACCTCGAAGTGCTCGGCGAGCGGGGCCTTGAACACGGAGAAGGCGTAGGCCTGCCCGATACTCAGGTGGATGGCGAGGGCGGCGGCGGGGATGAGCCACCGGTTGAAGTTCACGGGCGCGATGATGGCGTCCCGGTCCAGCACGGACATGGGGGTCTCCTTAGGGCGTCATGTATCCGGGCCGAATGTACCTTCTGTGAAACCGGATGAGTATCCCACGTCACACCTGGTACCCCCGTTCGCCCAGGGAACACTCGTACTCTGGGGTCCATGTCTGAACTTCCCACACTGCCCACCACCGTCGACGAACTGCTGTCCACCGTCACTGTCCCGTTGGAGCGCCGTCCGGACGGGGATGTCGTCTCCTCCCGGGCTGTCCACGACCCCGCGACCGGCCAGGTCATCGGCCTGGCCCCGGTCCACGGCGCCGAGGAGGTCGATGAGGCCGTTGCGGGGGCCAAGGACATCCAGCCCGAGTGGGCGTCCTGGTCCCCGGCGGAGCGCGCGGAGGTGCTGAACCGGGCGGCGGATGCGGTGGACGCTGTTGCCGGGCCGCTGGCTGAACTGCTCAGCCGGGAGACCGGTAAGCCGCTGAACGGCCCTAACGCCCGCTTCGAGGTCGGGGCGTGTTCGGCGTGGCTGCGGACCGCGGCGTCCCTCGAGGTGCCGGAGGAGACGGTGGTCGATGACCGGGAGAGCGGCGGGACGCGGGCGACGCTGACGTGGCGTCCCGTGGGGATTGTCGGGGCGATCGGCCCGTGGAACTGGCCGATGATGATCAGTATCTGGCAGATCGCGCCGGCGCTGCGGATGGGCAATGCGGTGATCGTGAAACCGTCGGAGAATACGACGCTGTCAGTTCTCGCGCTGGGTTGGGTGCTCAACCAGGTGTTGCCCGCCGGGGTGCTCACTGTCGTGCCGGGGGAGCGGGAGGTCGGCTCGGTCATCGCGGGGCACCAGGACATCCGCAAGGTGATGTTCACCGGGTCCACCGCGACGGGACGACGCATCGTCGAGGCCAGTGCGGGCAACCTCAAGCGGCTCACCCTGGAGCTCGGAGGGAACGACGCCGGCATCGTCCTGCCCGATCTCTTCGACGGCGCGACTGCCGAGCGGCGCCGCGAGATCGCGGAGACCTTGTTCTGGGGTGCGTTCATCAACACCGGCCAGACCTGTGCGGCGCTCAAGCGGCTCTACGTGCCCGACGAGATCTACGACGAGGTCTGTCGGGCGCTGGTGGAGGTCGCCGAGAAGGTGCCGATGGGCATGGGGCTGGAGGAGGAGAACCTGCTCGGTCCGCTGCAGAACCGGGCGCAGTTCGACATCGTCGACCGGCTCGTGGAGGACGCGAAGGCCTCCGGTGCCACGGTGCTGTGCGGCGGTAACCCGGACCGGGACGCGCCGGGCAACTTCTACCCGACGACGCTGGTCGCCGACATCGACGGGGACGCCGCGCTGGTCACCGAGGAGCAGTTCGGCCCGGCATTGCCGGTCATCCGGTACGTTGACCTGGATGACGCGGTGGCCGAGGCGAACCGGTCGGAGGCCGGGCTGGGCGGGTCGGTGTGGTCGGCAGACGCGACGGCGGCCCGTGAAGTCGCGGCCCGGCTGGAGGCCGGCACGGTGTGGATCAACAACCACGGTGCGGTCGATCCGCGGATCCCGTTCGGTGGGGTGAAGGGGTCGGGTTACGGCCTGGAGTTCGGGGTCGAGGGGCTCAAGGCGGTGGCCGTGCCGCAGGTCATCAACGGGTGATGCGCTGCGTGACCTGTGCCCGGGGGGCCGCAGTGTCAGAGGGTGATCCAGTAACGACGGATGAGGACGCCGTCCGGGTCGGTGCGGCGGTCCTCGAGGACGCCTCCGCAGGACTCGATGACCGTGGAGGAGCCGATGTTGTCGTCGTCGTAGGCGACCAGGGCGCGGTCGGTGCCCCGGGCGGCGAGCAGTGCAAGGGACTTCCGGAGGATCTCGGTGGCGTATCCGTGGCGGCGGTGGTCGGGGGCGACGGCGTAGCCGATGTGGCCGTCGTAGTGGAGCAGGTGCTCGGTGAGCCCGTAGCGGACCGAGCTGCGTCCGATGACTGTCGTCGTCCCGTCGTCGGCGGTGATCTCGGCGAGGAGGAAGTCGGCGGGCAGCCAGCCGTCGGGGAGGTCGGTGCCCTCATGCTGGTTGCGGACACTGGCGAGGAAGGCAGCGTAGTCGGCGCCGTCCGTGCGTTCGGCACCGAGCGTCCCCGCGCCGGCGAGGAAGTCGAAGTTGCCTGTGGAACAGGCGCGGTTCAATGCCCGGACGGCGTTGTCGTCATCGGCGGTGGGGAGGCGGAGTGTGAGCGCGGAGGCTCCGGGGGTGGGGGTCACCGGAACGCCTGCTCCCCGGTGAGCGCCTGACCGATGGTGAGTTGGTGCATCTCCGCGGTCCCCTCGTAGGTCAGCACAGATTCCAGGTTGTTGGCGTGCCGTAGCGGGGAGTGGTCCAGGGTGATACCGGACGCGCCGAGCAGTGTGCGGCACTCGCGGGTGATCTCCAGGGCGACGCGGGTGGAGTTCAGCTTGCCGACGCTGATGCGCGGCGGGGTCAACTGCCCGGCATCTTTGAGTCGGCCGAGCTGCAGGGCCAGCAGCATCGACTTGTCGAGCTCGACGGTCATGTCGGCGAGCTTGGTCTGGGTGATCTGGAAACTGCTCAGCCGCCGGTCGAAGACATCCCGGGTGCCGACGTAGTCGATGGCGGTCGTCAGGGCGTCGCGGGCAGCGCCGAGTGCACCCCAGATGATCCCGTAGCGGGCCTCGTTGAGGCAGGTCAGCGGGCCACGCAGGGAGTTGACACCGGGCAGTCGCCGGGAGTCCGGCAACCGGCAGTCCTCGAGGATGATCTCACCGGTGATCGAGGCGCGCAGGGAGAGCTTGCGGTGGATCTCCGCGGTGGAGAAGCCGGGGTCGCCCTTCTCCACGATGAAGCCGGCGAAGCCAGGCTTCCCGTCGCCACGGTCGTCGGTACGGGCCCAGACTACGGCGACATCGGCGACCGGGGCGTTGGTGATCCACATCTTCGTGCCGTTGAGAATCCAGTCGGCGTCCTCCCCGGAGCCGTCGCGGATCGCCCGGGTACGCATGTTCGCGGGGTCGGAGCCGGCGTCCGGTTCGGTGAGCCCGAAGCAACCGAGGGCGGTGCCGGCGGCCATGCCCGGCAGGTAGTGCTCCTTCTGTTCCTCCGAACCCCAGTGGTGGATCGCGAACATGGCCAGCGAGCCCTGGACGGAGACCAGCGAGCGCAGGCCGGAGTCGACGGCCTCGATCTCCATGCAGGCCAGCCCGTAGTCGACGGCGGACATCCCGGGGCAGCCGTAGCCGTCGAGGTGCATACCGAGGACGCCGAGTTCGCCGAACTCCGGTGCGAGATCGTTGACCGGCAGTGCCCCGGCTTCGAACCAGTCATTGACGTGGGGACGCAGTTCACGGTCGCCGAAGTCCGCGACGGCGTCCCGGATCTGCCGTTCCTCGTCGCTGAGCAGGGAGTCGAAGCCGATGAGGTCCAGCGGGGTGGTTGTCGCGGAGGACGCAGTGGTTCTCGTCATGAAGACACCGTAACCCTTTCGTGGTGAATGGTTGTTCAGTTGAGCTGAACCTCGACCACTGAACCGAGCAGTGGCAGGTGGATGAGGATCCGGGCGGGGACGGTACCGGTGATGTCGGTGATCGCCTGCCGGTACACCGCCATCTGCCCGAGGTACTTCGCGGCCACATGACCGGTCGGGTCGGCGCCGGGGTAGGTCTTGTGGTCGACGATGATCTGACCGTCGGCCGTGGTGACGAGCTGGTCGATCCAGCCCTGGGCACGCTGGTGATCGTCATTCGTCCAGGTGAAGGGGACCTCGGAGTTCACGGCGGTGGCGGCGAGATCCTCATGGAGGAACCGCTGCCAGCGCTCACCGCACTCCACAACCTGGTCGGGACTGACCACTGCACCGACACCCCAGTTCGTCACCAGTCGGGTGGCGACCTGCTGCTTCATGGCGGCGTCGAAGGAATCCAGCGGAGCTGCGAGATAGGAGTGGATGCAGTCACCGACCTTGTTCCACTCCGGGCCGCCACCACTGACCAGCGCCGGGCCGAGGTCCGCGACCTCGCACACCACGGCACCCAGTGCCGTCTCCGGGGCAGCCTCGGCACCACTGGGGGCGAAGGTGGCGGCAATGACTTCGCGACCAGGGTCGACAGGTTCCCGGTCGACGTCGAGCTGTCCGGCCGGTGAGGTGAACCGCCCGGTGGCGTCCACCACGGTTTCACGCGGCAGTGCCGGCACCGGATCTGAATCCGCGAGCAGAACAGCAAGTTCATCGGCCTCCAGACCGGCCTCGGCCAGGGCCCGCCACTTCGCGGTCGAGGAGTAGGGGGCGAGCACGGTCCGGAACTTCGAGCGGGTCATCGCGACATAGAGCAGTCGCTGTTCCTCAAGCAGTTCGGTGGTGCGCCGGGCCTGCTGCGCGTCGGTGGCAGTCAGTGCCTCCTTCACCCCGGAATGGGCGAGCAGTGTGTCCGGCCAGAACCGGAGGTGGCGTCCTGCCAGGGGATCGTCCATGGTCAGCGGGGTGGATGACTGGACCCACACTCCGGCCGGGGTGAAGCGCTCGCGGGAATCCGGCATGGCGACGACGACCGTGTCCCACTCCAGACCCTTGGCCTGGTGGACGGTGTGGACCTCCACCGCACCCGGCTCCGCGGTCGGGGTGGAGACCGTCTCCTCGTCGAGAAGATGGGCCAGGACCCCGGCGACAGTGGCGGGCTCGCCGGCGGACTCCTGCTCGGCGGCGAAGTCCGCGACTGCCTGCAGGATCCCGGTGACCGAGCCGGTGCGCTCACCAGGGCCGGTGGACGCGGCGACGCGTCCCCTCAGGTCCAGGGCGTCCACCACGGCGGCGACGAGTTCGGCTACCGGCAGTTCGGACAGGGCGCTGCGCAGTGCGGTGACCGGGGCGAACACAGGGTCAGCCGCCCAGCTGGTCAGCTGCTCCCGGCATGCGTCCCGGTCCGGTAGCGAGGTGAGCACATCGAACCAGTCAACGTGGGCGGCATGGTCGGGCATCAGGCTGATCATCTCGACCAGCGCCTGGGTGTCCGTCCTGTCCAGCAGCAGGGCGAGTGCGGCGGTGACCAGGCGTCCTTCCCGGGTGGTGGACAGTGGCACACCACCACCGGCACAGGGGATGCCCGCAGCCCGCAGCGCGGTGCGGACTTCGGCGGCGTGGCTGTTGGTACGCACCAGGATCGCGCGGCTGCCCGAGTGGGCGTCGCGCTCGGCGAGGGCGCCGATGCCGTCGCTGATCCGCTCGAACCACACCTTCTTCGATGCCCGGCCTTCGGTGTGCGGCCAGGTGACGGTTTCCCCGGCGGCGCGGGCCCCGTCGGCGGCATAGGCTTCCGCCCGGATCTGCGGGACGCTGAGCTCCACATCGCCGGTGAACAGGTGGCGGAACAGGCGGTTCGACAGGTCCAACGGAGCCTGCCGGGTGCGGTAGGAATGGGCGAGCACCTCGGAGCGTCCGCCCAGCCCGGCGGGATCGGTGATCGCCTCGACCGCCGAATCCATCAGCGCCGGATCAGAGCCGCGGAAACCGTAGATCGACTGCTTCGGGTCACCGACCCAGATCACCTCATCGACCAGACCGGCGAGTTCGGTGAACAGGGCGAGCTGCAGCGGGCTGGTGTCCTGGAACTCGTCGACGACGAGGATCCGGAACCGCGCGGCGAGAGTCTCGCGCACCGCGTCCCGGGTCGCCTCAGATACTCCGTCACCGCGCAGCAGTCGCAGGGTGAGCTGCTCCTGGTCGGTGAAATCGATGAGACCGAGGGCGTCCTTGTAGTCGGCGTAGGCGCTCAGGCAGGACGCTGCGGTGGTGAAGACGAGCCGGATGAGTGTGTCCAGGTCATCGCGCAGAGCGGGGTCGGCGAGGATCTCCGCAGCGGAGGTCACCGCACCGTAGGCCTCCTTGATCGGCTTGGTCGGTGTGGGGACTCCGGGGACCTTGCCCTCGGCGGTCTTCAGCCAGTCCGACCAGGGGATGGAGTCACGCTCGCGGCGTACCCGGCGGGCGAACCGTTCCAGGGAATCGAGCCGGGTGAGGACGCCGTCGGCCGACCGCTTGGTGATGGTGCCGTCCTCGACCTCGGCGCGCAGTTGGCGGGGCAGGGTGCGGGCGGCGGTCGTCAGTGCGGCCCGGGTATCGGAGGGTGCGGTGCCGGCAGCCTGCTCATCCAGTACGGCGTGGAGCTCGACGATGCTGGCCTCGGCGAAACCGGGGAGGTCCTCGGCAGGGATGTTGTTCGACCGGGCGTGGTCGGTGACGCTGCGGATCGTCGCCGCCCAGTTGGTTGCCCTGCTGTAGAAGCCACGGTCCTCGACCGCGTCATAGCCGGTGCGGGCGAGCAGGGCGCGGTGGGCGTCCTCGGCCTCGGCGATGAGGTGGTCGGTGGCGCGCGTGAAGGCGGTCTGCTGCGACTGCTCGGTGAGCACGGCGAGGTCAGGGGACCGACCGGCGTCGAGGGCGAAGTCGGTGAGGATCCGCCCGGTCACCGAGTTCACCGTGCCGATCAACGCGGTAGGCAGGGCGGCTGCCTGGTCCAGCAGTCCACGGTCGACGAGGGTGCCACGGATGCGGTCGGTGAGTTCGGCGGCGGCGGCCCGGGTGAAGGTCGTGGCGATGATCTGGGAGGGACGTAGCACGGTGCCGTCCTCGGCCGGGTGACTGAGCCGGTCGGTGACCAGTTCGGTGAGCCGGTAGGTCTTGCCCGATCCGGCGGAGGCCCTGATGATGGTCCAGCGGGTCATGCGCGGTCTCCTTCCACGCCGGTGACCAGCGCAAGATCGGTGTACTTGGCGGACGCCGCGGGCAGGTACCCGGTCTCCCCAGCGGCGGCGAGGGCTGCCCTGGTCTCCTCGGTCGTCCCCTCGGGGGAGTTGCCGTCGGGGTCTGCGTCCTGGAGTACCAGCAGGTTGCCGAGGTCGGTGAGGTGACCGGCACGGAGGTCATCGAGAATGCGGTTGAGCCCGGTGACCGCCCGGTCCCACAGTTCATCGGCGGTCGGGGCGCCGCCGTCGGCGACTGAGACGTCGAGGGTGTCTTCGCCGAGCCCGAAGCGTGGGTCGGCGGTGTGGAGCAGGTCGTCGTGGAGGGAGAAATATGCCACCGGTACATCGGCCAGACGCTTTCCGGTGCCCGCGACGGAGGCGGCGTACACGGCGAGCTGCAGGGCGGTGCCGTTGGCGACGGCGTCCCGGTACTTCTTCTTGGCGAGGGTGTACTTCAGGTCGATGACGCCGTCGGAACCGTCGGCCATGATGACGTCCATGTCGCGGAAACCGCCGAGAACCAGCGGTTCACCGTCACGGCCGTGGCTGCCGGTCAGCGTGGTCTCGAATTCGGCTTCCACGGCACGGACGCGGATCCCGGCGTCCTCCAGTGCGGTGAACAGGCCGGTGATCGAGCGGACGGCGAGGGCGATGGTCGCGCCGCGGTCGCGGCTGCGGCCGGGCAGGGCGAGTTCTGAGGCGTAGGCGGGCAGCAGTGCCTCGAGCTCCCCGGTGACCTCTTGCTCGGTGACGTAGACGGTGACGGGGTCGCCGTTGTTTTCGTCGAGGCGGCGGTTGACGATGTTCTCGACGGTGGCGTGGAGCCAGGTGCCGACCATGCGGTTGCCGGTGGGCACGTCGACCAGTCCGCCGGCGCGGATGCCGAGGCGCCGGTCGAGCAACCATTCCAGGGGGTGGACCAGCAGTTTCTCCCACTGGGAGTAGCTGATTCGGGTGGGGATGAGGTGTTCACCACCGGTGACGGTGCGGCTGACGGGGTCGGGGATGCAGAACTCGAGGGTGTCGGGGACGTGTGCCCGGTCGGCGGGGAGGGTGGCATCCTCCCGGGTGCTTTTCTGCAGGTCGTCGAAGGTGGTGTCTGCCTCGCGGGGCAGATCGTTGATGAGGAAGGTGAGGGCGGCGTGCTCGGCGGCGCGTTCCCCGTCGATCCGGGCGGGTAGGACCGCGGTGACCTTTCTGCGTCGGCGCAGGGCGCGCAGTTCGGAGCGCAGGGTGAGGCGGGCGAGCGACTCGGGGTCGGGCAGGACGACGCCGGCGTTCTCCAGCCAGGCGGATTCGGCCGGACGCAGCAGTTCGCGGACGCTGCGGTGCTCGTCGACCGGCAGCCACCAGATGACCGGGGCGGTGCCGGTGCCGAGCTGCCCGGGTGAGGTGACGGTGTCGCGTGCAGCGGAAGCTTCTGCGTGGACGCGCAGCCCACCGGTGCCGGTGACTTCGGCGACAACCTGGTCCAGTTCGTGGGAGCTGATTGTCGAGCCGAGTCCGGCGACCAGGGTGCTGACGGTGGCGATCAGGGTGGTGACGCGCGCAGGTTCGTTGTCCTCCCGGCTGAAGCGCTGGAACTGCCGTCCGAGCCAGCCCAGATGGGCGGCGACCAGCGAGGTGTCGAGGCCGTTGTCGTCGGTGAGCGGGGTGAGACGGATGAGCTCGTCGAACTCACGGACACTCTGGGCGTCTTCGGGCCCGGCGCCGTCCAGGGTGGTGTTGACGGCCGTGGTCCAGGCGGGGCCGCCGACACCGGGTTCCTGACTGAGGGCGTCGATGAGAGTCCTGCGCAGTGCACCGGGCAGCAGCGGGAAGGTGGAATGCTCGTCGATCCCCGGGACGGTGACGTTGAGGAGATCAGCGAGGGCGGAGACATCGTGGGGCGCGGTGACGGCGCGGAGGAACACCGGGATGACCTGGGCCAGCGGGGAGACACCGCGGGGTCCCACTCCGACCGGGGTGCCGCCGAGTCGCAGGAGTTCGCGGTCGAGCAGCTGGGTGGAGCGTCCGGCAAGGACGGTGTGGTGTTTCTCGGCTGCTTCGAGGTCGGTGAGCAGGCGGGCTACAGCGGGAGCGGCGTCCCATTCGGTGTCTGCGGTGAGCACTGTGAGCTCGGTCAGCGGTGCGGGTTCGGGCAACTCGGCCACGGGGACGCCGAGTGCGATGAGGTTGCTCAGGATGCGTCGCCACAGGGGCGGCAGGTCGTTGACGGGGTGGTCGAGGGCGACGGCATCGATGCCGAGTGGCCAGTCGGTACCGTTGGTGACCAGGTCCGCGAGGGTTGTGCCGATGGTGCGTAGGGTGTCCGCGGGGCCGGGTGCCCAGCCGGCCGTGGTGGGCAGCAGCGCTTCGACGCGCACGAGGACGCCGAGACGCTCGGGGGTGTCTGTGCCTGCCGTGTCTGTGGGATTCCATCCGGCAGAGACGAGCTGGTCGCGCCAGGCGAGGAGCTCGCGGGCGACGGTCCAGGGGTCGTGGGAGAAGCCGGTGGCGGGCCAGGAACCGGGAGCGGCGGTGGCGACGACCTGGCTCAGGGCGCTGCGGTAGGCCGCGATGCGGGTGGAGCGGTCCAGGTCAGGACGGGTGAGTGCGAGGCGGGTGGCGAGGATGTCCGCGAGGCCGGTGGGACCGGTGACCACTGACCCGAGGGTGGCGGGTGTGGTGGCGGTGGTCCAGCGGGCAGTGTCGAAGCCCCATCCGAAGGTGATGTGCATGCGGCGTCCTTTCTGTTGTTCGCGAGGCTACATGCGGGGCCGGACAGCTCCGGCGCGCAAGGCGCGAAGTGTTCGATTACCCTTTGTCGTGGTGGTTGTACCAGCGCAGGATAAGGAAGATCACTGTCCCGACGATGGCCATGAGGGCCAGCGTGAGCCAGACACTCCCGGCACCGTCGGCACCACTTACCTGTACGACACCGGGCACGCCCAGTGCCACGGCGAGGACGCTAAGGAAGACATTCTGGAACCGGTCCTGTGATGCCTGCCGCCTGGTCTCGGCGTCGCGCTCCTGCTGGGTAGCTGCGGTGCGTTGCCGGCGGTCTTCCGCCTCCGCCTTCGCCTGTTGCTGGAGACGACGGTCAAGCTCGACCTGTCGTTGGTTGAACTGCACGGAATACACGGATTCCCGCAGTTCAAGCTCGTCCTTGACGTCGAGATAGCGGCGAGTGACGCCAAGTGATTCCCGGAGGGACAGCATGAATTCGGTGTCCAGGTCGCGGTCTGGGACCACCTCGAACCACAGGCGGTCACGGAAGCGGACGAAATCTGACTGGATGTGCCGGAAGGTGGTCAGGGCGCTAGTGAGTTCGTCGATGGCGTCGTCGAGGTCTTCCAGTTCCTCGGTGGAACTCGCGACCGTCGAGGACGCCAGAGTGATCGACCGGAGACGTTCCCCGATATTGGTCAGCATGGCGGACGCTCGGTGGATGAGTATCGCCAGATCCGTCAACCGGGTGCCGGCGAGCATCCAGGGACGGGAGTCGTAGGCGTCGGCGGTGCTGTTGCGGACCAACGCGGCGCCGTGGTGGGTCGGAACCAGGGTCCAATACTCGAATACGCTCCGGTCCGGGTTATCGGGCGAGGCTGAGGAGTAACGGGGTATACCCTCGGCGAACTTGTCGGCGCCGGACCCCAGGATCCATCCCCAGAGGTCTTCCGGACACCACTGCCAGACCTCATCCTCGAACGGACTCCCGAGCAGCTCGCTGTGAGCGTCCAGCGTCTTCCCAGGGACGGCGCAGACGACGCGGACCGGCCTGCTCCCGATACCGTTGCGCCACAGTCGGACGGGGCGTTCGTGTGGATGACGCTGCACGTCGATCTTGGATGGGACTGTGGTATATCCACCGCTCAGCGCGCCACTCTTGCTCGCCGAAGCGGTGAACCTGTCTTGATCCGGCCTGCCGTCATTCAGTGCGGTGACGGCGTCGGCGACGAAACTGTCCAGTAAGGATGCCTTCTGGTAGTCGTTGGCGGTGTCGCTACAGGGGCGGGCCTGGATGGTATGGCGAGCCCTATGAAGGGATTGTGAGATGTGCTCTAGTGATTCTGAGGTGCAGTTCTCGGCGAGCACATGGAGTACCAGGTAGTCGTGAGCCAGCTCACCGGCGATAGGATATGTCGTCCCATTTTCACGATTTTCGTCGCGGTGTGTCATCATGCCGCGATACTGCAGAAACTCCGCGCAGACGAGCCGGACGCTGGCATGCGAGGGGCTACTGGACTCAGAGCCGGTGGTTTCCTTGATGTTGAAGGCGGACTCTGGCGTGGTGGGCTGGCGGTCCGCAGGGATGTCCCCGTCCCTGGGGCTCACGGTGGTGTAGGTGTCTGCGGAGAATAAGTAGCGGTGGCAGCGCAAATCTTCGGAGGTGTCGTCCACGGCACAGCACGATGATGGGAATAATCCGGGGACATTCCGATCGACGGCATTCGAGCCGACAGACTCCGCGAGCGGGCCCTTGAAGCGCGCCGTGGCAGTCTCATGGAAAGCTCGGGGAGTGTGGTTGTAAACGTCTTCACGGTCTCGTTCCCATCGGGGGGCGCGATATATGCCGTTGACATCAACTGGGGTTTCGATGGTCTGGATGCCGCGGAAACGGCCAGGTAGCCATGACTCAGGAAGATCGACGAAGCGTTGGCCCATTGCAGTCGGCGGGAGCCCTGAGACAGGGAACGGGAGGATCAGTGTGAACAGTGCGGCTCGCCAGTCAGGGAGTTCGGAGGTGGCGTAATCCTCAGGGAGTCGGAGCCGCATACCTGGCTTGATGTAGCTCTTGTCGTGTGTTTCGGTGCTGTATCGCACGGTGTTCCCTTTTGGTCGGAGAGAAGAACTTCGATGCTTCCTGTCAGGATGCCACAAGCTGGCGAGGCCTGTGTGAAGTGTGGGAAGCTCTCCCCAATCGACTGTGGCCACGGGTGGTGATCGTCTATGGTCAGAACCATGACGCATCCCAGAGACCACCAGAAGAGGCTTCGTCGAGATAGTCATGAGGCGCCCGACCCTGATGTCAACCTCGGTGGAGAAGGTGACTTCTATGTCTATGCCCTCAGCCGGGTCCCGGTGACTGCCGGGCGCTTCAACCCGGACAACATCTTCTACGTCGGCAAGGGCAAGGGACTGCGCTGGCAGGCGCACTTCGCTGAGGCACGCGCTGCTATGGCGCAGCAGGATGGGGACCCGGATGTCGAGCTGTCCGCGAAACACCGGGAGATCGCCCGGATCATTTGTAACGCCGGTGACGACCTGGTGCTGGAAGACTACGCCTACATTGTCCGGGGAAATCTCACGGAGCCGGAAGCTTTCCTCATTGAGACGCTGATCATCAAGCTGCTCAATCGGCCGGGCGCGGAGCTGACCAACAGGGTGGCGGGCCAGCATGCCGAACGTGCCCTCATTCCGGCTACCGAGGTGCGTCGTTTCTACAGCGCAGAGGAGCTGGAGGTCGACCGGGTGCGTGCCGCGGAACTGCGGGGCTTTATGCCCGGTGGTGAGTGGGACACGAACGGCGTCTGCATTGTCGTGAAAGGCTCGACCGCAGACATGGAGGAGTACGAGGATGTCAGCGCTGAGGTCGAGCCGCGGTTCCCCGGGAAGGCAGTGGGGGCCGGTGACCTGGTGGGGACGCGGCGTGGGTGGTCGGCCGACTGGCCTTGGGAGGACGCCGACGCCCGCGAACGTGCGCGTCACTACTGGCCCCTGTCGGTGGCTACGGTGACGGCGTTGCAAGCGATCGCGGCGGATGGCCGCCTGCAGTTGGCGATGCTCATCAAGGACTCCCGGGCGGGGCAGTCAGCTGTCCGGTACGTATGGGAGGTCGATCCCGAGGGGGTCTGGCTCGACTACGGTCAGCGCGTCGGTGTACCGCTGGGAGCGGAGGTCGTGGATGATGCGTGGCTGGGGGCGTCGCTGGTCCGGCAGGATGACGGGAAGCAGATTCTCGAGGGCATGTCGAACGGGATCACCTTTGCCGCGTACTGAGGTTCGCCGGGCGCAGAGCTGACAGTGGCTGTGAGCACCGTGGAGCCGACCTCGACGTCTCGCTGTATGAGATGTGTCCACCCCCGAAGTGGGTTATTTTGGGACGTGAAGGGGTTGGGGGCTTATCGTTGACGGCGAACTCGACCACACCAACGCTCGTGGGAGAGCCTCGACCCCGACCCGCACCCTGGTCGGGGTCGTTTCATGTCTGCAGGGGGTTGTGGGGCGGGGAAGGGCAGGTTATTGTTTTGGGACCTGAGCTAACCGGCCGGGTGATGTGCCGTCGAGGGGCGGGCATCTGGGGAGGAAGATCAAGGGGAAAGACGTATGACGCGTACCTGGAGTGTGTCGGGACGGCGGATGATGTGGGATCAGGTGTCGGGACGCCGGGGAAGACCCAGAGGGAGATGGAAGCCGCTTCTGGCTGCGCCGCTGGTCGGAATACTGTTCGCATCGAGCGGGTGCTCTTCGAGTGGGAGCGGCGATGCTGATGTCGAAGACGCTGCTGCCGCGTCCTCTGTGGATGCGGACGTTGCTGTTGAGGTACCGGTGACCACGGAGGACGGGCGGATGCTGCAGCCTGCCGGGCATGTGGGCATCTGGTTCGAGACTGAGCCGAGGGATCCGCTGGACCGCCTGGTCTGGAAGTCTCAGCAGTTCGTGGGGCAGCCGCTGGAGCTGGAGCCGTTGGGTGATGCTGCGCGGACGCCGGACAGTGTTGATCTTCCGAACGTCTGCGCGCCGGAAGTTTTCGAGCGACTGGAAACGCTCGAAATCATGGCGGGAACGCCGCCCGACGTAGGCCCGGGATATGTGCTCTGTGCGGCAAGAGGGGCGTCCAGGGAGCCCTTGATTCGGCACGTTGAGATCTTCTGGGGTTCAGATACATCTCCGGACCACTTTCTTGGAGAGGATGGAGTTTCCTCTTTGGATGAGTCCGGGGTTGAAGTTGTTAATGAAGGCGGGTTCTCTGAAATCTCTGGATGTATACCTTTTGGAAGACCTAAGAATCGAGACGGCGTGATGTTTTCTTGGTCGGGAGACGCCGATCGGACCGGTGGATGTGATCAGGCTATTCTCGGATATCAAATAATCAATAACTCAATTGGGGGCTATCTTGTTTCGAGTTGAAGTCGAAGGCGTGTATCAGGCTCTTGAAGAAGTTCAAGTTGCCAGCGAGGTCTTATTCAAGGGACGGTACGAAGGATTTGTGGTCGGGTCGTTTACGACATCGCCAGCACTTGGAGCTGTCGCCGCTCAGTACACCTCGTACATCGGGGACCATCCGGGATCCCTGGCAATCGCGACGCAGTCGATGCTGGAGAGTGTCAATTTTCTCCAGGAATCGATGATGAGACTCGTCGAGGCCGTCGAGGCGCAGGAAGCGGGTGCCGCTGAGGCGTTCTTCAATGACCCCATCGCAGGCACCAAGGCCCGCCAGCTGGAACAGGGAACGCTCATTCTGCCGACCCGCAAGGACGTGCCGATCCTGGACCTCGCCTACACACCACCGATCGCAGCCATTGAATCCGGTACCGAGATCAAGGCGCTGTTGGCGATGTTCACCGGTGACGACAGTTCAATACTCATGGCATCGGACACCTGGATTCGGGGAGGGAAGAAGCTGGCCACAGCGGCAAAGACCCTCCAGAGCGCGTCGGCGACCCTTGCCGCGAACACTGAGGGCGAAGCCTTCATCACCATGCAGTCGGCAATCAGTGACGTTGTCAGCCAGGGGACGATCATCGCAGCCAATGCCACCGCGATGGGAACCTCGATGCTGGAACTCCCGCAGATCCGCGCGACAGCCCACGCGACACTGACCGCCATGGTCGCGGAGGCCGAGACCAGGAAAACTGCGGCGACCATTGCAGCTGCAGCCACCCCGGGTGGTGCCGCTGCCGCAGCGCTGACGATGGCCACGGTTGACGCCGAGACCCAGGCCGAGGTCGCAGCGTTCGTGTCCTCCTACCTGCAACCGGCGCTGGACATCGCCCGCCCGACCGTCAGCAACCTCGGTGTGGAAGTGATCGGCCACACCGGAGGCGGGGCACTCACCACCGGGACGGTCGCCACCCAGGCGATGGGTGAAGTGGCTACCCAGGTCTCCGGTGGAGCACAGGCAGCCGGCCAGACCATGGCGACACAACAGGTCACCCAGATCGCCCAGCAGACAGGCCAGGTCGCGAACACGCTCAGCGCGGCGGCACCGGCTGCTCCGATGGGGCGGTCAACAACGGCGCCGGCAGGTGGTGCAGCACCGGGTGGCGGCGCCCCCATGGAAACGGCGATGCAGCGAACTGCTGCGACCGCGCCGGCCGGTGGAGTCCAGACCACCGGCGGTGGCACCCCCGCAGCATCTCCGGCAACCGGCATGAACAGGTCCACCGGGTCCCCGGCGATGGCCGGTACCGGAACCCGGACCGGTACCGGGACGGTGGCTCAGCCGCTGCTGCCACGGTCGCTGTCGATGGGTGGCACCGGCGGCACGGGCAGCACCGGCGGCACTACTGGCCCCGGGGGACCGGGTGGAACCGGGGCCACCGGCGGGCCCGGCACTGCAGGCAGGACCGGCGCCCCGGGGACCGGCGTCCCCGGTGCCGCCACCGGAGGTGCACCAGCTGGTGGAGCGACCCGCGGCGGAGCCGTCGGGATGAACGGCATGGGCGTGGGCCCCGGCATGGCGGGAACGGGAGCCGGGGCGGGATCCGGCGGCCGGCAGCACGCCGCATCCTCCACACCCTTCACCACCGGAGACGGGAAGAAGAAATCCAGGCGCGACCTGATCAAGGACTACTTCCGTCGGCAGTTCATGGGGGAGGAGCCGCAGACCGTCCGAACCGTCATCCGGTAGACCGCTGTGATCCGGTAGACGGTCAGAAGGCGCCGTCGATGTCGCTGACCACGACGACCTTCTGGTTCACGAACTCCTTGATACCCAGGTCGATGAGCTCATGACCGTAGCCGGAGTGCTTCACACCGCCGAAGGGCACGTCCGCCTTCACACCGGTCGGCTGGTTGATGAACACCATGCCGGTGTCGATACGGCGGGCGACCTTGCGGGCACGCTCGATATCCGTGGAGAACACCGAACCACCGAGGCCGAACGGAGTGTCATTCGCGATGCGCACGGCGTCCTCCTCATCCTTGGCCCGGTAGAGCTGCGTCACCGGACCGAAGAACTCGGTCTGCGAGGTCTCGGACCCCTCCGGGATATCGGTCACCAGCAGCGGACGGACGAACGCACCGAGCTCCGGCACCTCAGCGCCGATCACCTCAACGGTGGCACCCTCGCTCCTCGCCTTCTCGACCTGCTTCACGAGATCATCCGCGGCCTGCTGGGAGGACAGCGGTGCCAGCGTGGTCGCCGGATCCATCGGATCACCGGCGACCAGTTCAGCAACATGGCGACGGTATTCGGCGAGGAAGCGGTCGTACACCGCGTCGACGACGATCAGCCGCTTGGAGGATACACACACCTGGCCCGCGTTCCAGTGCCGGCCGAATGCCGCCCACTTGGCGGCCTTCTCGACCTCGGCATCCTCCAGGACGACGAATGCATCCGCGCCGCCCAGCTCAAGAGTCGACTTCTTCAGGTTCTTCGCCGCAGCCGCCGCAATCGCGGCACCGGCGCCCTCGGAACCGGTGAGGGCCACACCGCGGACACGCGGATCGGCGAGGATCCGGTCGGTGGCGTCGTGTCCGGCGAAGACGTTGTTCAACAGGCCCTCCGGCGCGCCGGCCCGGCGGTACAGCTCCACCATGCGCAGCGCGGACTGCGGCACATTCGACGCGTGCTTGAGCACGATGGTGTTACCGGCGAGGAACTGCGGTGCGCTGATGCGGATGACCTGGTAGTACGGGAAGTTCCAGGGCTCCACGGCGTAGAGGACGCCCAGCGGGTCATTGACCAGCGCGACATCCTGGTCACCGAAGCCCTCGGCCCGCAGGTAGCGCGGAGCGAGTGCCTCGGCACCGTGGACGGCGTAGTAGTCCAGGATGGACGCCGACAGTTCGACCTCGGCCTCCGCCTCGCCGATGAGCTTTCCCATCTCCAGGGTGAGGGTCTCGGCGTAGTCGCGCCTGTTCTCCCGCAGGATCTCCGCGGCCTTGGCGAGGACCGCGGCACGCTGCTCGACCGGAGTCTGCGACCAGGTACGGAAGGTGGCGTCCGCGGCACTGACAGCCTGGTCGATCTCTTCGGCGGTGGCGGTGGGGAAGGTCCTGACCACCTCTCCGGTGTAGGGGTTCGTGGTGGCGTAAGCCATGGTGGTGGTCCTTTCGTACGGGAGGTGATTCTCTGTCCACCTCCCGAGGTTAGGAGCACCTCAGGCGGTTTCGGCAGGGTGATGTTGCACACAGGCGTGCCGACCATGACTGAGCTCGGCTGATCCTTGCTGACCACCACCCACCCCGGCCACCCCTGCGTACTACTCCACCGTGAATGTCACCGTCTCGGTGTACCCGGCACCGTAACGGTCCGTCGCCGTGACCTCGGCAGTGTGCTCACCGGGTGTCAGGTCGGCCGGGACCGCGGTCCGCCACAGGTGCGGGCTGGACTGCGCCACATTGCCCGTGGTCGACAGGTTCTCGGTCGCGGAGATCGGATCGGTGAACTCCCAGCCCTTGTTCTCGCCCTCGCCGGTGGCAGGCTGGGTGATCTCCGCGTCCACGGCGTCCCCACCGTCGAAGGAGACGGACACCGTCGCCTCTGTGGAACCACCGAAGAAGCTGGAGGTCAGGAAGGACTTCCCGTCCTTCAGATCATCGGCGGACACCGTCAGCGGATCAATCGACGACGGCCCGTCGCCCGCCTTGTCGTCGTCCTGCCACGCCTGAGCCTTCTCGGCCCACTCGCGCCACGTCGGCGAGTTGATGCCGATGAGCTGCTGGTGGTCCTGGTCGGCACCTCGCACCGTGTAGTAGCCGCCGTAGGTCCCCGGCTCATCGCCGGAGAAGGTCAGCGTGTACACGCCAGGCTCCGCGGCCTCGGAGGTGTAGGCGTAGGGGACACCGTTCTCGTTGAGTCCGCCGGAGTACCAGTCGCCGGAGACCGCACCGGCGACGATCTGGTCGTTCGGGAGCTCGGACAGCCCGGCGTCCTTCCACTCCTCGCGCTGCTCGCCGGCGAGCAGGTGCTCGAGGGTGTGGGTGTGGCCGCCGACGGTCACCAGATTCGGGTGCGAGGAGACCGCGTCGTAGAAGTCGAGGGCGTCATCGGTGATCATCTCCTTGTAGTTCACGATCGGCGCGTGGGAGTAGACCACCACCTGCGCGTCCTCGTCGACCTGGGCGAGGTCGTTCTTCAGCCAGGTCAGCTGCTCCTCGCCGACCTTCTCCAGATAGCTGTTCTTTGAGCCGTCCGGGTTCGCGCCCTTGTACTCGATGTTGTCGAGGGCGATGAAGTGGGTGTCGCCGACGTTGTAGGAGTAGTGCGTCGCACCGAAGTCCTGCCGGTAGGTGTCCGTGGCGTGTGAGTCGTCCGCGGCGTCATAGTCCATGTCGTGGTTGCCGGGCAACGCGCGCACCGGGCCGTTCATGTCCGCGTACAGCGAGCGGAGATCCGGGTTCAGCGACAGGTCATCGCCGACATTGTCGCCCAGCAGCATGACGCCGCAGCCGGCGTAGTCGTCACGCTCGGCGAGGTCGGCGGGACCACCCTTGGCGGCGTACCCGACCTCCTCCTTGTCGTAGGTCTGGGTGTCCGCGGCCACCGGGCAGGACTGGTCTTCGGCCGCCGTGGCCTCGGACTTCGCCATGGGGAAGTTCACTGCGGCCGGCACATCGCCGGTCGGCTCCAGGCCACCGAACTTCAGGTCGGTGGAGCCCTCGGGCAGGTGGTTGTAGCTGAACTGGGCGAAGTTGTCGGCGTCCACCGGCACCTGCCAGCCGGCCGGCTGGGTGACCGACAGGGTGAGGTTGTCACCGGCGGGCAGCTCGTAGCGTCCGTCATCGTCGGTGGTGACGACGTCGATCCCGTTGCTCACGGGGACGCCGGCGATCGGCTCTTCGCCGTCGTCGAGGGTGGAGTTGCGGTTGGCGTCGTCGAAGACCTGGCCGGTGAAGGTGGACTGGTCCTCGGCAGGGACGTCGGAGACCTCGACGCGGCCTTCGTAGAGGCCGTCGTTGGTGGAGGGGGTGGCGTCGGAGGAGCCGGGAAGGGAACCGGGGAGAGATCCGGTGACTGACCCGGCCGAGCCTGCTGAGCCGGCGGGCGAGGAGCCGGGCAGGTCGTCGGCGACGGCGGTGGCTGTGGTGGAG